>JBJMKO010000048.1:0-1516 GCA_045805805.1 Solirubrobacterales bacterium | reverse complement strand
CGACGGGGTGATCGTCGATCTGGCGGTCGACACGAGCGCCGGACCGCATCGCGGGCGCATCTATGTCACCTGGCAGGATCACCAGGACAACCCGTTCGGTGACGACCTGATCATGCTCTCGCACTCCGACGACGGCGGGCAGACGTGGTCGGCGCCGACGAAGGTCAACCAGACGCCGAGCGGCACGTTCACCGACCAGGCGTGGGAGCCGGCGGTCCACGTCAACTCCGACGGCGTGGTGGCGGTCTCGTACTACGACTTCCGCAATGACGTCTCCGGCGACGGAGCGCTCACGACCGATCACTGGATCGTGCACTCGCACGACGGCGGCGCGACCTGGAGCGAGAGCCACCTCGGCGGCCCGTTCGACATGCACCAAGCGCCGTACGCCCGCGGCTACTTCGTCGGCGACTACCAGGGCCTCGACTCGCAGGGCAGCGCCTTCCGGACGCTGTTCACGATGGCCAGCCCCGGCTCCGACACCGTGTTCCCGAACCCCAACCCGACGGACGAGTTCACGAACAGCGCCTTCTGATCCAGACATAGCGGCGTGTCGCCGCAAAACCTCGGGTGGAGGCGAGAAAAGTCTCGCGTTGCGCTCGCGCCGGGCCTGGCCCACCATCGCGCGCCATGAAACTCTCTCGCCTCCTCCTCGTCCTCGTCGCCGCCGGCGCGCTCGCTTCTCCCGCCTGGGCGGACGCGCCCGACGTCCCCGGCGACATCGCCGTCCCCGCCGGCAACAAGCCGTTCCTCGACGCCCACGCGGTCGGCGTGCAGATCTACGCGTGCGACGGGATCGCGTGGTCCTTCGTCGCCCCGCGGGCGAACCTCTACGACGACGACAAGCTCGTCGCGACCCACTACGCCGGCCCGACCTGGCAGCACAAGGACAGCAAGGTCGTCGGCAAGCGCGAGGCCGGCGTCAAGGTCGACCCGACCGCGATCGACTGGCTGCTCCTCTCCGCGACCTCCACCACACCCGGCCGTCTCGGCAGGACGACCTACATCCAGCGCATCCGCACCACCGGCGGCCTCACCCCCGCGGCAGCCGACTGCAACGCCGCGACCGCGGGCACGACCCGCGAGGTCCCCATACCGCCGACTACGTCTTCTGGAAGGCAGCCAGCGCGGACGGCGACTAGCGGAGCGGCGCAACGACCGGGCTACGGCCGCCTGCCGGCGCCCGCCTCGACGCTCCGAGGCGGGCGCCTGTGCGTTGTGGCGCTAGACGACGACGCGTGCGGCGCGTCGGCGGCTGCGCACCCGGCGGAGCTGGGTCCCGCTAAGGGCGGTCAGCCCGAGTGCGGCGGCGACGGCGGCCGCGAGCTGAAGCCATGGCGTGTCGTCGGCCGGGGCCCGCGAGCCGTGGATGCTCAGCGGCTCGGGGGCGCCGTAGGAGGAGTAGTAGCGCTCTTGCGCGAGCGCGGCGCGGACCGCGGGATCGCCGTAAGAGGAGTAGTAGCGCTCCTGCGCGAGCGCCGCGGCGGCGTGGCGGTCCGCGGTCGCACGCGCCGGG
>JBJMKO010000047.1:0-98877 GCA_045805805.1 Solirubrobacterales bacterium | reverse complement strand
TCGGTCGCCGTCAAGGCCCCCGGCTTCGGCGAGCGCCGCAAGGCGATGCTGCAGGACATGGCGATCCTCACCGGCGGCCAGGTGGTCTCCGAGGAGATCGGTCTCAAGCTGGACAACATCGGCCTCGAGCTCCTCGGCCGGGCGCGTCGGGTGGTCGTCACCAAGGACGAGACGACCATCGTCGAGGGCGCCGGCTCGAAGCAGGAGGTGCAGGGCCGCATCCAGCAGATCCGCAACGAGATCGACAACACCGACTCCGACTACGACCGTGAGAAGCTCCAGGAGCGTCTCGCCAAGCTGGCCGGCGGTGTCGCCGTGGTCAAGGTCGGCGCTGCCACCGAGACCGAGATGAAGGAGAAGAAGCACCGCGTCGAGGACGCGCTGCAGGCGACCCGCGCCGCGCTCGAGGAGGGCGTCGTGCCGGGTGGCGGTGTGGCTCTGCTCAACGCCCAGGCCAACCTCGATGCCGACAAGCACGGGGATCCGGACGAGGCAACCGGTGCTCGCATCGTCCACCGCGCGCTCGAGGAGCCGGTCCGCCAGATCGCCGAGAACTCCGGCTTGGAGGGCTCGGTCGTGGTCAACAAGGTCCGCGACCTGAAGGCCGGTGAAGGCCTCAACGCCTCCAACGGCGAGTACGGGGACCTGATCGCCGCGGGCGTGATCGACCCGACGATGGTGACGCGCTCGGCGCTGCAGAACGCGGCCTCGATCGCGAAGAACATCCTCGTCACCGAGGCGATCATCGCCGAGCCGCCCGAGAAGGAAGGCGCCGGCGGCGGAATGCCCGGCGGCATGCCAGACATGGGCGGCATGATGTAGGACGCCTGCCCAGGCGTATCCTCGCCCCAACAGGCGAGTGACTTTGACGAGAGGCCCGGCAACCGCCGGGCCTCTCGCGTTCCAAGCAAGAGAAGTCACACATCCGGCACATTCAGCGCACCACCCGTGCGTCGCTCCCCGTAATCGTGGCGGCCATGTTCCCCAGGCCGCCCCGCCACCCTTCCGCCGACGGGTCGATTTCACGCCATATTGGCGTATCTCAGGCCCGTCGGCGGGTGGATCTTTCTGTTGCGGCTGTTGCTGATCGACAGCACGGTGTTGTTTCGCTTGCACATCTCAACGAGTTGGGATTGACAGTGCGGGCTGTGGACAAGCGGGTTGCCGCCGGGCGGCTGCATCGGATCCACTACGGCGTTTACGCGGTCGGCCACTCGCAGTTGTCGCGGAACGGATGGTTCATGGCGGCAGTACTCGCCTGTGGCCCTGATGCTGTGCTTTCGCACCGGTCGGCGGCGCAGCTCTGGGGACTGTGTGCCGATCGAGGTGAGTCCATCGACGTCACCGCTCCGGGTCGGCGTGGCCGTAGCCCAGACGGGATAAATGCTCATCGACATGAATCGCTTCGCTCCTCGGATTGCGCCAGCGTTCACGGAATCCCCTGCACCAGCGTCGAGCGGGCTTTGCTTGATTTTGCCAGCACAGCTCCCATCTGGGAACTGAGGAAGGCCGTTGCTGAGGCAGAGGTGCTGCGGATTCTCGATCACGCTGCGATGCGGAGACTCATTCGGCGCAGTCGGGGTCGCCGAGGTGTTGCTCGGCTGCGTCTCCTTCTCGATGAGCTTCACCCCGAAACCAAGCGGACTCGTAGCGAGCTGGAGCGAATGTTTCTGCGTATGTGCACGGCTGCACGGTTGCCGCGACCCGAGGTCAACGTCTCTCTCGACTTGGGGAACGGCTCCCTCACGCCGGACTTCCTATGGCGAGACGCCGGCCTGATCGTCGAAGCGGACAGTCGTCGCTTTCACGACACCCACTCCGCATTCCAACATGACCGCCGACGGGAGCAGCGCTTGCAACTGGCCGGCTGGCGTGTATCGCGCTGCACATGGGAGCAGGTCGAACGTGAACCCCGCAGGCTCGCCGAAACGATCAACGGTCTACTCGCCCAGCAAAACCCCCGCCGACGGGCCTGAGATACGCCTATATGGCGTGAAATCGGCCCGTCGGCCCCGGTGTTAGGGGGACTTTGGGGGCGCCGGGGGGAGTGGGGGGAGGGCGCCGGCGTTGTATTCGGCGTACTGGAGGAAGGTTGGGCGGCGTAGCTTTAGGCGCAGGGTATTGGTGGTGCGGGGGTAGAGGCTTAGGTCGTAGGGGTTTTCGCTACTGGTGCCGAAGCCGTTGTAGTAGACGAGCATGCGGGCTCGGGGATGCTTGACCGTCCAGGCGACGAACTGCTTGACGAAGCGAGGTTCGTCAACGCTGGAGACGGCCCACTCGGTGATCGAGATGGGCTTGCGCTTCCACTGTTTGGCGGCGTAGAAGCGGTTGAGGTCTTTCCAGACCGGATACTGCGAGTAGAAGTCGGTGCCGGCCCAGTCGACCCAGCGGGCGCCCGGCCAGTAGTTGCCGGGAAAGTTGCCCTTTACCCGCGGCGAACCCCCCGGCAGCGGGCTCCAGATGGTGCTCACCGGCGCCGCCGGCAGGGCCGTGGGGGGCGGCCCTTTGGTGCGGTTGACGGGCGGCAGGCCGATTTCGGCCAGTGTCGTGTTGATCCCTTCCAGCGTCTGGCCGCCGCGCACGATCGCGACGATGCGGCGGAAGGCCTGCTTGTACCACCCAGCCGTGTGTTCGCCGCCGCGCTGGGTGCCGTCGCAGTTGACCGCAGACCAGGCGTTGAGGCAGCGATTGGGCTCGCCCAGCGGCCTGATGTAGGCGAGCAACCCGCGTTTGGCGAAGAAGTCGTTGAGCTGGAGCAAGTAGTCGTCGCCCGCCCCGAGCGCGATCTGCTCGGGGGTGATCAGCTCCGCCAGGCTCTGGTCGTCCTGGGTCGAGATGTGCAGGATCGGTCGCGTCGAGGTTTCGCGCCAGCGTTCGAATGCCTGGTTGAGGCTGTTCCCCCAGGGATGGAAGGTCTCCATCAGGGCGGGGTGCTTGGCGAGGAGTCCGGTGAATTCGTTGAAATCCTCCGTCGTCCCCCGGTCGCTGACCCCGAAGAGGACGCCCGGCTTCGGCGGGACCAGGGTCAGCGCGGAAGCCGGGGTCGCACCCCCGGCCGATGCGATCGCCGCAACGGCAACCGCGAGAGCTGCCGCGTGCCTAGGATTTCTCCAGGACATCGACCATCCTCCTGGGCTCGACCCCGAGCTCCACGGCGTCGTGCGTACCTCGTTCGCTCACCATCGGGACCTCCATCAGCTCTGCCTCCTCCCAGGTAGCGAACACGGCCTCGCCGATAACGGAGCGGGTCGCAATCAGCCCCGCGCGGACCAGCGGCAGCGGCATGTGGACGAGCCGGCGGGGTCGGCCCGCGACCCGGCTGACGAGGTCGGACATCTCGTCGTAGCTGAGGACCTCCGGCCCGGCCAACTCGTAGCGCTCCCGGTCACTCCGATCCAGTGCGGCGACCACGCAGCAAGCGGCGTCCTGCGCCCAGATCGGCTCGAAGCGCGCCCGGCCCTCGCCGGAAACCGGCAGCACCGGCAGGAAGGAGAAGCGACGCAGCAGCGTCACCCACGGGTCCGAGCGGTCGTAGACGATCGAGGGAGCGAAGACCGTCGTCTCCAGGGGTGAGGAGGTGACCGCCTGCTCCGCCAGCCACTTGGCGCGAAAGAAGCGGGTGCGTTGGGCGAGGGAGGCGTTGAGAGCGCTGAAGAAGACGAAGCGCTTGACGCCACTGCGCTCGGCCGCACGCAGCAGGCGCACGCTTGCCAGCCCGTTCAGCTCCTCGATTCGGTGTGGCGGCTGGTCGCGGATCGTCGCCGCCAGGTGGATCACGGTGTCGACGCCGCGCAGCGCCTGGCGCACCAGATAGGGGTCCGACATCTCGCCGAGGTCGCCGAGGACGATCTGCACGTCGACCCGTCGCGGCCCCAGCCGGCGCGGCTCGCGCACCAGGCAGCGCACGTCCTCGCCGCCCTCGAGCAGCAGCGGCAGCAGCCGCGATCCAACGCTTCCAGTTGCCCCGGTGAGCAGCAGCATCGAGGGCCGATGCTAGTGGTGGTGCTCTCCCGCCGCGCAATCCGTAAAATGTGCGCTCGCGCCGTTGGTGGGAGCCAGGCTCCTCGCTGCGCACCGAAAAGACGAACCAGGAGAAAGTCTCGTATGACCTACGTCATCGCCGAGCCGTGCATCGGCACTAAGGACAACTCGTGCGTCGAGGTCTGTCCCGTCGACTGCATCCACCCGACGCCGGACGAGCCCGACTACGACTCGGTGGAGATGCTCTACATAGATCCGGACGAGTGCATCGACTGCGACGCCTGCGTCGAGGCCTGCCCGGTCGACGCCTGCTTTGCCGAGGATCAGCTTCCGGCCGAGTGGGCCAAATACGCCGAGATCAACGCGGAGTACTACAAGAGCAAGTCCGCTGCCTAGCTGTGCTCAGTGCGCTCTGCGCGCCACGTACAGCGCCTTGACGTGAGTCAGTTCATCTAGGCCCGGGTGGATTCCGCCCTCCTCGTCTTGGCCGAGGATGTCGAGAGTCTCCAGTCCGGCGCCCTCGAGAGCGTCGCGGAATCTCCCGCTCGGGGAAGTGGCGCTGCCGGTGGACGTGGGTACTCGCCGCCTCGTCCTCGACTTCGAAGCGGGCGGTCGCGATCGAGCCTGGCGCCAGCTCGCGGATGGCCTCGCCGTGCCAGATGAGGCGCCGGCCATCGCGATCGACGACGTGCCCGCTCGGCGAAGAAGGTGCGGTAGGTGAGGAGCGTGTTGAGGTCGAAGACGAGGAGGCCTTCGTCAGCCAGGTTCTCTCGCATCCTCCCGAGCGCCAGCTCGAGCTGGTCGCAGTCGAGCAGGCAGTTGGACCGAGTCGTTGAGCGACCAGACGAGGTCGAAGCTGCCCAGCTGCGACAGGCGGCGCATGTCGGCGACCGTCAGCTGGGCTCGTTCGCTCAGCTTGTCGCGGGCCGGCTGCACATCGCCGGTGACCGCGCCGGATCCAGATCGTCTCCCGTCAATGTTCCGCCCTTGGTCTCGTCGCGCCGCGAGCAGCACGAATCGCCTCGTCGAGGTTGCAGGTGCGGATGACGCCGATGCGTGCGTCGTTTACGGTCAGTGTCACGCCCAGGTCCGCGGAGACGCCGTGTGAGCCAAGCCCCTGGAGGACGATAGCCGCGAGCACGAGCGCACGTGCGGTGTAGGCCGGCTCCTTCCGGTTCCGGACCCGCCGTCTCCTCAGTCGCCTGTCCTCTGTCATCTGCCCCCGGCAGCGACGCTAGGCAACCGCCGCGTCTAAACGAAGCGAATCCCGCACAGCGGGAAAGTGGCGACTTACCGCTCCGCGGATCGTGCGTGACAAACGGCCTGTGCACCGACATGCTGTCGACTCTGCCCGTACCCAAAAGGAGGAGCAGGCATGAAGGCAGAGGAACGGACCGGGGAGAAGCGGCTCGACGAGCAGATGGCCGAGCTCGTCTCCTGTGGCAACACGATCAAGGCGCTCACGGTTCTCGCCGAACGGTCGGCGAGCGCCAAGGAGATCGGCCCCGCCCTGGGTCTGTCGACATCGGCGGCAAGCCACCACGTCAAGAAGCTGGTCGGGCTGGGGATGGCCGAGCTGGTCGAGACACGCGAGGTGGGAAGCGCCTTCCAGCACGTCTACCGGGCGATCGTCCGCCCGCTGGTCAGCAGCGAGGAGTGGCAGAAGCTGAGCGTGGCGGCCCGGCAGCGCTTCTCGCTCTGGATCGTCCAGCTGGTGCTTGCCGATGCAGCGGCCTCGTTCGCGGCTGGGATGTTCGATGCCTGGCCCAACAATCATCTGAGCAGGACCCCGATGAGGCTCGACCGGCAGGGATTCGACGAGGTGGCGGCGATTCAGGACAGGGCACTGGACGAAGTTCTCGAGGCGGAGGCGCGCAGCAGTGAGCGGATGGCTCGCGGCGAGGAGACCGTCTCCGACGTCGTCGCCGCGATGATGTGCTTTGAGGTCCCACAGTCCAGGGATCGCCTCGAGGGGGTGGAGCGAATGAACATCCAGGAGGTTCTGACCATCTTCCCGGCCGTGGCGATCCGCAAGTCGAACTAGGAGAAGACTGCCAGCGAGGCCGAGCTCGGCTTTTGCGGCGGTGTCACTGAACGACCGGAAGCGGGATCCCACTGACCGGTGGCGGCTCGGCCGCGGCCGGGACCGCCTGCAGAACCGGCAGCTCCTGCGGGGTGGCGGCGACGATGCCGCGGGCTGCCTGACGGATCGCCTGGGCTGCCGGGGCGTCGGGCTCGGTCGTGACCAGCGGCGTGCCGGCGTCGGCGTGCTCGCGCAGGGCCTCGGAGAGAGGGACCTTGCCGAGCAGGGGGATGTCGAGTTCGTCGGCCAGCAACTGGCCGCCGCCCTCGCCGAAGATCGTCATGCGCTCCCCCTGGGGGGTGGTGAAGCCGGACATGTTCTCGATCGCGCCGAGCAGCTCGAGGTCGAACTTCAGCGCCATCTCGGCGCCGCGCTTGGCCACCGTCTGCGCTGCCGGCTGCGGCGTGGTGACGACCAGGAACTTGGCCTGGGGGAGAAGTTGGGCGAGTGTCATCGAGACATCGCCGGTCCCGGGCGGCAGGTCGAGCAGCAGGTACTCCAGCTCCCCCCAGGCGACGTCCTCGAGGAACTGCTGGATTGCCTTGTGCAGCATCGGCCCGCGCCAGACCACGGCAGAGTTCTCCTCGACGAAGAAGCCGATCGACATCACCTTGACCCCGCTGGGCGCATCAAGCGGCAGGATCTTGCGCTCGGCATTCACCTCCGGCTTGCGGTTGACCCCAAGCATGCGCGGGATCGAGTAGCCGTAGACGTCGCAGTCGAGGGCACCGGCCGAGTGGCCTTCGGCGGTCAGCGCCGCGGCCAGGTTGGCGGTCATCGTCGACTTGCCGACGCCGCCCTTGCCGGAGGCGACGCAGATCACATTTTTGACCTGGGCCAACGCGCCGGCGGGCAGCTTGCCGCGGCCAAGCGATTTCTGCAGCTCGCCCTTCTCCTCGTCGGAGAGGACGTCGAAACCCACGACGACCTCGGTCACCCCGTCCAGCTCGGAGACCTGCTTGGCGACCGCCTGTTCGAAGTGCGAGCGGATCGGGCAGCCCGCCGTGGTCAGCGAGACGACGACCTCAATCCGGCCACCGTCGCGGACCTCGATCGAGCGCACCATGCCCAGCTCGACGATCGAGCGGCGCAGCTCGGGGTCGATCACGGCGCGAAGCTTCTCGGTTATCTGATCCTGCGTCGGGAGTGGCATCGGAGCCATTCTGGCAAAGGCGCCCGTGCGGCACCCAGCGGCCTTTTCGCCGAGCCAGGGGGGAGAGATCTTGCCGCTGTGCCCTTAGCGCTCTACATGCACTCGAGCGAAGGAGGAGTTATGTCGGGCACACGCGGGGGCGTCGGTCGGATCGTCGCGATGGGGGTCGCCCTGGCCCTGGCGCTGCTGTTGCTGGTGGCGAAGGAGGCGAGCGCCGGAAAGTACGCCGTCGCCCAGTGCGGTTGGTACGTCGGCGCGGATGCGAGCTGGGCCGATACGACCGGGGGCGCCAAGTTCCGCCAGGACGGCTGGTGCGTGCCGCCGGCGGGCCAGGACCCCTTCGATGGCGCCCACCTGAAGAGCTTCACCCGCGACGGGCAGTCGACGGTGTCCGGCACGCGCTTTGCCCGCTGGCGTTGGGAAGCCCCAACCGGCACCGGCATAACGCAGGTGCGCGGCACCTGGTGGCACGCGCTGCACGACGGGATGGAGCAGCGTCTCGGGGTCGGCAACTCAGGCGGTGGCTTCGACGTTTTTGCCTCCGCGGCCGGCACCGACACCACGCCGCGCGAGTTCGTCGCCGGCTTCAACCCGGGTCGACTGGCGTTCGAGGACCGCCTTCTGTGCGCAAGAGTAGAAAGCAAATCGTGCAGCCTCGACCCCGGCTCGTGGTCGGCGATCCGCGCCCTGACAATCACGGTCGAGGACAACCAGCCGCCGTCCGCCGGGCTCGGCGGCGACATCACCGCGGGGGGCTGGCGACGGGGCGCCCAGGCGGTCGGCTTCTGGGGAGGCGATGTCGGCGGGGGAGTCCGCTTCGGCGAGACGACGGTAGACGGCGCCCGTGTGAACCTGACCGAGTACGGCTGCGCCAAGGCATCGATTGGCGGTGAGTGGCGGGCGACACAGATGCGGCCGTGCGGCCTGGCGGTATCCGGCAGCGCGACCGTCGATACCACCCGCTTCAGCGACGGTCCCCATGGCCTCCACCACTGCGTCACCGACTTCGCCGGCAACGGCTCCTGCACGCCGGACCGGACGTTCTACGTCGACAACAACCCGCCGGCCCACCCGCGCAATCTCGCCCTGGCGGGGGACGAGGGCTGGCGGCACGCCAACGACTTCGACCTCTCCTGGACAAATCCGGACCAGGGCGTTGCGAGCGCGATCGGTGGGGCGTTTTGGCGGATCGAAGGGCCGTCGGGCTACGACACGGGCGCCAAGTTCGCCGCCGGCCATGACCTGAGCATGCTTCAGAACCTCTTCGTGCCTCACGCCGGCACCTACACGTTGAGCATCTGGCTGCGAGACGAGGCCGGCAACGAGGCGCCGGCCTCGGCGGTCTCGCTGCCGCTGCGTTTCGACGACGTCCCTCCTGGCGTCGCCTTCGACGCTCCCGCAGCAGGGGGCGACGCCCCGGAGCAGATCACCGCGCAGATCACCGACGCCCATTCGGGCCCCGCCGCCGGGGAGATCCACTACCGCCGGCTCGGCAGCGAACAGTGGACTGACCTGCCGGCGAAATTTCAGCACGGCGAAGCCGCTGACAGCGCGCAGCTGACCGCCGGCCTGCCAGGCGATCTCGCTCCTGGCACCTACCTGTTCCGCGCCGACGCCGTCGATGCGGCGGGCAACACGGCGGCGACCACCCGCCGCGCTGACGGGGTTGAGATGACCGTACGCAAGGTTGCGTCCGCTGGCGCTGTTGGCCGGGCGGAGCCGGCCACGCGGGCCAAGGCACGGATTTTCGCTCGGCTCAATTGGCATGGACATTCCGGCACCGAGCTGGCTGTGCCCTTTGGGACCGGAGCAATGCTCAGCGGCCGCCTCGTCAATGCCGACGGCGTCGGGTTGGCCGGTCGAACCCTCCGAGTCGTCTCACGGCCCTCGCGCGGGGCGCTGCGGCATGCACGAGTAGACACGCTCGGCACAGGTGCCCACGGTGGCTTCAGCCTTCGGCTCGGGGCGGGCACATCCCGCCGGATCTCCGTCACCTTCCCTGGCGAAGTGCACCTGGACGGGGCCGGCCGGCAGCCGTTGACGCTGCGGGTGCGGGGCGGAATCGATCTCGACGTTGCGCCACGGGCCCTGCATACCGAGGAAAGCGTTCATTTCAGCGGCAGAGTTCGCACCCTTGGAGCGCCTCTTCCGCGCCGGGGCAAGCTGGTCGCGATCCAGTACTACGAGGAGGCGGCGAAGCGCTGGCGTCCGGTTCTCGTCACCCGCACCGACCACAGCGGCCGCTTTCACGCCGGCTACCGCTTCCGCTACATCAGCGGCTCCGCGAGCATCCGCATCCGTGCTGTCGCCCTCCCCGAGGAGCGCTGGCCCTACGCTCCCGGCGCCTCTCGCCCAGTGACCGTCCGCGTAACGGGCTAGCCCTCCCAAATCCCGCCGACGGGCCGAAATCCACGGCATATCCGTGGATTTCGGCCCGTCGGCGGGTCCGGCGCGCAGATCGGTAGGGTTCGGCTCCGATGTCGCAGGCCACACTCCACACCAGCGCCGGGGCGATCGTGCTCGAGTTGCACGACGACGACTCGCCGAAGACCGTTGAGAATTTCCGCAAGCTCTCGGCCGACAAGTTCTACGACGAACTGGTCTTCCACCGGGTGATCCCGGACTTCATGATCCAGGGCGGTTGCCCGGAAGGCACCGGCACCGGCGGCCCCGGCTACACCTTCGAGGACGAGTTCAACGACCACAAGATCGTGCGCGGTGCTCTGGCGATGGCCAACGCCGGGCCCAACACCAACGGCTCGCAGTTCTTCATCGTCACCACCGAGTCGGCGTCCTGGCTGGACGGCAAGCACACGGTGTTCGGCCGGGTCACAGACGGCATGGACGTGGTCGACGCGATCGAGTCGGCCGAGACCGACGCGTCTGACCGCCCGGTCGAGCCGCAGACGATCGAACGCGTCGAGCTCTCCGAGTAGGCCTCGTGCTCAGGCGGGCTCGGTCTTGTCCGGCTGAGTCTTAGCTTCGTGGCGTCGCCGGATTGCCTCGCCCGGGCGCCAGAGGCTGACCAGGCCGGCGACGAGGGTGACGAGGAAGATCTGGCCCATCATCATCTCCAGGCCCGAGACCAGCCGGCCCGGCTGCCCGCCGGGGACGAGGTTGCCGTAGCCGGTCGTGGTCAGCGTCGTGTAGCTGAAGAAGAGGAAGTCCGAGCCGGCGGGATGCGCGTGGCCTTCGAAGAACGGCCCCCCTTGGACGCGATCGATCACGCCGTAGAGGAAGGTGAAGAGGATGCCCAGGACCGCGTAGACGCTGAGCGCGCCGAGGATCGTGCGGGAGCCCACTTCGGGCGCCATCACGACGCGTCGCAGGACGGCCCCCATCGCCACCGTCAGCAGCGAGACCTGGATCAGCGTCGCGAAGTTGAGCCAGTCGTGATTGCCGGCGGCGGCCCCGATCGCGGCGAGCACCACGGTAAGCACCGAGAGTGCGAAGGCGATGCGCACGATCCGGGCGTGTGCGTGCGAGCTGATCAGCGCCACCACCGAAGTCGCGCTCGTCACGATCGTCAGCACGACCGAGGTCCAGCCCCGGTTCTCGAGCAGCGAGGCCAGCACATAGGTGACCACGACGAGGACGAAGACCAGCCCGAAGGCGTCGCTGACGCGCTCCGCCCGTTGCAACCAACGCTCACGCCTGCGCGCCCGGCGCGATGCCGTCTCCATCCCCGCACGTTCGGTCGTCGCACGAGCTTTCCTGCTCGCAGCGCCTCCCGATGCAATCGAGGCGGTCGGCGGGGATACTCAGCTGACGGGTCGAGCGACGATAACCATGAGACCGACGAAAACATGAAGAAGGCGAAGAGCGGCTCGAAAGACGGAAATGGAGGAGATTCCCCGTCTCAGCTGATAGATGCGCGGATCGAGGAGCTGGGCGATTGGCGGGGCGAGACGCTCGCTCGGGTCCGAAGTCTCGTCAAGCAGGCCGACCCAGATGTGGTCGAGGAGTGGAAATGGAGAGGGGTCCCGGTCTGGTACCACGCCGGAATGATCTGCACCGGTGAGACGTACAAGAATCAGGTGAAGATGACCTTCGCCAAGGGAGCCTCGTTGGAGGACCCTTCAGGCCTCTTCAACTCCAGCCTCGAGGGCAACACCAGGCGTGCCATCGATCTCCATGAGGGCGACGAGATCGATGAAAAGGCGTTGAAGGCGCTCATCCGCGCCGCCGTGGCACTGAACACGTCCTCAGTCGGCTAGCGGCCGGGGACGGAATTCAGGTGACGGATGAGACAGTCAGCGTGTACCGCAAACTGAGCAATTCGACTCCGCCACAACTTGCTCTCGTTTTGCCTCCATCGTGCGGAGGTCATAGATGTGGCTTGCCCCAAGGCTCGACGGCGTCGCGAGGCCGGTCAGAAAATGCATGACATCGAGAGCGACCTGGCCGCTTATCAGGGCGCAGGCAGCTCCAAGCGTTGCCGCCGGGGAGGGCTTCGCGCGTTGGTACTCGACCACCGCGTCGTAGAGCGGATACGAGCGCTTGTAGGCAGTCTCCTGGCAGGAGTAGCAGCCGGTCTCACCCGGGACGTACAGAGGCCCGACGCGGGCAATCGGCGGATAGTGGCTCATCGCGATGTACGGGATTCCGGCCGCAAAGCAGGCCGAGTTGACCCAAAGCTCGATGTCATGAGCCGGCCAATCGACTGCGTTGACAACGAGGTCATAGCCCTCGATCACCGCCGCGACTGCCGCTTCGCTGTCGAGCCGTTCTTCGCGAGTCTCGATTCGGATCGACGAGTTGAAGGCGCCGAGCCGTTCGGCCGCCAGGCCCGCCTTCGGTTGGCCGATCTCGGCCTCCCCGTAGAGGACTTGGCGATTGAGATTGCTCAGCTCGACCGTGTCGAAGTCGACGAGCAGCATCTCGCCGATGCCGCAACAGGCGAGCGTCAGGGCCGACCAGCCGCCCAGGCCGCCAACACCCAAGACTGCAACGCGAGCGTCTTCGAGCTTGCCTTGGCATTGCGACGGCGTCTGCCCGGTCGATACATCGCTGAAGTAGCGGAGTTGGCGATCGAAGCGCGCCCTTGCCCGAGGGTCGATCAGGTCGTCGTCGGACGCGTCCTCCCCAAGTCCCATCTCGCCGAGTTGGTCGATCAGCTCGCCGACCAGCTCCCCCCCGAACTCCTCATCCAGCTCTCGGCGCGTGCGGGTACCGTCGAGCGCGCCGAGCAGTTGCCGCAACTGCGGGCTTGGATCTTTGATTCGAATGTCGGCGGTTTCGCTGGGCCTGCGGAGGTAGAGGTCCCCGTTCGGTGCCTGAAACTGCTCGGTCGTGCGCTTGATCCGCGGTTTTTCCCAGGCCGTCGGGCTAGGCGGTTCGGGCAACATAGATCGCCTTCGTGTGGGCCGAGCTATCCAAGGGCTGGCGCGGGATGCCGTCGGTGCCGTGGCCGTAGACGTTCAGGCAGGTGAGGCCTGCCCGGTCGATCGCCGCAAGGATCTCGGCTTCGGTGAAATGGCGCTGGCGATGAACGGAGACGTTGCGGCGGCCGGCCGCTTGACCCTCGCCATCAGGCCCCTTCTCGAAGCATGAGAATTCGCTGATCGAGCCAGGCTCGACCTCACCCGTCGCGTTCCCCTGGAAAACGAAGCGGCGGCCGTCTCGCTCGACTTCGACGCCCTCTGCATAGAAGCCGTAGACCAACAGCTCGTTGACGTCGAACAGCAGTAGCCCCGAGGGTGCCAAGTTGCGGCGCATCCCTCGTAGCGCCGCCTCCAATTCTTCGGCGCTCAGCAAGTAGTTGATCGCATCGTCCAAGGCCCAAACGAGGTCGAACTCGCCAAAGCGCGGCAGCTCGCGCATGTCGGCAATCTCCAGGCGAACGGCATCGCCGACCTTCTGCCGGGCCAGGCCGAGCATCGAAGCCGAGACGTCGCAACCCACGGCCTGCCAGCCGCGCGGCAGCATCGGCAAGAAGCTCTTGCCCGTGCCGCAGCCGACATCGAGCAGGCGGTGGCCCTGAAGTCCCTCCCGCTCGAGGACGGCAAGAAGCTGCCCCGTCCAGAGCTCGTATTCGTAGTGGGCGGTGAAATCGTCGTAGAGCGGAGCCATCGCGTCAAAAGCGCGCTCGGCCCAGTCACCGCCAGGCCCGGCTGTCACTGCCTCCCCCGTCACCGCCTGAAAGAGACTAGCCGAAGCTGATCGACCAGTCGAGCGGCTTGGGCTAGCTGACGACAAGTACAGCGCGGCCGATCCCAGCCTTTTCAGGCCGGGATCGGCCGCCGAAATCCCGTTAAGCGGGCTTCCACGTAGAGATTGCCGGGACAACGGCCTCGACCTTTTCGAGCACGTAAATCACCCCCTCTCGCTAGCGTTGTAATTAGCTGCCGAGGGTAGTCGACTGGTCGATCAAGATCGGTAAGTCACCGCGTGCGGATAGACAGAGCTATCCCAAATACTCATTGCGTCTTATTGAGAATCGGGCTAAGGTCCCGCGCGCTCAACCGACCCGAGAGAGGAGAGAAGGGCTGTGGCAAAAACAGTGATGCCGGAGGTTCGTATTGACGAGCAGCTCTTTCGCTTGCTCCATAATTCGGGGCAGCTTGCAGCCCTGGTTGCCCTGGTCGAAGGCCCGGCTTCGAAGAGCGACATTGCCAGAGAGTTCGGCATCAGGCTCAACAAGGCGGACTATGACGTTGGGGAGCTGGAGAAAATGGGCTTGGTCGAGCCGATCGGTACGGAGATGAGGCGGGGGCAGAAAACGACCATCTATCGAGCTGTGATGCGGCCGATACTGGACAACGAGGAATGGGACGAGCTGAGCCAGGAGGACCGGGAACGGCTTGTGCTCTGGACTTATCAATTGCTGTTGCGGGATGTCACGGTCGCTTGGCGAGCCGGAACGCTCCAAGCCCGCGTCGAGTCGCACAACACCCGATCCCTAGCTCGGATAGACGAGCAGGGCTGGATCAGGCTCAACGAAATTCTCGACAACGCCCAGGAGGCTGTTCGCGAGGTCGAAATCGAAAGCGTCGAACGAGCCCGCGAGACCGACGACGAAAGCAACCTCACCAATGTGAGAGTGGGGCTGTTTTGCTTCGAGCTGCCCCCAGGAACGAATCTCGTCAATTAGTCCACCGTCGAAGTCGATCGACTGGTCGATATGACACGTTCGAAAAATGTGGACGTTTTTCCCGTGTGCATGTGTAAGCCTCTATTAATCTGCTGAGACTGAGCGTCCCCACGGGGGCCCCACGTTCCAGTACCCGCGGCCGGTGTCTATGCAAGGGGACGACATGTACAACGACAAGGGCAAGAGGGCAATGGATCGTGAGGCGTATGTGCGCAGTCACCCCATTCGGGGCAAGATTCTTGCTCTACACGAAGTAGACGAAGGACGGTCGTTCGCGGCGCTTGCCCTGCTCCGCGATCTGGACGTCAAGGACGCCACGGCTGCTGTCGTGGACTACCACGTTCGCGTTCTAAGAGACGCCCGTCTTCTCCCTGGGGCCGACGACTAGGATGAGCTCGAAGGCTCCTCCAGGTCGAAAGCCGATTTGATCTGCCGGCTGAAACCAAGCGCTGTTCGGATCGTTCCGGCTTCTATAGCGGAGGGGGAGGGATTCGAACCCTCGAGACGCCGTTAGACGCCTGCCGGTTTTCAAGACCGGTGCATTCAACCGCTCTGCCACCCCTCCGGGGAGTAGACGTTTCGTCGATGCTAGACGCCGAGGCGTATGACGGCCGTTGCTCTAGATGATTGTATTGTCTGCAATGCGTCGTTTGATCGTTCTCGCATCGGCGATGGTCTTCTTCGACGTCGCCTTCTTCTCGGCGATCGCTCCGCTGCTGCCGGGCTACGTCTCCTCGCTCGGATTGAGCAAGGCGGAGGCCGGGGTCCTCTCTGCCTCCTACGCGGCCGGGACGCTGGTCTTCTCGCTGCCGGCCGGCCTGCTGGCCGCCCGCATCGGGCCGCGTCGCACGGTCATCGCCGGACTGCTGCTGCTCGGCTGCTCCAGCGTCGTCTTCGGCTTCGCCGATCGGTTCCTCCTGCTCGACGCTGCCCGGTTTGCCCAGGGAGCCTCCGGCGCACTGATCTGGGCTGGTGCGCTGACCTGGCTGATCACGGCGGCGGCGCCCGAGCGCCGCGGGGCGGTGATCGGCACCGCCCTGGGCACGGCGGTCGCCGGCGCCCTGCTCGGCCCAGCTGTGGGAGCCCTGGCGGCCGAGGTCGGCACCGAGGTGGTCTTCAGTGGCGTGCTCGGGGTGGCGTTGGTGCTCGTCTTCCTCGCCGCTCGCCTGCCCGAAGGCGAGGCTCCCGAGTCACAGGACCTGCGGGTGGTCGCCGAGACGATCTTGAGCCGCCCGATCCTGTTGGGGACCACGTTCGTCGCCGTCCCGTCGCTGATGTTCGGGGCGGTCGAGGTATTGGCGCCGCTGCAGATCGCCGGCCTCGGCGGCGGCCACGCGCTGATCGCCGGCGGATTCATCGCCGGGGCGGCCCTGGAGGCGGTGCTGGCCCCGATAGTGGGTGGCTATTCGGACCGGGCTGGACGACGCAGGCCCTACGTCGCCGGGCTCAGCATCTGCGCCGCCGCGATGGTCGCCGTTGCGATAGGGGCCACCATGGGGGTGGTGATGGCAGGGGTGATGCTCACCTCGCTGGGAGGGGGGATCTGCTTCACGCCGGCGCTGACCATGCTTTCCGAGGCCGCCGAGTCGAGTCGCCTGCACCAGGGGTTCTCGGCCGGCCTCTCCAACATGGCGTGGGCAGCGGGACAGGTGGTCGGTGGACTGGCCGGCGGAGGCGCAGCCGGCGCCGCCGGCAATGCGGCCCCGGGCATCGCGATCGCCGCGCTGCTTTTCGGCACCGCCGCCTACTCGTTCCGCTCTCTCTCCCCGGCTGCCGTTCCCACGCCCTGAGTCGGGGAATAGTCTCCTCGGTCCATGGTTTCCGGGAGAGCCGAGCGAAGGCTGTCGGGCGGAACCTGGCGTAATTGGGCCGGGGATCAGTCGTGCACCCCCGCGGAGCTGGTCCGGCCGAGCAGCCGCGACGAGTTGGCTGAGGTGATCGGCGTGGCGACTGCGGCCGGCCGCAAGGTCGGCCTCGTCGGCAGCGGCCACTCTTTCACCGAGGCGGCGCTGACGGCCGGCACGATGGTCGACACCGGCTCGCTCAGCGGCGTGATCGATGCGGACCGCGACACGGGCCTCGTCAGGGTCGGGTCGGGCACCATCCTCGCCGAGCTCAACGAGGCGCTGCACCGGCTCGGCCTGGCGATGGAGAACCTCGGCGACATCGACCGCCAGACGATCGCCGGAGCGATCTCGACCGGCACCCATGGCACCGGGGCGAAGCTGCGCAACATCTCCTCCCAGGTCGAGGGGCTGGAGCTGGTTCTCGCCGACGGGACGGTGCGGGAGCTGAGCGCCGTCGGCGAGCCCGACCTCCTGCGCGCGGCCCGGGTCGCGGTTGGCTCTCTCGGGGCGATCTCCGCCGTGACCCTGCGCTGCGTCCCGGCCTTCACCCTGCACCGCGTCGACACGCCCTGCCCGCGCGAGGAGGTCTTCGACGCATTCCAGGAGCGCGCCGACGCCAACGACCACTTCGAGCTCTTCACCTTCCCCTACGCCGACTCGGCCCTGGTGCTGGAGCGCAACCGCACCGAGGAGCCGTCGCGCCCGCGCGGCCGGGCCGCCGCCTTCCTCAACGACATCGTGCTGGAGAACTGGGCGCTGGAGGCGATCTCGGCCGCCGGCAAGGCCCTCCCGCGGGCGATACCCATGCTCTCGCGCCTGGCCGCCTGGCTCGCCTCGGGCAGCAAGGCGATCGACCGCAGCGACCTGATCTTCGCCAACGAGCGCCGCGTCCGTTTCACCGAGATGGAGTACGGCGTGCCTCGCGAGCATGGCCCCGAGGCGGCGCGGCGGGTAATCGAATGGGTGCGCTCCAACCGCTACCCGGTCTTCTTCCCGATCGAGATGCGGGTGACCGCCGCCGACGACGCGCTGCTCAGTCCCTCGCATGAACGCGACACCGCCTACATCGCTGTGCACCAGTATCGCGGCATGGAGTGGCGCCCCTACTTCGAGGCCGTCGAGGCGATCATGGACTCCTACGGCGGCCGCCCCCACTGGGGCAAGCGTCACTTCCAGACGGCGGCGACGCTGGCCGGGCGCTACCCCCGCTGGGCCGACTTCCAGGCGGCGAGGGACGAGCTGGACCTCGGCCGCACCTTCACCAACGAGTACGCCGAGCAAGTCTTCGGTTCCTGACGACGAAACGCACATTTTCCATCTCTGACATGGGAAATGTGCGTTTCGTCCGCCTACAGGAACGTTTGGCCCTCGCCTCGGTAGGTGGGCACGACGTCAACGATCTCTTCGCCTTCGATCAGGTGGAGGGACTCGAAGCGCTCGCAGAGCTCGCCCGCCTTGGCGTGGCGCATGTAGACGCGGTCGCCGATCTGCAGGTCGCGAGCCGGTGGGCCGCTGAGGGGGGTCTGTATCTCGCCCGCGCCCTCCTCGGGGTCGAGGCAAAGGCCCGCTGGGAGCCAGGGCGACGGGAGCCGCGCCGCGTCTCCGCTGCCCGAGGCGAGGTAGCCGCCGCCCAGGGCGGTCGCGACGATCGAAGAGGGCTTGCGCACGATCGGCAGGGCGAAGCCGGCGGCCGGCGTCAGCGAGAAGCGGCTGTAGTGATCGAAGAGGGCGGGGGCGTAGAAACCCGAGCCGGCGGCGACCTCGGTGACCGCGTCCTCGGCGCCGGTCAGCTCCAGGCTGCCGGTGCCGCCGCCGTTGACGATCGGCAGCTCGGCGAACTCGCGGATCGCGGCGACGACGGCGCCGCGGCGCTTGGCCAGCTCGGCGGCGGAGCGGCGCTGCATCGTGCGGATCGCGGCTCCGCGCAGGCGCCGCCCGGGAGGCCGGTCGCCGACGCCGGCGATCTGGCCCTCGTAGGACATCAGGGCCGCCAGCTCGACCTTCGGCCGCCGCTCGATCTCCCGGGCCAGCGCGACCGCCTGCTCGACCGTGTGCACCGGCGAGCGCTTCGGCCCGGCCTTGATCCGCCCGCCCAGCGTCCACCAGCCGGCGTCGAGGTCGATGCAGGCCCGCACCGGCGCCGCCCCGGCGCCCAGGACCGACTCGATCGCCTCCAGGTGCTCGACGCAGTCGACCATCACGATCGGTGCCCCGGCCGGATTGGCGACCGAGCGCAGGGCCAGCTCGCCCAGCGCGGCCGTATCGGCGGTGGGGTAGGCGAGCAGCAGGTTCTCGAAGCCGTGCCCGGCGAGCCAGAGCGTCTCCGGAAGCGTGAACGTCATCAGCCCGGCGAAGCGCTCGTCGCGGCGCAGGATCCGCTCCAGCAACGCCCGGCAGCGCACCGACTTGCTCGCCACCCGAATCGGCTTATCGCCGGCCCGTCCCAACATCTCCTCCGCGTTGGACCACATCGCGTCGAGGTCGACGAAGGCGAACGGCGCCTCGACGTCCTCGAAGATCTGCTCGAGCTGAGCGTGCGAGCGGCCGGACACGACCACGAGACTAGCCGCGCCGCCCCCGGTTAACTCTTACAATCGGCCCAGTTTCCCGGAGAGGTGGCCGAGTGGCTGAAGGCACTCGCCTGCTAAGCGAGTAGGGGGCGCAAGCTCTCTCGAGGGTTCGAATCCCTCCCTCTCCGTTCCTGTTGCCTGGGACATCGGAGACAGATGTCACGAGACATCCGGCCGTGACACGGTCACTCTACAGTCAGTACGCATGCAGCGCGAAAGGCGCACCAAGATCATCGCGACGGTCGGTCCCGCAAGCTGGGAGCCCGACGTCCTGGCTCGCCTGATCGAGGCCGGCGCCGACGTCCTGCGCCTCAACTTCTCCCACACCGATCGCGACCGGCATGCGCAGACGATCGAATCGATTCGCGCCGCTGCCGAGCGGGCCGGGCGCGAGGTGGCTGTGCTCGGCGACCTGCCCGGCCCGAAGCTGCGGATCGGCGAGCTGCGCGGCGACGTCGCCGAGCTGGAGACAGGCATGCACGTGAAGCTGACTCCAGAGGAGGTCGAAGGCGACCGCGAGACAATCCCGGTCGCCTGGCCAGGGGTCACCTCGCTGCACGAGAACGAACCGGTCTACCTGGCCGACGGCTCGATCCGGCTGCGCGTGTGCGGGCCCGATGACGGCGGTGTCGACTGCGAGGTCGAGGTCGGCGGCACGCTTTCCTCGCACAAGGGGATGAACGTCCCGGGCATCAGCACGCCCGCGGCCACCGACGGCGACCTTGGCTGGGTCGAGTTCGCCGTCGAGCACGACGTCGACCTGCTTGCCGTCTCCTTCGTCTCCAGCGCGGCCGACCTCGAGCCGGTGAGCGAGCGGCTGCACGGGTTCGGCGCCGACATCCCCCTGATCGCCAAGATCGAGAAGCAGCAGGCGGCGAAGAACGCCGAGGAGATCGTCGCGGTGGCGACAGGGGGGATCATGGTCGCCCGCGGAGACCTCGGGATCGAGCTGCCGCTGGCCGAGGTGCCGGTGGTCCAGAAGCGCCTGATCCGCGCCGCCGGCAAGCGCTCCAAGCCGGTGATCACGGCGACGCAGATGCTGGCCTCGATGGTGACCGCGCGCCGGCCGACGCGGGCCGAGGTGACCGACGTCGCCAACGCGATCTATGACGGCACCGATGCGGTGATGCTCTCCGAGGAGACCGCGGTCGGCCAGCACCCGGTCGAGGCGGTGCGGGTGATGGACCGGATCGCTCGTGCCACCGAGCCCGACCTGCCCTACGGCGAGTGGCTCTTCGGCCGCACCGACCAGGCGACCCAGGAGGTCGCCGACTCCGTCGCCCAGGGGGCCGTCGGCGCGGTCTATCGCCTCGGCCTGGCGGCGCTGGTGGTGCCGACGACGAGCGGCCGCACGGCGCGCCTGGTCTCCGCCCACCGTCCCAAGGTCCCGGTGCTGGCGGTCTCGCCACGAATCGAGACCGTGCGCCGCCTCGGCCTGCTCTTCGGCGTGACCGCGGTTCTGAGCGAGCACGAGGAGGACGTGCGCGGCCTGCTCCACGACTGCGCCAGGCTCGCGGGCGAGCACGGCATCGCTGCCTCAGGCGACCTGATCGCGATCACGGCGGGGCTGCCAGATCAGGAGCTGGGCACCAATCTCTTCGAGGTGCATCGGGTGCCCTGAGGCGCAGTAGGGTTTCCGCCGTGGCAGCAGCGATTCGACTCGAACGCGACAGGGGCCTGGCGGTAGCGACCCTCGACAGCCCCCCGCTCAACCTCTTCGACCGGGCGATGTTCGAGGCACTCCAAGCGACGATCGCCGAGGTCGAGGCCGACCTGCCGCGGGCGCTGCTGATCCGTGCCGAGGGGCGTGCCGTCTCCGGCGGCGTCAACGTCGCCGAGTTCGAGGGGCTGACGCCGGAGCGGGCGAGCGGGCTCTGGGACGAGCTGATCGGCGCCGTCGAGCGGGTCGAACGGCTGCCGCTGCCAGTCGTCTTCGCCGCCCACGCGCTGACCCTGACCGCGGCCTTCGAGCTCGCGCTCGGCTGCGACCTGATCCTCGCCGCTCGCTCGGCCAAGTTCGGCCTGGTCGAGAAAGTGGTCGGCCTGACCCCGTCGATGGGCGGCACGCAGCGCCTTGCCGAGCGCGCCGGCAGCGGCCGTGCGCGGGAGCTGGTGATCACCGGCGAGCTGTTCGGGGCCGAGGAGATGGAGCGCTGGAACGTCGTCAACCGCGTCTTCGAGGACGAGGGCTTCGACCAGCGAGCCCGCGCCTTCGCCACCGAGCTGGCGGCCGGGCCGACCAAAGCGCACGCAATGACCAAGCACGTCCTGCGTCGCTTCCGCGAGGGCGGCATCCCGGCTGCCGACGAGGCGATCCGCACCGAGGCGGGGGAGCTGTTCGCGACCGAGGACCTGCAGCGCGCGGTCAAGACCTTCCTCGAGCACGGTGGGCCCGGCCACGCGACATTCGAGGGCCGCTGAGCCTTCCGGTGCGCCTTTTCCACCTCATACGGGGATAAAGCGCACCGGAACGGAATAAGGTGCGGCGATGGCCGACTTCGACCTGATCGCCCAGGGCATGACCCAGGCCGTCCCCTTCGCCGGCCACCTGGGCCTGGAGATCGCCAGCATCGCCGAGGGCGAGGCGACGGTGGTCCTGCCCGAGCGCCACGAGCTGACCAACCACGTCGGCTCCCAGCACGCCGGCGCCCTCTTCACGGTTGCCGAGACGGCATCGGGAGCAGCCTTCGTCGGCGCCTTCGCCGAGCGGCTGGGCGATGTCACCCCGCTCGCCCGCAACGCCGAGATCTCCTACGAAAAGATCGCCAAGGGCCCGATCGAGGCCAGGGCCAAGCTGGGCATCCCGGCCGCCGAGGCCCTATCCACCCTCGACGCCGAGGGCAAGGTCGTCTTCCCCTGCGAGATAGAGCTGACCGACGCCTCCGGCCAGCGCGTAGCAACAGCCACAGTCCAATGGCACGTCCGGCTGAACCAGCCCGCCGAGCCCGAAGCGGCCTAACGAATCCGCCAAGTCCCTAGAATCGCCCCTCCGGGCTCGCCCCGGCACCCCGCGCCTGTAGCTCAGTTGGATAGAGCGTCGGTCTACGAAACCGAAGGTCACAGGTTCGAATCCTGTCAGGCGCGCTTTGGTGTTCCGCCGCTCCGCCTTCTGAAACCGCATCGGTATACGACATTCGAGGCCTTTGCGCCTCGATCCCGAAACCGTTGGGGTGGCAACGGAGGTGGCAACAAGCAACGCGCCCCCGCCGACGTGAGCGCTCCGCTGCAGCGCACCGCGCACCCTGGTGTCTACCGTCGTGGAAGCCGCTTCGTCGCCGTCTATCGCCGGGGTGGGCGCCAGCGCAAAGAGTCGGCGGCGAGCTTCGCCGAGGCGCGGGCGCTGAAGCTCACGCGAGACGCAGAAGAGCGCGCTGAACGCGGCGGCCCGCCACTGCACGAGCACGTTCTCTCTTGGGTTGGCGCTTATGCCGGCAGTGGGCACGACACCGTCAATGAGGCGACTCGCCGCGAATACCGCCGCCTGCTCGTCACTTTTGCCCTGCGCTACTTCCCCGCCGAGCTGCGTCTCGCCGAACTGGACCACGAGGTTTTGCAGGGTTTCGTCAGCTGGCTCATCGCCTACCGCGGTGAGCGGGGGAGGCTCTCTGATCGCTCGATCCGAAACGCGGTCGCGCCGCTTCGACTATGTCTCCTCGCAGCAGCCGAGGAGGGCTTGGTCGACCGCGAGGTGCCCTGTGGCCTGCTACTGCCGCGCCGCCGGGGCGGGCGCGGCTGGGACTTCGAGCAGGGACGGTTCCTGACCCGCGCCCAGCTCGCGGCACTCCTGACAGAGATCCCCTTCGCATGGCAGCCGTTCTTCAACCTGCTTGCGACTACTGGGCCCGAGTCTCCGAGGCAATCGCGCTGCGTTGGCGGGATCTGGAGCGAGGGTCGCCACCCTGCCTTTGGGTGCGGCGCTCGATTGTTGACGGAGTAGTGGGGGCACCTAAGTCTCGCTTCGGGCGCCGCTGCCTGCCACTGCCAGAGGAACTCATGGAACGGCTTGTAGCGCTTCGACCGCGGACGCCGGTGAGGAGGAGCTCGTCTTCGCTACCTCGACCGGCGCACAGAACCCGAAACAACATTCGCCACCGGGTTCTATTTCCGGCGATCGAGCGGGCTGGTGTGCCGCGAGTGGGATTTCACGCCTTTCGTCATACTTGCGCCTCGCTTCTGATCGAGCGCGGACTCTCGCCGCTTCGCCTACAGCGCTGGATGGGCCATCACTCTGCCGCCTACACGCTCGATGTCTACGGGCACCTGATCGACGCTGAGTTAGCGCCGCCGCTCGATCTCACGCAGGAGCTCGGCCAGGGGAGGTGATTTGGCCTGAGTCAGTGTGCGACGCCGGAGAGCAACTGATCGGAAGCTAGCAGCGACATCCAGCGGTCCAGGTGCTCGAAGCGCGGCGCGGTGGCACCCATGTCCATCAGCGCCCTACGCACCACCCTGCCAGTCTCCTGGGCGTCGCGCAGCTGCTCACGCACCAGATCCAGCCGCAATTCGCCGCTTGGACGGCGCCGGAGGTCAGCGACCTCAGCGTCGCGACTGCAAAGGAAATGCTGGCGGCGGCGGGCAGCCAGATCCTCGAATCCTCGGTACTGGCAGCAGTTGTGGTTGCAGACGAATCGTGAACGCAGCCCTGCTCGGTCCAGCATTACTGTTGCGTGGGTCCCTTTCATCGTCGTCTTGAGGATCTCGAAATAGATCCGCTTGTCGGGGCCTCCCCCTTTTCCTTCGCGGCGACGCTCGCGCTCGGTCAGAGGTCGGTTCAACTGGGCGAGGTTGCTCGCCTCGGCCTGGGCGAGGCCGGAGTCGAAGGCGTTGATGCCGAGCGCCGCCAGCACGAGTCCGAATGCGCCGATGCGACTGGCGATCACCGGGATGCCCTCGGCTGCGATCGCGAGCAGGAACTCCACATAGAGACGCAGCTTTTCCGGACTGTCACGCACCGGGTCGAAGAGCAGGGGTTGGACATAGGCGCCGACGATCGGATAGTCGAGCAGGCGGTTGATGACGAACTCCGGTTGCTTGAGAGCACTCCGTCCGGGGAAGACCTGGGCAATAAGTGGCCGGCGGTCGATCTCCGCCCCTCCGTTTGCCGAGCATGCTTCCTCGAGCAGGCGGTCGTTATGAGCGACCCACTTCTGGAAGTCGCGGTCGTAGTAGGGGACGGCGGGGGAGAGGTAGTACTCGCAGCGCTGCTCTTGCTCGAATCGCAGGGCGCCGACCGCGATTGACTTGGCTGCATCTGCATCGAAGGTTTCCGCTGCGATCGGCTCGTCCGGCGCATAAGGCAAGGAGGCCAGCTGCTCGACTTCAAGGAAACGCCGAGTGGTGAAACGCTGGGTCTGCGGCTCAACCAAGCGGGTCACTCCATCCTCGCGGAGGCGCTTTATCAGCGGCGGATCGGCCGCCGCGTAGCTTGCCTCGATCACCGCGGCCCGCAGCCGCACGCCTTGGTCGAAGAGGGTCGCCGCGAGCGCTTCCTCAATCGCACGGCCGTCATGTTGGGTGACTCGTGGCAGGAAGGTTGGCTCGCTGAGGAAGTCCGGGGTGGGGTCTAGGCTCTCAGTCATCTGATCTGACAAACTAGACGACGTACTGGACGACAAAAAGGAGACGAAGTGGCGGCGGATCTAGCTGACCGACTAGAGCAAGCGAGTGAGCGAGTGGAGCTCGATCAGGCTGATTTGGCGCGGGTCCTCGACACCAACCCACGCACGATCGCCCGCTGGCTGCATCGACAGGCCTCGCCACGCCCTGATTCGCGCGAGCGAGTTCTCGAGCTGATCGCTGTCCTTGAACAGCTTTCCGGAGTGGTGCAGGCACAGGCAGCGCACGATTGGCTCTTCTCCCCGAACCAGATGCTCGACCACTACAAGCCGGTCGACCTGCTGCGCGACGGGGAGTATCGGCGGGTGCTCGGGGCCATAGACGCCATCGCCGAGGGCGTCTTCGTCTAGGCGCGTGCCCGCCTCCAATCTGGTCGACGCAGTCGATCGGCTTGAGCCGATCGCCTACACGGGAGGGGTGTTCCGGCACGTTGCCTCCGGCCGGCACCCCCTCTCGGGTGCGGGAGCCCGCACCGTGGGCGGTCGCTGGAATCCTCCGCAGAGCTTTGCCACTCTCTATCTCGCTGACAGCAAGGCCACTGTCGAGGGGGAGTTTCGGCGGATGGCAGAACGCCAGGGTCTCGACCCGGCACAGTTCCTGCCACGGCGCATCTACCGCCTTGAGGTCGAACTCCAAGCGGTTGTCGATATGACGCAGCCCGCCTCGCTAGCCCCGGCACTCTCTGAACTCGATCTATCCGCAGAGGACCTGAGCGCCACGCAGGCCGTCGGCGAGGCGGCCCAATACCTTGGCCGCGAGGCAATCCTCGCCCCGTCTGCGACGGGGTCGGGTCTCGTTCTGGCGGTGTTCATCGACCGGCTACTTCCTGAGTCTCGGGTAGAGGCCATCGACTTCGAAGAGTGGACCAAAGCCCCTTAAGACACGAGGCACCCCGCCTCTTGACGGAGTGCCTCGTCGTGCCTTACGACTTTCTTTGACGTGCCTCGGCTCGCGCCCTCTTATGCATCGGGAGGAGCAGCTCCCCCGCGATGATGTCGATGACCTCATACGGGTCATTCATGGGCCAGTTCGTGTCGTCCTTGAACGTTAGATGTGCGTGCCCATCTGGATAGACGAACGTCGCTCAAACCTGGTCGGCTCACTTCGGCGGCCAGCTGAAGCCGGTCTCCTCTGCCCATTCCGCCAGGTTGGTCAGCCGGGTGGCAAGGCTCTCGATCGAACCCGAGGTGCCTCTAGATGCCTTGGAGAGTGAATCCCTGATTCGCAAAAGACGTTTCTGCAGTGCCCCCAAATCGACCTTGTCCGTATCCAACCGTTTGAGGAAATTTGCGCCCCAGTTGACCCGATCACGCAGATCGTTGAGCACGCCTGGTCCGAAATTGCCGGCGGTGAGGGCTCGCAAGCCAGACACCCCGATCACCTTTGCCGCGAAGGCAGCGAATTCGCCGTCGACGCGCTCGGAGTCTGCTGTCCCACCTCGGCTGTTCTCGTAGGCGAGGTTGAGGAGCGAGAGGTCTTTGAACACTGACTTCGCAGTGATCGCCGCCCTTACCTCGTTGGCGCCAACCTCAACCAAGACATCACCTTCGACGGTTCGGACGGAGAATGTCTCGGCATCGGCAAAGGTCCCCATCCCGCCCAGAGGAGGGATCAGCCGCGCCGGATCTCTCGATCCGGCCTTGCGTAGGATCACCGTGCCGCCCCTGTCCTCCACGGTCTCAATCTCGTGTCCGTACGGCGCGAAACACAACGTCGCAAGCATCTCGAAGACGATTGGCGTCTCATCCTCGTGTAGCCAGTCCGGCAACTCACCCGGCATGCCGCCGCTGACCACGAAGCAGGCATAGCCGGCATCGGCTCCGGCAAGGCAGCTGCTCAGTACGATCAGCGCCTCGCTGATCTCATCAACGGTCCATTCTTGTTTGGTCCGCAGGTCCTTGACGACCTCGCGGCTTGCGATCCACTGGTACTGGGAGTGCGCCTCGGCGTTCCGCAGGCCGGGGTCGACGCTCTCGGCGAGCAGCTTGCTGAGGGCACTGCCCCTCGCCAATCTGTGACAGAGCTCGCCAAGCATCGGCGGGTGCTCCTCAACCGGAATCTCCTTGCCATCGATAATCATGTCGAGGCTGGTGGAGAGCCATCCGATCGTCCGAAACGTCGTCTCGGCGAGGTTCTTGTAGGCACTCATCACCTGGTCGATCGCGTGCTCGGCCTCGGAATCGTCGCCGAGCTTGCTCACCGCGCGCTCGACCCGGCTGAGTGCGGTGTAGATAAGTGCGCCCTGGGCAGTCGTGCGATCGACCAATACCCGCGTCGCCGTCTTGTCGGCGTGCGTCGCACGGCTCAGTCTTTCCTTCAATAGCCAAGCTGCGGAGTGGGTTCGCAAGGGGCGGTCGGAGGCGGCAACCAAGGCAAGCGAGGGGAGAAGGATCGCGCCGCTTCCATCGCCTTGGCTGTGTCCATCGATCAGATAGGCGAAATACGTTTCCGCGCGTTCGGCGAGAACAGCCAAGGGTTCCTCCTCATCCGCGAAACCGGTCAAGATCCTGCTGATATCGAGATTGCCGTCCTCGTCGATGAAGTCACCCTCACCACCGAGCGCCAGCGCCAGCCTTCGATTCAGGTCGGGCACGGCGACAGGCTCTAGTTTCTCCAGTGCAAGTGAGATTGCGTCACCTAGCGGAAATCCGGTAAGGAGCTTTTGTGCTCTGGCAGCTTCTCTTCTTGCCTCGTCAAAGCTCTGGGCAGCGACTGCTCCGACGAGGGCGCTCGCGATATCTACCCCAAAGCACCCCGCCTCGATTGCCAGTGCGCGAAGCTCATCGGCGGGTGGCTCGGCGCGAAAGCGCCCGATCTCCTCGCAACGCGTGAGTAGTTGCTCGACGCGATCGAGATGAGCCGCGACGACTTTACGCGCCGCACCGCCGACGACCTTATGATCGGCAAGATCGAGCCCGCTCAGTTCGCCGCCGATCTTTGCCATCTGGCCAGCCCGTTCGTAGATGTCAGTCTCGTTCATCGCTTGGAGAAACTGGTCCGGCGTCAGTGGGATCTCGCCCTCACCGATCTCATCGAAGCGGCTGCGGATCTCCATTAGTCGCTCGACCAGGGGACGAAAGGCTCTTGCCCGTGCGTTCGCTTGCTCGTCGATCTCCGGTGCCGGCACCTCGTTTCCGCACTCAGGACATGGACCAGGCTCCCGCGGCACGTCGCAGTTCGGGCATTTCATCGCCGCGAAAGGGACGGCGATCTCGATTACGTCGTCATCCTCTCCCTCCGCTGATTTTTGTACCGGTTTGTCGTTCATCTGCACATGTGCCTGTTGGCCCAACCTCCAGAAGAAGTCCGTTGCTGAGAAGAATGATGCCGCGAGACCGCCCGCTACCCCGTGCTACGGTGCTGTGTCGAAAATATGGAACCGCTGATCGCTACATCTTCGCTACGGTCGGCGGTACGCTCTCCCGCCATTTGGCCCTGTGGCTCGGTTTCATTTCGCCAGATCTCGGGTCTACGAAACCGAAGGTCACAGGTTCGAATCCTGTCAGGCGCGTTCGCTCGGATTCGAGCCGAGCTTCTGTGCGGCACATGAAGCAACGGCTAGACGAATAATTGCTACGCGAGCACCTGTGCTTGGCGGCGATCCGAGAGCACCGCGCGGGCGCCGCTCGAGGGCCTCACGGTGATGTTGCGACGGCGCGCGACTTCGGCGCCCTCGCCCGGGTGGAGCGTCAGCGTGCCCAGGGCGGCGCGCAGGACGATCTTCATCTCCAGCATCGCGAAGCTCGCACCGAGGCAGCGGCGACGGCCGCCGCCGAAGGGGATCCAGGTGTAGGTGCCCGGTGCCTCGTCGAGGAAGCGCTCGGGCTTGAAGGCGTCGGGCTCGGGGTAGAGCTCGGGGTCGTGGTGGATCAGGTAGCCGTTGAGGACGAGGCTGCATCCCACCGGGTAGCTCCAGCCACCTATCTCGACCGGCTTGGCGACGAGCCGCGGAGCGGCGTTCGGTAGCACCGGCCTCGTGCGCAGGGTCTCCTGGATCGTCGCTGTCAGGTAGGCGTCGTCGTCGCCCTCGACCTCCTCGATCAGCCTTGCCAGCACCCGCGGCTCGCGGGTGAGCCGCTCGAAGGCCCAGGCCAGGGTCGTCGCCGTCGTCTCGTGGCCGGCGACGAGAAGCGTCAGCAGCTCGTCGCGGATCTCCTGCTCGCTCATCGGCGAGCCGTCCTCGTGGCGGGCTTCGAGCAGCATCGCCAGCACGTCGTTGCGCTCGGCCCCCGCACCCTCCTCACGGCGCTCCGCGATCAGCCCGAAGAGCATCTCGTCGACCTCTGCCTGGGTGCGGACGAAGTGGGCAAACGGCCCGACACGTTCGAGGATCTTCGCGGCCAGGCTGTTTTTTGGCGGCGGCATCAGGCTGATCGGCCGGTCGCCGAAGACGAGCATCTCCTGCAGGCCCCGGCGAAGGGCCTCGAAGCGCGGGCCGGGATCGAGGCCGAAGACGGCGCGCAGGACGATCTTCAGCGTCAGGTCCTGCATGCGTGGGTGAAGCTCGACCGGCACGTCTCGCGGCAGTGCCGCCAGCTCCTCGACCGCGACCTCCTCCATCAGGCCCGCGAGGCGCTCCATCCGCTCGCCGTGGAAGGCCGGCAGCATCAGCTTGCGCTGCTCCATGTGTGCGGTTTCGTCGAGCAGGATCACCGAGTTGGTGCCGACCACGGGCTCCAGCACCCGGGCGCCCTCGCCGGGCCGCAGGACGTCGGGCGGCGCGGTGAAGACTTCCTTCACCTCCGCGGGGTCGGTCAGCATCACGAAGGGCGGTGCGCCTGGCAGCTTGATCGTGAACCGCTTGCCGTAGCGCTCCCGGCACTGGCGCAGAAAGGCGAAGGGGCGGGTCCAGAACCCCACGGCCTGGATGGGGGAGGGATAAGGGGGACCGGGAGGCAGGCTTGCGGGGCTCATTCTCGCTCCTGAGTATTACCAGTAAGGCGAACCTTCAGGTTAGCTTTCCGCATTGCCCCGCTTGCGAGCAGGGTGCTCAGGGGTTTAGGCTTGCCCGATGGCGGTCAAGCTTCATCGCTGCTCGACGATGTGGGTCAAGATCGACGCCCACCCCTGCTGGCGGGTGCAGAAGGCGCTCGACGAGCAGGGCATCGAGTACGAGGTGGTCAAGGGGCCGCTGCGTCCCGGCAAGCGGGACGACCTGGAGCAGCTGTCGGGACAGCGCAAGTACCCGGCGATCGAGTTCGAGGACGGCCGCGTCTACCGCGATGAATCCAAGGACATGGCACAGCGGATCCGCGCCGGCGAGCTCTTCGGGGAGCCCGGCGAATCCGCACCCGCCGCGCAGTGAGCAGGCTCCGCTTCCAGATCTCGGTCTCGCTCGACGGCTTCGTCGCCGGACCGAACCCGAGCGAGGAGTATCCGTTGGGGGAAGGCGGGGAGCAGCTGCACGAGTGGGTGGTCAAGCTGGCCGCCTGGCGCGGGCCGCACGGGCGGGAGGGCGGCGAGACAAACGCCAGCAGCGCCGTCCTCGAAGAATCCCTCGACAATGTCGGTGCGACGATCATGGGCCGCAAGATGTTCGGCGGCGGCCCCGGGCCCTGGGGTGAGGAGCCCTGGGAGGGCTGGTGGGGGGACGATCCGCCCTTTCACACGCCGGTCTTCGTGCTCACCCACCACCAGCGCGAGCCGCTGGTGAAGGAGGGCGGGACGACGTTCACCTTCGTCACCGACGGCATCGAGTCGGCGCTCGCGCAGGCCAGGGACGCAGCCGGCGGTAGGGATGTCTCGCTCGGCGGCGGCGCCGACGTCGCCCGGCAGTACCTGGGGGCGGGCCTGCTCGACGAGCTGCAGCTGAACGTCGTCCCCGTCCTTCTCGGAGAAGGCACCCGCCTTTTCGACAACCTCTCCGCCACGGACCTCGGCCTCGAGCAGGTCCAGGCGATCGAGGCCCCCGGTGTCGCTCACCTCAAGTACCGCGTTACCGCTTAGACCTCGAGCCAGGTGCCCTTCGGACCGAGGTTGTAGACGGGCGTGTCGCCGATTTTGCTCTGGCAACCCCAGGACTCATGGATGTGGCCGCAGACGGCGAGGCGCGGATTTCGCTCCTCGATCGTCCGCAGCAGGATCGGGCTGCCGAAGCTCTGGCCGGCGCCGTTGGAGTCGCAGTGACCGAGCGGCGGCGAATGGAGAACGAGGACCGCGTCGTCGGGGCAGAGGGCGAGCATCACTGCCGCTTTTTCGTCTTCGAGGTCGAAGCTCCAGTCCCAGGGAGTGAGGGGGATGCCCGCGCCGAGGCCGAAGAAGTCAACGCCCGCGATCGTCGTGCCCCCGCCATGAAGGACAGTTGCCGAGCGCCAGCCGGCGGTCGCCTCGCGCAGCGCCTCGTCTGTCTCGTTGTTTCCCGGTACCAGTACGGTCGACGTCTCGATCGCCGCGAGAATGTCGATCGTCTCCTCTAGGCCCTCGTGGACCGAGCCAAAGTCGCCGGCGCCGATCACCACGTCGGCCTCGACCGACATCTCGACCAGCTTTTCCGCCTGGGTCAGGTCCCGGTGCAGGTCACTGAAGGCGAGCAGTTTCACGCGCCCAACCTAGCGACTCCAGCTAGAGGCGACCCGGCCGGCCGGTCAGCTGGCCAACATTTCAGGCCCATCGGTGGGCGGTTTCGATAATCTCGCTCGCGCTATGCCCGACGTCTTCTGGATCGGCCTCACGCTTGCCGTCGCGATCTTCTTGATCGGCGTCATCTCCGGCGCCCGTTCGCGAACGACCGGCGTGCTCACAGGCGCTGCGATCGGCGCCTTCCTCGGTGTGATGCTTGCCTTCCCGCTGCTGGCCATCGGCCTCGCTACCAGCTAGCTCGCCGCAGTGAACAACGCTGCGGCTTAAAAGTTGACAAGTGGTTAACCAATCCTGCGTTAGCCACGCTCCCGAGTAGTTATCATGACAACAAAGCAGCGAGGAATCCCGAGTGGAAGGAATCCCTATGGCCCAGACGACACTACTCCCCAGCATTACTCTGCACGACGGAATCGAGATGCCGCAACTGGGCTTCGGCGTCTTCCAGGTGCCACCGGAGGAGACCCAGAGGGCAGTTGAGCTGGCGATCGAGGCGGGATACCGCCACATCGACACTGCGGCCGCCTACCGCAACGAGAAGGGGGTCGGTGCCGCGCTCGCCGCCTCGGGGCTGCCGCGGGAGGACTACTTCGTCACCACCAAGTTGTGGAATTCACAGCAGGGCCACGAATCGACGCTGGTGGCCTTCGAGGCGAGCCTCGAGCGGCTCGGGCTCGACCATGTTGACCTCTACCTGATCCACTGGCCCGCTCCAACCGAGGGACGGTTCCTCGACACCTGGCGGGCTTTCGAACAGATCCACAGGGAGGAGGCGGCGCGCACGATCGGCGTCTCCAACTTCCGCATCGAGGATCTCAAGCTGCTTGATCGCGAGACGGAGACGCGGCCGACGGTCAACCAGATCGAGCTGCATCCGCGCATGCAGCAGGCCGATCTGCGGGCCTGGGACGCCGAGCACGGTATCGCCACCGAGGCCTGGAGCCCACTCGCGCAGGGCGCGCTGCTCGACGACGAGACGATCGGCGACATTGCCGCGCGTCACGGCAAGACGCCGGCCCAGGCGATCCTGCGCTGGCACCTGCAACTCGGCAACGTCGTCATCCCCAAGTCGGTGACGCCAGAGCGAATTCGCGAGAACATCGACATCTTCGACTTCGAGCTCTCCGACGAGGATCTGGCTGCGATCGGGAGCCTCGACAGCGGGGGGCGGATCGGTCCCGACCCAGCCACGTTCGTCGCGCCTTAGCCGCCTGGGTGCGGTGTGGTGGTAGGGGAGCCTGGCCGCCCTCCAGTCGAATTGACACCCCATGCGCTTCGCGCATGGGGTGAACCTTGAGCGCGGCCTACGGCCGCGCAATAACCGGATTGCATTTCCGCCGCCTTCGGCGACATTCGCCTGGAGGGCGGGCAGCCTCCCTCTCGACACGTCCCGATATACGAAAGCTTCCGAAACCGGCATCCAGCTTTGAAAGCTCGAAGAAGCTTCAGGCCAAAAGCCGTTGTCAGCCGGAAACCTTCAACGACCTTCGCCGTTCGATGCATTTACCACACTGGGGTGTGGCGGATGCATCGAGCGGCGTGAGATATCGAGGCTTATCCCGCGCTTCGAGAGCCCTGGCGGGTGTGCCTCTGCGGGAATGTCGCCGAAGGCGGCAGAAATGCAATCCGATGCCTGCGCGGGCGTAGCCCGCGCACCTCATCCCGTCGCTACGCGCCATAGGCGCGGGCGACGTCAATCCCGCAGAGGCGCACCCGCCAGGGCTCATCAACCGCGCTGGGAAATCAACTATCTAGATCGTCCCGCCCGAGGCTCCGATCCCGGTTAACCTTCCTGCATTGCACTCAAGAATTTTGAGCTGCGGTGACCGAGCTGGCGCAGAACCTGATTGATGCGCTGGCGCTCGGCAGCCTCTACGCGCTGATTGCGCTCGGGGTTACCCTGATCTACACGGTGATGGGCATGATGAATTTCGCCCACGGCGAGTTCATCATGCTCTCGGCCTACGCTCTTTATGTGCTCGCCGGGCTGCCCTTTGCCGCGGCGGTCGGCGGGGCACTGGCGACCGGGGTCCTGGTCGCGATCGTCGCCGAGCGGGTCGCCTTCCGGCCGGTCCGCAAGGCGGACATGTCGGCCCAGCTCGTCACCTCGCTGGCGGTTGCGACGATCTTGCAGAACATCGTCACCGCGGCGGTCGACGCTCGTCCCAAATCGGTGGCGACACCCGCTTCGATCAGCGAATCGACGCAGCTCGGCGGCGTCTCGGTGCCGAACCTCGAGTTCCTCACGCTCGCTCTGACGACGGTCGTCCTCGTCGGCCTCGGCTGGCTGCTCTACCGGACCCGCGCCGGGCTGGCGATGCGGGCGGCAGCCGAGAACTTCGAGATGGCGCGGTTGCTCGGGGTGCGGGCGGACCGGGTGATCGCGCTCTCTTTCGCGATCAGCGGCGCCCTAGCCGCGGCGGTTGGCGTGCTCTTGGTGATGCAGACCGGGCAGGTTTCGCCGACCATGGGACTGACGCCGGTGCTGGTCGGCTTCGTCGCGGTGACGATTGGCGGCTTCGGCAAGATGTTCGGCGCGGTGCTCGGTGGCTTGCTGCTTGGCGCGATCTCCTCCCTGCTCGGTGCCTACCTGCCGGAGGGCCTGTTGCCGTTTCGCGACGCGTTCGTCTTCAGCCTGCCGGTGGCGATCCTGATCTTCAGGCCGCACGGCCTGCTCGGCTCGGCAACCGGGGAGGCGCGGGTGTGAGTGGAGGACGACTGCGCTCGCGTTCCTCGCTGGCGGTCTCGCTGCTGGTTCCGCTCGGGCTGGTTGCGCTCACGATGGGGATCGGCGCCAACGGCACGCCCTCCTTGCGGAGCACCGTGACGATGATCCTCTGCACCCTGATCATCGTCCTCGGCCTGCAGGTCTTCATCGGCAACAGCGGCGTCTACTCGTTCGGGCAGCTCGGCTTCGCCAGTGCCGGCGCTTACGTTGCGGCGCTGCTCACCCTTCCTGCCACATTCGCCGCGCTACAGACGCCCGCTCTTCCCCACCTGATCGCTTCGGCCCAGCTCAACCCGCTGTTCTCCACCCTGGTCGCCGCCGCGGCCTGCGGCGTGCTGGCGGGGGTGGTCGGCCTGCCGCTGATGCGGACCTCGACCCTGGCGATCCCGATCTCGACCTTCGCCTTCCTGATCGTCGTCTACAACGTGCTCGCCAACTGGGACCGGATGAGCGGCGGCAGCAGTGGGCTGGTCAGCATTCCGAGGACGACTGGGATCGTCGCAGCCGGCCTCTGGGCCGGTGCCGCCGTCGTGGTGGCGCTGGCCTTCAAATGGTCGGCGCGCGGCTATCGCCTGCAGGCGACCCGCGAGGACGAGGTGGCCGCCCGTTCGCTCGGGATCAGCGTGACCGGGGAGCGGCTGATCGCATTCGCGCTCAGCGGGATGCTGTGCGGGGTCGGCGGCGCGCTGGCCGCACATCAGTCTGGTGTTCTCAACCCGACCACCTTCTACTTCGGTGCAACCGTGACGACGGTGACGATGTTGGTGCTCGGCGGCGCTCGCAGCGTTTTCGGGGCGGTGCTGGGGGCGATCGCGGTGGCGAGCGTGAACGAGGTGCTGCGCGGCTTCGAAGGGGGTGGGCAGGTCTTTGGCGTCCTCTCGATCGGGCGGACGCCAGGCTTGGCCGCGATCGGCGTGGGACTGATCCTGCTGGCGACGATGATCGCGATGCCGGATGGGATCAGCGGCGGTCGCGAGGCGGGCGAGCTTGCCTGGGTGCGGCGGCTGCGCGCGATGCGTCCGCCTCCCGGGGCCGCGGCGAACGGCACCGTCGAGATGAAGAAAATCGAGCAAGCCGGGAGCGGTGCCCTGCGCGCGGAGGGTATCTCGGTGGCGTTTGGCGGCCTGCACGTGCTGAGGGGGGTGGACCTGACGCTGAGGCCCGGAGAGGCGCTGGGCCTGATCGGCCCGAACGGCGCCGGCAAGACGACGCTCGTCAATGTTCTCAGCGGGTTCCTGATCCCCGACGCGGGCGCGGTCAGCCTTGACGGCGCCGATGTCAGCGGCCGCTCCCCGGCCCGCCTCGCTCGCGCCGGGCTGAGCCGCACCTTTCAGGCCGCCCTTCCCTTCCCGCACCTGAATGGCCTGGAGAGCGTTGCGGTCGGGGCGATGGGGGTTGGCGTCCGCAGGCGAGAGGCGGTCGCGGTTGCCGCCGGGGTGCTGGATCGTCTCGGTATGCACGAGCAGGCGACGCTGCCGGCGGGCTCCCTGCCGCCGGCGAGCCAGCGCCTGTTGGGTGTCGCTCGCGCCCTTGCCACCGGCCCCCGTTACCTCTTGCTCGACGAGCCCGCCGCCGGGTTGAGTGAGGTCGAGGGCGAAGAGCTGGTTGCGATCCTGCGCGCGGCGCTCGAGGACTTCGGCTGCGGGATCCTCTTGATCGAGCATGAGATGAGCGTGGTGATGAGCCTCTGCCCCCGGGTGCAGGTGATCGACGACGGGGTTACGCTGCGGGTCGGCTCGCCGGCGGAAATCCAGGCCGATCCGGCCGTGGTCGAGGCCTACCTGGGCAGCTCCTACCTGGCGGCGGCAAATGCTTGAGCTGCGCGAGGTCAAGGTTGCCTACGGCGGCGTCGAGGTTGTGCACGGGGTCGACCTCGACCTCGCCGCCGGGGAAGTCCTGGGGATGATCGGGCCGAACGGAGCCGGCAAGAGCTCGGTGCTGCGAGCGATCTGCGGCCTGGTGCGACCGAGCTCGGGCGAGGTGCTGTTCGAGGGCACTGTCCTCAACGGGATGGCGCCGGAGCAGATCGCACGGCTCGGGCTCGCGCTCGTCCCCGAGGGCCGCCCCGTCTTCAGGACGCTGACGGTGGCGGAGAACCTGCGGATGGGCATGCGGAGAAACGGCGAGAGCACCGCCGCGATGGAGCGGACCCTCGAGCGCTTCCCGATTCTGCGCGCTCGGGCCGGCGAGCACGCCGACCGCTTGTCGGGCGGTGAGCAGCAGCAACTGGCAATCGCCCGGGCGCTGCTCGGCCGGCCGAGGGTGCTGATCCTCGACGAGCCTTCTCTCGGGCTGGCGCCTAAGACGATTGACTTGATCTATGAGCTGCTGAAAGGCTTGTGCGAGGAAGGGACGACGATGCTGCTGGTCGAGCAGAGCGCTGCGCGGACCATCGACTTCTGCGATCGCTGCCTGGTGCTCGGCGCCGGCAAGGTCCGGGCACAGGGACGGCGCGAGGAGCTGGAGGGCGGTTCCGGCCTGCTACGCACATACCTGGGAGGGCAGCCGTGAACGAAAAGACCAGAGCCGGAGGAAGACGATGAGCGAAGAGCACCCGAATCGAGCGCCGGCCGGCGAGGAAGTCGCTCGGGCCCTGCGACGCTGCTGGCAGCCGGTGGCGAGAATCCAAGACCTGGAGCACGGTCCGCAGCGAGCAGTTCTGCTTGGCGAGGCCCTCGCGGTCTTCCTGACCGAAGGCGGCGCGCCGGCGGTGGTTGCCGATCGCTGCGCGCACCGCGGCGCCTCGCTCTCGATGGGCGAGGTGCGGGGAGATGGCATCCAGTGCCCCTACCACGGCTGGGAATGGGACGGCGGCGATGGAGCCTGCACGCGGGTCCCCTCGCTGGCCGACCAGGCCCAGATCCCTCCGCGCGCCCGGATCGCGGCCTTCCCGGCCCGAGAGGAGTGGGGGCTGGTCTGGACGGCACTGGAGGAGCCGCTCGGCGAGCCGCCGACCGTGCCCTGGTTCGAGCCCGCCCCGGGGCGGTGGAAGCACGGGACGCCGTTCGAGCTGCCGGTGGGCCTGGGGGTGATGATCGAGAACTTCCGCGACGTGGCCCACTTCGCCTTCGTGCACGGGGACACCTTCGGTTCGGTCGCCGAGGTCGTCGAGCCGCTGTCGGCCGAGCGCGACGGGATCGAGGTGAAGATGAGCCGTGAGATGAGCACCGGCGCCGGCGGGGACGGGACGTGGGACTCGTTGTGCGCAGGCCACAGCCACGTGATCGCGCCCAACTTCACATCGATCCGGATGGTCATGACGAAAGGCGAGCGCTGGCTGCTGCACGCGGCGCGTGCGATCAGCGCCACCGAGTCCGTGCACTACTGGGCCGAGGGACTGAGCGACGACTTCGACGAGCTCACGCTCGAGGAGGCGATCGAGTCCGAGGAGCGGCTCTACGTCGAGGATCGGGCGGTGTCGGCGACGGTCGAGCCGCCGGAGCTGTCGCTGTCGCTCGACGCCGACGTCAACACGCTGGCCGATCGCTTCACCCTCGCCTACCGCGAGGCCTTCTCCGAGTTCGTGCGTCGCGCGTTGCTGCGATCCGCCGCTCCTTCCAGCTCGAAGGTGAGCTGAGTGGTGTCGGCACGCCAGATCAGGCGGGCGAACTCGAGCGGCCGCTCCCGCTTGGTCCCGATCGTCCGACCAAACTGGACGAAGCGCCCGATCAGGGCTGGATTGCCAGCTTTGGAGCCCACCTGGGACGCTGCCCACCCGCTGAAGAAGGTGTGCTCGACCGAGACGGTGCTCCGAGTGAGCTCCAGCTTGCCGGGTCGAGGGGGGTTGGCGCTGTTTGCCAGCGCCGCTGCGGTGGGGAGAAGCCATGGAAGGCGAGCGATCGAGGAGTAGGAGTCGACGACGAAGGCCGATGGCTCGTCGGCGTCGACCACCGCCGTCACCTGGGCGATCTCGGCTCGCGATTTGCCCAGCTCGAGGAACTGGGACACCGTCCGGTCGGGTGTGCGTCTGCGGACGCTGACCACGGACGCCGAGCGATCGCCATCGCCGCTTGCCCACAATTTCACGAGGCCGGTCGCCTCGACTTTATTGCGAGGCGCGGCGACGAAGGCGCCCGAGCCTTTGATCCGAAAGATCGTGCCGTCGCCAACGAGGAGGTCGAGCGCCGGCCTGGTCACCGCGCGGGAGACTTCGAACTCTTCCTCGAGCTCACGCTCCGTGGCAAAGCGCGCGCCGGGCTCCCAGGTTCCAAGCTCCAGCATTCGGTGAAGCTCCGCGGCGAGCTGGAAGTAGAGCGGTACCTCGCTGCCTCGGTTCAGCTTGCGGCTGCCGGCAAGGGGGACGTCGGACGATTGCTTTGGCCGGCCCCTGACCGGTTGAGTGGGCTTGGCCATTTGGGTCCCCAGAGTACCTTCGCGCTTTTGCTCAGGACCGCATACGACTAGCCGCCGTATTCGGGTAGGTAGTGTGGAGTGATGGTGGTGACGTGCTTCGGCTTGCCGTTCGCGTACACGTATATCGGCCAGTTGCCGTTCGCGTAGTGGAAGTCCTTGGTGTAGGAGATCTTGCCGAGGACGGTCTGGTGGGGCCTGGCCTCCAGTGCGTCGGTGAGCGCGTTGCCGTCGATGCTGCCGGTTTCTTCGATTGCGTCGACGATCAGCTGGCCGCCGGCGTAGGCCGAGAGCAGGACACTGGAGACGTCGGTTTCGACCCCTGCCTTTTCCAGCTTTTCGAACAGCTTCGCCGCCGTTTCGTTGGGCGGGTCGTAGGACGAGCCGTTGGTGGCGACGTAGATGTCTTTGGTGTTGGAGATGCCCTTCAGCCAGTAGGTGCCGTCGAAGGAGCCGGTGGCGATGATCGGCAGGTCGACGGCGGCGTCGCGGACCTGCTTCACCGCTGCCGCGCCGCCCGGCGGGTACGAGCACATCACCACCGAGTCGGCGTCGGATTTCTTCAGCTGGTTGACCTGGCTCGCGATCGACTCGTCTTCGTTCTTGAAGTCGACGGAGCCGGAGATCGAGCCGCCGAGGTGCTCCCAGGCCTCCTGGAATCCCTCGCAGTAGGCCTTGCCGTAGATGATTGCGGTGTCGCGGAAGAGGAACGGGCGCTCGAGCCCCTTTTCGTGCATGAAGGTGGCGTCTGCGCTCGCCTCGCTGAGCACGCTGGGGTAGGCGCTGAAGGAGAGCCGGCCGGTGGTCGGCGGGCCGAAGCCGGGTTCGTTGGCGGAGAGGCTGAAGTTGAGCTCGTCGTTTTCTTCGGCCACCGGCGTGGCCGCGGCGGCGGTGAGCGACTCGCTGCTGAGGAGTAGGACGTTGGCGCCCTTTTCGACCGCCTGTTGCGCGGCGATCGGGGCCTGCTGGGGGTCGGAGCGGTTGTCGACCTGGACCACCTCGAGCTTGCTGCCGTCGATGCCACCTTTGGCGTTGACTTCATCGGCGAGCTGTTCGACCGCGGAAATGCTGGCGTCGTAGGGGGCAAGCCAGCCGCTCTTGGCGATCGCGGCACCGATCACGATTGTCTTCGGCAGGCCGGTGGTGGAGGAGTTTGCGGTGGAATCTTCACTGCCACCGCAGCCGGCCAGGAGGGCCGGCGCGAGGATCAAGGCGAGCCAAAAGCAGCGTTTTCCTGTTAGCACTGTTATCGAACGACAATACTGCGTAATCCTTTAGCGCAACGGTTTTTCGTCGTTCCCCAGGAAATTCAGTTGTCTCCTTTGTCGGGCCCCGCTGCCGTCGCGATCAGGCTTCGGCCGCCTGAGGACGCCGCACCCGCCGGCGACCCTCACCGTAGCTGCGAGTCTCATAGGCGATCATCGCCCAGATCAGGACGTTGGCGGTGGCGAGCGCGACGAGTGCCGGCACCTCGGTCGCCACCGGAACCAAGATCAGCAGCACGATCGCGAGCAACAGGCGCTGGCGGTTGATCGTGTGGATGTGGCGGTAGCGGAAGGCGACGTGGCCCAGCAGGTAGACGGCGAGGCCGCCGAGCAGGGCGAAGGCGGGCACGGTGTGCATGTGGGCGTCGAAGTGGCCGATCGTCGTCTTCAGGCCGAAGGCGACGAGCACGATCCCGGCCACCATCGCGAGGTGAACGTAGGAGTAGGAGTCGCGCGCCATCTCGTTCCGCACCTTGCCGACCTCGGCCTCGGCGAGGCGCCTGCCGGCGACGATGGCGACGATGTCGAAGTAGACCCACCACATCGCCGCCGTCAGGGCGACACCGAGCACGGCGGCTGCGCCGATGCCGAGGGTGAGAGCATGGGAGGCGCCGACTCCGATCGCGACGATCGACTCGCCGAGGGCGATGATCACGATCAGCCCGTGGCGCTCGGCGAAGTGGCCGGGGACGAGCTTCCAGCCTTCGGCGCCGAAGAAGTAGGGACCGCCCATGTCGAGGAGGAGGGCCAGCGCCCAGAGCGTCCCCTGGGCGAGACCGTCGAAGAGCGACGCCGTCGCCAGCAGCATGACCGCGAGGGTGGAGCTCGCGGCCAATCCCAGGACCGAGTGGCGCAGGGCGTCGTCCTCGGGGCTGGCAAGCATGAAGAGGGCGATGTGGGCGGTGCGCACCACGCCGTAGATCAGCGCGAAGGCGAGCGCCAGGCTGCCGAACGCCTCCGGCACGCAGAGCGAGACCAGCAGCAGCGCTGCCATCGCCCCAAACATGACCAGTCGCACGGCCCCCTCCTCGGGGTCGATCACGCTGGTCAGCCAGGAGTAGCCGGTCCAGGCCCACCAGAGCATTCCGAGCACCAAAAGACCCTGCGCCATCCCCGACCAGGTCGGGTGATGCGACATCAGTGCCGTGCACTGGGTGATCGCCAGCACGAAAACGAGGTCGAAGAAGAGCTCCAGCGGCGTCACCCGCTCGCCTTCGCGCAGCATGGCGCTGAGCCGTGAGGAGCGGATTTCGTCGCCGGCGACCATCACCGCATCATCGCAACCCGGCCCGCAACCCCTTCCGGTGCGCTTTATGCACCTCCGACGTGCATAAAGCGCACCGGAGGGCAGGGGCTCAGGTGTCTTCGGCGTGGTACTGGGCGAGTAGGGTTTGCTCTTGGTCCTTCTTTGGGAAGCGGAAGAAGACCAACGCCCCGCCGAGCAGGATCGCGAGGATCCCGGCCGCGTAGGCCCACTCGTCCCCCTGCAGGAAGGAGGCCTTGGCGGCGGCGACGATCTGTTCGCTGTGCCGGGGGTACTGGGCGGCAACGTCGGCGGCGCTGGAGAAGGACTTGGTCAGCTCGCCCTGGACGTTTTCGGTGACCTTGGCCGATTCCCCCGAGGAGGCGATCGCGGCGCCGGCGGCCGCGGCATAGCCGGCGGTGAGCAGGGCGCCGAAGATCGACTGCATGATCGCGCCGCCGAGGTCGCGCTGCAGGTCCGCGGTGCCCGAGGCCATCCCGGCCCTTTTCACCGGCACCGAGCCGGTCAATGAGTGAGACGCGGGAGTGCCGGCGAAGCCGACGCCGATGCCGATGAAGGCATAGCCGAGCCCGACCTTCCAGTAGGAGATGTCTTCCTTCCAGAGCAGCAGCATGGTGAGGAAGCCGAGCACGCAGAAGACGTAGCCGATCAACAGGGTGAAGCGGGCGCCGCGAGCCTCGACCAGCTTCGCCGAGCGAGGGGCGACGATCACCATCAGCACAGCCGCCGGCAGGATCGCCAGGCCGGAGTCGAGGGTCGAGTAGTCGAGCACGTTCTGGAGGAACTGCTGGCCGATGAACATCGCCCCCATCAGCGAGCCGAAGACGATGATCCCGGCGCAGGCGGCGACCCAGAAGATCCGCCTGCCCGCGACCTCTAGGTCATACAGTGGCGAGCGCGTCCGCCGCTGGCGCATCACGAAGGCCGTCGTCGCGGCGAGAGCGACGATGCCGAGGCCGATTGCAAGCGCCCCCTTGCCGGGGACCGGTGCCAGGTTGATCCCAAGCACCAGCGCCGCGACCAGGAGGACCGAGAGGATGCCGCCGAGGTTGTCGACCGGCTCGGTGCTCTCGTTGACGTGGGCGGGGACGTAGCGCCAGGCCAGGAAGAGGGCGAGAGCCGCCAGCGGCAGGGTGACGAGGAAGACCGAGCCCCAGTCGAACTGCTCCAGCAGGGCGCCGGAGAGCAGCGGTCCGAGCGAGGCGATCGCCCCCCCGATCGCCGACCAGAGCGCGATCGAGCGGGTGCGGTCGCTGCCGGACCAGAGCGCGGTGATCAGTGCCAGCGTGGTCGGGAAGGCCATGCCGGCGGCGACGCCACCGAAGAGCCGGGCGATGAAGAGGACCTCGTCGGAGGGGGCGAAGCCGGCCAGCAGCGATGCCGGGATCGAGAGCCCCATGCCGAGCAGCAGCATCGCCTTGCGCCCGTAGCGGTCGCCGAGCGCGCCCAGGTAGAGGACCGAGGTCGCCAGGCCCAGCGAGTAGCCGACCGCGATCAGGTTCAGCGTCGTCTGGCCGGAGCCGAATGCCTTGCCGATGTCCGGCAGGGCGACGTTGGCGACCGCCAGGTTGAGGTTCGCCACCGCCGCGACCAGGATCAGCGCGGAGAGGACGAGCCCGGCGCGCTGGGGGCTGCTGGACTCCACGTCCCGCAACCTATCCGAGGACAGTGCCCCCTGCCGCAGGGGGTGTCTGAGCTGAGGGGGTCGTATGGCCCCCTCAGCTCAGACACGCTCGGGAGATAGTGTGCCGCGGCGATGGCCGCCGACCGCAAACGTCCCGAGGCGCCGCGCGTCGAGAAGGTCCTGCCGGGCGTCTGGAGGCTGCGGCTGGCCTTGCCCTGGCCCGGCGTGCCCCACGGCAACGTCTGGGCGGTTGCCGCCGATGGCGGCATCGTCCTCTTCGACACCGGGATCGGCGGCAAGGGGCGGATGCGCCAGTTCGACCTCGCCCTCGCCCAGGTGGGTTTCGGGCTCGAGGACGTGCGGCTGCTGGTCTGCACCCACTCGCACACCGACCATTACGGCCTGGCGGCGCCGATCGTCGAGGGCGCCGGCTGCGAGCTCTGGATGCACCCCGCCTGGGAACACGTGCGGCTGCTCGCCGACGACCCGGCGGCGGCCCTGGAGCACCGCCTGGAGGTGGCGCGCCAGAGCGGCGTTCCCGCCGCGGCGCTGGAGCGCTACCGCGAGTCGCGCAGCGGCGACGAGGAGACGGGGATCGATGCGATCGTCGAGCCTGACCGCGACCTGCTGGCGGGAGTCGAGGTCGAGACCGATCTCGGCACCTGGCAGGTCCACGAGACGCCCGGCCACGCCCCCTCGCACATCGTCCTGCACCAGCCCGAGCGCAAGCTGATGATCTCCGGCGATCACCTGCTCGGACGCACGGTGCTCTTCTTCGATCACGGTCACAGCCCGGACCCGGTCGGCGAGTTCCTGCGCGGCCTCGACGAGGTCGAGCCGCTCGAGGTCGACCTCTGCCTGCCTGGGCATGGGCGCCCCTTCCGCGACCCCGGGGCCAAGATCGCCGAGGCGCGGCGGCAGGTCGACGAGCTGCTCGGCAAGGCCCGCGAGTCGCTCGCCGAGGGCGAGAAGCCGCCCTTCGAGGTGGTTGGCGACATCGTCGGCGCCGAGAACCTGAACACGCCGGTCAGCGCCTGGGTCCTCCAAATCGTCCTTTCTTGCCTCGACCATCTGGCGATTCTCGGCGAGGTCGAGAAGGTCGAGGGGACCGATCCAGAGAAGTGGCGGCTGGTGTAGGGAGGGCCGGGTGCCCCTCTCGGCTCAACTTTTTCGGTGGGGCGGGGCTGGTCTCTCGAGGTTGAAGCACCAAAAAAGTACAAGCCGCCGGGAGGGGCACCCGGCCCTCCCTATAGCCTTTGCGGCTGTGGCTAGCTTCACTTTTACGCGAGAGGTCAAGGCGCCGGCCGAGGTGGTTTTCGAAGTGCTTACCGACCATCGGCGATATTCGGAGCTGACACCTTTGCGGAAGTCGGTGCTGGAGCGGGAGGGGGAGCCGGCTCCCAATGGTGTCGGGGCTATTCGTAAGCTGACCGCTGTCGGGCCGGCGCTGCGGGAGGAAGTGATCGGTTACGAGTCTCCCGGTCGCTTCTCCTACATGCTGCTTTCCGGTTTGCCGGTGCGCGATCACGTCGGGACGGTGGAGCTGAGTGCGCAGGATGGGGGTGGGACCAGGATGGTCTACGCGGTGCGGACGCAGCCGACCATTCCGGTTGTCGGTGGCCTCGTCGTCGCCGCGGTCAAGCAGGGGGTGAAGGGCTTGGTCGACGGGGTGGTCAAGGAGTCCGAGCGCCGCGCGGCTGCCGGAGGCTGACGGGCCCGGATGGGCCGGCGCCTTGACGAGCAGGAGCTGCGCCGGTGACCGATCCGCGCCAATCGCCAGCCGCCCGAATTCGCCGCGAGGCCAAGCGCTTGCGGCAGGAGGCCGGCCGCTTCTGGCACCAGAAGCGACACCTCGCCGTAGGCCTGATCGTGGCCGGCCTGATCGCGCTGGTCGGCGCCGGCCTGCTCGCATACGAGCTGCTCAAGCGTCCGGCCGACGTCCACAACCCGCAGGCGGCCTTCGTTCCGCAGAAGCCGCCGAAGCCGGAGGCGAAGACGGTCAACTGGCCGATCTTCGGCCTCAACCCGGCCCGCACCCGCTACCTTCCGGCGAAGGGGATCAAACCGCCCTTCCGCAAGCTCTGGCGCTACACCGAGCGGCCGCTGCTCGAGTTCCCGCCGATCTACGTCGGCGGCAAGCTCTACGGGGTCAACAACAACGGCACCGCCTTCGCCCTCGACGCCGACACCGGCAAGGTCCTCTGGGAACGCAGCATCGGCCGTCTCAACGCCTCCTCGCCCGCCTACTACCGCCACCGCCTCTACATCGTCAACCTCGTTCCCGGCCACATCGTCAAGCTCGACGCGAAGACCGGCAAGGTGATCTGGAAGCACTCGCTGCCGGGCCGGGCCGAGTCCTCGCCGGTGGTGATCGACCGCACCGTCTACTTCGGCTGCGAGGACGGCGGCCTCTACGCGCTGAGCACGATCAGCGGCAACGTCCGCTGGGCGACCAGCCTCGGCGGCCCGATCAAGTCGGCGCCTGCCTACTACGGCGGCACCCTCTACGTCGGCGACTACGGCGGCTACATGAACGCGGTCGACGCCAAGACCGGGAAGATCAAGTGGCAGACCTCCTCGCTCGGGCAGGGATTCGGCACCTCTGGGCAGTTCTACTCGACCCCGGCCGTCGCCTTCGGCCGCGTCTACGCCGGCAACAACGACGACCGCGTCTACAGCTTCGACCTCAGGGACGGGACGCTGGCCTGGAGCTACTCGACCGGCGGCTACGCCTACTCGGGACCGACCGTCGCCGGCACCCGCCACAGCCCGCCCACCGTCTACATCGGCTCCTTCGACGGCAACGTCTACGCGCTCGACGCCAAGGACGGCAGCGTGCGCTGGAGCCGCTCGGCCGGTGGCCAGGTGGTCGGCTCGCTCTCGGCGATCGGCGACATCGTCTACGTCGCCGAGTTCACCAACAACGCGACGAACGGCTTCATGATGAGGAGCGGGCGGCGCGTCTTCCACTACGGCCGCGGCACCTACTCGCCGGTGATCTCCGACGGCCGCCGCATCTACCTGACCGGCTACTCCAGCATCACGGCGCTGCAGCCCTACAAGCTCCGCCGGGGCGTCGCCCCGGCGAGAGTGGCTCCCAAGGGCAAGAAGGCGCAACCGCACCGGCGCAAGGGCTGACCGGGGGGTCAGCCCTTGGGCGCAAGCCCGCCCGGGGGCGGTGGTGGGGCCTTGGGCGGGTTGGGCGCGAAGGACGGGAAGAGCTTGTGGTGCAGGGCGTGGTCCAGCACCGCGAGGCTGGCCGGGTAGTTCTGGATCCGGTAGCTGCTGGAGGCACCGAAGTCCTGGTAGTAGACGACCATCTTGCAGCGCCCGTGGCGCCGCACCCAGACGATCAGCCGCTTGACGTAGGCGGGATCGTCGCCGCTGGAGACGCCGAACTCGGGGATCGTGAACGGCTTGTCGGAGAAGCGGTTGTAGAGCCCGGTCAGCGCTTTCCAGTCCTGGTTGTCGGAGTAGAAGTCGGTGCCCACCCAGTCGACGTATTCGGAGCCGGGGTAGAAGTGTTTGGGCCGGTTCTGGGGGACGGTCGGCGAGCCGGCGGGCAGGGTGCTCCAGATCACGGCGACCGGCGCCCGCGGCAGGCCCGGCACGGAGCTTCTCAGCGGCGGCAGGCCCGCGTGCGCGAGGCGGGCGTCGACCTTGCCGCGCTTGCCGCCGCCGTGCAGCAACAGGTAGATGCGGCGGAAGGCGAGCCTGTACCAGCGCGGGCTGTGGGCGGTGTCCCGCGGCTTGCCGGCGCAGTCGTAGGAGGCGTAGACGTTGAGGCAGCGGTTTGGCTCGCCCAGCGGCCGCACATAGGCCCGCATCTTCTTCGCCCAGAACAGCTTGTTGAGCCGGAGCAGGTACTCGTCGCCGTAGCCCTGGGCGATCGAGCGGGGGTCGATCAGCTCGTGGCCGTCGTTGTTGTCGGCTGTGGCGATGTGAAGCACCGGCCGCGCCCGCGCGGTCTGCCAGCGTTCGATCGAGTCGGGGAAGTCAGAGCCCCAGGTGCGGAAGCTCTCGATCAACGCCGGGTGCTTGTGCACGGCGGTGCTGAAATGGCCGAAATCGGCCATGTCGCCGGTGTCGCTGACCCCGAAGAAGACCTTCTTGCCGTGCGGCAGCAGCGCACCCGCTTCGGCGCGCGCCGCGCCGGCCAGGCAGAGCGCGATCGCGGCAAGCGCGACCAGGGCGATTGGCTTTCGCATCGCGTGCATACGTTCGAGCCTGATTCGACTTCTGAGGGGTCGGTCCCTCTCCGCCGGCGAATCGGATATCGGAGGTGCTGTTGACACCGGCCGCCGGCGGAGAGCTCATCTGGCTCTAACACCCACGGCGATCGATCCGCTCGGCGGCAGGAGGCGCCTGCACAGGCGGGCTAGGGCTCGCTGCCGACCGCGCCGCCGTCTCTGACGATCGCCAGGACCTCGGGAGCGTATTTGGCGATGAAGCTGGGGCCTATGCCGCGGATCGCGCCGAGGCTCTGCTCGTCTCCAGGGCGCGTCGCCGCGATTGCCGACAGCGTCGAGTTGTGGGCCACGGTGAAGGCCGGCTTGCCGTCCGCCGCTCCGAGACGCCACACTTTCAGCGCCTCGAAGAGCGGTGCGTCGGCGTCCGAGAGCTCGGGGGGCGGAGCCGCCGCGGCCTTGGCGTTTTTGCGCGATGGCCGCACCGCGACGGTCTCGGGATCGGGGAGCCAGGCCTGCGGATCGCAGACGTCGCAGCAGCGGCCCAGGGGCCGGCCGGCCTCGTGATCGCCGAAGTGGTCGAGCACGCTGCGCCGCCGGCAGCGCTCCGAGTAGATGAAGGACTTGATCGTGTGGTAATCGCGCCAGCCGCGCTCGCGGGCGATCGTCTGGTCCGGGTCGCGCTGTTCGTTGAAGCGGACCAGACGCCCCAGGTCGGCCCGCATCGCCAGCAGGACCGCCCGAGCCGGCATGCTGTCGCGCCCCCCTCGTCCGGCCTCCTGGTAGTAGGCCTCGAGGCTGGTCGGGATCGCCATGTGCCAGACCGAGCGCACGTCGGCCTTGTCGACGCCCATCCCGAAGGCGTTGGTGGCGACGATGACCTCGGCCTCGCCCGCCATGAAGCGCTGTTGCGTCGCGGTGCGATTCTCGGACTCCATTCCGGCGTGGTAGGCGAGCGCCCGCAGCCCCGAGACGCGCAGGTCCCCCGCCACCTCGTCGGTGTCGCGCCGGGTGCCGCAGTAGACGATCGCAGGGCGGTTCTCCGGGTCGGCAAGCCCGGCTTCGAGCAGCGCCAGCCGCCGCGCCTTCGATCCCTTGCCCTCGAGCCGCACCACGTCAAAGGAGAGGTTGGGCCGGTCGAAGCCGGAGCGCACCTGCAGCGGCTCGCGCAGGCCGAAGCGGGCGACTATCTCGGCCGCGACCGCCTTCGTCGCCGTCGCCGTGCAGGCCATCACCGTCGGCCGCCCGAGCCGCTCGGCGATCTCGGGTAGGCGCAGATAGTCGGGGCGGAAGTCATGTCCCCACTCCGAGACGCAGTGCGCCTCGTCGACCGCGAGAAGGTCGATCCGCCGTTGTGCGAGCGCGTCGAGGAACACGGTCGAGGCGAAGCGCTCCGGCGAGCAGTAGACGATCCGCGCGGAGCCGCCGCGGACCTGGTCGAGCGCCCCGCGCGCCGCCTCGGCACTCATCCCCGAGGAGATCATCGCCACCGGGTGCCCGGCTGCCGTCAGTCGCCGCCACTGGTCGTTCATCAGCGCGATCAGCGGGCTGACCACGATCGTCAGGTCCTCAGTCGCCAGCCCCGGCAGCTGGTAGCAGAGGCTCTTTCCCCCGCCCGTCGGCATCACGATCAGCGAATCCCGCCCGTCCAGCGCCGCCTCCACGGCCTCGTGCTGGCCGGGACGGAAGCTGGCGAACCCGAGCCTTCCCAGCAGCTCGTCGGCGCGATTCGGTGAAGCGGACATCGCCCCAGGGTATGCCCGCCGGTGGACGCGGGTGTGTGTCAAGTGCGCCGATTTTGGGATAAAAGCGTGGTTGGAATCGCCCTCGGCAGGGCCCCCGGTGCGGTACGTTGACCTCCGGGAGGAGATATGTCCATAGTTGAAATCGTCGCCATCGCGGTTATCGCCATGATCGTTCTCGCCTTTGCGGTCGTGCTTGCCACCGAGGCCAGCCAGCGCCGCGAGCTCAGACAGCAGGATCGCGGCTGAGGACGATCTAGGCCGGGTTCTCGGCGGGGGTCGCTCTGGGCGACCGTGCCGGGGCCCGGCGGATTCGCAGCCGGTCGGGCCAGATCACGTAGAGGGCCATCGGGGCCGCGTAGAGAACATAGACCAGGGCCTCTCCGACAGTCGGCGTCGGCTGCAACCCCAGCATCCCGGTCAGCAGCGATCCGGAGATCGTTCCCGGCTGCACCAGCCAGGTCAGGTCGAGCGCCTGTCCCTGCAAGCTGTTGAACCAGCCGGCCTCGTGGGCGGTGTGCAGCGCGGTCGCGAGTAGCCCGGCGGCGACGAAGACGAGGATCAGGCCGGTGACGCGAAAGAAGCGGGTGAGGTTGATCCGCACCCCGCCGCGGTAGATGCCGAGCCCGATCGCGACGGCCGCGATCAAGCCGATCACGGCGCCGGCGCCGGCGGCCGTTGTGTCGTCGGCATCCTGGAAGGCGGCGAGCAGGAAGACCGAGGTCTCGAAGCCCTCGCGCAGCACCGCCAGGAAGGCCATCGCCACCAGTGCCATCGTCGAGCCGCTGGCCAGGGCGCTCGCCGCGTTGCCTTCCAGCACCTTTTTTATGCCACGCGCGTTGCGTCGCATCCAGACGATCATGTAGGTGACGGCGCCAACCGCGATCAGCCCGATCACCGTCTCCAGGCCCTCCTGCTCGCGCTGGGGAAGCTGCTGCCCCACGATGCGCAGGATCACGGCGATACCGACGCAGAGGGCGACCGCGACCGCGACTCCGGCCCACATCTGCCGCATCGCATCGCCCCGCCCTTCCTTGACCAGGAAGGCAGCGATGATGCCGACGATCAGCGAGGCCTCGACTCCCTCGCGCAGCGCGATCACGAAGGTCGGGATCATTCGGTTGGGCTGTGTCGCTCAGTTTGCATTAGGCGACCCTAATTAGGGTCGCCAAAAGTAGCATGCCGCTCGAAATCATGGGCCGACGGGCCTTTAGGGCCGTGATCAGGCCCCGTCGGCGTCAGGCAGCCAGGGCTCGTGCCACTGGCAGATGCCGCGGGTCAGCTTGTCCGCCTCGGGGGGCCCCCAGGCGCCCGGCTGGTAAGGGTGCACCGGGCCGGGCTCGTCGAGCAGCGGCTGCACGATCCGCCACGTCTCCTCGACCGTGTCCTCGCGCGTGAAGAGCTGGTCGCGCCCGGCGAGAGCGTCGCCGAGCAGCCGCTCGTAGGGCTCGGGGTCCTCGCCCGGGACTTTCTCGAACAGCACCTCGAGGTCGGCCGGCTCGAACGCCTCCTCGCCGGCTCGCTTGGCGAAGAGGCGGGTGCGCGCGCCCGGCTTCGGCTCGATCCGCACGGTCAGCTGGTTCGGTTCCGGCAGCTTGCCCGAGCCGATCCCCAGCGGCGGCGGCCGCTTGAAGACGACCGTCACCTCCGAGGCCTTGACCGGCAGGCACTTGCCGGCTCGGATGAAGAAGGGGACGCCGCTCCAGCGCCAGTTGTCGATCCCCAGCTCGACCGCGGCGAAGGTCTCGGTGGTCGAGTCCGGGGCCACGTCCTTGACTTTGAGGAAGCCGTCGTACTGGCCGCGCACGTAGCGCTTCGGGTCGGCGGTCCGCACCGCCCGGAACATCTCCAGCTTCTTGTCGCGGATCGAGTCCCGGTAGCTGCCCGCGGGCGGCTCCATCGCGACCAGCGCCAGCACCTGCAGCGCGTGGTTCTGGATCACGTCGCGCATCGCGCCGACCGCGTCGTAGAAGCGGCCGCGGTCGTCGACGCCGAAGTCCTCGGCGATCGTCATCTGCACGTGGGAGACGTGCTCGCGGTTCCAGACCGGCTCCAGCATCGAGTTGGCGAAGCGCAGGTAGGAGATGTCCATCACCGGCTCCTTGCCGAGGTAATGGTCGATCCGCAGAATCTGCTCCTCGCCCAGCGCCCGGTGCAGCTCGGCATTCAGGGCCAGCGCCGAGTCGAGGTCGTAGCCGAACGGCTTCTCGATCACGACCCGTGCGTTCTCGGTCAGGCCGGCGGTGGCGAGCCCATCGGCGACGGTGGGGAAGAGCGAAGGGGGGACCTCCAGGTAGAAGACCGGGCGTTTCGCATCGCCGATCGCCTTGCCGACCCGCGCGAAGGTCTCGGCGTCGGCGTAGTCGCCCTGGACGTAGGAGATGCGGGCCGCGAGCCGGCCGAAGACGTCCTCGTCGGGATCTTCGATCGTGGCGGCAATCGACTCGCGGGCATGCTCGCGCAGCTGCGCGACCGACCACTCGTCGATCGCGACGCCGACGATCGGGCAGTCGAGCTTGCCCCTGGCCTCGAGCCGGTAGAGCGCCTGGAAGGTCATTTTCTTCGCCAGGTCGCCGGTGATGCCGAAGATCGTCAGCACGTCGGCCGCCTGGCCATAGCGATCGGTGGCAGCGCTCGTCATCGGCCCGCAGGCTACCTGCCACGAGGGGGTGTCTGAGCTAAACCGCCATATGAGGGGGTTAAGGTCAGACACGCCCCCTTAGCTGGACGGCCAGCCGTCGCCTCGCTCCCGTAGGGTTGAGTTATGGATCTAGGGATGGTTGGGCTCGGCCGCATGGGCGCCAACATGGCGCGGCGGCTGATGCGTGACGGGCACCGCATCGTCGCCTACGACATCGATCCCGATGCCGTCGCCGAGCTGGCCGGCGAGGGGGCCGAGGGCGCGTCCTCGTTGGAGGAGCTGGCCTCGAAGCTGAGCGCCCCGCGCTCGGTTTGGGTGATGGTCCCGGCGGGCGAGATCACCGAGAAGACGATCTCCGACGTCGCGGCCGTGCTCGACGCCGGCGATGCGATCGTCGACGGCGGCAATTCCTACTACCGCGATGACATCCGCCGCGCCGCCAAGCTGGGCGAGGGCGGGATCGACTTCGTCGACTGCGGGACGAGCGGTGGCGTCTTCGGCCTCGACCGCGGCTACTGCCTGATGATCGGCGGTCCCGATGGCGCCGTGGGGCGGCTCGACCCCGTCTTCGCCTCGCTGGCGCCCGGGGTCGACTCGGCGGAGCGGACGCCGGGGCGCTCGGGCGACGTCTCGCCCTCGGAGAACGGCTACCTGCACTGCGGCCCCAACGGCGCCGGACACTTCGTGAAGATGGTCCACAACGGGATCGAGTACGGGGTCATGGCCGCCTACGCCGAGGGCCTCAACATCCTCGAGAACGCCAACGCCGGCAAGGTCCAGCGCGCGGCCGACGCCGAGACGGCGCCGATGGAGCAGCCCGAGTACTACCAGTACGACATCAACCTTCCCGAGGTGGCCGAGGTCTGGCGCCGCGGCAGCGTGATCGGCTCCTGGCTGCTCGACCTGACCGCCGCCTCGATGCAGGAATCACCCGACCTCTCGGACTTCGCCGGCCGCGTCTCGGACTCGGGCGAGGGCCGCTGGACCTCGATCGCCGCGATAGACGAGGGCGTGCCGGCGCCGGTCCTCACCACGGCGCTGTACGAGCGCTTCTCCTCGCGCGGCCTCGACGACTTCGCCGGCAAGGTGCTCTCCGCGATGCGCAAGCAGTTCGGCGGCCACGACGAGAAGCCGTCCTAGCGAGAAGCGGCGCCGTGGCAATCGCTCTCGAGGTGGTAGCCGACGAAAAGGCGGCGGCGCGCAGGGCTGCCGAGCTGATCGCGGAGGCAGGCAGCGCCGCGGCGGCCGAGCGCAACACCTTCTCGCTGGCGATGAGCGGCGGCCGCAGTCCCTGGGCAATGCTGGCGATGCTCGGCGAAGACGAGTCGATGCCCTGGCCCGAGACCGAGCTCTTCCAAGTCGACGAGCGGATCGCCTCGCCGGGCAGCGAGGAGCGCAACCTCACCCACATGGTGCTCGGCCTCTCGATGGACCACCAGGCGATGCTGCGGCCGATGCCGGTCACCCAGCGCGATCTCGAGGGCGCCGCCGCCGACTACGAAAACACGCTCCCGGACCCCCTCGATTGCGTCCATCTCGGCCTCGGCCCCGACGGCCACACCGCCTCGCTGATCCCCGGCGACCCGGTCCTCGACGTGGCCGACCGCCGTGTCGCCCTCACCGAGACCGCCTACCAGGGCCACCGCCGGATGACCCTCACCTATCCAGCTCTCGCCTCAGCCCGGCAGATCGTCTGGCTGGTCACCGGCCCGGACAAGGTCGAAGCCCTCGCCAGGCTTCTCGCCGGCGACGGGTCGATCCCCGCCGGCCGGGTCGAGAACGCCGACATGACCGTGGTCGCCGACGAAGCCGCGGCGGGCGTCTGAGGTTAAGAGTGTTAGCGGATTCGCTAACATATCAATATGTCCGCCACTTCTCACAGTCCTGGGAGGCCACTCGCAGTCTCGCCAAGCGCAGCACTGGTTGGCGAGATACGGACCCGTAGCGGACTGAGTCAGGCAGAGCTGGCTCGCAGGGCCGGCCTGCCGCGTTCGGTCGTCAATGCCTATGTCAGGGGGAATCGGGAGCCTGGCACGGACACACTCGCCCGCCTTGCTGCGGCCGGGGGTTTCGAGTTGGGTCTCGTCTCGCGAGCGCCTGGCGTCGACAAGGAACGTGCCGGCCGCATCCTCGTCCAGGTTCTCGAGCTCGCGGAGGCACTTCCGTTCCGGCCTCGCCCGGAGCTCGACTATCCCCGGCTGGCGGAGAGGCTGGCGACAGAGGCCCAGCAGTGAGCGAGCTGGTCGACAAGCTGATGTCCATTCACGACTCGTTCGCCCAGGCGGGCATCGGTCACGCGTTCGGTGGTGCCGTGGCGCTGGCCTACTGCGTCGAGGAGCCTCGTGGCACGCGTGACATCGACGTCAACATCTTTGTCGACGCTTCCAGGGCGGAGGCGACCCTGGCCCACCTGCCCGATGGAGTCAGGATCCGGCCTAAGGATCTCGCCAAGGTCGTGCGCGACGGCCAGGCCAGGCTCGATTGGGACGGCACGCCGGTCGACGTGTTTCTGAACAACGTCCCCCTGCACGACGCGGTCGCCGCCGCGGTTGTCTGGGTACCGCTCGCGGGGCGCGAGATTCCGGTCCTCGACTGTGCCTCCCTGGCGATCTTCAAGGCCTTCTTCGCCCGGACCAAGGACTGGGCCGATCTGGAGGCGATAGCGCAGACGACCCCGGAGGACATCGACACGGCAGCCGCGACGATTGCCGAGCTCGTCGGTCCTGACGATCCGGCCGTCGCCCGGCTCGAGGGCTTGATCCCGCTCGACGTCGGTTCGTCTCGGTGAGCCTTTCTAGGCGGGTCCTGCCGCGACCGCGTGGTTGGCGACGATGCGGTCGTCGGAGTCGTAGGCGCGCTTGACCTCGGTTAGCTGAATGTCGAACGGGTCACTTCGCCTGCGTTCCCAACCAGCAGCTCGCTCACCATATCCGGCGGAAAGAGGCCGTGGGCGGCGACGCCGGGGTCGGCCTCGAGTTGGGCCGCAAGGACCGCCGGGTCGCCGATTTCGCCCCGGTAGTCCGCGATCGCGCCGCCGTCTGGGCTGCGCTCCACGGCTCGCAGCTCGAGTGCGGCGCCGAAGCGCACGACGGTCGAGCGCAGGCCAAAGGCGAAGAGCTCCAAGGGAACCGGCGCGCTCAACGCCTCGACCGGCTTGCTCGAGTCGGCGATGACGACGAAGCGCTCGGCCGCCGCCGCGACGATCTTCTCGCGCAGGTGGGCACCGCCGCCGCCCTTGATCAGCCAACCGTCCGGGGTGACCTGATCGGTGCCGTCGATCGCGATGTCGAGGTGCTGTAGATCGCTGAACTCCTCGACCGGGATTCCCAGCCCGCGGGCCTGTTCCTCGGTGGCAACGGAGGTGGCCACGCAGCGGATCCCGCTCAGCCCTCGTCCCGCGATCTCCGGCAACAGGTAGGCGACGGTCGACCCGGTGCCGAGCCCCACGGTCATCCCGTCCTCGACCAGCTCCGCGGCGGCCTCGGCGGCCAGACGCTTCTCGTCATCCCCAGGCACGGCGCCGCACTCTACCCGCCCCACACCCCGCTGACTTCGTCTTTATGGGTGCATATGGGCACCAAAAGACGAAGTCAGCGCCGATATCTATGCTCGCGGCGAGATGGATGCACGGGTTTGGCTGACGGGAGAGGGCGGGGAGCCGCGGTCGGTGGCGCTTGAGGCTGGGCGAACCGTCGTCGGCCGGGACCCTGAGGCTGACGTGACGATCCCCGACGAGGCTGTCTCCTGGAACCACCTCGAGATCGAGAGCCGGGGCGGGGTGCTGATGGCGACCGACCTCGACAGCCGCAACGGCACGGCGCTGAACGGCGAGCCGCTCGACCGGCCCCGGCGACTGCGCGATGGGGACACGCTGATAGTCGGTGGCCACCGGCTCGAAGTCTCCGACCCGGTTCCCGGCCGGGCGGGCGGCACGGTGGCCGCGGCCGAGCCCTCGGTCGCCCTCAACGAAGATGAGCGCGCGACCGCCGCCGCCCTCGTCGCCCCCTACCGCAGCGAGGGAGCCTTCGCCGGCCGCCCGGCCACCCGTGCCGAGATCGCCGAGGCGCTCCACGTCAGCGAGCGCACAGCCCAGCGCCGCCTCGACGCCCTCGCCGCCAAGCTCAATATCCCCGGCGACGCAGGCCGCGAGCGCCCCCGTCTCATCGCCGCGCGCGTCATAGAACTAGGCCTCGACCGCAGCTGATCCACGCTCAAGACGCGGGGCACCCTCCCGAACTGGTGGATACTCAAAACGGCGCCCTCATAGGGCGCCGTTTGTCAGGGCGGGAGGGTGCCCCGAGTCTCGCAGTGGCTCGGAACGAGTCAAACATGGCTCGATCGAGGAAGCGGATGTCGTTTTCGCGTACGCCGCCAGAGCCGAGCATCGGTTGTGCAAATGCAATCCACCTGAAAAGGGGAGTCCAATGCTCAACCGAACGATCATCACCGCTTTTCTGCTCACCCTCGTCGCTTTGGTCCCGGCGACCGCATCCGCCGCTCCGGCGCGAACCGGGGCGATCGTCTTCTCGATGGTCACCGAAGACCACCGCGTCACCGAAGTCGAAGGAAAAAAAGTCGATCCGAAAGCACCGGAAGGCGGCCTCTACGCGGTCCGCGACCGGCAGCTCAACCAGCTGACCGAAAACCCGGCCGACGGTGAACCGGCGTTCTCCGCCGATGGGCACACGATCGCCTTCGTCCGCGCCGGCGATGTATACGCGATGCGGGCCGACGGCTCCGGCCAGCGGCATTTGACCGGTGGGCCCGAGGTCGACGCCCGGCCGCTGGTCTCGCCCAACGGCAAGTACGTCCTCTTCGAGCGCCGTGCTTCCGTCGGCGCTCCGCGCGACCTCTACACGATCAGGGTGGCCGGCGGCAGCGCCCATGCGCTCACCGCCTCTCCCGACGACGACCACGAAGCGTCGTTCTCGCCTGACGGCCGCACGATCGCCTTCGTCCGCAGCACGGCCGAAACCGGCGGCGGCACGGCGGACGACATCTACACGGTGCGGCCCTCGGGCGTCCGCCTGGCTCGCCTCACCCGCACCGCCCTGATCGACGAGTTCGCCCCACGCGACCTCGACGAGACGATCGTCTTCAGCCGCGGCGAGAGTACGGAAGGGCCGAGCGCCTTCGCCGACATCTACGCGATGAACGAGGGCGGAAAGAAAATCCACAAAGTGATCGCCGGTGCCGGCTCCTCCTTCGTCGAGGACGCCACCGACGAGGGTCGCACGCTGCTCTTCCGGCGCGACCAGAGCCTCTGGGTGAAGCGAGTCGGCGGCAAAGGCCGCATGCTCGCCGAGCTCCCCGACCAGTCCCGCACCAACGGGGTCTTCTCCTCCGACGGCCGCAAGGTTGCCGTCTTCACGGCCAAGGGCGAGGAAGAGTCGCTCTCGGTGATCGACGTCGCGACCGGGCGCAGTGGGTACACCGGGGTCGCCGGTTTCTCCAACAGCCAAGAAACCAGGACCATCGGCCCGGTCATCGCCTGGCAGCCGGTGCGGCGATAGGACTCCCCCCGGCTCCAGCTCGAAGGGCCCCTCCTCCCGGAGGGGCCCTTCGTCGTATCGCGGCGATATAACCGCCGCGTGGGAGAACCTGCCATTGGCTCCACCCTCGCCGGCTACAGGCTCGACGCGCTGATCGCCCGCGGCGGCATGGGAATCGTCTACAGGGCGACCCAGCTGGCGCTCGAGCGTCCCGTGGCGCTCAAGGTGATCGCCCGCGAGCTGGCCGGCAAGGAAGGTTTTCGCGAGCGCTTCCTGCGCGAGTCGCGCCTCGCCGCCAGTCTCGACCACCCCAACGTCGTGCCCGTCTACGACGCCCGCGAGGAGGACGGCGAGCTGATCGTCGCCATGCGTCTGGTCGAGGGCGGCGACCTGCGCCGGCTGATCCGGCGCAAGGGCCCGCTCACACCGGCGCGTGCGGTCGGGCTGCTGAGGCAGGTCGCCGACGCACTGGATGCCGCCCACGCGGCCGGCATCGTCCACCGGGACGTCAAGCCGCACAACATCCTGGTCGAGGGCGACCGCGCCTACCTCTCCGACTTCGGCCTGGCCAAGGCAATCGAAGGGACGGGCGACACCGGCAGCGCCTCGATCGTGGGCACGGTCGAGTACATGGCGCCCGAGCAGTGGCGGGGGGAGAAGGTCGGCCCCTATGCGGACGTCTACTCGCTCGGCTGCGTGCTCTATGAGGCGCTGACCGGGATTGCCCCCTTCGCTCGCAAGGACGCCGACGCCGAGCCCGAGATGCCGAAGGGGATCGAGGCGGTGATCGAGCGCGCGGTTGCCAAGGACCCCGGCGACCGCTACCGGACGGCGGGCGAGCTGATCGCGGCCGCGGCCCAGTGCGAGGGTGCAACACCGGCGGCGACGCGGGTGCTCTACGACGCGCCGGAACGGCCGACGCTCCGCTTGGGCGGCCAGCGCTCCGAGGATGTCCGGGGCCTTGGCCGGCGGCGCCGGCGGCGCCCGATCGCCGCTGCCTTTCTCTTCTGGTTTTTGGGAGGCGTCGCCGTCACTGTCGGGCTGGTCGTCTTTTTCGTCGGCCTCCTTGGCGGCGGCGGGGTCTCGGTTTCTTCGCCGATCCCGGTCGGCAGGGGCCCGATCCGAGTGGCGACGGGCGACGGCGAAGTCTGGGCGACCAGCGCGCCGGACGGGACGCTCTCGAAGATCGACCCGCGGAGCGCCGCTGTGGACGGCGCTCCGCTGCAAGTGGGTGCGGGCGTGTCCGGGGTGGCGGTCGGCGCCGGCTCGGTCTGGGTTTCCAGCCCACCCACCGGCCGTGTCCTTCGGGTCGATCCCGCCAGCGGCCGGGTGCTGGCGCGGATCGACGTCGGCGGGCGGCCCGGCGCGCTCGCCTACGGCGGCCGGCGGGTCTGGGCGGCCGACCAGGGCGGGGCGGGCGTGACCGCGATCAACGCCGTCAACGGGCGGATATACAGGCGCGGCATCGTCCCGCACGCCGCGCCGCTGCGGCTCGCGGTCGGCGCCGGCGGCCTCTGGGTGAGCAGCGCCTCGACCGGAGCCATCCGGCGCATCGACCTGGGCAGCGCCCTGGCCGGGGCGCCGATCCCGGTCGGTCGCGGGCCCGCCGGGATCACCGTCGGCAACGGGCTGGTCTGGGTCGCCAACAGCCGCTCGGCCACCGTGGCCCGCGTCGACCCGTCGCTCAACGGCAGGCTAGGCGACCCGATCGAGATCGGCGGCCGCCCGGGCGGAATCGATGCCGGGACCGATGTCGTATGGGTCGCAAACGCGACCGACGGCACGGTCAGCCGCCTCGACCTCGACAGCGGCGAAAAGGTCGGCGACCCGATCGAGGTCGGCCCGGACCCCGGCGCCGTCACGGTAGGCGCCGAAGCCGTCTGGATAGCCAACAACGGAGACGGCACAGTGAGCCGCATCGAACCCTGAAGCCGATCCCGGCAGGGGTGGAGCGTCTTGTACTTTTTCGTCGACCGCCCCCGAGGCGCCAAGCCCAACCCCGACCACCGAAAAAGTTAAGCGGAACCCCTGCCGGGATTGGCCCCTCAATAGGATCGGCCCAGTGAGCCGCGACATCGACCAGCTCTGCATCGACACGATCCGGACGCTCTCGATCGATGCGATCCAGAAGGCGAACTCCGGCCACCCGGGGACGCCGATGGCGCTGGCTCCCGTCGCCTACACGCTCTGGCAGCGTTTCCTGCGTTTCGACCCCACCGACCCGATCTGGCCCGGCCGTGACCGCTTCGTCCTCTCCGCGGGCCACGCCTCGATGCTGCTCTACTCGCTGCTGCACCTGGCGGGCGTGCGCGCGGTTGATCCCGCCTACGAGATCGTCGGCGACCCGGCGATCTCGCTGAAGGACATCGAGAGCTTCCGCCAACTGGACTCCCGCGCGCCGGGCCACCCCGAGTACCGCTGGACCTCCGGTGTCGAGACGACGACCGGGCCGCTCGGCCAGGGGGTCGCGACCTCGGTCGGGATGGCGATCGCCTCCAAGTGGCAGGGCGCCCGCTATAACCGCCCCGGCTTCGATCTCTTCGACTTCGACGTCTACGCGATCGCCGGCGACGGCTGCCTGATGGAGGGCGTCTCCGGCGAAGCCGCCTCGATTGCCGGCCACCTGAAGCTCGACAACCTCTGCTGGATCTACGACAACAACCACATCACGATCGACGGCAAAGCCGATCTTGCCTACGACGACGACGTGGCGGCGCGCTTCATGGGCTACGGATGGAACGTGGCCCGGGTCGGTGACGCCAACGACACCGAGCTGATCGCCGGCGCCTTCGAGGAGTTCAGAGGCGAGGAGGGCCGCCCGACCCTGATCGTCGTCGACAGCCACATCGGCTACGGCTCGCCCCACAAGGTCGACACCTCTGCCGCCCACGGCGAGCCGCTCGGCAAGGAGGAGGTGCGGGAGACCAAGCGCGCCTACGGCTGGCCCGAGGACGCCCAGTTCCTCGTCCCCGACGGCGTTCGCGAGCACTTCGCCGACGGGATCGGCAAGCGCGGCGCCGAGCTGCGCGGCAGGTGGGAGGAACTCCTCGCCGAGTACGCCACGGACAATGCCGATCTCGCCGCGGAGATCGAGGCGATGCAGAAGCGCGCCCTGCCCGAGGGCTGGGCCGCCGGGATCCCCAGCTTCGACGCCGATGAGAAGGGCCTCGCCACCCGCAAGGCCTCCCAGCAGGTGCAGAACGCGATCGGCGAGCGCCTCCCCTGGCTGATCGCCGGCTCTGCCGACCTGACCGACTCGACGTCGGTGCGACTCTCCTTCGACGGCGCCCACGACTTCGAGCCCGGCGCCTACGATGGCCGCCAGCTCCACTTCGGCATCCGCGAGCACGAGTCGGCGGCGATCTCCAACGGCCTCTCGCTGAGCAAGCTGCGCCCGCTCTGGTCCACTTACCTCACCTTCTCCGACTACGCGCGGCCGGCGATCCGTCTCTCCGCCCTGATGGAGCTGCCGGTGGTCCACGTCTTCACCCACGACTCGATCGGCCTCGGCGAGGACGGGCCGACCCACCAGCCGGTCGAGCAGCTCGCCTCGCTGCGGGCGATTCCCGGCCTCGACGTGATCCGACCCGGCGACGCCAACGAGGTTGCCGAGGCCTGGCGGGTGGCGCTCGACCGCACCCACCAGCCCGTCGCTCTGGTTCTGACCCGTCAGGACGTGCCGGTCTTCGACCGCTCGCGCTACGGCGCGGCCGAGGGACTGAGGCGAGGGGGGTACGTGTTGGCTGACGCGGGGAACTCCTCCATCGCCGACGGAGTCGGCGATGGAGGGCCCGACGTGATCCTGATCGCCACCGGCAGCGAGGTGGCGCTGGCCCTCGCCGCGCACGAGGAGCTCAGCGCCGACGGCGTCCGCTCCCGCGTGGTAAGCCTGCCCTGCTGGGAGATCTTCGACCGCCAGGACCAGGCCTACCGCGATGAGGTCCTGCCGCCGGGCGTCACCGCGCGGGTCTCGGTCGAGGAGGCCTCGACGCTGGGCTGGGATCGCTACGTTGGGTTTGGCGGCGCGAAGATCGGGATGCACACCTTCGGCACCTCGGCGCCGCTGAAAGACGTCCAAACCAAGTTCGGCTTCACCCCCGACCGGGTGGCCGAAGTCGCAAAGGAGTTGCTCTGATGAAGCCGACCACCGAACTGCACGACCTTGGCCAGAGCCTCTGGCTCGACAACATCACCCGCACGATGCTGGCCGACGGCACCCTGCGCGGCTACATCGACGAGCTCTCCGTCACCGGTCTCACCTCGAACCCGACGATCTTCGACAAGGCGATCTCGGGGGGCGAGGCATACGACGAGCAGATCGCCGAGCTGAGCGCGAGCACGGTCCCCGAGCAGGGGATCGGCGCCACCCCGACCGAGCGCATCTTCTTCGAGCTGGCGCTCGCCGACCTGCGCGACGCGACCGACCTCTTCAAGGACGTCCACAAGCGGACCGCCGGGGTCGACGGCTTCTGCTCGCTCGAGGTCTCGCCGCTGATCGCCGACGACGCCGGGGCGACGATCGAGGAGGCGGCCGAGCTTCACGCCAAAGCGGAGCGCGACAACCTCTTCATCAAGATTCCCGGCACCGAGGCCGGCCTGACGGCGATCGAGGAGTCGATCTTCGCCGGCATTCCGATCAACGTCACGCTGCTGTTCGACGCGGAGCAATATCTCGCCGCGGCCGACGCTTACATGAAGGGGATCGAACGGCGGATAGAGGCCGGGCGCAGCGCCGAGGTCACCTCGGTCGCCTCGATCTTCATGAGCCGCTGGGATGTCGCCGTCACCGGCAAGGTGCCGGACGAGCTGCACAATCGGCTTGGCCTGGCGATCGGCTTCCAGGCCTACCGCGCCTACCGCGAGCTGCTCGACTCCGACCGCATGCAGAAGCTGATGAACGAGGGCGCGCGGCCACAGCGTCTGCTCTGGGCCAGTACGGGCACCAAGGACCCCGACGCATCCGACACCCTCTACATAGAGGGGTTCGCCTCCCCCTTCACCGTCAACACGATGCCGGAGCCGACCCTGCACGCCTTCGCCGACCACGGCAAGGTGGGTGCCCCGGTCCCCGCTGACGGCGGTGACTGCGATCGCGTGTTGGCGGAGTTCGAGGACGCGGGAGTCGATGTCGGCGCCCTCGCCAAGCAGTTGCAGGAGGAGGGCAAGGAGGCCTTTGCCAAATCCTGGGACGAGATGCTTAAGACGATCGAGTCGCAGGTCGGGGCGCGCCTGTGAGCGACCTAATCGACACGGTGATTTCCGGTGTTTCGAGTCGTGGCGATTTGGCCGCGAGCCAATGAGATGAGCGACGACCCGGCGCTGCGCCGGCGCCCCGCCTGGCAGGCGCTGCAACGCCACTACGGCGAGATCGAGGGCCGGCACCTGCGCGACCTCTTCGCCGGCGACCCTCAACGTGGCGAGCGCCTCGTCGCCGACGGCGCCGGCCTGCACCTCGATTTCTCCAAGAACCGGATCGTCGACGAGACGCTGATGCTGCTGGGCCGGCTCGCCGATGAGTGCGGCCTCGAGGAGCGCCGCGAAGCGATGTTCGCCGGCGAGCACATCAACGTCTCCGAGGACCGCGCGGTGTTGCACGTAGCGCTGCGGATGCCCCGCCGGCGCTCGCTGATCGTCGACGGCGTCGACGTGGTCAAGGAGGTGCACGAGACGCTCGACCGCATGGCCGCCTTTGCCGAGCGCGTGCGCTCGGAGGAGTGGACGGGGCACACGGGCAAGCCGATTCGCAACGTCGTCAACGTCGGCATCGGCGGCTCCGACCTCGGGCCGGTGATGGCGTATGAGGCGCTGCGTCATTACTCGCGCCGCGAGACGACCTTCCGCTTTATCTCGAATGTCGACGGCACCGACTTTGCCGAGTGCACCCGCGACCTCGACCCGGAGGAGACGCTCTTCGTGATCTCCTCGAAGACCTTCACCACGCTGGAGACGATGACCAACGCCCGCACCGCCCGCGAGTGGTCGTTGGCGGGACTCGGCGGCGACGAGGCCGCGGTCGCCAAGCACTTCGTCGCCGTCTCCACCAACGCCGAGGAGGTGACGAAATTCGGCATCGACGTCGAGAACATGTTCGGCTTCTGGGAGTGGGTGGGGGGCCGTTACTCGATGGACTCGGCAATCGGCCTCTCGACCATGCTGGCGATCGGCCCGGCCCACTTCGCCGAGATGCTGGCCGGCTTCCACGCCATGGACGAGCATTTCCGCGAGGCGCCGCCGGCGTCGAACCTGCCGGCGCTGATGGGCCTGCTCAGCGTCTGGTACGGCGACTTCTTCGGCGCCCAGACCTGCGGCGTCTTCCCCTACGACCAGTACCTGCACCGCTTTCCCGCCTACCTGCAGCAGCTGACGATGGAGTCCAACGGCAAGCACGTAACCCTCGACGGCGCCCACGTCGACTACGACACCGGGGCGATCTTCTGGGGCGAGCCGGGGACCAACGGCCAGCACTCCTTCTACCAGCTGATCCACCAGGGAACACGCCTGATTCCCTGCGACTTCATCGGCTTCGTGCACTCGAACAATCCGCTGGGCAACCACCACGACCTGCTGATGTCCAACGTCTTCGCCCAGAGCGAGGCGCTCGCCTTCGGCAAGACGGCGGAGCAGGTACGTGCCGATGGGACGCCGGGGGCTGTCGTGCCGCACCGGGTGATGGAGGGCAACCGCCCTTCGAACACGATCCTCGCCGAGCGGCTCGACCCCCACACGCTGGGCGCCCTGGTCGCCCTCTACGAGCACAGCACTTTCACCCAGGGAATCGTGTGGGGCATCGACTCCTTCGACCAGTGGGGCGTCGAGCTGGGCAAGGCCCTGGCGGTGGCGATCATCCCCGAGCTGCAGGCCGGGGAGGAGCCAAAGCTCCACCACGACAGCTCGACCAACGCGCTGATCCGCCGCTACCGACGCGCCCGCCGCGGGGAGTAGGCTCGCGCCCATGTTCTCGCTCGACCCGCTCCCGCTGGCGGCGTCGGCATCGAACCTGCTCGCCGCGCGCGAGCAGATGGCCTTCACCCTCGGCTTCCACATCGTCCTCGCCTGCCTCGGCGTCGCCCTGCCGGCGACGATCCTCGTCGCCAACTACCTCGGCCTCAAGCGCGGCGACGACGCCGCGATGGAGCTGGCGCGGCGCTGGTCGAAGGCGATGGCTGTCACCTTCGCGGTCGGCGCCGTCACCGGCACCGTGCTGAGCTTCGAGTTCGGGCTGCTCTGGCCGCGCTTCATGGACCGCTTCGGCGCCGCCTTCGGCATCGCCTTCGCTATCGAGGGGATCTTCTTCTTTCTCGAGGCGATCTTCCTGGCGATCTACATCTACGGCTGGAAACGGCTCTCCGGCTGGGCCCACTTCTGGTCCGGGGTGCCGATGTTCATCACCGGCATCGGCGGCGCCTTCGCCGTCATCGCCGCCAACTCCTGGATGAACCAGCCGCAGGGCTTCACCCTCGACGCCGCCGGCAAGGTCGTCGATACGGACCCGGTCAAGATCCTCTTCAACCCGGCGACCGGCTACGAGGTCCCGCACATGATCCTCGCCGCTTACATGGTGGTCGGCTTCCTCGTCGCCTCGATCTACGCGGTCGGGATGTTGAAGGGGCGGCGTGACCGCCTGCACCGGCTCGGGCTGCTGATCCCGCTGACGATCGCCTGCATCGCGACCCCGATCCAGCTCTTCGTCGGCGACACTGCGGCGCGGGAAGTGGCCGACCACCAGCCCGCGAAGTTCGCCGGCATGGAGTGCATCCAAAAGACCGGCACCGACCAGACCGAGTACGTCGGCGGGATCTGCACCTCCAGCGGGGTCAAGGGTGCGATCCCGATCCCGGGCCTCGACTCGTTCCTGGTCGGCTTCAACACCGACACGAAGGTGATCGGCCTCGCCGACGTTCCCGTCGACGAGCGACCGCCCGCCAACACGCTGTTGCACCTCGCCTTCGACGCGATGGTGGGGATCGGCAGCGCCCTCCTCCTGCTCGGCGCCTGGCTCGCCTTTGCCTGGTGGCGCCGTCGCGATATCCCCCGCACCCCATGGTTCCTGCGGGCGGTGGCAGTCTCGGGCGCGGGCGCGATTCTCGCCCTCTGGTGCGGCTGGATCGTCACCGAGGTCGGTCGCCAGCCCTGGATCGTGCAGGGCTACATGCGCACCTCCGAAGCGGTGACCGACGCCGACGGCATCTGGTTCGCCTTCGCCCTCACCCTGGCCATCTACGCGACGATCGGGACGATCGCGATCCTCATCCTGCGCGGCATGTCGAGCCGCTGGCGCGAAGGCACCCCCGAGCCCAAGGGCCCCTACGCCCCACCAGTCGCGGAGGCACCGCGATGAGGCGGCCGACGGGCCTAAAACCCCACTCGGACTCCGTTTTTAGGCCCGTCGGCGAGGGGTTGGGCGATGACGCGGGCTGATCTGTGTGCTGGGATTCTCTGGGCGGGGGCTACTGCTTACGCGCTGTTTGGGGGGGCCGACTTCGGCGGGGGGTTCTGGGACCTCGTCGCCGGCGGCGCCGAGCGGGGGGAGCGACCGCGGGCGTTGATCCAGCGCTCGCTCACGCCGGTATGGGAGGCCAACCACGTCTGGCTGATCTTTATCCTCGTCGTCCTCTGGACCGCGTTTCCGCCCGCGTTCAGCGCCGTGATGACGACCCTCTACGTGCCGATTGCCCTGGCTGCCCTCGGCATCGTCCTGCGCGGCTCGGGCTTCGCCTTCCGCAAGTCGATCGAGGGACTCTCGCGCCGCCGCGCCGCCGGCGCCACCTTCGCGATCTCCTCGCTGCTGACGCCCTTCTTCATGGGGGCCGTGGTCGGCGCCGTCGCAGCCGGCAACGTCCCTGCTGACGGCGATGGCGCCCCGTTCTCCAGCTGGCTGCAGCCCCTGCCGCTGCTGACCGGGGCGATGTTCGTCGCCAGCGGCGCCTACCTCGCCGCCGCTTTCCTGATCGGCGATGCGCGCCGCGCCGGCGACGAGGAGCTGGAGCGCTACTTCGCCCGTCGCGCCCTTGCCGCCGCGACCGTCGCCGGCATCGCCGCCGCCTTCGGCCTGGTCGAGCTCCACGCCGAAGCCCGCTACGTCTTCGACCGCCTCACCCACGAGGGCCTGCCGCTGGTCGTCCTCTCGGCCCTCTGTGGCATCGGGGTGCTCGTCGCTCTGCTCTCCTCCGCCCGTCGCCCTTCCGCCGGCTCGCCCCGACTGCTCCGCCCGCTCGCCGCCGGGGCCGTGATCGCGGTGATCTGGGGCTGGGGCGTGGCCCAGTTCCCCTACCTGCTGCCGACGTCGCTGAAGATCTTCCAGGCGGCGGCGCCCCCGGACACCCTCGCCACCGTGATCGTCATCTTCATCGCCGCCGCGATCCTCGTCCTGCCGGCCCTCGGCCTGCTCTACTGGCTCAGCCAGAAGGAGCTGCTCGGTGAGTGACGCCGCCGACGGCGCGATCCGCGCCGTCCTCTTCGACATCGATGGGACGCTGCTGGTTACCGGCGGCGCTGGGGGTGCTGCCTGGCAGCGCGCCTTCGAGGAGCTGCACGGGGTCGAGGCCGACATCGCCGAGCACACCGACGCCGGCATGACCGACCCAGAGATAGCGACGATCGTCTTCCGAGAGGTGATCGGCCGCGAGGGCACACAGGAAGAGCGCGCGAAAGCGATCGGCTGCTACCTGAAGCACCTTCCTGACACCGTCGCGGAGTCCGCGGGCTACCGAGTGATGCCGGGGGTCGAGGAGCTTTTGGAGCGGCTGATCGACGACGGCCTCCTCCTCGGCCTGGTCACCGGCAACATCGAGGCAGCAGCTCACATCAAGCTCGCCCGCGCCCACCTCAACCGCTTCTTCAGTTTCGGCGGCTACGGCTCCGATTCCGCCGACCGCACCGAGGTCACGAAGACGGCTCTGCAACGCGGCGCCCTCGTTTCCGGCAGCACCCTTGCTGATGGTGCCTGCATAGCGGTAGGCGACACCCCCCGTGACGTAAAGGCCGGCCACGGCGCCGGAATCAAAGTGGTCGGAGTCGCCACAGGTAGCTACAGCGCCAATCAGCTCGAGCAAGCAGGAGCCGACTGGCCGATCGAGTCCCTCGAGGCCGGTTTTCCGGCCTAGCTGGCGCAAAGGTCGGACATATTCCGACTTTCGCGCCAGGTCATGCCAGGGTGCAGCGGGCTTGGTAGATGCTGAGGAAGCCAGTTTCGAAGCCCCGTCTAGCCATCCGCAGGTACAAGCGCCAGACGCGGACTCGTTCGGGGCCGGCGAGGCGGACTGCGTCATCGAGGTTTTCATCTAGGCGCCGGGCCCAATGGCGCAGGGTCTCGGCGTAGTCGTCGCCGAACTCCTCGACGTGGCGGGTGACGAAGCCTGCTCGCTCCAATGCGAGCAGCACCCGCGAGAGGTGGAGCGGTTCGGCGTCGGGGAATACGTAGCGCTCCGAGAAGGGCCCTGCCTCTGGGTCGGAATGGCGAAGGCGGGCTATGCCGTGGTTGAGAAGCCTTCCATCCGGCTCGAGCAGGCCGGCCAGGGTGTTTGCGTAGACGTCGATCTGGCTCTCGCCGACGTGCTCCACCATGCCGATGCTGGCGATCGCGTCGAAGCGCTCGCCGGTGAGGTCGCGGTAGTCCATCACTCGGATCTCGACCCTGTCGGCGACGCCGGCCGCCTCGGCTCGCCGGCGGGCGCGTTCCGCTTGGGGCGGTGAGAGGGTGATGCCGACCACGCTGGCACCGTGCCGTGTCGTCGCCCAGAGCGGGAAGCTGCCCCAGCCGCAGCCGACGTCGAGCACCCGCTCGCCCTCCTTCAGGGCCAGCTTGCGGGCGACCATCTCCAGCTTGGCCTCTTGGGCCTCCTCCAGCGTCGCTGCCCCTTCGCGCCAGACCGCACAGCTGTAGGTCATCGAGTCGTCGAGGAAGAGCGAGAAGAACTCGTTGGAGACGTCGTAGTGGTGGCGTACGGCCTCGGCGTCGCGCTCCTTGCTGTGGCGGCGCCCGCCCGGTCGCAGCTCGGCGGTGGGAAGGCGTGGGGGCCGGGTCAGCCCCGCGGCGCGCACGGCCCCGAGCAGTAGCCGCGCCTTGTCGCCCCCTTCCAGCGCTGGCGGCTGCCAGCCGTCGAGCAGCTCGATCACCGCGTCGATGTCGTCGACCTCGAGCTCGCCGCTGACGTAGGCGCGACCGAGCCCGAGCTGGCCGGGCGCCCGCAGCACGTGCGCCGCGGCACGGGGCGAGCGCACGTAGAAGGTCGGGCCGCCCCCATTGCCGGCCGGGAGCCGGGTCCCGTCCCAGAACTCGACCGAGAAGGGCCGCTCGGGGATGCGTGCCTCGATCTCTCGGCGCAGCGTCGCGGTCCTGGCGAAGGCCATCGTTGTGAACTTATATCGCCGTTGGGCCTAAAACTCACCCATACGTGGAAACCCGCAGATCGCGGAGCAGGTGAGGCCTTCCGTTGATTTCAGTCGTATGATCGCGGTGCGTGGCCGAACTTCTCCCATCCGACATCCAGCCAGTCGCCAACGAGACCCGCGACCGGATCATCACCGGCCTGGTCACGCTGGTCCCGTTCGTCGCCCTCGGCCTCGCGGCCTGGCAGGTCTGGGGCAAGGCCCTGCACTGGAGCGATGTCTTCCTCTTTCTGGGCATGTACCTGTTCACCGGGCTTGGGATCACGGTTGGCTTTCATCGCCACCTCACCCACCGCAGCTTCAAGGCGAAGAGATGGCTGCACGCCCTGCTGGGGATCCTCGGCTCGGCGGCGATCGAGGGCCCGGTGATCTCCTGGGTCGCCGATCACCGCAAGCACCACGCCTTCTCCGACGAAGAAGGGGACCCGCACAGTCCTCACGTCGATCATGGCCATGGCCTCAGCGGCGCCATGCGCGGCCTCTTCCACGCCCACATGGGCTGGCTCTTCATCCACACCCAGCGCGGCAACAAGGAGCGCTTCGCGCCCGACCTGATCGAGGATCCGGTGATCAACTGGGTCGACCGAACCTTCTTGTACTGGGCAATCGGCGGCCTGCTCCTGCCCTTCGCGCTCGGCTGGGTGATCGGCGGCACGCTCTTCGCCGCCTTCACCGGCCTGCTCTGGGGCGGCCTGGTTCGCGTCTTCGTCCTGCACCACTTCACCTACAGCATCAACTCGCTCTGTCACGTATTCGGCAACCGCGATTACGAGACGGCCGACGAGTCGCGCAACCTCGCCCTGATCGCCATCCCGACCTTCGGCGAGGCCTGGCACAACAATCACCATGCATTCCCCACCTCCGCCACCCACGGCCTGGGCCGCTGGCAGGTGGACGTCTCGGCCGTCGTCATCGACAGCCTTGAGCGGGTGGGACTCGTCTGGGACGTCGTTCGGGTGACCCCTGAGCGCCGGGCTGCCAAGGCCGTGGCTTAGGCCAATCCCGGCAGGGGTTCCGCTTAACTTTTTCGGTGGGGCGGATATTGCTGGGTCGCGCGGGGCGGAACGACGAAAAAGTACAAGACGCTCCACCCCTGCCGGGATTGGCCTTTTACGGTGCTTCTGCTGCCTCGTACCAGTCGACCCAGCCGTTGCAGGATTTGCTTAGCGGGACGATCCGGTGCGGTCGATCGGGGGTCGCCACCAACTCGCCCAGGGTCGCCTTGCCGGTGTAGCCGGTCAGGCGCTGAAGCGTGCTCGGGTCGCTGGCGGTGACCGTGAAGCGGATTGGGTCGCCATCACTGGAAATTTCTCCAGCGGGCCAGAACTGGCCGTCGTTGGCGAGGCTGATCGTGTTGGGGCGCTGGCCGTCCAGCGCGGCGAACAGCGGCTGGTGCAGGCCGGGAGCCGTGAGGGTCAGGCCGAAGGGGGAGAAGTACTGCAGCGAGAGGCGCCAGCGTCCCGCCGGCAGGCGCATCGTCTGCGACGTGCTGTCCCCGGTTTCCAGGCCGGCTCCGGGAGCCCACCCGCCCTTGCCGCCGATCACGGCACCCGGGAAGAGCGAGGCCCGTCCCCGGTTCGAGGTGAGGATGCGGATCTCCGGCGAAGCGCAATCGGCGTGCACCGCGGGCTCGGTTCCCTCGAGCAGGACGTGGCGATCCTCGGGCGGCGACCCGGCTCGCTTCCAGAGGATGTAGGAAGGGGTGGAGGCGATTCGCCGGAACCCGGAGGGCGCTTCGCTGTTCCAGGCGGCGCGCCCGGTGATCACGTAGGGGGAGCGTGCAAGCGTCGCCCGCGAGAAGGAGTCGAAGTCGATCGGGCTGTAGGCGTCGCCGGTGTCGAATGGCTTTTCGGGGCTCGGCGAGACATCGCCGTCGGGGAACTCGACCAGCGGCACGTGCGTGTCGGCGCCGATCAGCTCGTAGGCGGCGTAGCGGTCCTGGCCGGCATAGAGCACGGGTTCCCCCTCGATCTTGGGGATGAAGGCCTGCAGCTCAGCGCCGTGCCCAGGCGGACCGATCGGAGCATCTCGCAGCACCAGCAGGCTCGAGTACACAGCCCCCCCGACGAACACCACCGCCAGCACCCCCCAAACCCCCGCCGATGGGCCGATTTCACGCCATATAGGCGTACCTTTGGCCCGTCGGCGGGGGTTTCGGCCGCCGAGCTCGAAGAGGAGGGGGCGGATCGCGATCAGCATCGCCGGCGGCGCGGCGATGATTAGGGCCTTGGCCTGGGAGTACTCGCCGCTGCTGGCCAGCGCGGCTAGATAGAGGACTGCGCAGGCGCCAAGCGCGAGTGGAACCGCGTACTGACGTCGCCGCAGCCACCAGATGGCGCCGACGATCACCGCCAGCACCGCGACCGCGGTGGCGAGGCCGGAGAGGGGCGCGCCGCCGGCGGCGTTGAGCCGGTAGTTGGACGCCGGCCAGATGCCAAGCGCCTCGGCCGGTGAGACCGGTCCGTATGTATTCGTTCCGGCCACCCGGTTGAAGCCGTGGACGAAGGCGAAGGGGCCGACCAGCATCAGCGTCACCGCCAGCCCGCCCAGCACCAGGGCCGGAATCAGGACTGTGGGACGCAGCACGGTCCGCAGCAGCGCTCGCGGCCGCAGCCCCCGCCGCACCTCCGGCACCGTCGCCCCCCAGAAGACCAGGATCGCCACCGGCCAGGCCAGCCCGGCAAAGCTATAGGAGAAGAAAATCCCCCCCATAAGCGTCAGCGGCACCAAAACCCCCGCCGACGGGCCGAAAACCGGACCCGGGCTCCGGTTTTCGGCCCGTCGGCGGTCGAAATTGTGGAGGTAGACGGCGAAGGCGAGGACGAAGAGGGCCTCGGTTGTCTCCTTGAAGGCGCCTTGGGCGAAGTAGGAGGCGCCGAGGTAGGGGATCGCGACCAGCGTGGCCGCCAACGCCCTTCGTCCCGGGGTGAGGTCGCCGAGCGCCCCCAGCGCGGTCAACGCGGTGAGGATCCCGATCGCGAAGACCTCGCCGACGAAGGTCTGGCCGAGACCGATTCCCGGCAGGGCCGCGACCGCGGCGGCGAGCGCGTGCGGGCCCAGCGGGTAGCCGGCTTCCGGCGTGGGCCCGAGGCCGCTGCGCAGCCACTCCGCCCAGGCCAGGTGCAGGCCGAGGTCGTTGTTGAAGCCGACCCCGACGATCCCCCAGCGCCCGCTGATCGCAAACGGGATCGAGAGCACCAGCGCGACGATCACGGCAATCGGCAGCCCCTCCCGCAGCAGAGCGCCGCCGGGGCGCCGTGGCTGCCGCCAGAGCAGCAGCGCGGCGGCGATCGCCAGGGCGACCAGCCCGAGCGTCGCGCTGGTCGCGTGTCCCGGCGCCCGGGCAAGGAAACCGGCGACGGTGAGCACCGCGCCGAAGCCGACGGACGGCGCCAGCCATCTGCGCGATTCCTCCCCTCCGGCGAGGTCGAGGATGGCGCGTCCCACCAGCATCGAGGCGGCGCAAATCAATGCCGCCGAGGCGTAGGTCCCGATCATCAGGGGCGGAAACTATGGCAGCGGAGCGGAGGGCGGCGCCCCGGCTCAATACTTCTCGGCCGCTCGTTCCAGCGTGGGCCGCAGGTTCTCGCCACGAAGCGGCTCGTCGTGCCCGGTGCAGACCAGCGCCGGTTCCAGCGCCGCCAGCTTGCGCACCGACTCTTTGGCCTTGGCGTGGTCCCACCCCCAGGCGGGGTGGGGGACGCTTGCCTCGCCCTTCGGCAGGGGCCGTCCCAGCCGGGTCGAGTCGATCAGATAGACGACGTCGCTGACGATCGCCAAGCGGTCGCGCTCGCGCCAGAGCCCGATCTGGCCCGGCGCGTGGCCGGGGAAGTGAATGACGCGGAAGCCCGCTATCTCGTCTTCCTCGGTGACGGTCCCGTCGATCCTCACCGCGCCGTCGTCCCAGCGTCGCAGCAGCATCGGGTAGATCCAGCGCGCCGGCGCCGGAAGCTGGGAGATGTCCAGATAGCTCCACAGCACAGCGTCGCTTTCGGCATAGGCGACCTCGTCGGGATGGCAATGGACCGGAGCACCGAGCGAGGGCGCCGTGCCGCGGTGGTCGGCGTGAGCGTGCCCGAGCACGATCCGCTTCAGGCCGCCCAGCTTCTCCGCTGCCGCACGCGCCTTCTTCACCATCGCCTTGGTGCCGGCATCGAACTGCACCACCCCGTCCCCCTCCTCGAGGAAGTAGATGTTCATCGACTTGCGGGCATCGCCCCGCAGCAGCCAGACCCCGTCGGCGACCTTCTCCATGATGAGATCAGCCTAATGCCAAGCCTCTGGAAAGCTGGGATGGTGGTGCTGATCGTCTGCCTCGTCGCCTCGATGACGATCGCGATCTACCGCCTCGCGACCACGCCGACCGAAATCCTCGGCGACGGCTTCCGCGGCTTGCCCGTGCACGCCCACCGGCCGCGTTACGGATGAAAGTCAAGTCCCTGTCGCACTCGCACCTCGTTTTGCAAGAGTTTCTGGCGGCGCCGGTGACGACCGAGCTAAAGCGCAGGCTCAGGGGCTGATTCCTGCCGCGCTGCTTGCCCCGTAGAGGGCCTTGAAGATGCGCGCCCCGTTGTCGCACCGGCGCCCTTCGCTCCGGTCGCCTTCCAGTCGACGACGAGCCGCCGGTAGGCGGCCTCGGCGCGCTCGACCAGCTCGCGCTCGGCCTCGCGCTCCTTCGGGGTGGCGCTGACCGCTTTGCCGCCGTGTCGCTTTGACCGTGGTGGCGCGCCGGCGTCGAGTTCGGCCCGCCGGATCTTCGCCCGCATCAGCGAGGGACGCACGTAGGCGTAGTCCTCCTCCTTGCTGAGCAGCTGCCAGCAGAGGCAGGCGATCTTGCGGGCGACCGCGACCGCGGCCACCTGGGAGCCTTTACGGACCCGGACGCGTTCGCCGAAGGCGCGCAGCGGCCCCGGCGAGCGAACGGCGCTCCAGGCGGCCTCGACCAGCACCGAGCGCGCCTGGGAGTTGCCGCGCTTGGAGATCCGGCCATGACGGGCCGGCTCCTCTCCTGACTGGCGGACCTTCGGGTCAAGACCCAGGTAGGCGACCAGCTTGCGCGAGGAATCGAAGCGGGAGACGTCGCCGATCGCCGCCATCAGCGCGGCGGCCGCAGCGACCCCCACCCCGGGGATCGTCATCAGGCGGCGAGCCTCGACAGAGGAGAGGGCCCATTCGCAGAGCTTTCGGTCGATCTTTGAGATCTCCCCGTCGAGGAAGTCGATCTGGTGCAGGCAACCGGCAACCGTCTCCACCTCCGTCTCGGGGAGCTTCTGGGCGGCCAGCCATGCTCGACCGCCGACGCCGAAGAGATCACTTGCGGGCGAGCGCCCGAGCAAGCAGCGTGAGAGAACCGCATGGACCTCGTTCTTGGCCCTGGTGCGTTGGCGCACCAGGGCCGCTCGGCGGGCCACCCGCCGCCGCAGCGCCTGGGTGGCGGGATCGGGGACCCAGACGGCGTCGAGCATGCCGGCCGCCAGCAGGCGGGCCAGGGTGCGGGCATCGAAGCGGTCGGACTTGACGCGGGCATGGGAGATCGCCCGCACCTCCTGGGCGTTGGCGACGACCACGCGGGCGACGTGGGGCTCGAGGATCCGGGCGATCTCCATCGCCGGGCCGGTCGCCTCCATCACCACCTGGTCTTCGGCGCCGAGGCTCTGGGCGAAGAGCTCGAGCTCAGCCCGGTCGGTCTGGATCCGGCCCGCGGACCTCACCTCACCTGCCTCGCAGATCGCCACCTCGCAGAAGCTCTGGTGAACGTCGAGTCCAATTGAGCGCATGTGGTGCCTCCTCTCGATCGACTGTCGGACGCAGAGCGAGCGGGCAAACGACAACTACGGATTCGCGCTCGAAGCGCAACCGGGCCAGTCGCAGGGGCGGCCAATTAGCGTCTCGGGCTCGCAGCCCATAACGCAAGCGCGGCCTGCCCGTCTCGTCTGCTTTGGGAGCCCCCGTCCCGGTGAGGCGAACCTACGACCGGGCGCGGATGGCTCCCGGCAGCAGTTTCATGCCGGTAGTATCGGCCCCGTTCAGCGACCGAGCAGAGGAGGCGGCGTGTTTACTCGCATCGTTGTTGGAACCGACGGGTCCGAGACCGCCGCGGAGGCGGTTCGCCAGGCGGTCGACCTGGCGAAGCTATCCGGCGCCGAGCTCAGCATCGTCAGCGCCTACGAGCCGCTGTCCAAGCGCCAGGTCGAGGCGGAGAAGCTCGATGCCCCGGCCGACGTCCAGTATGAGATCGGTCCGCGCGAGGACGTCAACCTCGTCCTCGACGCCGCTGCCGCGAGCGCTCGCAAGGAGGGGGTGGAGGTGCAGACGCACCCGGCCGAGGCCGAACCCGCCGAGGCGATCCTCAGCGTCGCCGAAGAGACCAACGCCGACCTGATCGTGGTCGGCAACAAGGGTATGACCGGAGCGCGCCGCTTTCTTCTTGGCAGCGTCCCCAACAACGTCTCCCATCACGCGCCATGCAGCGTCATCATCGTTCGCACCACCTGACGACATCTGACCGGCGCATCTCTTCGTCCTTGGTCGCTTGCGTGCGGAGCACGCGGCGTTCCCTGCGTCCTTGACCTGCTTGGTCAGCTGCCGTCAGGGGCTTATTGGGGACGTCGCTGCTGAGGCGTCGATCAGGCCGGCACCCTGTCGCGTTTCCGGCAGGCCCAGGTCTCGTGCCGTTCCGCGCAGGCGTTTCGTCACCGCCGCTACCCGGCCCCTCTTCTTCGCCTTGGGGTCGAGCGTGCCGCCGGCGAGGATCATCGCGGCGACGCCGGAGACGTGCGCCGCGGCCATCGAGGTCCCGACATAGCTGCTGGGCTCGGCGAAGCGGCGGGTGTTGTGGTCTTTGAGCGTCACCTGGTAGATCGGGCCGGCCGAGACCGATGGGCAGCCCGCCGCCGGCTCGCCGCCCCCCGGAGCGAGGACGTCGACGTCTGCGCCCGCCAGCGAGTAATCGCCGAGGCAGCCGCCCTCGGTGCTGCCGCCGACCCCGATCGTGTGTGGGCTGGTGGCGGGCGGTGCGACGCATGCCTCGGAGCCGAGGTTCCCGACTGACGCAACGGCGATGACGCCCCTGCGGTAGGCCTGGCGAAGCGCTTCGTCTACCCCCGGCACCTGCTTGCCGCATTCGAAGTTGAAGCTCATGTTGATCACGTCGGCGTCGTGGACCACGGCGAAGCGGATTCCCTTGGCGATCTCGTCCGCCTGCCCGCGCCCGTGCTTGTCGAGAACGCGGACCGGCAGCAGCTTCGCCCGGAAGGCGAGCCCGGCGAGGCCGATCCCGTTGTTGGTCTTCTCGGCGATCGTCGCGGCGACGTGGGTCCCGTGGCCGTTTTCGTCGAGCGGGAAGCGGTCGTGGTCGACGAAGTCGTGGCCGGCGACGAACTGGCCGGCGGTGAAGTCGGGGCTGCGCAGGAAGCGAGGGCTCTTCGTCCGGTATGCGATCCCGGTATCGAGGACCGCGACGGTGATGCCTTCGGCGCCGGGGTGGTCCGCCACGGCCAAGTGTTCCCAGGCGCCGGCGGCGTCGATGCCACCGGGAGAGATGGGGAGCAGTGGCGTGGCTGTTCCCTGCCAGGGAAGGAAGTTCCACTGCTTCGTAACCCAGCCGCCGGGGGGGCCGATCGGAAGAGTGATCGTCCCCGGGTCGTTGGGCAGTTCGATCGCGGTTTCGGACTTCGTCGCGGAGGCGGTGGCGACGTAGTTCGGTGCCGCGTAGGCGACGCCGGGGCGCCGGCGCAGGGCCGCTGCGGCGGTCGGCACGCTCAGGTTGCCGGGCAGTGTCACGGTCCTGGCCGTGCGCGCCCCGGCGAGCTTGACCACCAGCTGGTGCGGGGCGAAGCTGCGAGCAGGTGCCAGGCCACTTGCCGCACTCGCGCCCGCGGGCACCAGGCAGAGCACCGCCTGCAGAGTCGCGGCGGCAGCAATCGGAAGGAATCGGTTCATCTTGTTCTGCGCTCGCGCAATCCCTGCAACCGAACGGGCTTCCCCCTAACACGAGCCTGCTCGCGAAGTTGTCGGTGCACATACTCTCCGATGCATGGAGAGAGACGCATCGACGCCGACCGACGAGCGGCTGATGGCCCTGGCGATCGAGCGCGCCCGCGAGGCGGAGGGCCACGACGACGTGCCGATCGGCGCCGTCATCGCCCGCGATGGCGAGCCGCTCGCCGCGGCCGGCAACGAGCGTGAGTTGCGAGCCGACCCGACGGCCCACGCCGAGATCCTCGCGATCCGCGCCGCTGCCGAGGCGCTGGGCGGCTGGCGCCTGCCCGGCACGACCCTCTACGTGACGCTCGAGCCCTGCGCGATGTGCGCCGGAGCAATCGTCCTCGCCCGCATCCCCGAGGTCGTCTACGGCGCTGCCGACCCGAAGGCCGGTGCTGCCGGAAGTGTCCTCGACGTCCTCTCCGAGCCGGCCCTGAATCACAGGCCCAAGGTGACTGGCGGTGTCATGGAGGCCGAGTGCGCCGCCCTGCTCAGCGGCTTCTTCGCCGCCCGGCGCTAGCCAATACCCTTGAGAGCTCCGGAGAGGTGTCCGAGTGGCTTAAGGAGCGCGACTGGAAATCGCGTGGGCGGGGTTAACCCGTCTCGTGGGTTCGAATCCCACCCTCTCCGCTAGAAGTTCCTTTTTGGAACCCCTGCCAGAGAAAGCGCGGGCTTCGCGGGTCCGCTTGCCTGCTAGCCGGTCGCTGAAACCGGGATGCGTCATTTCGCCCACTGGCTCGGCGCGCTCATGGCTGTCGATGCCATCCACCCGGACGTTCAGTCGGCGGAAAAACGTCTGGTTCCAGATGCGCCGGTTGACCGCTGCCGACTGCTCATAGGCCACGGCGCATGGCTCTAGCAAGTCCAGCGCCATATGCAGTACCGCCTCTGCGTCGATCAGGTCCTCGGTCGCGAGCGCAAGATGCTGTTCGGCCTGGGCCAGCTCTGCGGCGATGCGGTCCTGCTCGCGTTTGAGTTGCTCCAAGGGAACCGCCTCGGCGTAGAACGCCTGCAAGAGCTTGTCGCGCTCGGCTTCGAGCGATGCGACGCGCTGCCGTTGGCGCGTGCCTTCCCGCTCGCTCTCTTTCTTCATCTCAGCCAGCACAGCGCTGGCGGCAGAACGGATTGCCGCAACCTGCTTCGCCGTGAGTGCGACCCCCTCCCAATAGCGGGAGACTTGCGCCTCGACCTGGTGGGCAGGTAGATAGGGCAGCTCGCAGCCGGTGCCAGTGACGCGGCCGATGCAGGCGAAGTACCAGTAGTGACGGCCAGTCTTGCTGCGGGCACGAACGTAGGTCAGGCGGTTGTCGCAGTAGCCGCAGTAAAGGCTGCCCTTCAAATGGTGATGATGCTTCCGATCCTTCTCGCCCGCCTGGGTGTGGGCGGCGAGGACGGCCTGTACCCGCTCGAAGGTCTCCCGGTCAATCAGCGGCTCGTGCTGGCCGTTGGGATTCTCGATTCCGCCGTAACGGACGACGCCAACGTAGTAGGGATTGGCCAGGACGCGGGCCAACTGTGCCCGCGACAGCGGTCGGGCCGGTTGCTTTGCCGTCCGCCGCGTCCGCAAGCCCCGCCGCTCCAGCGCCGCGTGCAGCGTGTCGAGTGTGTAGACGCCGGTGGCGTAGGCAGTGAATGCCCAGCGCAGATGCGGGGTGCGCTCCGGATCAGGCTCGATGGTGGCGATGATCCGGCCGGTCGCCTCGTCTCGCTCATGGACGTTGAGGTAGCCGATGGGCGCGAGGCCGGGCCGTCCCCCACGCCGCACCTTCTGATGCAGCCCCCGCTTGACCTCGACCGACAAGGATTCGGAGTAGAACTCAGCATCGGCAGCGGCGTAGCGGCGCATGCGCTTGCCGAACGGCGTGTTGTCAAAGTGCTCGGTGGCCGAAACAATTTCTACGCCGAGCTGTTCCAGCTCCGCGGCAATCACGATGTCGTCGTAGGTGTTGCGAGCGAAGCGGCTGATGTTGTAGACGACCAGGAGGTCGAGGTCGTGGTCCTCACGAATCCGTTTCAGGAGCGCTTGGAACTTGGGCCGGTTGGCAACGCGGGCCGAATCGCCGTAATCGACGTACTCGGCAACGACCTCGGCTTCGAGCTGCGCGACCCTGCGCTCGCACGCCTCGCGCTGCGTCTCGACGGAGTAGCCCTCCGCTGAGAACGCCCGCCCGACCTGTCGATCCGTGGACACCCGGAGGTAGAGGGCCGCCCGCTTCACGCCACCGCCTCCGGCTCCAAGAGGCCCAGCTCGTCAATCCGTACCCGCATCGCGGCGACGCTGACCCCGAAGCGGCGAGCCAGTATCCGCTCGTCACGGATGCCCTCTCCGTAAAAGGCGCGTTTGACCCATGCCTTCGGCATCAGCAGCGCAGCCGCGAAGGCATCGGCGGCACGTTCGGCTTGCAGGTAGGCCGACGCCGCCGGGCGGTCGCGATAGATGATCTTGGCGAGCGGATGATCGACCGCGTGCTTCGCTTCATGCATCAGTGACCAGCGAATCCGACCGGCCGTGTTGCCGTCACGGTTGACGAGAATCAGCCAGCGCCGCTGGGCCGTGCTCCATTTGGCGGTCGCGACGAAGTGCCGCGCCTGGACGTACCGAACGCGCACGGAGGGCAGCTCGGTAATGACCTGATCGGGCACCGGTTCGGTGACGATGCCGAAGTGCCGAAGCAGCCGGGCCGCTTGGCGCTCGGCCACTTGGCGGGCTTCACTCGCCGTCAGGCGACGGGGCGGGCAGCACGCGCGGAGTTCAGCCAGTGCGTTTGCCACGCTTCCCCTTCGGGTGTCGCTGTTCCCACTCGGCAAAGAACTGTTCAGCTTCTTTGAGTGCAGCATCGGGGTAGTCGCGGAACTTGGCCCGAAGGTAGGGGGCGGGGTCCGGCAGTCGGTCGCCGTCGAGGTAGCCGATCCGCGCGAACAAGTCCTCGAAACTGATGTCGAACGCGGCGGCGAGTGCTTGGAGTGTGTCGGGCCGGGGGTTCTCAATGCTGCCTTGCTCCAGACGGTTGATCGTGGAGGCCCGGAGTCCGGCGCGCTCCGCGAGCGCTTCCTGGGAGAGACCCAGCGCGTCGCGGCGCTGCCGCAGGAAGCGGCCCAAGTCGGCTCTGGCGCGTTTTGTGGACATACCCCGATTCTATTCCCTGTCTTCCATGCATGCAAGGAACTAAGCACCCGTCAGCGGAGTATCAGGCGCGTCTCCGGCCAGGACAGAAAGCGCGTCGGCAAAGCGATGCGCGACGGCGACGGTTCGCAGCTCGGACGGCCCGGCGGCTACCACGTCGGCCAGGGCGTCTCGGCGCGGTGCGTCCGGGGCCAGCAGCACGAGGCGCGGGAACACGCCGTAGCGCCTTGTCTCTCGGCTCGCATCGGTCTGGAGATAGCGGGCGTAGACGCCGAGCCTCCGGGCGATGCCCGGAAGGCTTGCCGTGTCCCGGTCGACCTCGACAAAGGAGACATGCTCGAAGTCCCCGGCCGCCGTCCGCACGAACGCATCCGGCTTCAGCCAGGTGCGCGCCCCGCCGAGGCCGCTGAAGCGCCGCCAACAGGCAGGCTCGGCATCGAAGGCGAGCAGCTCCCCGCCGCCGTGCTCCCACTCGCGGAGCCTGACGTACAGCTCAGTGACATCGAGGGTGTGAGCGAGGAACGGCAGGCCGGGAGTCCAGGGACGGCGCAGCCGCCGCCCGCCTGCCGGGCCAAGCATCTCTCCGAGGCGCTGCCCCGCCACGTCGAGGGCATAGATGGCCTGGGCCGAGCCGCCGCCCGTACCCCCGATCTGGCGGTCGAGTTCGGCTAGGACCCGCCGCTCGACCAAGACCCGCAGCCGCCGCTGAGCCTGGCGCGCGTTGGCCCGCTCGGTGCCAGCGGTGAAGTGCAGCCGCCGGAGCTGTCCGGCCGTCGCGACGCGCACGCGGTCCAGGGTGGCGACGACGGCCAGCTCGCGCGCGGACAGCGTTTCAGCGAGCCGCGCAACGTGGGCGGCTGTGACCCGGCGGCGCGTCACCGGAGTCCCCTTGGGGGACGGTGACTCGTTGGCGCTCCGGTGCCGAGAACGCGACAAGGCTGCCGGTTCGCGGTCCGGTTCGGCCGAGCGACGCGAACAGCGATGCGACAACTCACCGACGCCTCCGACTCCCGATAGCGACCGGCTCCGCTGCGCCCTCCAGCCGGGCGCGCAGCTCCGTCTCGACGGCCTCGCGGTCGCGGCCGTAGCGCTCGCGGGCCTGGGCGCGGACCTGCGCTCCGTGGCCGCTCGGTGGCGGGCCGGGCCGGGTGCGAATCGTGACCGGCGGCGCGACGTTTGCCCCGACCGCGACCGCCGCCACCGCTTCAAACGGCGCTAGAGCGGTGAGGTCGTCGGCAGCGGCGTAGGGACTGAACTCCTTAGCGAACAACGCTGCGTCCTGGCCGCCAAGCTGGAAGCAGACCTTGGTGCGGGTGTTCGCGAGGACGGCGGCGCGGAGGTCGGCGGGGAGCTGCGCGGCGTGCTGGTTGTTGACGGCCCAGCCCACTCCCAGACCGCGCGAAGTTGCCAGGGCCTCACCGAGGGAAAGCGGGAGGACGGCGACTTCTTGGAACTCGTCCAGGTGGACGTAGAAGGGACGGCGGGCGGCGGGTGGCAGCGCGGCCCGGCCGAGGATGGCCCGCCAGAGCGAGGAAACGACGGCCGCGCCGATCAGGGTGGCGGCGTCCTCGCCGATCACGCCGCGCGGCAGAGAAATACAGAGAATCTTTCCCTGGGCCAGCACGTCGGCCAGGGAAAAGGCCGACTGCCGCTGCCCGATGATGTTGCGGACGGACGGCGAGACGATGAATCCGCGGACCTTGTTGAGCACGGGCGCGGCCACCTGCTCCCGCTCGCCGTCCGACAGTCCGACGTACCAGCTCCAGAAGGGCCCGACGCCGAGCGGATCGTCCAGGCCCGCGACGATCGCGGTACGAAAATTGGAATTGAGCAGCAGGGCGGGCAGCTCGCAGAGGGTGAGACCGGCGCGGCTCAGCGTGATGAGGCTTGCGCGCATAGTGTCCTCGAGACGGGGACCCCAGGAGCCGCCCCAGCGGGTACGGGCCAGGTGGCGAAAGATGTGCAGCATCCCGTCGGCGGCCAGCTCCGGCGTCGTGCCCCGCTCCGCAAGCGGGTTGAAGCCGACCGGCTGGGCGGTGTCGGCGGCGTCGAGAATGATGAGGTCGTCGGCGCGCTCCGGTGGCAGGCGGTCAATGAAGTCGGAGACCAGATCGCCCTTGACCGGATCGACGATGCAGATCCCGGCACCTGACGCGACATCATCGAGAGCGGCACGGAGCGTCAGGGTGGACTTCCCGGTACCGGACGGCCCGATGGCCCACATGTGTCTAGTTGTCCCCTCGGGGCGGGCAAGGGACACCGGGCGCTCGGCACCGGGATAGGTGGCCTCGCCAAGCCCTCGGCCCGTGCGCGGCAGCGCCGTAGCTGGCACGAGCTGGCGGGCGCCGGCGATGGAGAGACCCGGTGTCGGCGGGCCGTCCAGTGGCAGCGCCAAGAGCACGGCCAGCTCGGAGGCGCGAAGCAGGGCGGGAGCGCGGGCGGGGATGCTGGCCCGGTTGATCGCCGCCGCGACCAGCGAGCCGGGCCACCAGCGCCGCCGAAGCGCCAGCGCGTGACTCCGCGAGAGGTTGATCGCTCCCGTGAGCCGACCGAGCAGGTGGCGCTCAGCTCCGGCTGATTCGGCGGTGACGCCGATGCGCAGGCTCGCCGCCAGGGCAGGCTCGCGGCTCCACGCTCGAACGGCGGCGGAGCTGGCCGGTGACGAGGTGGCCGGGGCATTGCCGAACGCCTGCCGCCACCAGGCGCGTGCCGGATCAAGGACCGCCTGACGGGGACTGGCGGCGGGTCGCACCACCGTCTGCATGACGGCGCACTGCCCGTGCCGCAGCGGTTGCATGGCCGCGAGCATCCCGCTGGCCACGGCCTCGTCGGTACTCACCGGCACGATGAGGGAGGGACGCCGGAACTCCGCGCCGGTCGAGACGGCCGCCGTCTCATCCGGGCACTCCTCAAACCGCACGCCCGCCCCGGCGAGCTGGGCGGTGAGGAAGTCCGCGAAGCGCTCCGGCACTCTGACCAGGTGGCGCACGCCGGAGGCATCGGCGCGAACCTCAAAGACGACCGCTGGAGCGGACAGCCAGCGTCCCCACCACGGTGCCGAGAGTCCCCCCAGCGCCCGGACCACTTGGGCGGCCCCGCTCGCGTCGAAGGTACGGGGAAAGCGCAGTTCGAAGGTGCGGCGGTGTTTCGCCTCGGCAGTCGCGAGCCTCCAGCGCAGGATTGCCACGCCGCCGACGGCGAACACGGCCAGCCAGCCCACCCCGACCAGCTCAGTCACCGGATTCCTTTCGCGACTCCCCGGAGGGGTCGGTCCGGGGTTCCTTTTCGGCTTCGAGGCGCGCTAGGGCCAGGGCCAACAGGCAGGCCACGATCCGGTCGAGGTCGGGCGACTCGTGGCGATCAGCGGTGATGGTGATGCGGTGCTTCATAGATTCCTTGCATGCATGCAATGACTTACTTCATTTTCATTGCGGACAAGCGGAGGGGGCAAGCGAGCAACAGCCGGATTGGCACTCCGTGGCTAGACATAGCCGAGTCCCTTGCAGCGGTGGCACTTCTTAAAGCTCAGGTAGTCCCGCCCGAACAGCCGAACGCCGGTCTTGACGACGATCTTCTTCTTACCTCGGCAGACGGGACAGCGGCGGGCGGGAGTGTGACGACGCATGACTATGGCCTCTACTGGTTCAGGTCAGCAACCGCAGGGCGGCCAGCCCGACTATGGCCATGACGAGCGCCGGTATGAGGGACTGGGCGATGGCGGCCACGGTGGGCAGGGCAATGGCCATTGCGAGTGCGACCACCACCCAACCCATCAGGCGATCCATTGGTCATTCCTCCGCACCGGCCTGGAGTACGGCCGCGGGGTCGATGCCCATTTCCGAACTGGCAGCCAAGACCGCACATGCCCGCGAGAGACCGTCCTGTTCATGGCGGACTACACGGAGCATGAAGGCTCCGACGAACTCCACCGTTGCGGCGCTGTCTGCCGCCGGAGTCAGTCGAGTGGGTACGCCGATCTGTGAGGGCATTACTCATCTCCTTTCCGGCTCTCGCCGCGCAATTCCTGAATCGCGCTCCACGCCTCGCCTTGGAGTCGGGCGACGCTTGCGAGCGCGAGGTCGAATGCGTCTTCGGGTTCAGTCGGAGGACGCAGCCGACCGATGGCGATCACGGCCAACGCGGCTAGGGCAATGAGAAGGCTCAGGCCGACAAGGGCCAAAAACCAAACCAGCACCATCGTCTACTCACCCCCCAGGGACAGCCGCCCCAACTCGGTGCCGACAAGCGCCGCGAAGCCGTCAACGATGCTCCGTACTCGGTTGTCGATGACGGCACCTTGCCGCCGCAGTGCCTCGACCTCCAAGGCAGTCAAGGTCTCGACGTTGACTATGCCGACGTGCGCGACCAGCGTCGCTGCCTGTATCCGCGCTGCTGCGCGCTTGGCGGGCAGCTGCTCCCGGCGCAGCATGGCCGCAGTTTGGCGCTCCTCGCGGGCGAGGGCGCGGGGGCGGTAGGGGGTTAGATCAGAGGCCATTTCGTGCTCCTTTCGAAAGTGGATGGAGTACACGGATACCGTCGCTTCCTCTGGCACTCCAGGCACACTTTTGGCACCTGGCGGAGAGTCTCCAGCTTCGCTATATGTTCTCTATGCCAAGAAAGCCACTCCTGCAAGGCGTGCCCCGGCAACTGCAGGAGGCCGCAAAGCGAAACCTCAATCCGTTCGCGATTGCCCGTGATGTGGGCGAATTCGCCGACGTTCTATCGCTGTCACGGTTTGTGCATCAACAAGGTTGGGACGCTCTCGACGACCTGTCGAAAGCGACCGAGCTAGCGACCGCAATCGTTAACGAGCTTGAAAAGATGAAGCCCTCGCACCTCGGCAAGACGAAGTCAGAGCAACAGGAACGCGAGTGGCGCATAAAGCTCATCGATGGCACTTATGCCCTCACGGAGGAGTGGCAGGAAATCCCGAGAATCATGCCGCGCCGCGAAATACTCATCGGGAAACGGCCAGGTCGTTCCGTCTCAATGCGAACTCACATAGATACGGATGAGCGGGAAATACATGAAGAGCTTGCCGAGCGCCTGTCGCGTTCTCCAGTCGCGAAGGCTAGCGGACTGAGCGTTCTTTATGAGGCCAACGATCTAATGGACGAACTCAGGAGTGCGAGCGACGCTGACTCCGAATCGCAACTCTGGGTACTTTTCGTTTATGCGGCAGCTTGGGAGAGACTTGATCTCGCGCGGCAACTAGTGGCACGACTTATCGCTGAGAGGGAGCGAAATGGCAGTGATGCCCCCGGCGACATTGGTTGGATTCTCTTTAAGTGCCCAGGCCCCTTATTTACCATGCGCGAACACTCGGCGCTGTTGGCAGCCTACAGAGAACCTAGAAGTACGCTGCACCCGTTCTTGGAACAGCTTGAAAGTAGCCAAACGGGTATTCGAGTGATCGGCACCTGGAAAGAGTGGCTCACTACCGCCGATTGGGACGCACTGTATCGACCCTTTACGTTTGCCCGTGTATCGCTGGATGAAGGATTCGGCACCGAGGTGCTACGAGAGATCGGGGAAACCGGGTCGCTCGACCCAATGCGGTCATACGACGAACTGCTCCACCTAATACAAATTGGAGCAATTCTCGGTCTGGAGACTGATGAAGCGAAGTGGCATATTCAACCATTGTGGAAGTTTCGGTACTGGCCACGTCGCGACCGGGAAAGCCGTCAGGGTGTGCCATTCGGATGGTGTGGTGTTTGGGGGGCTATTGACAGAGACTGGAAAGTCGTATAAAAACGAGTGTCAGACTAGTGAACGGCATGGAGGAATGTGAGTAAGCCTGAGCAAAATGTAGGTCACGCGGAGCTGCGGTCTCGTAAGATTCGGGCAGAACATCAGCTTGACGGCTCTGTTGTGTATGAGGTCTCCCCCAGCCATGAACCGCCGACTTTCAGAGTGCCAGTTGGCGACAGGCGAGTCGTTGATATTGAGATTCCCCCCAGTCCATCCATCCGGGTAGTTGATGGTAAGGAGTTCCCACAGCTAGATGTGCCTTTCGTATTGGTGCAGTTCGAGGTAGTTGCTCAGGACTGGCGGAGGGGGTGGTTTCCACTTGGGGGAGAGCACTACAGCGATGAGATGCACTTTGGTGATGAGGAATCGACACTCGTGTTTGAACGAGCCAGCGGCGAAGTTCGTGTATGGAGCGATGGCCCAGGCGACCTAGCGCTAGAACGCACTGGTACATTCCCGCTCTACGTAAGAGTTAGACAACAGTCTTAGCCAGCAGAATCTCCGTCAACCGCTAAGTCGGTCGCGATCACATCGGCCCGCCCGTTTCGTGCAGTGTTCGTGTCGGCCACCTGTCACTTTGCCGCCCCCCGATGCCGCGGCCTGCACTGATCATTAGTACCGCCTGCGCGACAGATTCTGCGGGTGCTGGTGCCCAGCCGACCAGCGCCGTGACCCCCAGGATGGCTACCACTAGAGCTGTCCCCCGGAACGCCCCCACCGCTATTCGTAGTAGTAGCTCTGTTCGGCCTGGTGTTCCGCCGTATTCAGAAGCAGGACTACGACGAGAATCCAGAGGACGGTGACGCCAACCGCCACCCCGAGAATCCAGCGCCCCCGTTTGTCGTCGCGACTGGCCAGGATCGCCCCGATCACCATGCCGACCGGAAGCGGGACCACGACGGCCGTGATCCACCCGGCGATGGCGAGCGCGTCGCTCGATCGAGTGGGCGCGTGACCCTCGGCCGTCGCTGCGGGCACGGCCTCCGGTGTCGGCGGCTCGCTCACGAAACCGAGCCGGGGTCACGAGGCAAGCCGACCGGTTCCAGCGGCCGACGCCCTCTGAGGTAGACGAGGCCCAGGCCGAACGCAACCACGGCACCGACTGCCAGGAGCGCCCAGCCGCCACCACTGGTGAAGTCCGACGCCGCCGACTGGAATCCCGATGGCAGGTCGAAAGCGGCCAGCACGGCCAGCACCGCGAGCGGCCCACCCAGGGGAATACTCACGAGCACCAGGCCCCCTGCGAGTAGCACCGTCAGAGCGTCCAATCTGCGCCTCCTCGTCTCCGTTGTGTGCCCCGAGGGGCCATTTGCCAACTTGAGTTCGACAGCATACTTGAGTTCGACTCTATGGACCAGCGCGGCAGAAGCGGAGAGCGTCCAGCCCTCAATGCCGCCCCGCACCGAGCCACAACCCGGCCTTGGCCGCGCGATCAAAGCGCGGCGGGAGGAATGCGACCTCAGCCAGGAGGAACTGGGCCTGGCGGCCGAGATTCATCCGACCTGGATCAGCCACATCGAGAGCGGCCGGAACAACCCGGCCTGGGGCAGCGTCCGGCGGATCGCCGCCGCGCTCGACCTCACCGTCTCCGAGTTGGCGAAGCGAGCCGAAGACCTAGGCGACGCCTAATCCGGCCGGTAGCCGTGGGGGCCGGTCGCCGTCCGCTGCGTGCGGCGGTCAGACCGGCCCCGGAATCGCGGTATGCCTAGTTGTGCTTGAGCACCTGCACACTCGGCGTCGTCATCGCCACTTTGCTGATCGTCATCCCTGCTCACCTCCCTCCGTCGTCAGCCCGGTATCAACCGGGGAGGGAGATGAATACTAAGGAAATCCTGAGTATAAAGGAAAACGTGAGTAGCCGGGCTGCGTGACCGGGGAACTCCCTATGCTCCGCCCCCTTTGACTAGCCAATCCGCATTGACTGGAGGAGCACTTGGGGGCGACGAGCAGCAAACAGACGGCGCGGCCAATCGACGAGGCAGTGCCCTACAACTTGGGTCACTGGATCAGGGTCGAGGCGCTCGCGATCCTGAACGACGGCCCGGCCAGCCCGAGCGAGATCGCCCGCATGATCGGCTCAACGGTGAGCAAGGTCGGTAACCACATCAAAGCGATGCGCGACGACGAAAGCATTGAATTCGTCAGGGTCGAGACTGCCCGCAACGCCAACGAGCACTTCTACCGAGCCATCGAGCGCCCGTTCTTGAGCGATGAGGAAACGCGCGCCTTGCCGACAAAGGTCCGCCACCGCATCACCGGCATCATCATCCAGGGGATCCTGGCCGAGGTGCTGTCAGCGTTTCGGGCGAAGAAGATGGACCACGACGACCACATCTGGATGAGTTGGCGGTCGCTGAACCTCGATGCCCAGGGACGGCGGGAGATCGCGGACGAGCAGGCCGAATCGTACGAGCGGGTTGTGGATATCGAGGCCCGAGCCGCTGGTCGTATGGCCGAGTCCGGCGAGACCGGGACCTCGGTCGTCGTCGCGATGATGAGTTTTCTCCGGAGCCGCACCGGCCGTCAGCGCGGCCGCCGCCTCTCGGCCCAGTTTGCTGAGTAGCCACCGAACTCGGTTCGAGAAATCGGTATGGACCAACGCGTTCCGATCTGGAACCCTCTACTACTCCAAACCAGATAACCGCCCCGCGAGTCGTCAGCAAAACGACAACAGAGCGGTTCTGGTTTGAGCGCTTCGGGCGGCTTCAACCCGACCTGGGCCTCCCGCCGCCCGGAGCGCGCCATACCCCATGCCCGAAGATCACCCCAAACCCTGCGACACGCCGTTATCCAAGTTCGGTCAATCACTGGACTGGAACGCGCTCGCCATGCTGCTCGCGCATCCAACCAAGGCGCTCATCATCGAGGCGATGGGCTGGATCGACCGGCCGTTGTCGGCCTCAGACTTGGCGCTCGTCTTTGACGGGGCGTTGGGCCTGTCGGTCGTTTCGTATCACGTCACTACGCTCGCTGGCTACGGCATCTTGACCAAAGTGGAGAAACAGCAAGTGCGGGGTGCCTGGAAGAGCCTCTACGTCTTTTCGGCCGCCGTCAGGCCATAGCCGCCAACACTTGCCGGGGAGAATGTTGAGGGCCGCTCCTTGGGGCGGCCCTCGGCGTATCAAGCCAACTCGCGATGCAGCGCTTCAATCTGCTGCCTTATCTCGGGGTTCAGAAACCGTCTCATCATCCCCGCTTTGTAGAGCGCAATCCCGTATGAGGGCTGCGATTGCGCCGCCTCGATCTCGCCGAAGGCGGGGGGTCAGGGCGAGTCGACGAAAGTCAGCGAAGGGCTGTTTTCACCCCCTTTCGTTCCCCCCCGCGCTCCCCCAAGGCTTGTTCGCGGGCTTGGCGCGACGGCTGACCCTACCGATCAGTTGAGCCCGCAAGCTGGATAATCCAGCTGTGCCCGGCGAGGAGTGGACGATCGACGAGCAGAAAGTCCACCGCTACCTCGCCCGCGCAGATGATTTTCCACATCGCGCCGAGGGGGAGCGTGTCCTGCTTGAGCACGTGCCACCTGGTGCTCAACGCATCCTCGACCTCGGCACGGGTGACGGGCGGCTGCTCGAACTTCTGCGGGCCGACAGGCCGGAGATGCATGGAGTGGGCCTCGACTTCTCTGAGCTGATGCTCGGGGCCGCGCGCGAGCGCTTTGCCGACAATGACGGTATCGAGCTTGTCCAGCACGACCTTATTGAGCCCCTTCCTGCACTCGGACGCTTCGATGCTGTCGTCTCATCGTTTGCGATCCATCATCTTGAGCACGAGCGGAAGCGTTCGCTCTATGGCGAGGTGCTCGATCTGCTTGAACCGGGCGGCGTCTTCGCGAATTTCGAGCATGTGGCGTCGCCAAGCCAACGTCTACATCTGGCGTTCTTCGACGCGATCGACGAGCCGATCGAGAACGAGGACCCGTCGGACCGCTTGCTGGACGTCGAGACGCAACTAGGTTGGTTGCGCGATCTCGGCTTTGATGACGTCGACTGCTACTGGAAGTGGCTTGAGATGGCGCTTCTCATTGGCATCAAGCCAGCCTTCTCGTCATGAGGACGGAGCCAACCGTCCATCGGCGTTGGTGCGGTGGGATCGAGAGGAGGACGACATTCGTGCCCACACCGTCGAGCTTGCCGCTCAACGACTGTCTGCGTCAAGTGCACCGGAGTTCGGCTGAAATGTCGACAAGGCCGACCCGGAGGAGATGTTCGTCGCCTCGCTATCGAGTTGTCACATGCTCTGGTTCCTGGCACTGGCGCGCGGCGAGCGTGTCCCGGTGACTTCATACGAAGATCAGTCCGAAGGGATGATGGATGGCAGCGGGTTCACGCGCGTGGTTCTGCGTCCCCGAGTGGTCTTTGAATGCGATCTGGAGGAGCAGCAGCTTCGCTCGCTGCACCGCTGTGCCCACGAGCGTTGCTTCATCGCCAACAGCGTCAACTTCCCGGTCCACGTCGAGCCGCAAGAGTAGGGAGCTGCACGATCATGAATCGAATCGAGCCGCTGTCTCAGTTGCGCGAGTGGATCGAGGAGGCACGCCGAGAGGAAGTGCCGCACCCAGCCTCGGTGGCATTCGTGACCGTGGGAGCCGATGGCCACCCGTCGGCGCGAACGGTGACGCTGAAGCGCATTGAGGACGATGCCCTCGTTTTCACCACCGCGCTGTGGACGCGCAAGGCGAGAGAGATCGAGGCGAATCCCCATGTCTCGCTTCTTTTCCACTGGCCCGCCCTTGGACGGCAAGCCCATGTCACGGGCGAGGCCAGCCTCGCCGAGCGAGCGCTGGCCGAGGAGCTGTTCGCTGAGCGGGATCTTCTACACCAGCTTCAAACTGTCGTCTCCCGCCAGGGCGAGCCGATCGAGGACCTCGAACCCCTGCGAGCGCGGCTTGCTCACCTGGCGGAGGTCCAGGAGGCCGCTCCTGCCTGTCCCGAGGATTGGGGAGCGCTTCGCGTAAGACCCGACACCATCGAGCTCTGGAGCGAAGCCGCGGACCGACTCCATGAACGTCGTCTCTTTCGGCGCGACGGCAACAGTTGGAACGTCAGCCTGCTTTCGCCGTAGACCTCCGACTCGGGAACCTGACTATCTGGCCTCCGGATCGTCCTGCGATGGCCTGATCGGCGACGTGAAAGCCGCCGCTACTGCCCGACCAAGGCGAGGGCGAATCCGTCATAGCCCTTGTTGCCGACTGTCTGGATCGTCGTCGCGCCTACACGCTCCTCGGCAGCGATCATCTCGTGCAACTGACGCTGAGCTTGCGCCTTCGGATCGTCGCTTTCGGGGTCGGCCAGGGTTCCGTCACGAACAACGTTGTCGGCGACAATCAGGCTCCCTGGCCGCGAATGCTCCAGCGCCCAGGCGAAGTAGGCAGGGCTGTTCTCCTTATCGGCGTCGATGAAGGTGAAGTCAAAGGGACCTGCCCCCTCGGCACGCAGCGCGGGCAGAACGTCCAGGGCCGGCCCGATGCGCATATCGACAACGTCCGCCAGGTTGGTCCGAGCGATGTTTTCGCCGGCTACCCGCGCGTAGGTGGGATCGGCCTCCAGAGTGATGAGCCGACCACCCTTCGGCAGCGCCCTGCCTAGCCAAATCGTGCTGTAGGCGCCGAGCGTCCCGAACTCGAGGATCGACCTCGCCCCGATCGACTTTGCCAGCAGGTAGAGCAGCTTGCCCTGCGGCGGCGAGACCTGGATTGCTGGCAGCCCGGCCGCCTCGCTTGCTTGGAGCGCCGCAGACAGTGCCTCGTCGTGCGGCGTCAACAGCTCGGTCACGTAATCGTCAACCGCCGACCACTCCGCTCGTTCCGCATCCATCAGCGAGCCACCGCGTCGTTGGCTTTCCATATGCCGCTCTGCCGACATCCCCGCATCGAGGAGCAATCGTTTCATGCCCTTGGTCCGGATGTTGTGGATCGCCGCGCACGGTGGGACCTTGGGCTCGTTAACGGAAGCCGTTTCGAGCCTGGCAGTGGCCGGCGTCGCTACAAGGCCCCCGCTTCGCGGGGCCTCGCTGACGCTCGGGTTCCGTGCCGCCTGATCCGCTGCCCGACGGCTCGACGTCTTCCGTCAACGAGCCCAAGGAGGTGCGCGATGAGCGCCACCGCAGTTCAGCCCTATCCGGCACAGCTCAATGTCCTCGGCTACTACACCGTCTCCGATGAGCCGCGTGTTCTGCTCGGCCGCCGCATCGAGGGCGAGGTTTTCGTCTACGACTATCCCGGCGACGGCCGCGGTCGTCGCTACTTCGTCGAGTCGGGATTCGAGTCGAAAGCGGAGCTGGCAATTTTGCTCGCCGACTACCGGCGACAGGCCGAGCGAAGCGCCGAAGCCCTGGATAGCGTCCGAGGTCGATGAGCGGGGCATACGAACTTCCTCTGGATTACGTCCTCTGGGCGATCCTGCGCGTCGAGTTCACGACGCAGGGCAAGGAAGTCACCGACTACGCGGTCATGCTGCTCTACGAGATCGAAGGGAGAACGGAGACGATTCGCCTCTATGACGGTGCCCACGGCCACAACGAGATGCACCGCTACACCCGCAGCGCGGGCAAGCAGCCGGGAACGCCCCTGCATCGCGGTACCCTTGGGAACGGAATGCGGGCTGCGATCGCAGAGATCAAGGGCAGCTACCGCGAGATGATTGAAGGATGGCAAGGCCAGTGACCAACGATTCCCAATCCCCCGCCGCGAAGGTGATGGCCGAAGCGCTCGACCTCGCCATTGAGGGTCGCTCGCCCTACCCCGAGAAGGCCGCTTTCATTGACGCCGACGAGCCCGGAGCCGGCCACGCGATCGAGCGCGCCGCCGATCAGGGCCTGTCCGTCGTGCTCGTCTCGGCCGACGGAAGCACTCACACCCTGAAGCCCGAGCTTTCCACCCACTAAGGCAGACCTACAGATTGCGGACTCGCCGGCCAATCTCGCGATCCCGCGGATAGCCAGCGGACTCCCAAAATCCCCCAGCATCCTCGTCGTCGAAGGCGACCAGTGCGGTCACGCGGCGGGCGCCGCACCGTCGCAGGTAGTCCTCTCCCGCGCGGGTCAACGCGAGCCCAATGCCTTCCCGACGATGGCGATCGCGAACGGCGAGCCGATACATGTTGCCTCGCCATCCGTCCCACGCAGCGATCAGGGCGCCGACGACCTCCCCGTCCCGCTCGGCGACCAAGAGGGCGGCAGGCGAGTCGGCGACCAAGCGCTCAACGTCATCGAGGCGGTCAGACGTGCTCGCATGTTCGCTCCGAGCCTGGGCCCACAGATCCAACACGGCCGCCACATCGGCCTGTCGGCATCGACGTACGGTGATTTCCTCGCCAGCCAAGTCCGAAGCCTACATAGCCTTATGCGAGTGACTCAGTTTGCCGGGCCGACGTCCTAAGTTTGCGCTACGTGCCGCTTGGCTCTGCGGGCACTCGCCCGTATCTGTCCTCCAAGCGGACGACATCATCAAGGTGCGGCGTTGAGACCTCGATGATCTCGGCATCCTCCACGGCTTCAAGCGTGTGGACGACCAACGGCAAGCTCCGCCATGAATCTCCCGGCTCAAGCTCCTTGGTGGTCATCGTCTCAGGCGAGTCGCCTTGCGAGACGATCACCCGGCCCGACAGGACGTATGAGGTCTCGTCCTTTTTCGCGTGAAATTGGATGGAGAGGCGACAACCGGCGCGGACCCGAAGGATCTTCCCCGCGTATCGGTCGGTATGCGCGAACCACAGCTCGCTCCCCCACGGCTTGGAAACCTCGCGCGGCAGACCCTCCTCCATGCCGCTCATCCTTTCAGCTATGCCGCCTACGGTCATCAATCTGCGCGCGGAGCCGAATCACAGGCCGGCCGCTGCGCTCCTCGCACTTCTTAACGCCCTCCTCGACCGTGAAGCCGAAGCGGGAATAGAAGGCGAGCGCGCGACGGTTCTCCGGCAGCACCCAGAGCACTACCTCCTGCCAGCCTCGTTCCTTCAACTCCTCGAAGGCAGCCATCAGCATCGCGGCGCCCGTCCCTTCGCGCCAACGATCTGGGTCGACGTAGAGGGCTCCCACCTCGGCCAGCAGCTCATCCTTCTTCGCGTCGCGGCTTGGCGTGGTCACGGCGCAAAAGCCAGCGAGCTCGCCACTTCCGTCCTCGGCTACGAGGTTTAGCCAGTGGTGCTCGGTGTCGTCAAGGAGGGCTCGCCAACTATCGCCACGCTCCGCTACCGAGAGGCTGTCGAGCAGGTCGTCGGCCAAGATGCCGCGATAGGCGGCCTGCCAAGAGCGCACGTGGATCTCAGCGATGCTCGACGCATCATCGGCAGTGGCTTGTCGGATCGTCAGCGCTCCAATGGACGGAGCCTAGCCAGGGTCTCCCTGGAGAGTCGCCCTGACGAAAGCGCTCTTGGCTTCGGTGTATGCCTCTCGGTCATCGCGGTGTCGCTCGGCAAGTTCGCGCTTCAAGGAGGCGTAGCGACCGGCGACTTGGGGGTCCCCGCGGAGTCGATCGCGGAAGGCCAGCTCGTCGCGGTATCGCTGCGATCCCGCTGGAACAAGGTGGAGGTGATGGGTGCGTCGAGTCGGATGTGGCTTGCAGAACCAGTGCATCTCTTCGGGCAGGTAGGGCGCATAGAGGTAGTCGAGGTCGGCGAGCGGCCCAAAGCAAGCACGGGCTGTCTCAAGGTCATGCACACCGGCGAGAATGTCGATGATCGGCTTTGCTTCGAGGCCGGGGACCGCGGTGCTGCCGACGTGGTGGATGCCGCCGCAGATCCACTCGCTGATCGTTTCGTCCAGCGCCGCCCGCTCCTGCTCGAACTGAGTCGGCCAGCTTGGGTCGGGCGTTGCCAGCTGGATGGGTTCGTCTGCGGTCACAGGGAAGAAGTGGCGAGCAACCGCTCTACGACCAAGACATCGCGCCAGGCGTCATCGAGCTGCCCGTGGCGCAGATGCACGCCCACTGTCTTGAAGCCGCAACGCTCGACGAGGCGGACACTGGCGATGTTGTCGGTGAAAAGCTTGCCGATCATCTTGTGGAAGCCTCTCTGCTCGGCTGCGGCGGCGAGTGCTTCGGTGAGCGTCGTGCTGACCCCCCGTCCGCGCGCTGAAGCGGCGACGTAGACGCTGCACTCACTGATGCCCGCATAGCAGGGGCGAGCGCTGTAGGAGGCGATACCGGCCCAGCCGATGACGCCCTTGTCGCCATTGCTGACTATCAGCGGGAAGCGCTCATCCGCGACGCGCGCTTCGAAGTCCGCTGCGGATCGCAGCTCAGTCTCGAACGTAGAACTCCGCTCGGCGATTGCCGCGTTGTAGATCGCGCACATCGCCTCAGCATCGTCGGGGAGAGCGTGGCGCACAGCTTGTTCGTTCATGGTCGGATTCTCGGTGAACAGCGATCGTCAAGCAATGGCCGCCTGGCCAAAGCGCTTATACGCCGGCAAGCGTCATGACGGAAAGTTACGTCGCCGAAGCACTTAGGCCGCTGAGGAGGCATCCGTATTGGATTTGCGTTCGGGGGAGCACACATGCGGTTTTGCCCGTAGTCGCCATCCCGACGCCCTCGTAGAGCCTGCGGGCGGGGGCGTTATCGCTGTAGGTCCAGACACCCGCCCGCTGATAGCCCAGCGAGCGGGCTGCATCGAGAACATGGAGGACGAGCGAGCTGCCGACCCCTGTTCCCTGCGCGGCGGGGTGCACGAAGACCATCGAGATATGCAGAAGCGTCGGATCGAGCCCGCCCTCACCGTCATCGAAGCGGCCAGGCTCGGCGAGCGCCATGCCGACGATTTCTGGCCCAAGCGCCACGAACGCCAGGGCATCTGAGGCCGAGAGCTTCGCGCGGATGCGGGCGGTGCGCTCCGCCCCATGCGGAGCGCCTCGGGCGACGTTTGCCACGCGCCACACGCTGACCGCAGCCTCAAGCTCCTGGGGAAGCATGCGGCGGACGCTCACCCGCGGATCGTACTCCGGCTGTCAGTAGGTCGCGGCCAACGCTCCGGTGCCGACGTTCCTGACAGGATCGGCCTATGCACCCGATCGAGCCGGTTGAGCGAGGCGGCGACTTAGTCACGATCGAGCCGCTGGGTGTCGAGCACGCTGCCGGCTTGCTCGCCGCCGCAGATACCGCGGAGGTCTTCGCCTGGCTTCCATATGCGCGACCAGCAGACCTCGATCAAGCACGAGCCTGGATTGACGGCGCCCTCGCCGATCGACGCGCGGATCGACGGTTTCCGTTCGCTGTCCTTGACGCCGAGGACGGCTCGGTGATCGGGTCCACTTCATATTGGGACTTCGATGCCCACAACGCCCACGTCGAGATCGGATCAACCTGGCTCAATCGCGTCTCCTGGGGAACCGGCCGCAACCCCGAGGCGAAGCTACTGCTGATGACGCACGCATTCGAGACCCTCGGCCTGGAGCGCGTCGCCTTCCGCACCGACGTTCTCAACGAGCGTTCGCAACGAGCGATAGAGCGTCTCGGCGCGACCAGAGAGGGCGTGCATCGCCACGAGATGCGCCGGCGAGACGGGAGCTGGCGAGACAGCATCCACTACTCCATCCTCCGTGCTGAGTGGCCGGCGGCCAAGGTGGTGCTGCGCGATCGGATCGCAGCAGTCGTGGCAGGATGACGCACGTGGCGGCCTCCGCGCTCTACATCTGCGATTTGGACGGGACAAGTGACTGACCCGTCAGAGAGCCAAGACGCTATCGAGATGGCCGCCCACTACCAGGCTGGCGTGGAGGAGCGTCGGCTTGCGACCTGGGGGCGCCTTGAGCTCATCCGCACGATGGAGATTCTTCACCGATATCTTCCGGTGCCGCCAGCTGTGATCGTCGATGTAGGCGGTGGCCCAGGTGCCTATGCGCTGCCGCTTGCCGCGGGGGGGTACTTGATTCACCTACTGGACCCAATGGCCCTGCACATTGAGCAGGCCCAGCAGGCTTCCGCAGCGCAGGCGAAGGGAGGGCTTGCGAGCATTCAGCAAGGCGATGCCCGCGAACTGCCGTGGTCTGATGAGAGTGCTGACGTCGCGCTACTCCTGGACCGCTCTATCACCTCACGAGGTCCAAAGATCGCCTCAAGTCTCTTGCAGAGATCCGACGAGTGCTTCGTCCTGGAGGCCTACTCATTGCCGCCGCGATCTCCCGATTCGCGTCAACCTACGATGGCCTGGCGAGAGGGTTTCTCGCCGAGTCGATGTTTCGTTCGATTGTCGAGCAGGACGTTCGAGACGGCCAGCACCGGAATCCCGACCGAAATCCGGATTGGTTCACGACCGCGTACTTCCATCATCCGGACGAACTGAGTGACGAGATTCGCAGCAGCGGGTTTGACGTAGATGCCGTTCTCGCGGTGGAGGGCCCAGGCGGCTGGATCGGCAACCTAGATTGGTGGCTTGACGACGCTGATCGCCGAGAGTCGTTGATGACGGCCATTCGGCGAGTGGAGTCTGAGCCATCGCTGCTCGGAGCTAGCCTCCATCTACTTGCGGTTGCACGCAGGTAAGCGGCCCATGCCCTATCGCGGCTCCTACCTCTGGCAGCTCCGACAGGCCGTAGGTCACGAGCTCGTCCTCATGCCCGGCGCGATGATCGCCCTCCAGCGGGACGACCAGCGCATCCTTCTGACCAAGCGCACCGACGATGGAAGCTGGTGTTTGCCTGCCGGCGCCGCCGAGCCGGGCGGGAGCTTTGCCCGGACGGCGATCGACGAGCTGGCCGAGGAGACGGGGATCAAGGTCGTAGAGACCGACCTTGTTCCCTTCGGCTGTCTATCGGAGGCAGAGGCGCACACGATCCACTACCCGAACGGCGACATCACCCATTGCTTTGCGCTGCTCTTTCTGGCGACGGCCTGGCAGGGAAACGCCAGCCCCAACGAGGAGACGACGGACGCGAAGTTCGTTGACCCGGCAGCGCCCCCCGGGCCGCTTCATGCCCCCACTGGTCATGCGCTGGAGCTCTTGCGAAGCTACCTCGACAGCGGCGCTTTCCAGCTCCGCTGAGCCCCGGCATCTTGGGATTTCAGATCGGCTTTCGTTCCCTCCGGCGTTCCCTCCAGATTCGGCCTAGCTAGGATTCGGCTCTGTAGTGCCCCGGAGGGGTGCCGGAGCGGTTGAACGGGGCAGTCTCGAAAACTGTTGGCGTCGCAAGGCGCTCGTGGGTTCGAATCCCACCCCCTCCGCTCCAACCGTCCAATAAAGTGCCGAACCTCCAGAGACCCCGGTGTGTTTGAGACGATGGAGCATGGGACTGAACGCCAAGAAAGGGAGATACGCGGTGGGGAAGAAGAGCTTCGGTGCATTGAGCGCGCTTGTCCTGGCCTTGTCGGCGCTGGCCGCGCCGGTAGCTCAGGCGGAAGTCACGCGCGAAAGCTACAAGGAAGCGGTGGAGCCGATCTGCAAGTCCAACACCGAAGCCAACGAACGGATCCTCAAAGGCGTTCGCGGCAAGGTCAAGGCGGGCAAGCTGAAAGCCGCCGGGACGCAGTTCTCCCGCGCCTCAACAGCCCTGAGCAGGACGCAGGGGGAACTCAAAGCGGTGCCCCAGCCCCCCGCCGACCAGGCCAAGCTGACGAAGTGGCTGGGATTCGTCAAGACCGAGGCGACGCTGTTCCAGAAGACGGCGACGAAGCTCAAGGCAGGAGACAAGAACGGCGCCCAGTCGATGGTGATCCGCCTCACCCGCAACGCCAACCAGGCCAACAACCTGGTGCTCGGCTTCGAATTCCGCTACTGCCGCTTCGAACCGTCCAAGTTCACCTAGGCCGGCACCTCGCCGAAGCCGGGTCTGGGCTAGCCTTGGACCTGCGCTGCACCCTGCCCAGGTAGCTCAGTTGGTAGAGCACTTCCATGGTAAGGAAGGGGTCACGAGTTCGAGTCTCGTCCTGGGCTTCGCACGCGGCCTCGCAACCAGGCTTTAGCAACTCCTGAGCAGGCGGTTTGAGGGGATGGACCGCTAGGCTGCCGCTTCGTGGACTTCGCTCTGACCGACGAGCAGGAGGATTTCGTCGATGCGATCCGGCGCTACTGCGACCACGAGTGCGGCACGCCGGACCAGCGCGAGCGTCTCACCGACGGCTATCGCGACCACCACAACGCGACGATCTACAAGGAAATGGCCGAGTTGGGCTGGACCGGGATCACGATCCCGGAGGAGTACGGCGGCTCCGGCGGGTCCATGCTCGACGCCTGCATCTTCATGGAAGAGACCTCGCGGGCGCTCGCCCCGATCGGGGGATACGCGACCACCCTGATCGTCGCCGGCGCGACCAATCGCTTCGGCACCGAGGAGCAGAAGGAGGAGATCCTCGGCGGGATCGCCGACGGTGCGGTCGAGGCGATCGCGATGACCGAGCCCGAGGCCGGCTCCGATGTCGGCGCGCTCACAACTATGGCCGAAAGCGTCGACGACGGCTACGTGATCAACGGCCAGAAGGTCTTCTGCTCCAACGCCCACATCGCCGACCACATCCTCGTCGTCTGCCGCACCACCCGCTCGGCCTCCAAGCACGAGGGCCTGACGATGCTCTGGGTGCCGCGCGAGGCCGATGGCCTCGAGGTCGTCCCGATCGACACGATGGGCGGCCGCGACACCAACCACCTCTACTTCACCGACGTCGAGGCGCCCGCCGACGCCGTGCTCGGGGAGGTCGACCAGGCCTGGACGCAGCTGATGGCCGGGCTCAACGTCGAGCGGCTGATCCTCGCCGCGACGATGCTCGGCATCGCCCAGCGCGTCTTCGACGACGTCATCGTCTACGTCAAAGAGCGCGAGCAGTTCGGCCGCCCGATCGGCTCCTTCCAGTCGCTCCAGCACCGCATCGCCGACATGGCAACCGAGATCGAGGCGGCTCGCCTGATGACCCGCTGGGTCGCCACCCTCACCGACGAGAATCCCGACAAGATGCTGCCCCGCGAGGCCTCGATGGTGAAGCTCTTCGTCACCGAAGTGGCCAAGCGCGCGGCCCTCGACGGCATGCAGATGATGGGCGGCTACGGCTACGCCTCCGAGTACGACATGGAGCGCCTCGTCCGCAGTTCCCTTGTCTCGACCATCTACGGCGGCACCTCCGAGATCCAGCGCAACATCATCGCCAAGACATTCGGGCTCTGATCCCGGCATACTTCCGGGCGCAGGAAGCGAGCGCCCGTAGCTCAGTGGTCAACGGGCTTTTAACGAGGCCCAAAGAGCGTCGGTCTTTCAAGCCGAAGGTCGAGAGTTCGATTCTCTCCGGGCGCATTCCGCTGCTTTCTCAGTCGCCAACGCGACGCTTGCTCCGTTTGGGCTCCTATACGACCCAAAGGGAGCGCCTGTCTGAGTCTCCGAGACGGTCGTCGAGAGGGCGCGCCATCGCCACTCTCCGAGCGCTATCCTTCCCTCCAGCCTCGTGCCTCGGCCCGGGGTTTTCTCTTGTAACGGCTCGTAAGTAATCGAGGAGAACATGGCT
>JBJMKO010000046.1:0-1568 GCA_045805805.1 Solirubrobacterales bacterium | reverse complement strand
CGGGCTGCGGTGACGATCGAGGGTGGCGCGGCGGAGACGCTGGCGGAAGTCGCGCGCGTGCTCAGCCAGTAGGTACGCCGACCTCGATTGCAGTCGTGGCCAGGGCGGCTCCCGAGCCGGTCAGGCCGTCAGCGGGATGTTTCAGGCGGCGGTGCGCTTGACCGGCCGCTCGGACAGAACCTCGCGGCAGCCGAAGCAGAACGTGCGCTCCACTTCGTACGGAACGCCGTTGCGCTGAAGGAGCACTACCGTGGTTACCGGCGTATGCTCGTGCGACCCTGGCTCGACGATCTTCACGCTAATTCAGACTAGATCGCGTCCCGGAGGTTAGTGATTGGGCCCGGTAAAAATCCTGTGAAGATCTCGCGACGAACTGTGATTCTTCTGAGCCTGGCCGTCGCCGCAACGGTCGCGGCGGGTGTTGCCGGGCGCGGGGCAGGAAACACGGCGACGCCGGCCGCCGGCGGTCCAGACGCTCGCACGCAGCCGCTCCTGGACGGCTGCGTCCGCGACCGCGGCGCGATCCTCACGAAGCAGGTACCCAACTGGGTCTACGTCGGCGGTGGGCTCGCGCAGAACGAGTTCTTCGCCGGCGTCGTCGACTCGCAGTACCAGCCGGAGCGCGCCGCGGAGCCGACGGGCACGGACGATCCGTTCACCCATACCTCCTACGACTTCACCTTCAACGTGAAGCCGGATCCCGAGTACGAGAACCTCCTCGGCACCGGCAACTTCGAGGGCCAGAGCTCCGAGACTGCGCGGCTGCACATCGAGCGGGAATCGCTCAGCTTCCCGCCCTGGGCGTGGCCGGACCGCGGGGACCGCATTGCGGTCGCGGGGTCGTGGGTCTGGGACTGCGACCACACGACTGCGGCCGGCGAGCACACGGAGATCCACCCGTTGCGGGTGCTGTGGGTCGATCGGAACCCGGGCGGGCTCTCGCCGAACAGCAAGACGGGCGAGCGCGAGGCGGATCTCTGGGTCACCGACCAGGGGACACCCGCGGATACCCAGGCGGTCTGCGCACACCAGACCCAGGGCGACCGCGCCGCCTTTCACGAGTGCGTCGCCATGCCGGTTCGCAGGGTCGAAGCCAAAGGGACGTACACGTTCGTGCTCAAGGCAGGCAAGAAGCCCTCGCCGAAAGCGCACCTGGTCTATCGCGTCGTCGATCTCTCCGCCCCGGAAGGCACGACCCCCGTGCGCAAGCTCTCGAACGGGATCTCCGTCACAGTCGACGCCTCGCAGGGCCTGACCGCGAAGCAGTTCTTCGTCGGCTGGAAACCGGTCAGGACGCGGCCGATTCACCTCCGTGTCCGCCTCGCCTCACTGCTCGTCCGGCGCGCGATGGATCCCGGTTGCCCGCCGTACGATCCGAACTGTGCCGCCAAGGACGAGTCCATCCTGCTCGGGCAGGTGACGACCAGCCCGGGCGAGTGGAACGTGTATGTCGACGCAGCCGGAGTCTGGAGGCAGTGGCTGCCCCGGGTGCTGAGCGTTCGGGACGGGCAGACCATTCGGAGCAAGCAGTCGATCGACCTCTATGTGGCGAAGGGCAAGCCGTGGCG
>JBJMKO010000045.1:0-2309 GCA_045805805.1 Solirubrobacterales bacterium | reverse complement strand
TGCGGCACTGAGGCCGGCGTAGTCGGTGAGGAGGCGGTACGTGCCCCAGTCGAGTGCGACCCAGAACGTCTTCTCGACATCTGCGAGCCGAAGGTGCGTGACCGCCGGTTTGGCGAGCAACGTTCGTGCGGCCCACTCGACTCCGCCTCGGCGGTTCGCGTTCATCTTCCGCCAGAGCGCGGCGGCACCCTTGTCTGCCTTCGCCGCTTGCTCGACGACGAACGCAAGGTGGGCGGAGCGGCCGTGGACCCCGCGGAGATGTGCGGCGTGCAACTCGAGCATCGAAACCGCGTCGGGAGCGGCCTCCATTTCGGCGGTCACTTTCCGGCCGCCGATCGGGAGGGGATCGATGTCGCCGCGAATGGCATAGTCGACGGCGGCCTGCAAGACCAGCGGCTTCGTCCGGAACAGCGCCTCCACGGTGCTCTGGGAAACACCGGCCCGCTCCCCGATCGTCGCCATCGTCGCGCCGGACCAGCCGTGTCGCTCGAAGGTCTCCTTCGCAGCTTTCGTGACGAGCAAACGAGTGCGCAGCGCCGCGTCCTCTCGAAGCGGCGCGCGGTAATGGCGCGGCGCCCTATGCATCTCCCTCGCCATGGTTTAGGGTATCACCTTATCCAATAAGGTCATACCGTAGTGAAATCTGCGGCGAAGACGGGAGGATTCACATGAAACGCATGCTGGTCGCACTCGCGATCCTGGTCGTTGCGGCGGTTGCCGCAAGCGGGACGGCTTCGGCCACCCCTGCCGGCAAGACGGATGCACAGGTCCTCGGGAACGTTCGAATCGATCCAGCGGATCCGACGGTCGGGTATGTCACCGCGCGCTACATCTGCAACGGCGGCATGACCGACAACACCCACCTCTGGGTGTCGGTGAAGCAGACCGCCGACCGCTCGCCCGACAACGCTCTCAAGGGCGAGAGCAGCAGTGGGATCTCGGCCGCCTGGTCGCAGAGTCATCCCACCGGTCAGGTCGCGTGCGACGGGCAGTGGCACGTTCAGACGTTCACGATCAGCCAGGCGGACTACGGCTTCGGCGCACTTCAGCAAGGCCAGGGATACGTCCAGTTCTGCCTCTTCGGCGGCGACAACGTCTACGCGGCGAGTCAGAGGTTCGTGGAGGTCAGCTACTAACCCAAACGCGAGAGACGATGGGGCCGTTCTCGGAGCGGGCCCCATCGTCTCTCTGGACTGCCGCCCGCCACGGTAACTGCGGCTACGCTGCCTGCCCGTCGCCCGCTTGCCCAAGGCGGAGGGATCGAACAATGAGTAGACGCGAGCTCGCCAATCTCATCGGCATCGTGCTGCCGCCGGCCGGCCTGGTCGTCGCGATCGTCCTCCTCTGGAATCGGATGGTCGGACCCGTCGAGCTCGCGATCCTGGCCGCGGGGTATTTGCTGGCGGGCGTCGGGATCACGGTGGGGTATCACCGCCTGTTCACACACCGCTCGTTCCGGACCTACCCCGCGGTGCGCTATGCCTTCGCGGTCCTCGGCCAGTTCGCGGTCGAGGGCAACGTGGTCAGCTGGGTCACCAACCACCGGAAGCACCACCAGTTCTCGGACCGCGACGGCGACCCGCATAGTCCGCACGCCGGCTACGGCGAGGGATTCGTCGAGGGCCTGCGCGGCCTGTGGCATGCCCACACCGGCTGGCTCTTCGACAAGGATGCGACGGGCGATTCGCGGCGGTACGCGAAGGACCTGCTGGACGACCGGGGGCTACGGATCATCGCCAAGCTGTTCGTGCCGATCGTGCTGCTCTCCCTCATGATCCCCGCCGTCGTCGGCTGGGCATTGCTCGGCGGCACCTACGGCTTCGTCGCCGGTCTCGTCTGGGGCGGCGCGATTCGCATCCTGCTTCTTCACCACGTGACGTGGTCGATCAACTCGATCTGCCATTTCTGGGGGCGACGCCGGTTCGTCTCGCGTGACGAGTCGCGCAACGTCTGGTGGCTTTCCTGGTTGTCGTTCGGCGAGTCCTGGCACAACAACCACCACGCCTTTCCCTCGTCGGCGTTCCACGGGTTACGCGCAACCGAGCTCGACCCCGGCGGTTGGGTGATCCGAGCGCTCGAACGCTGCGGGCTCGCCTGGCACGTCGTGAGAATCTCGCCCGCCCAGCAGCGGGCGAAGCTTGCCGCGGCGAACGACTAGTCCGCAGCCACGCGACTCAGAACGCGCCCGAGTACGCGTTCAGCGCCGGCTGACCGCCAAGATGGGCGTAGAGGACGTGGGCGCCAGGCTCGATTCGTCCGCTGCGCACGAGCTCGATCAGCGCGGCCATCGACTTCCCCTCGTACACCGG
>JBJMKO010000044.1:0-96781 GCA_045805805.1 Solirubrobacterales bacterium | reverse complement strand
GATTTCGCTGGGCGTCGCCGCGTAGACGTTGCCGTGGGAGTCGGTGGCCACCGCTCGGGCGTTTTTCAGTTCCTGGGAGAGCCCGCCTGCTTCTTCGGAGGGTTTCTTCAGGGTTTTGCGGCTGGGCTGTTTAAGCGGGCCGAAGGCGAGCGCCTTGGCGCCTGAGCCCGAGCCGGCGGTGACGTAGAGAGTGCCGTCGGTCGCCTCGCCCGAGCGGTCGACCGCGACCTGGGTCGGTTCCGCGCCGGCGAAGCCCGCGAAGGCGGTGCGGTCGAGGTATTCGCCGGAAGCGTCGAACTCGTCGAGGGCTTTGTGGGCTGAGTCGTAGAGAAAGAGGTGCCCGGCGCTGCAGGCCTGGGAGGAGACCGAGACGCATTTTTCCCCTGAGCGGTTGCCCGGGTCGGCCGCGAGGTAGGCGCCGGCAGAGCCGAAGCCGATGGACCCGTCGGGCGTGCTGGCACCGTTCAGTTCGCGCCGCAGCGCCAGGGCGCTGATTTCCGTGCTGAGGGCGGCAAAGAGGAGGAGCTTGTCCGCCGCGAGGCCCGCCGCGTCGGCAACCCAGAGGTAGCGGTCGGTCACCGTGCCGTTGGAGTAGGTGTAGGGGGCGACGCCGGTGGCTTCGGAGAGTTTGCCTTCACCGAGGTTGGCTTCGAAGGTGCCGTCGGATTTGTAGACGGCGATGTGGTCGCCCGCAGCGACGTAGAGGCGGTTGTCGGTCGGGTCGACCGCGATGCCCTTGGCTTTGGTGCTGGAGTTGATGACTTCGCGCGGGCCGTAGGTCGGCGTGCCCGAGAAGGGGTAGGCGTTGGGTTTGAAGCGGACTACTTCGCCGGTTGAGCGCTCGGAGACGTAGAGGGTGCCGGTGGTGGTGACGGCGAGGCCGCAGGGGGTGTTTGCGTCCGAGATTTCGGTCAGCAGGACGTGGGAGGGGTTGTAGACCTTTACCTTGGAGTCGCCGGCGGAGGAGGCGTAGAGGTCGCCTTTGGAGTCTGTGGCTACGCCGCAGGCGTGGTTTAGGCCGGTTACGTCGAGGGCTTCATTACGCGCGTGGGTGGGGGCAGCCTGGGCTTGGGCTGCGAGGAGGAAAAAGGCCGTGAGCAGGGCGCTCAGCAGTAGTGCCTTGTTGCTTCTTCCTTCGTTTCCGCCAGATCCCATTCGCTTCCCTCTCTCCCTGTAGAAGAGCCTTGGCCGCGGGGACCCCCCGGTCCCCGCGGCCTTGGCCTTGCTTCTTGGTTACTCGTGCTTAGTGCTGCCTCCGCCTATTCCAGTTCGTCGAATTTGGCGGTGACCGACGCGTTGGTTTCCATCACCACTTCGCATTCGGTGGCGTTCAGCACTTTGCAGCCAGACCAGGTGACCGCCGTGGATCCCGGGGCCGGGGTGGCTTTGAGGATCACTTTGGCGCCGGCTTTGAATTTCGGTTCGGTTACCGGGCCGTAGTAGAGCGAGGTGGCCCCTGTGCAGGACACTTCGCAGGTCAGGCCCCCTGCTTTGATCGTGCCGAAGCCGCTGCCTTCCTTGGCCAGGGCCAGCGTTTTGGCTTTGTTGATGGCTTTCACCGGTCCCGAGAAGACCGCTTTGACCGTTTCGGCTTTGTCCATGCCGACCGTGCAGGTCGCTTCGGTTTTGCCTTCGCAGTCGCCGCCTTCCCATTTGACGAACGTCGTCGCCGGGGTGGTGGTGGCCGCTTTGGCGGTGAGCAGGACGCTCGTGCCTTCGGGCATGTTGGCCGAGGTGGCGGTGCAGGTCGTCCCGCAGTTGATCCCCTTCGGTTTGGAGGCAACTGAGCCGAGGCCGCCTTCGTAGGCCTTTTCGACCGTCAGCGCTTTGTTGGGCACGGCCGCGAATTCAGCCGTGACCGACTTGGCTTCTTCCATCGTCACTTTGCAGCTGGTTTCGGTGCCTGAGCAGGCGCCGGTCCAGCCGACGAATTTGGAGCCAAAGGCCGGGGTCTCTTTCAGTTCGACCGTTTTGCCGGCTTTGAATTTGGGCACGGTGACCGGGCCCTGGTAGAGGGCCACGGTGCCGTCGCATTCGGCTTCGCAGGTCAGGCCTGCGGCTTTGACCGTGCCCCAGCCGAAGTTCTGCTCGCTTTCGCCCTTGGAGAGCGTCAGCGCCTCGGCTGGCGTGAATGCTTTCGATGTGCCTTTGAAAATGGCTTTGATCGATTTGCCTGCTTTGCCTGCGGGGACCGTGCAGATGAGGCCTGCGGGTTCGGGGCAGCCTTCCCATTTGTCGAAGGAAGAGCCTTCACCCGAGGGCACTGCGGTGAGGACGACGGCCTGTTCCTTGAAGAAGCGGCCGACGGCTTCGTTGCAGGTCTGGGCGCACTTGATGCCCTTTGGTTTGGATGAGACCGAGCCCAGGCCCGCTCCGGCGTTGCCGGCGGGGGTCTTGGTCAGGGTTATGGTGCGGCGGTTGGTTGGGCCTGGGATTTTGTCGAAGTTGGCCGTGACTTCTTTGGCCGCGCTCATCGTCACTTTGCAGGTGCCGGTGCCCGAGCAGGCGCCGCCCCAGCCGGTGAATTTGGAGCCTGGAGAGGCTTCCTGGCTGAGCGTGACTTCGGTGCCTTCGTAGTATTCGGCCGAGCATTCCGATCCGCAGTTGATGCCGGACGGTGAGCTGATCACCGTGCCCGTGCCCAAGCCGGTTTTTTTGACGGTGAGGGCGTATTTCGGAATCAGGTCGAAGTTGGCCGTGACTCCCTCGGATTTGCTCAGCGTCACTTTGCATTCGCCGGTGCCCGAGCAGGCTCCCGACCAGCCGGTAAATTTGGAGCCTTTGCCCGCTTCCTGGCTGAGCGAGACGACGGTTCCATAGTTGAATTCGGCCGAGCATTCGGAGCCGCAGTTGATGCCGGCAGGAGAGCTCGTCACGGCGCCCGTGCCCGAGCCGGTCTTGCTGACCGTAAGCAGGTAAGGGATCGGGTCGAAGTTCGCTTTGACTTCCTTCGCTTCAGACATCGTCACTTCGCACGCCCCGGTGCCTGAGCAGGCTCCCGACCAGCCGGTGAATTTGGAGCCTTCGGCCGCCGACTGGCTCAGTTTGACTGTTTCGCCTTTGACGAATCCGGCCGCGCATTCAGAGCCGCAGTTGATGCCGCTCGGGGTGCTCGTCACCGTGCCGGTGCCCGTGCCAGTCTTTTTGACTGTGAGGGTCTCGGCTTCGACTCCGAGCTTGCCGATCTGCGCCGCGGACGTGACTCCGGCAGAGAACCAAACGTTTCCACCCGGTCCATACGCGAGACCGTTGGCGCTGTAGAGGCCGTCGACGGGGTACCTGGTGATACTGCCCCCGGTTGTAATGCTGCCAACGGCCTGCGGAATGCCATTTTCAGTCGTGGAGGTGGAGCAGGTACCCGTTCCTCCGGTTTTGCAGGCGGTCTGCCCGACGTTGGTGGCAACCAGTTTGCCGAATTCCTCGAACGGGACGGTGAAGCTGCAGGTGCCGCCGCAGGTGGTGGCGGGACTGCTCAGGGCGCCGATCGTGCCCGCGCCATAGACGGTTTCATAGGCCGCTTTGATGGCGTTTTTCGTGGTGGTGCGAGTAGTCGTGCTGGTGATGGTGGTGTATTTGAATTTCGCGCATTTTTTGGCAGCTTCGTCGCAGACTTCGAATTCCTGTCCGCCCGTGGCTCCCGAGAACGCAAGTCCTTGTTTCTCGGTGATCCCGCTGCCGTCGGTGAACCAGAGCTTGCCGTCGGGAGCCGCTGTCAACCCTGTGGGCTTGCTGGCCGGAGCGAGGCCGGTGCTGAAGTAGGTGATCGTGCCCGAGGGCGTGATGCGTCCTATTGCCTTGCCTGCTTCAGAACGGCCTTCGGTCGCGTTGTTGCCGTTTTCGGCGAACCAAACATTGCCGTCGGGGCCTGCGGCGATTCCCCATGGGCCCAAGGGAGAGTTCGTAAACCCAGGTTCTGAGTTTTCACCGGTGGCGAACTCTTCGATCGCATGGGTGGTCGGGTTGACCTTGCCGATCGCTCGGGTGGTCACGCTGCTATCAGTGAACCAGAGGTTGCCGTCCGGTCCGGCGACGATTCCCCTCGGCGCACTTTCCGCATTCAGGCCGGTCGAGAACTCTTCGATTTTGCAGTTGCTCGGGTCGATCGTGCCGATCGCCCGAGTGGTGCCGCCGTCGGTGAACCAGAGGTTACCGTCAGGGCCGACCGCGATGCCCAGCGGCATGCTCCCCGGGTTTAGGCCGGCCGAGCACTCTTTTACCACTGCTTCTGGGCTCGCCGAGTCGATGACGCCGATCGCCGGTGTGGTACCGCGATCGGTGAACCAGAGGTATTTTTCGCTTTTGGGGGCGGCGACGATCGCCACCGGTTTGCCGCCTTCGTTGAGGCCGCTGAGGTTGGTGCCCGAGATGTACTCGGTGATCGTCCCTTCGGGAGTGATCCGACCGAAGGCGGGAGTGCCGGCGAATTCCTTGGAGTCGACGAACCAGCTGTTGCCGTCGGGCCCAGGAGTGACGGTGGGGATGAACGCGTTCGACCGCAGGCCGGTTTTGAACAGGCTCACGGAGCCAAGCGGATCGGCCGAGGAGAAGGCCGGAAGGGCGAGGGCCAAGATCGCCAACAGGGCCGCGACGATGCCGAATCGCATGCGCGGCTTGCTCACCCTCGATGATTTCGGTCTCACAGACGATTCCTTAGCGGTGCCTATCACGTGCTCTCTCCTTGTCCCTTGAGCCCCTGCCGACCGCTTCCCGGCGGCCTTGGCGACTCGGTTTTCCCTGTTGACTGCGACGTTCGCCTTTTGGAGGCGAGATTGACATTCATGTTTCTAAATCGCTGGCCGTAGGATAGACACTCATGTGTCTAGAAGTCAAGGAACTGCCAAAAAGCCTGCAAATCAGCACATTGGAGTGACCGGCTCTGTCGCTGCGAAGTCAGCGAGGGCGGCCGTTTCGGCGAGTCACCGGAACATGATCGTGCCCGAGCGCCGGCGTCATCGAGCAGACTGCTGAGGGCGCTTCGCAGCTTCCGCACCGAGGCCTTTCTCCTCGGCGGCCTTGTAGGCGATCTGGAGGAAGTCGGAGATCGTCAGGGCCGCGAAGAGGGCGGCCAGGAAACGGGTCAGGCGCGGAGCGAAGAGGAGTCCGACGGCGAAGGCCGCGACGACCCAGAGGTCGAGGCAGTATGGACAGGCCAGCAGGTCGCCGATCGCCCTGCGAGCCCCCGTCCCGCGCGAGCTCTCCTCCAGCTCCGAGGGTCCCCCCTCGCCTTCGAGCTCGGTGAAGGGAGCCCGCAGCGGTCTCAGCACTTTGTCCTTGGAGATCAAGCGGCTGAGCTTGTGGGAAGCAACCCCGATCGACAGTAGATCCGGCGCTTCGACCCGCTCGGGCAGTGGGTGCCCGGTCCGCCGCGCCAGCGCCAGCGCCCCGCCGAAGAGCAGGTTGAAGACCCCGATCAGCGCGGCATAGGAAAGTAGGGGCAGCTCTTCGCGCTTTTCATTCGTCAAGTCAGGGCTTTCGTAGGGACCGCCTGCCAACTACCCCGACCCCCGGTACGAAAACCGCGCCGGTCGATTCGAGCAAGGCCGGCGCGGGTAGCGGGAGCCGATGCCCGCCCCCGCGTTGCCATCTGGATCCGACGCCAACGTACTGGCGCAGACGCTTGCCTTCCATCGTGACCCGCTCGTCTTCCTCCGCCAGGCGCAGGAACGTCATGGAGACGTCTTTGCCATCCGCCTGTTGACCGTACGGCCGCTCTTCGTCGTCGCGCATCACGCCGCGGTGGAAAAGCTGCTCAGCGCGGATCCCGGCTCCGCCCACGCCGGCGAGGCCCGGCGCCGGGTGCTGCCCTTCGCCTCGTCGCGCTCGGTCTTCGGCGCGGATGCCGAGCGGCACCGGGCGGCACGAGGTCGCATCGCCGTCGCGATGTCGGAGGAGGCGATGTCCCGCCACCGCCCCGAGATCGCCCGGATCGCGGCTCGGCACGCCTCCGAGTGGCCGAAGGGTCGCCCGTTCCGCCTCTTGCCGCGAATCCGGACCCTCACCGACGAGATCTTCGTACGCCTCGTGCTCGGCGTCCGCGACGAGGAGCCGGCGAGGGCGCTGGTCGCCGCCATCCGCCGCATGCTGTGGACGCCCGGCAACCCCCCGCTGACCCTGCCCGGGCCCGGCGACGGCGTGGCCGGCCGCCTCGGAGAGGCGCTCTTCGAGCGCCGCCAGGCCCCCGTCGCCCAGCTCCTTGTATCTGCTGTCGAGGCCAGGCGAAGCGAGCGCTCCGAACGCGTCGACGTGCTTGGCTGCATGGTCGGCGCGACCCCACCGCTGAGCAGCGAGGAGATCGTCGACGAGCTGATGTCCCTGTTGATGGCTGCGCAAGAGCCGCCCGCGATCGCGCTGGGCTGGCTGCTCGACCTGCTGGGGCGGGAGCCGGAGCTGGCGAGGAGGTTCGCTGAGAATCCGCGGAGCGAGCTCTCCGCGGCTCTCGTGCGCGAGGTCCTGCGCTTGCAGCCGCCCGCCTCGGGGGTGCTGCGTCGACTGACCGAGCCGCTCGAGGTCGACGGCCGCCGAGCGTTGCCGGCGGGGGCGACGACGCTCGTGCCGACCTCCCTCCTGCACCGCGATCCCAGGATCCACGAGGACCCGGATCGGTTCTGGCCACAGCGTTGGATGGGCACGCAGACCGTCGGCCCGTACTTCCCCTTCGGCGGCGGCGCTCGTCGTTGCATCGGCGAGCCTCTCGCCCGGGCCGAGATCGAGGCGGGGCTGCCGGCGGTGCTGGAGCAGATCCAGCTCATGCCGCTCTCCGGCCGGCCGGAGCGAATGGTCCAACGTGCCACCGTGCTCGTCCCCCGCCGCGGGCTCATGGTCCGAGCGCGAGAAGTCAGCTAGGAACGGCCGGCAGAGTCGACCTCGTCAGCCTCGCCGTGGACGGAGGAATCTTCCTCCTCCTCGACCGCGGGAGCGTGCCCCAGCGGATCGACGGTGGGATCGCCGTGAGTGGCCTGCCCTTCGAGCAGCTCCTCGGCCTGCTCGAATCCCTCCGCCTCACCGCCGCCATGCTCCGCCGCGGCCCGCTTCTCCTCCGCCATGTCCTCCATGCCGCTGCGGCCGCCTATCCGGGCGGCTTCGCCCCCCGCTGCCTCTTCCTCTTCGCGGACCAGCTGATCGTCGCCGGCAGGCGGCTCCGCGTCCTGGTCGCCTCCGTAGGCCTCGGCGCCTTTGCCGCGCGACTGGGCATCCCGGGGATCGACGTCTCGCATGCCCCCAAGGTGCCCGCTGCCGCTCTACTTAAAACCCGGGCGGCATCGCGGCTCAACTTCCGCGGCATAGGATTGCGCCGTGCCGTTCACTCTCAGGAACCTCAAGAAGGACCTGGAGGACCTTGGGTCCAAGTTCGACGGCGCGCCGGACCTGGAGTTCCGCTTGGCGACCGGGGCGCTCGGGCTCGAGAAATCCGGCCTGGGCTACCAGCGCGTGCCGCCCGGCTATCGCTTTCCGTACGGCCACACGCACAAGAAACAGGAGGAGGTGTACGTGGTCCTGCGCGGGAGCGGGCGGATGAAGCTCGACGACGAGATCGTCGAGCTCGAGGAATGGGACGCGGTGCGCGTCCCGCCCGGTACGTGGCGAGGCTACGAGGCCGGGCCGGAGGGCCTCGAGATCCTCGTCATCGGCGCACCCAATCTCGGCGAGGCTCCACGCGAAGACGTCGAGGGCCGGCGCGGGTGGTGGGCTGATTAGCGCCAATAGCTGCTCCTCGACGAGCGCGATCTGGTCTCAAAGGGCCTCGCTACGCTTCCCGCCAGCGCGCGGTCCGGGGTAGGGCGAGGGCCTACGCGGAACTCATTCCAGGCACTACTTTCAGGCCACCGTACCCTGGTCAGGAATCCGCCGGCAAGAGCTCAAATGCACCACCCTGAAGCGGCGCTACGACACGAAAGTGGCGCTCGTCAAAACTGAAAAGGCGCCGTGTCTTGTAGCGCTCCGCCAGAACCACGACCGAGCAGTCGGCGAGCCCCAGGCCGAGATCTGCATATCTGGCGTCGAGCTCGGCTACCGCCCGGTAGTCGCCAGCGTCCAAGCAGGCGACGTCGTAGCGTCGCGCCGCGAGATCGCTGAGAAAGGCGCGCCGGGCTGCTTCGCCGAAGCGGGCTCCGAGGAGGTAATCGACCTCACTCGCAACCGGCGCCGGCAGGACGAGCGAGCCCTCCTCCTCACCGCGAATCCTCAGCAATGCCTCGAGCTTGGGCTCCTTGGCATCTGCCAAGGCGACCAACGGTGCCGCGTCGAGAATGAGGGTCACTCGCCGAAGCCGCGCATCAGCTCGTCATCGGGGATCCCCGAAATCGGCCGAGGATCGGCATCGATGCGCTCGAAATTGCCGGCGAGAGCGAAGGTCCGATCCCGTCCCGGCCGCGGCCGATAGCAGGAGATCGCGTCCCGAACGATCTCGGCCTGCGAGCGACCCTCTGTCTGGGAAAGGCGGGCAAGGCGCTCCGCTTGCTCGTCCTCGAGATAGACGCTGGTCTTACGCATGGCGCACAGTATAGGGCATGACGTAGGGTAGAAACACTCGAACTGCGCAGCGCCGCCACTGGACCCAATGCCGCCCCCAGCTCGGCTCGCCGAGTTGGAACAACGTGCTGAGTAACTACATCTCGCCGCGCCGACGGTAGTGCAAATGTACGGTCGCGCCGAACGTGCGGGTCTCGACCAGCTCGAGGTCGATGTGCACGTCCGGCGGGAAGTACGGCGTGCCGCCACCGACCACGATCGGGACGACGAACAGCTCGAACTCGTCGACCAGCCCGCGCCTCATGCATTCCGCCGCAAGGCCGGCGCCGCCGACCGCGATCCTCCGGTCCCCGAGCGCGGCGATTTCCTCCTCGAGCGTTCCCGTGGCCAGGCGGTTGCTGCCCTCGACGCTCGTCAGCGTGGTCGAGAACACGATCTTCTCGAGCGGGCGCCAGATCTCGGCGAACTCTGCCATCACGGGGTCGGAGAACTCCTCGGTATCCCACATGAGCATCGTCTTGTAGAGGCGCCGGCCGAGCAGTTGGGCGTCGGTCGCGGCGGCCCGTTCGTTGTGGAACCGATGCAACTCCTGGCTGGGCACCGCCCAGTCGAAGCTTCCATCGGGCCCGGCGATGTAGCCGTCGGCCGACAGGCTCATGGAATAGGAGATCACGAGGACACAGTGAACCGCATCAAACCGACAGCCTTCTCGGCAACCCCGCCGAGGGAGTGAAGCGAACGCGACCTAGCGATTGCGGCACTGACTACACGCGCTAGGGGTTAGCTACACCGACGAAGCCGCCACGACCGAGACATCGTCGTGGTGGATTGCCCCGTGCTTCTGAGCTCGCGCCGTCACCAGCGCCGGCTTGCGGCTCGGTGGCGCTTTAGGCGATCGCTCGCTTCCACGATCGCCCGATCGAAGTCTTTCTTCTTCGCAGCTACCGCCAGAACAACGAACCGGGCTGCCGAATCGCGCATAGATCGGCCGAGCCTCACAAGCCTCTGCTTCGGCCGCAGCTCGAACAGATTCGCCTCGCCCTTCAACGACTTCATATGCGACGACCGAAGGTCTGGGCCCCAGATCATTCAGCTTCTGCACGACGTTGAAGACCTCCGCCTTGCGGTCCCCGCGGGACTTGACATCCTCGAAGTCGCGAACTCGGCCAGATCGATGTAGCCGATCGTAGGACCCAAGCCATCCTATAGCGGGCAGATTCGAACCTGCGACCTTCGGGTTATGAGATCGCCAGCGCTGGTTGACTGAGCTGATTTTTGGCTTGTTCAAGCGGTTCGAGTTGGTCCGAGTTGCACCCAGTTGCGCTTAACTTAGTACCCACTTAGTACTCGCGCGAATGCTGAGCGGGGTCAAGCGCGAGCGATCGCAGCGTCGGACGTCCGCGCATCGTGGAGGGCAATGACAACAACTCGATCCTCGGCCTCGATGTACATGTAGACGACGATCAACCACCCCCATGGACCGATCAGCGCCCGGCAATCTCGCCAAACGCCAGATAGCTTTTTGCCGGCGCGCGGGAACTCTTCCAGCGTAAGCAGCGTGCGTGAGACCCGTTCGCGCGTGTCGGCCGGGAGCTGGCGGGTCTCGATCAGACCGCGAAGCTCATCACGCGCCTGGCGCGTGACCTCGATAGCCGGCATCGACTAGAGCTCGGAGAGCGGCACGGTCTCACCGCGACGAGCCTGCATGATGGACTCCTGTGCCCGCTCCCAGGCGCCAGGAATCCCGTCGAGGATTTCAGTGATTCGCGAAGCATCCGGATCGGCTTCGTCGAGCGCGCTAGAAAGGAGCGAGCGAGCCAACGTCCCCTCCTGAACATGCGTGCGCTCCGCCAGGCTCGTCAGCTTCCGGGCGTAATCCGGGTCGAGAGTGACGTTGATTCGCCGGTTCCGCTCAGCCATGGCCCTAGAGTACACGCAAGGGCACACGACGTACACGGACTCGACTCTCGCTAGCCTGGACCCATGGCGCACCACAAGCGCAAACGACTCCAGCACCGCCGCAGCGGCTGCCTTCTCTGCAAGCCGTACAAAGCTGACTGCCGCGGCAAAGGCAGAACGGCGTCGGACCACCACCTTTGGATCCGACATGAGCGAGCCGCAGCTGAAGCCATAATTAGTACCCGCTGCCTCTCGTCTAGGTCCGGACAAAAAGAAAGCCGTGCGTTTGCAGGGCTTTCTCAATAGCGGGGGCAGGATTCGAACCTGCGACCTTCGGGTTATGAGCTTTGTCCGCGAGATCGGCTGGAATACGTGGAGCCCGGTTTCAAGCGGTTTTCGCGAGATCGAACTACGTGGGGATCGGCTGGAATCTGTGGGGCACCTTGCCCCATTTCTTGCCCCAGCGAAAGCCGATGGTATACCTGGGTATACTTGCTGCATGGCAAAGGTCATGGTCTCCCTTCCCGACGATCTCCTCGCAGAGGTCGACGCCGAGGCGCAGCGTGGCGGCACGACTCGCAGCGCCGTCATGCGGGGGTTCGCCGACGCGGCACTGCGCCGCCGCCGCGAGGGCCGAGCGGCGGCGATGCAGTCACTGCTCAGCGACACCTCGCCCCACGGCGGGCACGCTGCGGAGCAGGTAAAGGCAACGCGGCCCGGTCCGTGACGACGCTGCTCCTCGACGCGAGCGTCCTGCTCGCCGCCTTCGACCCCGAGGACGACCACCACGAGCCCGCGCGGGCGCTGCTTGAAGACGACCAGGCCACCCTCGCCACGCTTGACCTCGCCCGCTATGAGGTCGTCAACGTCGCCGTGCGGGCGTGGCGCGCACCGGAATCGGTGGCACCGCTGCTAGCCGCAATCGAAAAGCTCGCCGACGACGGCGGCGTCTTTATATCTACGGGCGCCCTCCTAACACGAGCGGCCGAGCTCGCCGAGCGCCACACGATCTCTGCCTACGACGCTGCCTACGCAGCCGCCGCCGGGGACGCTGGACATCGTCTCGTCAGCTGCGACGAGCGTGACCTGGTCTCAAAGGATCTTGCGGCACTTCCTGCGATGGCAACCTCTCTATAGCCGAGGGTCGCTCGGTGCGGATCTTGGCTCGAGGACTGAGCTAGGCCTGTTTCACGGAGAGCGTGATCTACCCCCGTTCTACTACGGGAGCTGCTTGTGAGCGACCACTTCCGCGCAGGATTCGAGCGCTGAGAGGTCGCCGGTGTCGGCCATGTGGCTCATGCATTCGTAGCGGGCGTCGGCGGCCATGAAGCCGACGATGTTGGAGCCGCTCTTCAAGGTGGCCTTGCCGCCCTTCACCGTCCAGTGATCTTCACCCAGCGGGATGTTTTCGGCGAGGTCGGCCGAGAGGATCGCCGTACAGCTTGAGCCGCTGCACGAGACCGCCACGGCGGGTTCGCCCAGGAAGTTGGGATCGTCGGGCAGGGCAGCCAGCTCGCGCTTTTCGATTTCCTGTTCGGCCTTCTTGACGCTGGCCCCTCCGCCGCCGTTCGAGCCGCCGGAGCTGCCGCTGTCTTCGGAGCTGCTGCCACACCCGACCACCACGGCGGCGAGTAGGGCGAGAACGACTGCCGGAGCGCTGCGCATGAGACCCCCTTGCGTTCACAACATGACTGGTAGGAGAGACCCTAGCCGCCAGGGCCGCCGATGCCTGTCTGTGGCCGCTGCTCAAGGGGCTGGGCGCGCTCGCGTGGGGCTTCCAGGAGCGAAGGGGCGGGGGCCGCTGCGCCCCACGTCCCTGCATCCGGAGGTGGTCGCGGGACTGTATTTGCCAAAACCGATGCTCCGCCGACACTCGTGATCAGAGGTACTCTGGTAATCGACGAGCGAGACACTCGCTCCAAGCCGAGGAAGGCCCGACACCTCGTTCCTCCCGTCTCCGCAGAGACTGGGGTCGGTCAGTCGCCTCCGCCACTCCCACGGGAAGCCAGGTTCATGCCAGGGGCGGGGAGGCTGTATGACCCGTCGGGTTCCTACAAGGACAGTCCGCTTATGAGCCCGAACCAGTGGTCCTGCTGGGCTAGGTGGGGCACGGTTCAAGCGGTTTCCGCGAGATCGAGCTACGTGGCGATCGGCTGGAATCTGTGGGGCACCTTGCCCCATTTCTTGCCCCCAATGCCTTTTGCCATTTTCGAGGATCTCCTCAACGCGCGCTACAACCGGAAAAACCGACCGCGCAGATCCGGAACCGTGAAGGTGTCTCCACCGACAGCTAGGTCATCCCAGTTCATCGCTCCTCCCTTCTCGCGATGCCGACGAAGACGCTCTAGGAAGACGTCATTTTTTGCGTCGAGCATGTTGAGGCAGTAGGCGACTTCAAGGCCGACCTTCTGGTTGCCGAGCGTCATCGGCGTGATCAGGCCGAGATCCGAGCCCAATTCCCCACCAAGGCGTGCAATCTCCAGCAGGGCAAGTGAGTCCGGCCAGGTCCGGCGCACCGTCTCATAGGCACGTTTTCGAAGGTCGATTCCGTACACAATTGCCCTTGCCTCCATCAGCAGCTCCCAGATCGGGTGCTTGTCGGCTTGTCGTCCGCTGAGGTAGGCATCGATCCACACCCCGCCGGTCGGATCTAGTTCTTGGGTGATCCAGTTGGAGTCATGGCGACTGACCCTCGCTCCCTCCAGAACGTGGATTTCCGCCAGGAACCGAGGATCGAAGTGACGCCCCGGCCAGGTTTCAGCGGCACGAATGGCCGACAACTCCTCCGCAAAGGCGTAGAACCCGCGCAGCCGCGAAACCACCCGTGGGTACTGGCGATCACGGGCCTGCTCGATCGCGATCTCCGTCTGGAACCGGCGTTGACGCTGGTTCCCCTGGCTGAGCGACCGGAGGTGTTCGGCCAGCCAGAGACTCAATGCACTCTTGTGCGCGATGCCGGGAGAAGCAAGCGCACCCCGGTACACCTGCCATGCGACGAACGGATCCTCCACGTTCAAAAAGGCGTACACGATCCGGTCCTCACCGAGATGGGCGCTGTGAGTAGCCAAGTCGATCACTGGACCGCCCATTTTGCCCATTACGAGTTGGGCGCTCGAGAGCCCAAAGAGACGCGCGTCGTTCGCTGTACACGCGCCGACTCGGAACCGAGATCGCGGACGGGGTTGGTCGCTCCGGAGCCGGTCGCGCTCAGGAGGCCGGCGGCCGGCGAACACCTTGCCAGGAGACGACCTGATCGCGGAACTTCTCCAGGCGCAGATAGGCGCGCTTTGCGAGCTCGATCTCCCAGTCCCAGTCGGCCCCCTTCTTCAACTCGGCGTGGATATGGATCATGTTGCGCGCCGCGTAGAACTCTTTCAGCTCCGCCCCCAACCCGGCGTCGATGATGCCGAGATCCGCCGCCACATCAGCCTTGTGCTCGAAGCGGACCTTCTCGGGCGCGATGGCGACGAACGTCTCGAAGGCGCCGACGGCGGGACCGGGAGCGTCAGAGGCGGCATCGACCAGCTGCGCCTGAAGACTCTCGGGGACCGACCATCTCTTCAGCGTGTTGACGCGAAGGAGACGCTGGACCTCAGGGCGCGCCGCACAGGTCGTGAACAGCAGGTGGTGGATGCAGGCCTCGTAGATCGAGGCGTACTGCTGAACCTGGAGCTGGACCTGCGCCCGCAGTGCCCATTCGTCGGCAAGCTGCAGGCCCTCGAGCAACTTGTAGATGTAACGGGCGCTGAAGTACTCCTCCCCGACCCGTTGCATCAGGCCCTGATCATCGGCCAGGAAGGAGAAGAATCCGACGTGATCGGGGAGGTCTCCGGCGAGATCCCCGCGCGCGTATCGGTCGACCAGCTCGCGGGTGTGTGCTTCGAAGGGCACGATGGGCGCCAGCGTAGTAGGCGTCGACGCGGTCCGCGTCCGGGTCGGACGGGCTCCGACGAGCTCGGAGGCCGATGCAGATGAAGAGCCGACCCGCCGCCAGCGGCGCGGGAGTTCCTACTCATCCCCGAAGCTGCGGAACTTCTCGGTGAGCGCCTCCTGGGAGGCGGCATGCTCGGCGGCCTCGGCGCGCTCGGCGGCCTCGGCCTCGGCTTTCGCCTGCTTGCGGCGGCCGACATCTGCATTTGCATTGGCGACGATCGATTCGAGGAAGGCCCTGAGGGCATCGACAGAATCCGACTCGACTCCCTTGACGATGACGGCGTCGCGGATCAGGCTGACCTCACCCCAGACCCCACCGCGAGTCTCGCGCATCCGATGGCCGAGGGCTTCGCTGAAGCTCGCGTTCCAGTCGTCGTCCCACTCGCCCCGGAGGGGAACAGAGAGCGAACCCTCGTCGTTGACCCGGGCGGCGCTCCACTCGATCTCGCGGGAGGCATCTTCGGCCATGAAGAGAGGCTAGCCGACGCGCAGGTACCTGTCTGCAACCCGAGCCGCTCGGTCCGGTGCAATTTCTCCCAGGTCGGAACCGGATATGTGCGGTGCCCTCGACGAACGCGCGCCAGTTCGGCGACTACGGCGATTCGGTTTGGGTGCGGAAAAAGGCCTCGAGCGAGGTCATCTTCTGGATGTAGCGGGCGGCCATCTGCAGGTGGGTGTAGGCGGTGTCCTCGTCGACCGTCGCACCGGTCGGATGGCCTGCCTCGTTGCGGGTGAGCCTAAGCAGGTCGGCGACCGCGTCCAAGGTGAGGGTGTCGCCGAGTCCCTCGGGCAGGTTCGGCCGCATCGGCTCCAGCTGTTTTCGCAGCTCGGTGAATCGGGTGAGCTGTGAGGTCCGAGGGTTCTCGAGCGCCGCGCGAAGCTTTTTCGCCGAGTCGCCCTTGGCGTCCACGAGGGCCCGGGCCAAGCCGTCGAGGACCCGCTCGGAGGCCACACCCAACATCACCGAGGTCGCCAGGTAACAACGGGCATTGAAGGCGCTCAGCGCTTCTGCGACATAGGCGACGGCGACGGCATCGACCGGCGGCGAGTGGCTGCGGAGCCGCCGTAGATAACCCTCCTGGTCGTGCGGCTCCCAGGCGCCGCCGCTGATCGCCTGGATGCCGGTCGCGCTGAGCCGCCACTGCCAGTTGTCGGGTCCCTGGCCGGCCGGGTCCAGATAGACGAGGCCCTCGCCGACCAATCCCCACAGGGCTTCCCAGACGAGATGGGGACGGCATATGGCCTCGTCGGCGATCGTTCGTGCGAGATAGGGATGTCCGAACCGCGACTCGGCGTGCGGAGTCCCTAGGTGCTCGAGTTTCCGCCTACGGAGCTCCATCCCGGGCGAGGCTATCGTTGGTGAGCCCGATGGCCGTGGGCAGGTCGGGGTTGGCCTCGGCCATCGTGTCGAGGGTCAGCCATCGAGTTCTCTCTTTAGGCGTCTGGCTTCCTGGGAGAGTTCCACCTGTTCGCCGGAGGCTTCTCCGAGAAGGCGTTTGAGTTCGCGCCTCTCCTTGACCAGGCCGGAGATGGCCGCGGGCGACCTCCCTTCCGCGCGTGCCATCCCGATCTGCGCCCGCACGCCCAGGGCCTCAACCGTGAGGTCCTGGGCGTGACGACGAAGGGCCGCCTGGGCCGAGTCATTTCGCTCGTAGCGGTGCTCGTAGGTATTTGCTCCTTCGACCGCCACTCCATTCTCGACGCCCTGCCCCAGGAGCAGGACGCCGATGATCGCGAGAGGGATCACCGACCAGTTGAAGAGGCGCTTGTACTTCTTTGCCGAGATCGGATCTTTGTCGTACAGAGACTGCCACCACGGGATCCATAGAAGAAAGACCACGAGGACCATGCTCGCCACGAGTGCGACGCAGACGAACCAACGGAAGATCGCTACCGAATTGCCGGTCGCCACCGAGTTGATCGACAGGAACTCTGCGACCAGCGCCAGCAGGGCGAAGGCGGGTATGAGGCCGACATGGCTGAGGATCCTCGAGTAGGACTCGGACCTGCTGGGACTGACGCGCTCGGTGACGATCCCGGCAAGAAGGAAGACGGGGAGAAGAGACGCGGCGAGTTCGAAGAAGCCGACCTGGGATCCGTGGAACACCTGGACGAGCACCGCGCGATGTTTTCAGAGCGGTCGGTCCACGTCGCTCTCGTCCATGGAGCTGGCGCCAGACGGGATGCCAAGGCGCCGGGAGCCGACGTCGAAGCGCTGCTCGAAATCGAAGGCGATGCCGAGTGCCTTTACAGCAGTCCGCCACGCCAAGGTGAGTGGGGCAGGTCGAGCTTTTCCTTCTGTTCGCCGACGATGGTATGCGAGGTCGTCGTGCCGACGAGCGACGCCCGGCCTCCCGAGGCGTCTGGTGGAACCTCAGAGGCTGCTGACAGCGCGGCCTCCTGAGCGGAGCTAAGCGGCACCTCAGTAGGAGATCCAGACCTTCCAGGCGGCACTCTTCGCCTTCACGAATCCTTCAGAACCGCCCCGCCGCACGCCTTTCTTGCCGGCACGGCGTAAATAGATCCGTCCCCACGCGAGACCCTTCCTTTGCGTCCGAAGGAGTAGGTCTTCGTCGCTGGAATCGCTCCGCGAAGGTTGGCCGGGAAGAGCAGCACGGCGCTACTCGGGCATTCGACCCCCCCAGCTCCCGATCCGGCGGCACCGGCCGAGGCGACGAGGTTCGCACCGACCAACGGAGAGGCGACAAAGAAGCGGGGAGGAAGGCGCGCACGCGATCGCCGTATACGCCGAGGGTCGCCCGCTCAACGCGCGACCCTCCATGGATTCCGTTCTAGTTGATTCACTCACAATTCATGGACGAGATCGCCGCCAATCGCTACCCCGCCCTGGACTGGAAGTTCGCGCTCCGCCACGCCGAGCGCGACTTCGCCGAGAGCGAGTCCTGGGGTGAGGGGATCTCCAGTCTCTGCAAGTCGGTCGAGCGCTACGTAACCCACTGTGCCCTGGCTTTTCGCAAGCTGATCGTCCAGCAGGCACTCACCGACGAGATGCTCTTTGCCGATCGCCCCGTGCTCAGCTATCCGTGCACCCAACCTCCGGGCAAACGCTGGTTCTTCGAAGGCACGGTGGACATGAAAAACCACCACCACTTCGTTCGCCACTACGACCTCAAGCGGCCACGCCGCGAAAGCCTCCACCTCAAGCTCCTCGCCAACTTCCTCATCCACAGTTTCGTCTTTGCCGTCTTCGAAGGAGAGGGCGGCAGCTACGAGGACGCTCGCTTCTTCTTCAACTCAGACCACAACAAGGACAAGGTCGTCTACGAGATGACGATCTCCGGCTTCAGGTCGATCGTCGCCGACATCCTCAATGATGAGGCCGTCTACATCACCACCGATGACGAGGGCGTCATCCACCAACACAACTGGGAATGGAAACAGCGCGAGCGTGAAAGCTGGGGCATCTGATCTGGGCAGGGGGTGCGTTTTGTTGCGCTTTCGCGGGCGAACGTAGGTGGACCGCAGACGGCGCGCAAGGGGCTGGCGCGACCTCACTTTGAGCTCACCTTGCCCCAGGGCTTGCCCCAGAGCCTTTTTGGGCGTTTTCGACAAGTCCCAAAAAAACGGGGAAAGCCGCTTGGTAAGCGGCTTTCCTGAAATAGCGGGGGCGGGTTTTGGACATCTTCCTGCGACCGCCCGTGGCTTGCGACCAGTTCCGGCGTCACGCTGGCGGCAAGCTCCAGACGGCGGGTGGACTTCGTGTAGGTGGCGGAGACGTCGAAGGCGTCGAACAGCTCGATCAGCTCACTCTCGTCGGCCTCATTGAGCGCATCGCGCATATCGGGGATCGCGTCGAGCACGCCACTCAGTCCCGGGCGGGCCACGATCCCAAATACCGGCTCCGCTCGGGCAAGATCGTCGACCGCGACACCACCGCCCACGACGGCCTCTTCAACGAAGCCTTTGGGCATGCACGTTGCAAACGAGGCGAACGGCTGATTTCGGGCGGCTTGCGCTTGCGGAGCGGCAGCGGAGGCGTGCTGCCGGGGCAGAATGTCTCTATGGTCGAGTCCGGTCCGGTGCCGAAACTGCGCGAGTGGAAGGTGACGATTAACTCCGACCTCGGAGGTATCGCACGCAAGGATTTCATCGTCTTCGCCTACTGTCGCGAATGAGCATTTCGATAATGACCTGAAAGCCGCTATCTGCTCCTCTCAACGCCTCTCCGTTGACGGACGGCGCGTTTCAACAGAAGAAGGCGAAACACTGCTTCCTGCTTACATCTTTAGTCGCCGGCACCACGCAAGGCCCAACGTGGCTGCGCATCTAGTTTGCTTGAGGAACTTTGCTCGCAGAGCCTGCCAAAGAGATCGACGGGCGACTTCCTGTCGCCGATCAACAATTCGATTGTAGATAGCCAACCGCGCTTCGGGGTAGGAAGGCCGGAAGTTTGGGGCTATGTGAACGACTTCGAACACCAACCAGTTTCCCTGGAGCGGAAATGGTCCAACAACTCTGTGCCTTGGAGCGGAAAAGGCGAGCCTTGCGCCTTTTCTACCTAGAAGACTTCTCCTAACAGCGACTCGCGTCACATTCACGAGCCGCCATTGAAAAGGCTTGAGATTCTCTCCCATGGAGTATCGGTCCACAACTCTTTTCCAACTTCGGCCACGTTGACGAGCAGTCCTTCCCTGGATCGCCTCATTTCTATTTGAACTTATAAGGAATCTAAACGTCCGACGTTCCGGCGTACCCAAATCTTGAACGTAGCGACGGTAGTAACGTAGTAGCTCAGTATGTGACGGCTTGTCCTGTACTTTGGTTGTTTGCGTCGCAAGCACGTCAGCCCAGGTTGCCATTATTGCGCGCACTTCGAAGGACTTTCTGTCAAGTCCGGTCTCCTTGCGCAATTCCTGAACCTGCTCATGGCTCAAGCTCAGTTGTTCCTCAAAGGTCGCAACTGCCATGCGACGTTTACTCGGACTTAGTCCGATATCCGCTCTTTCAGCCTCGATTTGCAGCCACTTCGCTTCGATCAATGACTTCGCAACCCTCGGTTCCAACTTCTCGTAGGGAATTTCTGGCAATCCAAGCCTGTCGCGAACCAAGTTCTCAAAGAGCGTCCATCTTTCAATGAGGTCTTGACTAATACTGTGCCCATCGACGGTCGCGAACACAACGGTCGGCGTTGAAGATGTGTAGACAGCATTCCCGCTCCCGCATCCACATACCACCAGGCCGCTAAGAACGACCACTAGCAGTATCTTCAATAGACGTGACGAGACCATCCTATAGTCCCATTAGGGCAAAAGTGGTAAAACCAACAATACATAGCATTACCGTCGTAACCTGATTGGCAGCAGCACGGTACCGCAGCAGATGTAGATAGGTCCAATCAGTGCGAACCGCTTGCATACGCCAAATTACGCCTGCACTTGAAGCACGCGTAAGACCATAAGTTCCCCAAATCGCTGCGCCTATTCGGGGATCAGCCACTAGAAAGCTTCCCGCTGGTACGACGTACCAGAGCCAGAAGCCGATCCTTGTGGTCGCCCCAAATCCCAACGCAACACCATTAAGAAGCGGCCAAGCAACTGGACCTTTCCGTACCCATTTTCGCGGAGTCTCACGATTACACTGAAGAGGATTCGGGCTTAAGCTTACGAGGCCAACAATCCCAGTGCACATCGCAGCGAACCCTATAATTGTTCCCGATACGGCTCGGGTGGAATCAGACACTATCCCACCCAAAGCGCCGACTGCGGCGCCGGCTAGAACTCCGGCAGCCGCACTCGCAATCATGTAGATCAAAAGTACATAACGTGGATTGATAACTAGCTTTCCTCGACGAACTGCCGAGTTTGCGATTCCATAGATCGCATTGGGCCCTCACGGTAGTGTCTGCTGAGCTACAGCAACAGCAATTGCGGCCAGACTAAAGAAAACAGCAAGTCCGTCTATCGGCCAATTAGCCGAGGCGATGGCTTTCAGAGCGCCCTCCATGGTCCTAGCAGGAGCCGATGATTGCTCCGCAATAGCAGCCCGTATAGCTGCCTCCGGAAAGGTACTTCCAATCGCAGCATTGCCATAGTTTGCCGCTAACACATGCGGTCCAGCACTGTTTTTCAGTTGGACAGCCCATCCAAGTGTCATATTTGCAGCTCGATAGTGTGCAGGTCGTGCCTGAACAGCTGCTGCAACTCGGGAATCCCCAGCATGGACTCCCGCCGCCGCCCCCGCCGCCCTTACCAACACCACATGCCGAGAGAACGCCGCCAAACAGAAATAGTCCCAGCGCTTTGAGGAGACGACTACGCCCGAAGGGAACCTCTGCTTCGAATTCATCAGTAGCCATCTCTGTCCTATTGGGCATTTGTGAGCTAAGCATTTGAACCCTCAAGTATGGCCTCGGGCCGCCACGCGGTAGATGCAGCTAAGGACTGCGGAAGCAATGAGAGAAAATGTCGAAGACCTCGTAGCACATCCTTCCGAAGGATCTTTCGGTGTTCGACAGAAAACATGAAAGGCGTGGTCTGAAGACCTAGAGCAGAGTATGCATGCTCTGCACTCTGTCCGGTAAGCGTTTGAATATTCTCAGGAAGCGCTTCGACCAGCGTTTGCGCGAGCAGTTCATCCCCCTCGATAATCGCCACGAGGGGCTCGTCAATAACATGTCCGCGAAGGCCGTCTACAAGTTCGCGACATGCTCCGCATCCCACTCCAAGGACGAGCACGCTTCCACTACCTTCAGGAAGCAACTTACTGATTGAACTTGGTATACGGCGCCCTACTGCCAAGCCATCCAGAGCATAGTCAGGATCTACTCGATATGTCAGCAATGCCACCTGACGCACTAGCAAGGCAATGACTACCGACAGGATGCCTAGCCACGCAGAAATAAGCACAACCGCCAGGATGCCAAGCTGGCTCATGATGGAACAGGCTCCAAGGGCGACGGAAGCCGAATGAGTTGGCGCAAGCGGATAATAAGCATGCCCATCGCGAGCAACGCCACAGCTGAGCACCAAACGAGAACGAGATCTCCGAACCCGAGTGTTTGTCCGATAGGGCCAGCAATGAAGCACGCAGTTGCCACTAGACCCAGAGCACCACTACGAATCAACGTCGTGTGTGTGACCTGCTCAGCCTGACTTCCAAAGCATGCGCAGGGAAAGCTTCGATCGAGGAGCAGCGCACGAGTTATAAGACCAGAAAACAAAAGGAACACACCAGAGGCCATTCCGGTCGCAAGACCAATGAAGGACGACGAGATGGCCGGTGATACCAACAGCATTACTGCCAAGCAGAGCTCAACGGTTATCAATGTCCAGGCGAATCGAACTCTCGGTTGTCTTGAGATCCCGAAGTCGTTAATTGCAAATGCGGCTTGCCAAGGAGAACGCGCCTTCGCAAGGCTGCTCCATAGGAAGGTGAAGCCGAGCAAGGCAATCAGCACTTGGCGCAGCGCTCCTTCGGGAAACTGCCGCAGACCCGTGCCGATGTATTCGACGAGTTGCTCAAGCCCGTTCATCTGCTCAGAAGCGATTTACTATCGCCCAGTACGCCCACGTTACTTGCGGTCATCACGTCTGATTGTTGGTTCACCAAACCCATCGCAAGGATCTGATCACCGGCCTTGAGCTGTGCAAGGGGGCGAGCCTGAACCCTTCGATTTCCCCAAACTCCGCCGCGAGGAGCAGTGGTTGAGGTAAGGATTATCTTGCCGTCGCTCGTATGGAGGATATTTGCCGTGCGCGAGAAGAGCGTAGCCTCCTTAATGCGGAAAACTGCGGCGACACCTACTGCGGTGAACTGACCATCGCTGCGATCACCAAGTACGGCAATCTCATCGCCTGCTTTGTATGCAGATAGGGATGCTGGTCCCTCTCTGGAAATATCCGCATTAGGTGTAAGGCTCACTGCAACGGGCTTGGATTCAACGGGATGAATGACAAGACTTCGTGAGCCAACTGTCAGGATGTCGCCCTCCAATACCGCTCCCCGTGGAACATCAGGTTCAAGAAGCCCAGCTGGATCGAGCGAGGACAATCGAGGCTGGGCCGAAGCGGCGATGTCGGCGCCTCCTAGATAAGCCTCGGCGCCGGCTGCCATGGCGGCTAGGCCGGCGGCGGTAGCCCCGGCGTTACGCATGAAAACTCGTCTGCTAACACGTTTGTTCGGTGAATCCCGCTTGGTATTCACAAGCTAATACCTCGCCTAGTTTAGTTTGAAAAGTATATCTGATCTAAACGTCCCAGTCAATGTTCCATGTGGTGCCACAGCGATTAGCGGATTACGAGGCGGCGAAGGAATCGAACCTTCCAAGCGATGGGCTACATCGCCCTGCTGGCTTTGAAGGCCAGACGGGCCACCAGACCCCTGCCGCCCCACGCGGCTTCAAAGCTTAAAGCGGGCGCGAACGGCTCGGATAGTGGCGGTCGCCCTCTCGGCGCAACGCCCGGGTAGCGTCTAGGTGCTCAAGCAAGGCCTGCGCGTACTTACGGCTCAAGTCAAGCAGGTCGCGAGCCTCCGCGATACTGATTGAGCCCCGGTGCTCGACCCATTCTAGGATCGCACGACGCAGGCGCTCATACTCGTCAGCCGGATAGACCACGTCGCGGCGTACCCGCACCGCCGCGCCGGCAGCGACCAATTCTGCAAGTGCGCGCTCGACTTGGCGAGGCTCCTGACAGAGTTTGGTGGCGAGCGTCGACGTTGCACGTGGCCGTGAGCCCCCATCTCGCAGCTCCCTGAGCAACTGCCATGCCAGTGTCCCCGGTTCGCGCGCGGATCCCACGTCTCCAGGCGGAGATGTTCCCGCGATTCCTCTAGCGCCCTCGCTTTCGGATCGGTCACTGACACACGCTATGCCATCACACGGATCCAAGGTGCGGCCGTGGCGCGGCGGGAACGGGCGGACGACGGTTCCACCTCCAAGCGTGTCGGATGGTGCGACCCCGCGGATAACAACGCGATCACCCTGCCGCGCCAGAAGCGGTCGCTCAAGCCGCAGCTGTACGGCGTCCTTGCCTATGTCCACAACGCGGGCCAGCGACTCGCGCGTGCCGAGGTGGGCCTTTACCTTGCGCGCCGAGGTGATCCGGTCGACACCCTCGATCAGCTCCACGTCCAAACGATAGGTAGTCATTACGTCAGCACCTGGCGCGGTTACGACATCGCCGCACTGAACCTCGTCGCGGCCAATCGCTGCCAGGTTGAGGGCAACCCGTTGATGCGCCTCGGCTACTTGTAGGCGCTGATCATGAACCTCAATCGAGCGCACTCGGGCTTCGGTGCCCCGAGGCATTAGCTGCACGCGATCACCGCACGCAATTCGTCCTGACCAAAGCGTTCCAGTTACTACAGTCCCATGCCCGGGTATCGTAAAAACCCGATCAAGATGGAGCACCGGCACTTCACTGTGCTCGGGATTGCCTCCTCGATCCCTGTCGAGTCGCTCGGCAAGATGCATCAGTGCCTCGCGCAGCTCCGCCAAACCCTCGCCGGTGCGTACACTCACTTCGATCAAGGGGGCGTCTGGGACCAACGCCGCGGTCGCGGCTGCCGAGGTACGCCGAGCCTTACTCCCGACCAAATCGCACCTGCTTAGCGCTACCACGCCCATCTCTACCCCAAGCGCGCGCAATACGGTCAGATGCTCATTAGTCTGGGGCATAGGGCCATCGTCAGCGGCAACGACAAGGAGGAAGGCGTCAATCCCGCTGGCGCCAGCGATCATCGTCCGCACGAAGCACTCGTGACCTGGTACGTCTACGAGGCTAAGTCGCCTGTCACCGAGCCGAAGCTCGGCAAAGCCCAGCTGGATTGATATTCCGCGCTGCTTCTCCTCGACGAGACGGTCGGTATCCCTGCCCGTCAGCGCCGTCACCAGCGCTGTCTTGCCATGGTCGATGTGACCAGCGGTGCCAATCGTCAGCGGCTGGCTCATGAGCGCGACAAGTTCGCACGAACGAGCCGGCCGACCAACTCCAAATCGCACACCTCAATCGTACGTGGGTCTAGAAGGACTCGACCGTCGGTGATACGCGCCACGATCGAAGGCTCGCCCTGTCTAAGCGCCGCCACGAATGCATTTGCGCTGAGTGGCATCGAGTCCACCGCGCATGCCGCTCCCGGGAGCTCAGTCCCGGGGAGCGAGCCACCGCCAGGACGAGAGGCGCTACATGTCACGGTTGCGGACTCACCAATCGCATCGGACAGCAACTGAGCACGGGCTTCCAGCTCCACGGCCGGAATCGACATCATCGCGAGCGTCGGCACCCCCTCATTCTCTCCCAACCAATGCATGCGTAGCGTTGCCTCCAGCGCCGCCAGTTGCATCTTGTCAATCCGTAGAGCGCGGGCAAGAGGGTGCGACCGGCAGCGCTTGATTGCGCTGCGGGATCCCAGCAGAAGTCCGGCCTGAGGCCCCCCCAGGAGCTTGTCGGCGGAGGAGCAAACGATTGTGGCTCCGGCGGCGATGCTCGTTTGCAGCGTTGGCTCGTCTCCAAACGGCAGGACCGCCCCGGAGCCTAGATCATCAATCACGGGTAGGCCATGCCGGTCGGCGAGTTCGCAGAGCTCCTGCAAAGGCACATCCTTAGTGAAACCGCGCACCTCAAAATTCGAGCGGTGTACGCGTAGTAGCGCTGCAGTCTGTTCGCCGATCGCCTCCTCGTAGTCTGCAATGTACGTGCGGTTCGCGGTACCGACCTCACGCAGTTTCGCTCCGGACGAGGCGAGGATCTCGGGAATTCGGAAAGAACCACCAATCTCGATCAGCTGCCCACGACTTATAATTACTTCCCGTTCGCCAGCAAGCGCAGCGAGAGCAAGAAGTACGCCTGCGGCGTTGTTATTGACCGCAAGGGCTGACTGCGTACCGAGGAACTCGCATAGAAGCTTCTCAATATGATCTTGACGGCTACCGCGTTTGCCAGTGCACAAGTCGTACTCTAGGTTGGTGTATGACGATGCTGCCATGGCGGCGGCTTCGGCGGCCAGTGGTGCAAGGGGGGCTCGGCCGAGATTGGTATGGAGGATGACACCAGTCGCGTTGATCACTGGCCGCAAACTCAGGCTCGATAGCGCATGAGCGCGGACGAGAAGCAACTCATCGAGAGCCGCAAGGGAAACGTCAACGTGCTCGCCTTCAAGCAGTCGCCGCCTCACATCTCTGATTACGAACTGCGCTGCTGACACTGCTAGCCGATGCGCCAATCCGGGAGCCCTAGCCGCCAGCACCTCAATCGAAGGCAGTCGACGCAAGCTTGCTTGTTTCGCCGGCTCTGGCATCGCAACTATCCTCAGGCTATCTTGCATTAATGGATTTAGCACAGCCAACACCCCGACTCACCAGCCTTTCTCACGGGGCCGGATGTGCTTGCAAGATCGGCGCTGCGCAACTCTCAGAGATCAGGGCGGGCTTGCCTTCGCCGACGGATTCCCAGCTGATGGTCGGTCTTGACCCCGCCGACGACGCCGCTGTCTATCTCGTAGGAGATGGTCTTGCCCTTGTTCAAACGATCGACTTTTTCCCCCCAATTGTGGATGATCCGTTTGAGTTTGGCCGCATTGCTGCCGCCAACGCGCTCTCTGATATTTACGCTATGGGCGCTCGACCTATCTTCGCTCTAAACGTCCTCGCCTTCTCTCTTGAGACTCTCGGGATGGAGACCTTGATGTTGATTCTCAAGGGCGGAGCTTCCGTGGCAGCGCAGGCAGGCATCGCCGTCGCGGGCGGTCATTCGATCGATGATCCCGAGCCAAAGTACGGCATGACTGTAACTGGGATCGCCGATCCGCAGATGGTTCTAACCAAGGCAGGCGCACAACCCGGCGACTCGATCTTTCTGACCAAGCCGATCGGAGGTGGACTTATCACCACCGCCGCGAAGCGTGGGTTGGCGGATACTAAGCTGATATCTAAGGCGATTGACGTGATGACGACCCTCAATGAGTCCGCCGCGGAGCAGGCTCAACAAGCAGGCGTCCACGCAATGACCGATGTAACCGGTTTCGGACTAGCAGGGCATCTTCATGAGATGTGCCTGGCGAGTGGCTTGGCTGCTGAACTCGATGCGGACGCAGTACCGTCGATGAGCGGAACATTGACCTTGGCGAAAAACCGAGCTTGTCAATCAGGAGGCAGCCGTCGCAATGCCGACCACGCCGCTACCTTCACAAACTGGGGAATCGACGTCCCTCCACATATCAGGATCCTCCTGACCGATGCAATGACGTCGGGGGGCCTTTTGATGGCGGTGCCGGAGAATCAGCAGTCTCGTGCGCCGGGTCACCGCATTGGGCACTTCGTGACTGGGTCGGCGGGAGAAATCAGGGTCCACGCTGGCTAGCAGAGAAAGTCTGCTCGGGCATACTCGAACTCTTGCAGCTAAGCTCAGCTTGAGCGAGTTGGTCAGTTTTCGACTCGTATCACAAGTGACACGCAACAGGTGAGCGGTAAATGGCGAGCCACCAAACCGTATCTCCCGAATGACGACGACAGCGTGCTGCGAAGTCAGCCGGGCGGCGGGAAGGGCGACGATAGGGCGGTGCTTCCCTGCGTCCCCAAGTTCGCGGACGTAGGGGCAAACGGCGCCCGATCTTCAAACCCAGCGCTTCGGCGATGGCACGTTCGGATCGTCCTTCTCGTCAGATTTGCACGAGCAGGGCGTCGCGCTCGGCTTTGGTGGCCGGGTGATCTTTCGGCCTGTCTTCGGGCGTCGGAAGCGGCCGGGAACGTTCCAGCCTCCGACGCCCTAGCACAGATCGGTGAGATCGACGCCAACGTCCCTGTCAGCTTGACGGTCGCGAAGATTTCGGAACTCGCGACTGCCCAGCTCGAAGGCGACCACGTCACCGCGATTTTTCGCCGCGCGGGCGCTCAGCACATGCTGCGAAATCTGTCGTTTAATGGCCCCGGTATGGTGTCGTCGAGTTTGTAGAACGCCCTGAGTCGGTCCCAATGAATAGCAGCGTCGTCCGTGCTGTTGGCGTCTCAGGGGCTACCTGAGCTATTCACCTCGAACTCAACCTCATAGCCGGGGTCATATTCGAGCTGGAGGACGGCCGGGGTCCACGTCACGCCTGCCAGTAGATCGTCGAGAGTCACTGAGAGAGCGCCGGCGAGACGCACGTAGGTATCGAGCATCGCGCTCGGCTTTCCGGTCTCGATCGCGCTGATTCGCTCGGGCGCCACCATCGCCCTCTCGCCGAGGGCGATCTGCGAGTAGCCAGCGCGTTTGCGCTGAAGGAACAGGTTGTCCGCGATCCGAGCTTTCGCTTCGTAAGAAAGCTCCCTGTCGCGTCTCGGCGCGTTCATTTCTTCTTCGCCCGCTTTCCGCGATGGCGCCGGGGGGCCGCCGCCCGCAGCGCGGCAACCTCCGCCTCAAGCTCAGGGTCGCGCAAGGATGCCTCGAATTCACCGGGGGTGACGATCGCCTCGGCCGGGGTCCAGACGATGCCGGCGATCAGCTCGTTCGGCGTCGTCTCCAGCGCGCCGACCAGACGGATGAAGGTGTCGATGCAGGGCAGCTTTTGCCCGGCCTCAAGTGCCCACAGCGACCCCTGGAAAGATTCGGCACGAGACGCGACCTCTTCCTGGCTGACGCCGAGTCGCTCTCTGCAACGGCGCAGGTTGATCCCGAATCGCTCTCTCAGCTCGTCGGAAGCCGGCATCGCCCGCTTAGACCTCATCCGGCACCCCCGGCCCTCGGTTGGCGTCCCTCGACGAACCCTCGGCGTAGGCGCCGCCGATCCGCTCCCGAGTGCCCGGTCGCCAGCGCAGGCCCGCGATCAAATCGCAGGGCGAGGCCTCGACCCCCGCCGCCAGCTTGAGGACGGTGTCTAGACGCGGAACCCTCAGCCCCCGCTCTAGCTGGCTGATCTCGGTGCGATGCAGATCGAGCAGGCGAGCGAGCTCATCCTGGCTGAGCCAGGCCCGTCGCCGGTGGAGCCAGAGCCGGCGACCGAAGTGCTCGGCGATCGGCGACGTTGGGAAGGCCATCTATGGCACCGGCTCCCATTGGTCGCCGACCTCGATCTCGAAGCGGCCCGGCGGCGGTTTCGCGTCGTGGAGACGGCGGTGATCGAGTGGCCAGGCCATCCCGGCGAAGAGATCGCATGGCTCGGCTTCGACCCCCGCCGCAAGGCGGACGATCGTATCCAGTCGCGGAACCCGAAGGCCACGCTCAAGCAGGCTGATCTCCGAGCGATGTAGGCCGGATCGCGTGGCAGCTAGCTCTTGCGAGAGATTCGATCGGCGACGCAGGGAGCCGAGATTCTTCGCGAAGCGCCGGGTGACACGCCCGACCTGCGCCCTCTCCGACTCTTTGACGGTCACGATCCGCCACCTGGAACCAGCAGCTCGTCATGGCCGGGCGGCGGCCCTGGATGGACCAAACCCGCGACGATTGCCGCGCGCTTGCTGGGCCGGCCGCCCGAGATCGCCCACCGCTCGCTGAGCTGTCCCGCCGCGAGGATCGCGGCGCCGCCTTCCAGCTCGCGGATGCCGTGCCGGTCGGCGAGCGCCGCCGGGACTTCGACCTCGCAGGTCGCCCAAGTCCAAAGCATCTGCGGGCGCTCTGGATCGGCGACGGGGAACTCGACTCGCAGCAGTATCACCGGCTCGCCGACCGGATTCCTGCTGAGCCGCGGATCGTCCGTCAGCGTCCCGGTCAAGACGGAGTGATTGAAGCGCGGCGGGACCGCCTCGGGGAAGCGGAGCCGACGGCTCCGCCCACCTCCCGCTCGGTGCGTCCAGACGATCGCTGGGGAACCACCCTTGGCATACGCCTCCTCATCGCCCGGCCCCCCAAGCAGAGCCAACAGACGGTGGTGCGCGTCATGGATGGTTGCGATCTCGACGTAGCCGCTGTCTCGGTCGTGGCCCTCGGCGGCGGACTCGATCGCCGCTCTCGCGTCCTCATCGGGAATGAGGATCTCGCCTCGGTCCAGGCCAGCCAGCAGCCGTTCAAAGGCAAAGGCTTCGCGTCGGGCGCGCTCGGGGTTCGGTAGCCGATCGGGTCGCTCGAGATCCTCCCGGACGCCAGCCAACCAGTCGCTGAGATCGCGTCGCAGGATCGCTATGTGGTCGGCGGCAAGGTCGATGGGCACAACCCGCCCGCCGGACGTAGGGTTTGAATCAGCCATGAGGAGGTGCGCCTCCTTGTGGTCAGGCCCTCGGTTGGCGTGTCAGCGCCACCGGGGGCCGCTTCTTGGGGCCGGTGGCCAGCTACCGTTCCCGCTGCGGTCGGCCTGGTCTTGCTAAGCCGATCGCCGCGGGGCCGGCGTTCCAGCGCGCGGCCCCACTTATGTGCCGGAGACGGTACAAGATGCAGGATCGGGAGGCGGGTTTTAGCCGGGCTCGTGGAATCCAGCCCCAGGCCCGGCACCGAAAGGGAGATCGAGATGTCGAAAGGGAAGCGGAAGCGCACGAAGCGGGCCGCTAGGCCGACGAAGGATCGGCCTGAGCGCGGCAAGGACCCGCGCCTGGTTGCCCTGCCAGCGAGCGAGATGAACGGCGAGGAGCTTCCCCCGGACATCTGGGTCCAGGTCCTCTCTTCGGTTCTTATGGACGATGGCCGCGAGCTGCTGTGGTATCCACCGCAGCCGGTCGCATTCAACCTGGTCGAAGCGAAGCGGGCGGGAGACCGCGGGGTGAAGTCGCGCCGCAACATCATGGCGAAGCTGAGAAAGCGCCCGAGTGGCGATGGCGTCCAGCCGATCAACTCGACCACGGTGCTCAACTGCATTCGGGATATGCAGTCGGCAGTCCTCTATTCCTTCACGGCAATCGAGAGCCTCGCCAACCACGCGATTGACATGCTTGACGACGACTTCACCCTGACCATCAAGAAAAAGACGTACAGGAAGAGGGACCTGGGCGGCCTGAGCATTGACGAGAAGCTCAAGCTGGTGGTGCCGAAGATGGACGGAGCTCAGAAAATCGCAGGCACCGCCGTCTGGGAGCGCTACCGCAAGCTCAAGTTCATCCGCGACGAGCTGCTCCACGTGAAGGAACGCGGTCTGGACGCCGATCCGAAGAAACGCACCGCGTACGACCGGCTCCTGGTTGGCGAGGCTGACCAGTGTGTCGAGGATGCCGTCGCTGTTGTGGAAGGCATCTGGCCGGGATGGCTGCCACCCCATGTCCAGGAGGCGCTGGGATAGACGAGTGCCCTATCGGCAGCGCGTTCTCACGGGAGCTTCCGCAAGCTGGATTCGTCGCAAACAGACAGGTGATAGGGGCTCGGTCCGTCGCAGCCGAAGCGTCGGTGCGCTCACCAATCCCAGTGAGTGGCACCAGCAGCGCCCAACTGACGAGCAGAGCCCAGACGAACCACGCTTCTTTGCGCGCGGCGCCTTGAAGATTCGTCAAGGCCAGATTGTCATGGTCGTTGATTGCCGCGCCAGCTCTCGCCTTGAGGGCAAGAAATGCCTCAGGATTGCTCTGGTTGGCTGCTTCAGTGAGCTCGACGCTCCTGATCGCCTGGCGGCGGAGAGGTCCGACGAGGTGGATCGGCACCAAGAGGCTGACCAATGCGTAGAAGGTCGCGCCGCCCAGCAAGAGGCGTGCAGGCCAGGTGCTCTGCTCCCAGCCGCTGGAGAGGGCCACCAAAACTCCGGCAACCAAGATGGCGCTGACCGTTGCCAAGCCGGGACCCTTGGTTTCGATCGTCCTGCGGCGATCCTCGCTGCGATCTAGAAGTGCGTGACTCTCGCGCCTCGTCCAGTCTGCGTCCGGCAAGTCGACAGGCTTCGGTGGGGGCGGCATGACGACCGCGTTGAAGTAGAAGGTGGACGGAGTTGGCAGCATCCACGCGGCGATCCTCCCGAGCATCACCCAACGAACCGGCCCCCACCGGAGAACAGCCGAGCCAGCGGCGCTCAATCTCTTCCTGGGCGATGGTTTCTGAGGTGGCGCGTCAGTCATTGAGCAAATGGTCGGCCAGTGCCTCGGCGATCGGCAATCCGCTGCGCTGCAACCAGCCCCACTCGCCGTTCGGATTGATCTCGCAGAACCAGTAACGACCACTGAGATCGAGGAGCAAATCGATGGCGCCGAAGCGAAGGTCCAGTGAGGCAACCAGTTCGACACAGCGGAAGACAGTTGTGTCCGGCAATGCGTGCGGCACCCAGGGTTGATCGGAGCCTCGGCGCCAATCCAGCGGAACCGCATCTGGTCCGACAGCGCTTGCCGGCTCGTCGACACGAATGGCAGCAAAAACCTGGCTACCCACCACCGTTACCCGAACATCGCGCTTGGGGTCGATCGGCGCCTGCAACGCAACCGGGGCAGCAGCCAGGCCTGACGCGCTGGGCAGATCCTCGCGCTGGACCCGACCAGCGAAGACAAACCAGCCCGTCCCTTCTCTCTCCCACCACGCAGAGGTCACGGACTTCGCCGCCATCTCACCCCCGTTCTCGTCGAGAAAACGCCTCGCACTCGAGAGCGAATTGGTCCATAGCGTCTCCGGTACGTCCATACCGAGCCGCCGTGCCAGTGATAGCTGCCGGGCCTTGTCTTCGGCCGCGCGAATCGCTCGCGGCGAGGAGACCCAGCGGGGGCCGGGGACGCTGGCGAGTCCGAGAAGGAAGGCGCGCCACTGATCCTGGATCACCACCTCTTCAGCTCCGTCCAATGATCCTGACTGCATGAGGAAAGACAAGTCGGGACGCCGCCACCAGACACCCGAACATTCCCGGGATTCAAGAGACCTCTGTGGCCGAGCTAGGCGCCAGCTGCAACCTGGGCTCACCTCAACCCGCCAGTCTGCAAGCCGCTCTACGTTGAGGCGAACGACAGGCTGCTGGCGTCGCTCCAACTCGCGGACGAGGAAATCGGCCGCAACATCCAACTCGTTCGTCAGGATCAGAACGGCCGAGGCGCTCAGTATCCCTTCTGATCCTCGCCGGTCTCGCGATCCGCCTTCTTCGTCATCGGTGAGTGCTCGGAGTCGATCGCCGCCGGATCTCCAGGCAGGCACAGGTGAGTCATCTGCGTCGACTCCCGATAAATCTGGCGCGGGCGCTCGCCGGCAACTTCCTGTCGGGTTGCGAGGTCGAGCAACCACGGCCGGCCCGGGGAGGGAGGTCGAGCGTTCGCCGTGCCACCGCCGATGTCAGTCTCCCGCGCCATTTCAGGTTGCCTCGCGCGAATCCTGGGCGTAGGACTCCTCGCCGCCTTGGATCGCCTGTACGCAGAGGGCAATAATCAACTGGAGCCCGCCACGCTCCACCCCAAACTTTCGACGAGCGTTCACCCCGCCGTTGATTTCGGCAAGCACGCGGGCAGTCTCTCTCCTGTCCTCTTCGTTGTAGAGGCTCATATCAGTCTGATCGCCAAAGGTCATCGCAAACCAGTCGACCAGGGTGCCATCGTGGATCTTCTGGCGGGTCTCCTCGATGTCGAGCGTCTCGCCACGATCGAGCATGGCGTTGGCTTCCCAGGCGAGGAGCGTGAATCGATGGAGGTAACGCATCGACAATCAGCGCTTCTTCGCCCGCTGGCCGTCGCGGAATCTAGACCCGTCGCGGCGCTGCACTCGAACCTCCCCGCCACCCAGATTGCCGGTGATCTCTTTAGCTCGTTCGATGGCGGCCTTTTGGGTGCGCTCAAGCGCACTGGCACGTTTGTGGTCCTCCTTCACAACTGCCCAGCCCTCGGGTCGTTGGACTACATATCGGTCGTTGTCATTCCCCTTGCCCATCGCGCCTCCTTCGCGGTCGCGTTTGACCCTAGCGGTACCGAAGGAAATCCGCGTCGTTTTGCTGATTCGCACACGGATTAATGACGAACGAGCGCAATGGTCCCGCCACCTGTGAAACCGTCGCACCGGATGACAGGAATCCCGAGCATGGGATTGGTGGGGCGGATACGGGCGCGGCCCTAAAGCGGTCTTCGCGAACTTGGGATCGGCTGGAATCGGCGGGACTCTGTGGAGCTTGCTTCCTCATTTGTTGCGCCGGCGAAGACGACGTTCTTCGACGTTGGGGTCGCGCTTGATGCGTCTGCCACTCGTTCATCAGCTCTAGCCCAAGCCCTAGCGTGCCGAACAGGCTCGTCATTTCCGGTTTGGAGAAAGTCGAGCATCCAGCCAATCTGCCGGTTGCGGTGGGCCATGTATCGGACCAGTTCGCTGAGTAGATCGAGCGTAAATGGCCCATTCCGAAAGTGGTTCCCGAAATAATTGGGCTTGTGCTCCCACGTCAACGACCACCGCTCATCGAAGACCTCTGCGCTCTCCACCAGCGCCGCGATCTCGGACTCAAATGCCGCGTACCCCTGCGCCAGGTCGTACGCGGCCTTCTGGTTGTTAACCGGCATCAGAATGGCGGCCTCGGCGATGAACTCCCTGCCTGTGGACTCGGCCCGCAACAGCGCAGCCAGAAGCGCCCTAGAGGACCCCGGAAGACGCTTGGCGATGACCATGCGAGCCGCAGGGGTTACGACGATGCCTGGCTGGCGGCGCGCCGTCCAGGCGACGATGAGCAGGGCGGCGAGCGCCGCCCAGACCCCGAAGCAGACAACCGTGATCCACTCCCCCTCGCGGATCAGGTCTGCACCTTGGGCATACATCAGCCCGACGAGGGCGAGCCCCAAGGTGACCAAGCTGATGATCGTTGCGACTGCACCCGCACGCGACAGGGGCCTGGAATCGAGAAGCCGAAGGATGCGCCTCATGAACTCGACCCTAGTGCTCGATTCTCGTTCCCAAGCTGATCCTCGATGAGATCGACCAGCTCGCCGGGCGAGCGACAGATTCGAGCCCCCGGCGGCACCTGAGGCTCGGCGCAGCGAAGGTCGTGAGAGGTCGCCTTCTCGGCCAGCAGGAAGTCGGCGTAGCCAGCCGCGGAGGCGAGGAAGTGCATATCGCTTAGGTCGTTGACCCGCCAGGGGTACTGCGGATTGGAGAGGCGCCGGTGGGTGATCTGCTGGACCCGCCCGATCGCGGGCATGGAGGCGAAGTTGTCCTCGGACTCCCCCAGCCATTCCTCCCATGCGTCGCGGTCGAGCCCGGCCGTCGCCGCTGCTGCGCCCAACTCGTCCGTGAGATCCATCAGGAGGGCCATCCTCGCCGTGGCCCACTTTTCCTCTGGCGAGGGGTTCGCTGCGGCCATCCGAGTGGCGACCCCCCCGTAGAGCGTCGCCCACCGCTCGCCCTTGGCGCGTGCGACCTCGTCGTCTTCGCGCTCGTCTTCGATCAGCGTCTCGGCCAGCGCCGGCCCCCAGGTCAAGCGGGCATGCAGGTCGGCTTCCGGCGAATCCTTCTCGGCATAGTCGGAGGTGCTGAACAACGCATCGGGGTCAAGCGTGAACACCGGGCGCTGCCGGAACTCGGTCGCGCCGGCACGGAAGTCGGCCACGTTGCACAGCAGCTCTTCGCGGCGCACCTTCAATGGACTCCGCATCTGCCAGCCACGGGAAAGCTGAAGCATCGTGGTGGCGAGCTCCCGGCGCTGACGGCCATCCTTGCGGGCACTCTCAAAGGCGTGAGCTGCGGACAGGGGAAGGACGATCGCCCGTTCGCGAGCAAGCGCCATAAGACGGGCATAGCCCTCGCGGTGAGGCGCCGGGACCTTCTCGGGCGCCCACTGGTGGCGGGCGAGCATCACCCACTGGTTCTGATCGAGGTAGACCACCGGCGCATCAGGCCGCTCGACCGGGCCGATGTCGAAGGTCACCGTCTCGCCCCACTGGAAGGTGACCGTCTGCTCCCTGCGCTCCAGGTCGTAGTCGGTGCGACCGACCTCGCCTTCGTGGGCGGCAGCGCGACCCGAAAGCGCGCTGGCGACGACGAGACCACTGGCGAGCTCAACTTCGGCCCACTTGCCTTCGTGGTCGACGCTGAGGCGGGTCGGGGTGCGATCAGCGGCGATGCTCATGCTGCCGTCCAAGATAGGACTCCGCCCTGATGGCTACGGGTAGCACTCCAAACGCGGCGATACGGTTCTCGCCATGAGTGGCTGGCCCCCAACTGGAGAAGACGCAGAAGGACTACCTGTAGACGCCCTTGGACTTCGACTGCTTAAGCATGTCGATGGCGCCAAGGACAATCTCGCCAACATCCTTGGTCTTGCCCGGTCTGACGCAGAAATCGCGCACCAACGTGGTGCCGGCGTTCGAGGGACGGTCATTGCAGACGGAGCAATGTCGCTTGGAGCCGACTATGAGCTTGCGATCTCTGAAGCTTGGCATTGGCTGATCTCGAACGGGCTGCTCACTGAGTCTCCGCAGCAAGCAGGCTGGTTTGTTGCCAGCCGCCTTGGCAGGAAGGTCTTGAACGAGATTGCAGATCCCCTGCAGCACGTCCGGGCGGAGCGACGAATTGCGCTCGATCTCCACCCCCGTATTCAGCACAGAGTGCGCTCACAGTTCCTACTCGGGGAGTACGACGCCGCCGTCCTGATCGCGATGCGGGAGGTTGAGGAGCGCGTCAGAGAACTGGCGAAGGCCACTGATTCCGATCTTGGCGTCAAGCTTATGAAGAGGGCATTCGGAGAAGATGGAGCTCTGCGGGATCAGGAGCTTGACGCAGGAGAGGCGCAGGCACAAATGGCGCTCTTTTGGGGCGCAATTGGATTCTTCAAGAATCCTGCCTCTCATCGCCGAATCAACTACGAGAGTGCCACCGAGGCATCTGAGGTAGTACTGCTCGCAGACCTACTGCTTCGCATCCTGGATCGCATCGAGTGAGCGTGTCTTAACGGCCAGCTTGATCGAGGGCGGGATGGAAACGGACGCTTTTAGCCGGAATCTCACGGCAACTCCCGCACCTCCACGAGCCGATGAACCACTGAGACGGTCGCGGGACTTTGGTATAGCGGGGGCAGGATTCGAACCTGCGACCTTCGGGTTATGAGCCCGACGAGCTACCTGGCTGCTCCACCCCGCGGCGTTTGCCCATGCTAGCAACGCCTGCTGGGGGGCGCGGGTGCCGACGGGGGTGGTGCAGCAGTGCTTGCCGGGCCGCTCTCTCTTAGAGTGGCGGCGCATGGCAAGGGATTCTCACCGGGTCGCCGTAGTCGACGTCGGCTCCAACTCGACCCGTCTGCTGATCGCCGACGTCGATGAAGGTCGTATCGACGAGGTCGAGCGACAGAGCCGGGTGACGCGACTGGGCCGCGGGGTCGACCTTTCGGGGCAGCTGTCCGGCGAGGCGATCGAGGCGGCTTGCGAGGCGATCGCCGACTACATGAAGATCTGCCGCGACACGGGCGTCGAGCAGATCGACGCGATCGCCACCAGCGCCGTGCGCGACGCATCCAACGGCGGTGCCTTCGTCGCCGAGTTGCGCGAGCGCTTCGTCCTCTCTGCCCGGGTGCTCGACGGCGAGGAGGAGGCGCGCCTCACATATATGGGAGCCACGGCTGCGCATCCGCCGAGGGAGCCGACCCTGGTCGTCGACATCGGCGGCGGCTCGACCGAGCTGATCGTCGGTGCCGGGCAGGAGATCTCCTTCCACACCTCGCTGCAGGCCGGGGTCGTGCGCCACACCGAGCGCCACATATCTTCCGACCCGCCGACCGCGCTCGAGCTGGAGGCGCTGGCCGCAGACGTGCGTGCTCTCATACAGAGCGCCGTCGCGGGCCAACCCGGCACAACCGCCCAAGCCGCGATCGCCGTCGCCGGCACGCCCACCTCGCTGGCCTCGATCGAGCTGGGCCTCGAGCCGTACGATCCGAAGCAAGTACACGGACGTACGCTCACGCTCCCCTCAATCCAACGCCTGCTCTCGCAGCTCGCGTCCTCCCCACTGGCCAAAAGGGCAGAAATCCCCGGTTTGCACTCCGATCGCGCCCGCTCCATCGTCGCTGGAGTCGTGATCCTGATTGAGACGATGCGCGCCTTTGGGCTGGAACGGGTCGAGGTCTCTGAGCACGACATCCTCTACGGGGTCGCAATCGAGGCAGTTTCGGCTCTGGATTGCGGATAACCCCGTATTCTCAATCCGGGTCAAGTACGTGGCCCGGGTGGACACTTCAGGCGTGGTCGTCGCTACAAATAGGTAATGCGTCCACGCTAACCCCCAAAAGTAGTAGCATTTGTCTACCTGATTTTCGTACCTGCCAAAGCGACGACTAGACGCAGCGGATATACAGGCACATAATCAGTGCATCGGGAAAGAGGTGGGGCAATACCTGCCGCAGACCCGGTACAGGGCTCGGGCGATTGCCGCATCATGGCGCCTCCCGCCGTCTGAGCCCACCAAATAAGGACTGGTCCCTGAAGACGTACCCCTGCCCGTCCTGAGGGGCCAAACTTGAATCGGCCGCCAGAGATGGCGGCCGATTCTCTGCCTGGGCTCGGCTCAGGCCAAGTTCGACTTGCGCGGGTAGACGACCTCGGGGTCGGTGAGGACGTTGACGAGGGTCGGACGGCCCGACTCGAACGCCCGCTCCAGGGCCGGACGCAACTCGCCCGGCTCGCGCACGAGCACCCCGTCGCAGCCAAGCGCCTCGACCATCTGGTCGTAGCGAGTCTCGGGCCGCAGCTCGGCAGCCACCGAGTACCCGTAGAGGAACTTCATCGGGTGGTGCTCGAGGGCCCAGATTCCGTTGTTGCCCATCACGCCGACGATCGGCAGGCCGTGCCGGGCCATCGTGTCGAACTCCATCCCGGCGAAGCCGAAGGCACCGTCGCCGAGCAGCAGGCAGACCTGACGCTCGGGATGGGCGAGCTTGGCGCCGATCGCCTGGCCGGGACCGGCGCCGAGGCAGCCGAACGGCCCCGGATCCATCCAGCAACCGGGCTGGTAAGTCTCGATGAAGCGGCCCGCGTAGGAGACGAAGTCGCCGCCGTCGCCGACGACGATCGCGTCGCGGTCGAGGATTTCGCCCAGCTCCTTGTATACCCGCACCGGGTGGAGCGGTGAGCGCGAGTCGTTCAGCTCATCCCGCTCGGCCGCACGCTTCTCCTCCTCGACCTGGCGCAGCTGGGCCAGCCAGGGCTCGGTGGCGCGACCTTCCCCGCCCTTAGCCGCATCGCGGATTGCTGCCAGGCTGGCGGCAACGTCGCCGACCAGGTCGAGATCCGGCGAGCGGTTGGCGCTCAGCGCGTTCGGTGCGGCGTCGAGGCGGATCAGCTTGGCCTCCTCGGCGACGGCGGCACCGAAGCCAAGGCGGAAGTCGAGCGGCACGCCGATCACGAGCGCCACGTCGGCCCCCCCGAGCCCGGTGCCGCGCGCGCGGCTGAAGGCGAGCTCATGGTCGGCGGGCAGGCAGCCGCGGCCGAGCCCGTTGAGGAAGACAGGGATGCCGAGCTGCTCCGCCAGGGCGCGCAGCTCGTCCTCGCCACGACCCCAGTAGAGACCCGTCCCGGCCATGATCGCGGGGCGCTCGGCACCGGCAAGCAGGGCACCCGCCTCCTCGACGCCCTCGGCCGGGCGCGCCTCCGGCTCCGGGGGCGCCGGAACCTCGAGCTCCGCCTCGGCGAAGACCACGTCGAGCGGGTAGTCGACGAAAGTCGGCCCGTAGGGCGGGGCGTGAGCCAGGTCCAGCGCCGCGGCGGTCCGCGCCCCGATCTGGCCCGGCTCCTTCGCCGTCTCGGCCGACTTGACCAGCGGCGAGACGAAGGGCAGGTGGTCGATCTCCTGCAGCGAGCCCGACCCCCAGCGCAACTCCGGCGCCCGGCCCCCCAGCACGCAGACCGGTGAGCAGTTCGCCTGGGCACCGGCGATCGCGCTGATCCCGTTCGTGACGCCCGGCCCCGCGGTCAGGGCCGCGACGCTCACCAGCCGCGTCGCCTTCGCGAAGCCCTCGGCCGCGAACGCCGCCGTCTGCTCGTGCCGCACGTCGACGATCTCGATCCCCTCCTCGCGGCAGCCGTCGTATATGGAGAACAGGTGTCCCCCGGACAGCGTGAAGAGGTGGTTGACCCCTCTGCTCTTAAGCACTCTTGCAACTATGCGCCCGCCGTGGTCCATGCGAACGCGAGCCTAGCCGAGCGCTCCGCCCGCGGGTGGCATGGGGCAGGGGGGGTCGAGGACAGCCCGTGGACTGCCCGCAGGCCCCCCCTGCCCCATGACAGGACCCGCGGGCGGGACTACCATCGGATCTGCCCGGGTGGCGAAATTGGCAAAAGCGGCGCCCTTAAAAGGCGTTGCCCCACTGGGGGCTTGCGGGTTCGAATCCCGCCCCGGGCATTCTCATCCGGGATCTTGCATTTATAAAGCCGCACTAAAAACTGGTGAGGTGCCGCAACTACCCCGGTGCTACGGTGTCCTTAGGGCTAGAAGACAACGCCTTCCCTGGAGGATTCGCTTGGAGGCATCAGCTCTTACCCACGCCAGTCGCCGCGGACTTCTCGCCCGGCGTTCCCCCCTTCTCAAGCTGCAGGGCGACGATCGCCTGATCGCGATGGCCCGCGCCGGCAACCCCGGCGCCTTCGAGGCCATCGTCGACCGCTACCAGGGGCGCCTGCTCGGCTTCTGCCGCCAGATGCTCCACTCCACCGAGGACGCCGAGGACATCCTGCAGGAGGTCTTCGTCAACGCCTACCGGGCGATGCTCGCCGACGAGCGCGAGATCAACCTGCGCCCGTGGCTCTACCGGATCGCCCGCAACCGCTGCCTCAACCACCTGCGCAAACCGACCGCGGACGCGCAGGAATCGATGGACATGGTGCCGACGGTCGAGGCTGCGTCCACGGCTGAGAAGGTCCACAACCGCGAGGAGTTCCGCCAGCTCCTGACCGACGTCGGCAAGCTGCCCGAGACACAGCGCTCCGCCCTGCTGCTGCGCGAGATGGACGCCATGTCCTACGAGGAGATCGCGCAAGCGATGGAGACCAGCGTCCCCTCCGTCAAGTCGCTGCTGGTCCGTGCCAGGATCTCGCTTGCCGAGGCGAGCCAGGCACGACAGCTGACCTGCGGCGAGGTGCGGATCGACCTGGCCGAGGCTGCCGAGGGGCTGCGCAAGCTTTCCGGCCCGGTCCGCCGCCACGTCCGCGACTGCGACGAGTGCTCAGACTTCCGCTCTCAGCTGCGCTCCAACGACAAGGTGCTGGCGGCGCTGGTCCCCGCCGGGCCGCTGATCGCGCTGAAGGGCTTCATCGTCTCCAAGCTTGGCCTGGGAGGAGCAGGTACCGGTGGCGCGGCAGGCGCAACGGGCGCGGGCGCCACCGGGGCCGGCGCTGTCGGCAGCGTCGGCGCGGCGCTCAGCTCCGGCGGGGCAGCCGGCGGCATCGGCGCGATCGGCGGCGCGATCGGCACCAAGGCTGTCGCCGGAGTCGTCACCGCAGCCGTGATCACGGCCGGCGCGGTGGGCGTGGAGCAGCAACAGACCGCGACGGCGCCGAGTAGCAGCGGCGTCGCGAAGATCTCCCATGTGCACAAGCAGGCTCCATCGGTCGCAATGGCCCAGCAGGCAGTTCCGGCCAGCCACGCGGATGCGCCGGCACAACCAGCCCCCGTCGAGCCGGCTCCGGTCGAAGAGGAACCGGCGCCAATCGCCTCCGAAGCGCCCGCCGGTGAGGCCGGGGATCAACCCGGCGGCGGCGAAGGCGCCGAGGCGACCCCACAGTCCTCGGCCGGCATCGACGCCGCGGCACCATCCACGGGCGCGGGAGCTCCCGCCGGTGGTGGCACCGTGGTGGTCACCGTAGGCGGCGAACCGGAACCGGCACCCGCACCCGCACCCGCTGAAAGCGCACCGCCGGCCGAAAGCGCATCGCCCGAACCAGTGGCACCTTCCTCCAGTCTCGACAGCAGCAGCGCGGAAGCGCCTGCCGGCGCCGGCTAAAGGGCCGGCCCGGCGCCGCGGGGCGCGCCGCTCAGCCCGTCGAGTGCGACTCGCCCGGTGCTAGGACGACCACGGTCGAGGAGGTCTTCGCCTCGACCTCGGATTTGAACGCCGCGGAATCGGTCTCGATCGGGGGAAACGTGTCGAAGTGCATCGGGATGACCGTTCCGGCACCGATGAACTCGGCCGCGACCACCCCGTCGTGGCGGTCCATCGTGTAGTGCCCGCCGATCGGCAGCAGGGCCACATCGACCGGGTTGCGTTCGGCGATCAGCCTCATGTCGCCGAAGAGGCAGGTGTCGCCGGTGTGGTAGACGGTGACGCCGCCGAGGTTGATCAGCAGCCCGGCCGGGGTGCCGGTGACGATCCCCGGCGTCGGGCTGTAAGGCGCGTCGGCGGAGCCGGCGATCGTGCTCGTGTGCCAGGCGGGCACCAGCTTCACCCAGCCCCAGTCGAAGCGCACGGTGCCGCCGAGGTTCGGGTCGTGGACCTTCTCGACGCCCTGCTCTTCGAGCCAGTTGGCGACCTCGACGATCGCCACGCACTCGGCGCCGGTGCGGATCGCGACGCCGACGGCGTCGGCGATGTGGTCGGCGTGGCCGTGGGAGATGGCGATATGGGTCGGCTCGACGTCCTCGGCACTGGCGAGTGCCGCCGGGTTGTTGGGCTTTAGGAAAGGGTCGACCAAGACCCTGGTGTCCCCCTCGCTCAGCTCGAAGCACGAATGGCCGTGAAATCGGATCTCCATCTCTCAGCGCTCTCCTTCCGAATCTTGGGTGTCGTTCATCTCCGCATGCAGCGCCCAACCGACGGCAACTCCAACCATCATCCCCATCCTCGCCTCCTCGGCGAGCAGAGAGCGCACCGCGGCGACGCGCTCGTCGGGGTCGGGGACGGTCGCGGCCTTCAGCGTCTCGGCGTCGTGGGACTCGCCGAACCAGCCCCCCTCGGCGAGCGCCGCGGCGAGCACCTTCTGCAGCTGCGGAGCGGCTCGGGCAACAACCCGCTCGGCCTCGGCGAAGCGCTCGGCGTCGATCAGCCGCTCGATCGCGTCGTTCAGCCGATCGTCGTCCGGAGGCACTCGGGCAGCCTAATCGCGAAGCGCTGCCGCGACCAAGCCGGCCAGGCCGCCAACAGCGCCGCCGACGAGGCCGGCGAAGGGGTCGGCGGCGGAGTCGAAGATCGGCAGGGCGAGGAGGACCGCGGCGGCGACCGCGACGCCGATCGCGTCGTAGTCGTCATCGATCGCGTCATGCGCCTCGGCGCGGCGGATCGTGAACCAGGCGGCGACGGCGCCGAGCGCCATCCCGTTGCCGCCGGCAATCACGACGAGATCTCCCTGGGCGTTGGCAATGCCACTGGCGACCAACATCCCCAGCGAGCCGCAGGCGATCAGCAACAACGCCGCCGGCGCGGTGCCGAGGCGGCGCTCCAGCCCCGTAGCGAAGATCGCCAAGCCGACGGCCACGACGAACATATAGCCGACGTCGCCGTAGGCGAACGGGGCGGTGAGGAAGCGCCACCACTGATCCTCGAAGGGAACGACCAAGCCGCCGAAGCTGACGAGCGCGTATCCCGTTGCCTTCTGTGCCAGCAGCAGAGCAGCGGGGCCGAGAATCGCCACCATCGTCGCGTAGGGGCGGAACGGGGCTGTCGAGGAAGAGTCGGGACGGCGCAGGAAGCTGGGCCGGGCGCGGCGACGTGGCTTCGGCTCGAGCCCGTCGCCGCGGCGTTCCAGCTTCGGCGCCCGCTTGCGCAGGCGGGCGCCGCAGTAGGGGCACTCGGTTACGTAGGGACTGACCTCCGAACCGCAGTTCTTGCAGACGACGCTGAGCTCAGTCTCGCTCATGGTCATCCGAGGATAACCGCCCGTCGACGGGCGCTCGAAGGCGGGCCGCGATGGCATACTGGGCCTACACCCTGTATTCGAGGAGGAAAAGCGTGGAGTTGAAGAGCCTGACCGAGCAGAAATCGCTGCTGGAGACACTTGCACCCGGCAAACGAGCGCGCCTGCGGCGCCTGCTCTTCGAGTTCGGCCCGGGCAACGGCACCCTGATGCTGCTGCCGATCGACCAGGGCATCGAGCACGGCCCGCGCGATTTCTTTCCCAACCCGGCGTCGAAGGATCCCGAGTACCAGTTCCGCCTCGCCGCCGAGGGGGGCTACTCGGCCCTCGCCTGCCAGATCGGGATGGCGACCAAGTACTACCCCGACTACGCCGGCCAGGTGCCGCTGATCCTCAAGGTCAACGGCAAGACCGACGTCCCCTCCTCCGCCCACGCCTTCTCCTCCTGCAACGCCAGCGTCGAGGACGCGGTGCGGCTCGGCGCCGACGCGGTTGGCTACACGCTCTACGTCGGCTCGCCGCGCCAGGACGAGGACCTTGCCCAGCTGCGCCAGGTGCGCCAGGACTGCGACCGCTTCGGCATGCCGCTGGTCGTCTGGTCCTACCCGCGCGGCGAAGCGATCGACGCCAAGGGCGGCGCCTCCTCCTTCTATGCGATCGACTACGCGGCGCGGATGGCGATGGAGCAGGGCGCCGACGTGGTCAAGCTCAACATGCCCAAGATCGACCCGGACAAGGACAAGGATGCCCCGGCGCCCTACAACGAGATGCAGGTCGACCAGGCGGAGGCGATCCGCCAATGCGTCGAATCCGCCGGCCGCTCGCTGGTCGTGCTCTCGGGCGGCTCCAGGGTCGGTGACGAGACGGTGCTCACGAATACGCGCGAGATCATGCAGGCGGGCGGCTCGGGAGTGATCTTCGGCCGCAACGTCTGGCAGCGGGAGTGGAACGAGGCGCTGGAGATCATCGCCTCGATCAAGGAGACGCTGCTCGGCAGCGTTCGCCGCATCCCGTAGGGCAAATCCCGGTAGGGGTTCCGCTTAACTTTTTTGGTCGTCGGCCAGAGCCTGTCGAGAACGGGGCTGGCAAAAAAGTACAAGACGCTCCACCCCTACCGGGATTTGCCCTAAGCGTGGGGAGAAAATTTCCTCCCCACAGCTTATGTAGGGGTGACGCATGGCTTTCGACAACGTGGTCAGCTTGGGAGCTTGGTGTTGCTGTTGGCTGCGGCGCTGCTGATCCTGCGGCCCTGGGAAGGCGGGCGGTGCGATGAGGGGCCGGCATCGGCTCGTGCTTTCGTGATCCGGGCGATCGACGGGGACACGATCGAAGCGCGGATCGGTGGGCGCGAGGAGGACGTGCGGTATATCGGCGTCGACACACCGGAGACGGTGAAGCCCGACACGCCGGTGCAGTGCTTCGGCCGGCGTGCCTCGGCCTTCAACCACCGGCTCGTCGAAGGGCGGCGGGTGCGCCTCGTCTTCGGCGTCGAGCGCCGCGACGTCTACGGCAGGCTGCTCGCCTACGTCTACCTGGGCCACCGCTTCGTCAACGCGCGCCTCGTCGGCCGCGGCCTTGCCCGCTCGCTGACGATCCCGCCCAACGACCGCTTCGCGTCGCTCTTTCGCGGCCTGGAGCTGCGCGCGGCGCGGGCCGGCAGGGGCCTCTGGGGCGCCTGCCCGGCCTAGGGCTCATCAGGCCGCTCGTGACCGATCGCACATTCCCTCCCCGTGCAATGGCTCATGCGCCTTTGCTACGGTCCCCCGCGGCCCGCTGGGCCACCCGACTTATGCGAATGCGTCAGAGCATCTCCCAGTTCGAGACGGCTTTCGAGCAGGAGACATCACTTGAGCGCCGCCGGCGCGAGCAGCTTCGCCGGCGCGCGGCCAACCGCTCGCGGGCGCGGCGGATCACCCGTAGCGAGCAGGAGAGCAAGGTGCGCTTCAGCGTCCTCGCCGTCTGCCTGACCGTCACCGTGGCCGTCGTCGTCGTGTCCATGTTCGAGGCGCTCGCCTTCCTGATGGCGTAGCGAACCCGCGCACGACCGCCCCGGTTGAATAGACTCGCGCGCCGATGGCACGACGCTCACTGAAGCCACAGCTCAATCAGATCCGCGCCTGGGTCCGCCAGGGCCGTACCGACGCCTGGATAGCCCACCAGCTCGAAGTCAGCACCTCCGAGCTACGCGAGTTCCGCAAACAGCACGGGTTCACCCCTGACGAGGAGGACTCGGCATCCGGCGAAGTCGATCTCCGCGACGAGATCGAGGCCGAGATCGAGGCCGCTGCGGCGGAGGAGCCCGAGGAGGACGAGGACGAGGAGCCCGAGGCGGACGAAGAGGACGGCGACGAGGGAGAGAAGGGCGAGCGCTCCGAAGAGGCAGGCGGGGACCGGCCGAAACGCCGCCGCCGGCGAGGCCGCCGCGGGGGCCGCGGGCGACGCAAAGAGCTTGAGGCGACCTTCGACCACGGGGAGACCGACGGCTACGGCCTCTGGCTCGACCCGGCAGTCAAGGACAATCCCGTCTACGCCGAGCACTGGGCCGGCAAGCGGGAGGTCACGGTGCGGATCGACGCCGACCAGATCGTGATTCGGCGTCCGGGTCCAGTGTCTGAGTCCGATGACTCGGACGATTCGGATGCCTGAGAGCCTGTCCCAGTAGGCCTCCGCTTAACCGTTTGTCTGGCAAGAGCTGATCCCAGCAGGCCTCCGCTTAACCGTCTGTCTGCAAGAGCTGATCCCAGCAGGCTCCGCTTAACCGTTTGTCTGCCAAGAGCCGATCTCAGCAGGCCTCCGCTTAACTTTTTTGGTGGGTCGGCTAGAGCCTTGCGAGGGCGGGGCTGGCAAAAAAGTACAAGACGCTCCGGCCTACTGAGATCGGCTCTTGGGCGTATTCGGGATGCTGCGCAGCGGGGCGTTGGCTGGCCCGCATACCTCGGGGCTTAGCTTGCCTTCTAGCTTCCATACGGTGACCGGACCGCTGCGGTTGATTGGCTTGATTGCTGGGCCGTTGCGCAGCCATTTCGCCTCGGGGGAGGGGATCGGGGTGCTGGGGTCGATGAAGTTGAGGAAGGGGGTTGTGACCAGGTAGTCGAGGTTGGCGGCGTTTACCGCGACTCGGAAGGTGGTGCAGGTGGGGATCGCGTTGTAGGCGCCGTGGGGGCCCTTTTCACCCAGGTAGACGACGTGGTTGGAGAGGTCGGTGCCGTAGAAGCCGTACTGAAGGAAGCCGGCGGTGGTTCCGGCGAGGCCGATGCGGGCGTCGCTGACGTCACGCGCCCAGGTGTAGGCCGAGTCGAGGTTGGCGCCAGGGACGCGTTCTTCTGCCGGGACGTCGTTGAGGAAGCGGTGCTCCAGGAAGTGCCGCTGCACCGGATAGCCGATCGCGGCGGCGAGCAGCGCGAGCGCGGCGAACCCGCCGACGACGACTCCCCGTCCCGCTCCACGCGCTCTGGCCCACAACAGTCCCGCCGGCACGACCACGACGAGGAAGGCCAGCCCCCAGGCAAACAGGCGCGCCGGGTCCCGCACCACCGCATCCGACCGATCAGTAAGCACCAGCATCAACGCCAACGCCCCCAGCACCCACCAAAACCACCCGCCGACGGGCCTAAAACCGGAGCCGGGCTCCGGTTTTATTAGGCCCGTCGGCGGGGGTAGGGCGGTTGGGAGGAGGGTTAGGGCCAGGAGCAGGGGTGGGATGGCGTAGCGGATGTTGATGCCGAAGCCGACGGGGGCGCCCTCGGCGCCTGCGGCGCTTAGGGGGGTGAAGAGGTAAGCGAGGAGGCCGAAGAGGGCCACGGCGCCCATCCAGCGCAGCACGCTGTCTCTGGCCCGGAACAGGGCCAGCAGGCCGCCTGCTATTGCCGCGGCGATTACCAGCGGCCAGAGTGCGCCGAAGGCCTGGTGCAGGCCCGGTTCGAAGTATTCGCGCCAGACGCCGGTGTCGGTCAGGTAGTGGACGATGTTGAAACTCGGTCGCCCTTCTTGCAGCCGCTCGGGATGGGGCAGGGAGATCGGCCCGATGCTCGTCGCCTGCGGCAGTGGATTGCCGGCGACGATCAGGTTGCGCAGGTACCAGTAGCCGCCGCCGAGCAGGGCGGGGACGAACCACCAGCCGAAGGTAGCCCAGCGCCGCCCGGCGGGCGCGAGGGCGATCACGGCCAGGGTCAGGGCGGCCGCCATGGCCACGGCTGTGGACTTGGTGCCCACTGCGAGCCCGGTGGCCAAGCCGGCCGCGGCGATCGCCCACGCCATCCCTCGGACCTCTCCGGCGCGCGGGTCCTGTCGCGGGGGAGGGGGGCCTGCGGGCAGTCCACGGGCTGTCCTCGACCCCCCTCCCCCGCGCCACCCGCGCGAGATGCGGGGTAGGGCGTTTACGAGGATCGCGGCCGCGGCTAGCAAGAGAGCAGCGGCTATAAGGTCGTTCTTGGCGGCTCCTGGCTCTCGGACTACCAGCGTGTGGCACTCGAGAACGATGGCGGAGGCTATGACGGTTAGGTGGCCTCGCCCGTAGGGACGGCCGATGCACCAGGCGGCTAGGAAGCTCAGGGCCAGGAAGCTGAAGTTCAAGAACAGCGACAGCGTGTCGCGGTGCGTGAGCAGGATCCCGGTCGCGTGGAGGAGCTCGGAGTTTTGTGGATAGAACCAGTTGGTGAAGACCGTCTCTGTGTAGTGCAGGCCGGTGGTGGAGTGGCTCTGCACCATGTCCGCCGCGAAGGGCATGTGGTACCAGAGCGAATCGAAGTTGAAGATGCCCCGGTCGAGTGCGTCCTTCGTTGTCAGCCCCCAATGCGCGAAGACCAGTGCGATCGCCCCCACGGTCACGGCCCACGCCAGCCAAGACGCCTCGCCCGGGGGTGGCGCAGGGGGAGGGGGGTCGAGGACGGACCGTGGCCCGCCCGCAGTGCCCCCCTCCCCCTGTGACAGGACCCGCGGCCGAGAGGATGCGTGCTCCGTTGTGGTTTCTATGGGCACCAAAAGGAGCACGGCTGCTGCAAGAAGGAGTGACGAGCCGACCAGGGCCCAGTCGTAGAAGAGGCCGACTGTGCCGAGGATCTCGCCGAGCCAGATGAGCAAGGCGATGGCGACGACCGCCTCGACCAAGCGGGCAGGGACGCCGTTCCAGCTTGGGAGAAGCTTCTGGCGCAGCCGATACGCCGTGAAGCCCACAGACAGCCCCACGGCTGCCAGAGCGAGGGCACCCAGGATGTATGTACCGGCGCTAACCATGGCCCGCCCCGGTTCCGGTGCGCTTTATGTACCCATAGGGAGCAAAAAGCGCACCGGAAGGGCGGAGCATGGGGACTGGTGCGCTCAGCCGGAGAGGCCGCGGACTACTATCGGCGTCTCGCCGGGGGCGACCATGCCCTGAGCCCTGGCCTTGGCGCTGATCACGATCGCGTCGTCGGCGTGCTGGACGCGCCAGTGCAGGCGGGTGTTTTCGTGCTGGGCCTCGTGCAGCTGGGCTTTGGCGGCGGTGGTCGCCGTGTAGGTCTTGACGAAGTCGATCACCGGGTTGAGATAGGAGTAGAGGACCGCGAAGAGGACGAGTGTCAGCGCGACGCGGCCGACCCGGTCCCAGTGGATGCGGCTGGCGCCGCGCCGCGCGGTGGGCCTGCGGGCGGCTGGACGTCGTCTGGAGCTGCTTGCGGGCCTTTTCCTCGCCTGGGCGCGCGCTGCCATGCCCGCTCCTACGCGGTCGGGCCCCGCATTCCTTCACTAATTCGACCGTTGACGGAACGCCTGCAAGCCGGGGAAGGTCGCGGAGTCGCCCAATTCCTCCTCAATGCGGAGCAGGCGGTTGTACTTGGCGACGCGATCGGAGCGCGACGGGGCGCCGGTCTTGATCTGGCCGGCGCCGGTGGCGACGGCGAGGTCGGCGATCGTCGTGTCCTCGGTCTCACCCGAGCGGTGCGAGATCACCGCTGTGTAGCCCGCCTCGGAGGCGATGCGGATCGCCTCCAGGGTCTCGGTCAGGGTGCCGATCTGGTTGACCTTGACCAGGATCGAGTTGCCGACGCCGGCCTCGATGCCCCGGCGCAGGCGCTGGGGGTTGGTGACGAAAAGGTCGTCGCCGACCAGTTGCACCCGCTCCCCCAGCTTCTCGGTGAGGAGCTTCCAGCCGTCCCAGTCCTCCTCGTCCATGCCATCCTCGATCGAGAGGATCGGGTAGCGTGAGCAGGCGTCCTCCCAGTAGGAAGCCATCTCGCCGGGCGAGAGCGAACGGCCCTCGTGCTCGAGCACGTAGGCGCCGCCCTCGAAGACCTCGCTGGTGGCCGGGTCGAGGGCGATGAAGACGTCTGCGCCGGGCTCGTAGCCAGCGGCCTCGACGCCGGCCAGAACCGCCTGTAGGGCCGCCTCGTTGGACTCGAGGTTGGGCGCGAAGCCACCCTCGTCGCCGACCGCGGTCGAGTGGCCGGCGGCGACAAGGCTCTTCTTCAACGCGTGAAATACCTCGGTTCCCACCCGCAGGCACTCCGAAAAGCTCCCCGCCCCGGCGGGAACGACCATGAACTCCTGGAAGTCAACCGAGTTGTCGGCGTGGGCACCGCCGTTGAGCACGTTCATCATCGGCACCGGCAGCAGGCGCGGCCGATCGCCGCCGTAGAGCGCCGCCAGGTAGCGGAAGAGCGGCTCGCCGGCATCCATCGCCGCCGCCTTCGCCGCCGCGAGCGAGACGCCGAGGATCGCGTTGGCGCCCAGCCTCCCCTTGTTGGGAGTGCCGTCGAGCTCGATCATCCTCGCGTCGAGCGCGGCCTGATCGTCGGCGTCGGCACCTTGCAGGGCCTCGGCGATTTTCCCGTTGACATTGGCGACCGCCCGCGAGACGCCCTTCCCCGCCCAGGCGTCGCCTCCGTCGCGCAGCTCGACCGCCTCGAACTCGCCGGTCGAAGCGCCCGAGGGAACCGCCGCCAATCCGCGCGCCCCAGAGTCGAGCACGACTTCCACCTCGACCGTCGGGTTGCCACGCGAATCGAGGATCTGGCGGGCGTGGATAGATGAAATCGCGCTCAAGGAAGGCCCGGCAGTCTAGTGCCGCCAGCGGAGGCTTGCGGCTATTCGCCGGTGGCGCCGGGCACGATGCCGGGAGGCAGTTCGGTGCCTTCGGGAAGGGCTGCGCCTTCCCCGGCCGGGTGGGGGCGCTGAGCCAGCCTCTGGCCTTCGGGCGCGAGCAGGGTGACCGAGCCCGGCTGGGCCGGTTTGACCTGTGTCACGGGCGCCGGGCACGCTTCGGCCGGTTTTTTCGGGCTCGCTTCGTAGCAAGCCGGATCGGCTTCGGCGGGGCGTCCGGTGCCCTTGAAGTTGGCACAGCGTTCGATCGTGAATTCGGAGGCGCAGAAGGTGCGGGATGTCCAGGTGCTCTGGAAGTTGCGACCGATGCGCGCGAGGCTCTGTTGCGCGGCCTGTTCTTCGAGCTGGGTGCTGATCTGCGATTTCACTTCTTCGAGCGACTGGAGTTTCTCCGGGGTGATCTTCATCACCTCGAAGACGACATAGCCGCGCGAATCCTTGACCGGCTCTTCAACCTCACCCTGCGGAGCGGCAAACACGGCGGAATTCAGGGGCTCCGGAACACCGCCTTCGCTGACTCCTTCCTGGAGGCCGCCTTTCCCTTTGGTTGCCGGGTCGGTGGAGAACTTCTTCGCGATCTTTTCCCAACTCTGCACCGAGTCGTCTTTTTCGAGCTCGGCCTTGGCTTCTTCGACCTTGGCCTTGTCTTTGTTGAGGATCGTGCGGATGTCGCGGCTTTCCGGCGTCGTGTACTGGCTGGACTTGGCCGCTTCGTAGTATTCCTCGATTTCGCTGCTGCTCGGCACCGTCGGTTCGCCCTGGATCTGTGCCTGGATCTCTTTGTTGAAGATCAGAGTCGTGATCCGTTCTTTGACGTCGGTCGGCGTGAAGTGCGATTCCTCGAGGAATTCCTGGAACTGCTCTTTGCTTTTGAACTGCTGCGTTTCTACTTTTTTCAGTTCTTCGGCGATTTCCTTCGGCGTCACCGAGATGCCCATTTCTTCCCCCAGCCCCTGGATCCAGACCGATTCGAAGAGTTCGCCGAGCGCTGCTTTCTGAAGTTCGTCGTATTTTTCGTCGCCGGGTTTGGGCACCGGTTTCACCTGGCCCGCGGCCGCGGCGACGACGATCGCGTGCCGCAACTGGGCTTCCGTGATCGTGCCGAGACCCTCCGGCGCGTCTTCGATCACCGCCACGTCGCCGCTGGCAACGCTCGGGCTGCCGATGCCCTGGGCGATGGCGAAGCCGACGAAGAGCAGGACGAGCAGCCCCGCGAAGGCGAACAGGGCAAGGCGCCTCAACCCCGCCGATTTCCTCCTCTGCTGCTGATTCGACGCCACCGACGGGGCAGCATAATCAAATGAATGAAGGGGGGCGTCCTGCGTCCCGGCGAATCAGCTCGCGACGGTCTCTTCGGCGGCTTGGGCGCGCCTCGCTTCCCGGATCCCCTCCGCCATCGCCAGCACCGCCGCCAGGCGCGCCTCGGGCTCGTCGGGCACGCGGATCGCGGCTGTCTTCTCGCGCCATTCGTATACCGCCCCCTCGGCTTCCTCCGCCAAAACGGTGGCGCCGGCGGAGTCGAGCTCGACCCCGGTAACGCTGAGGCGACCGCCGCGGAACTCGACGCTGCGGGCGCCGGCCAGCCCCAGCTCGATCCGCGCCCGCTGTAGCGCCAGCAGGTTCTCCGCCTGCGGCGGCGGCGGGCCGAAGCGGTCGTCGAGCTCGTCGCGGATCGCCCGCAGCTCGCCCGGCTCGCGGGCGGCGGCGATCCGGCGGTGGACGTCGATCTTCGCCGCCTCGAAGGGGATGAAGGCGGCGGAAAGGTAGGCGTCTACCGGCACGTCGAGGCGGACCGGCTCCGGCGCTTCCCCCTCTCCCGCGGCCTCGCGCGCGGCCCCGACCGCCTCGTCGATCATCTGGCAGTAGAGCTCGAAGCCGACCGCGGCGACATGCCCGGACTGCTCGTCGCCGAGCAGATCGCCGGCGCCGCGGATGTCGAGGTCGCGCATCGCGATCTTGAAGCCGGAGCCGAGCTCGGTGTGGTCGGCAAGGGTCGAGAGACGCGCCGCCGCGTCCTCGGTCAGCGCCTCGGCCGAGGGGTAGAGCATGTATGCGAAGGCGCGCTCGCGAGAGCGGCCGACGCGGCCGCGGATCTGGTAGGCCTGGGCCAGGCCAAGCTGGTCGGCGCGCTCGACGATCAGGGTGTTGGCGCTGGGGATGTCGAGGCCCGACTCGATGATCGTCGTCGTCACCAGACAGTCGGCATCGCCGCGCAGGAAGCCGAGCATCGTCTCCTCGAGCCGGGTCTCGTCCATCTGGCCGTGGGCTTCGGCGAAGCGCGCCTTCGGCACGAGGCCGCGCAGGCGCTCGACGGTCTCGGGGAGCGAGTCGATCCGGTTGTGGAGGAAGAAGGCCTGGCCACCGCGCTCGAGCTCACGTTGGATCGCCTTGGCCACCAAGGCCTCGTCGTAGGGACCGACGTAGGTGCGAACCGGGCGCCGTCCCTCAGGCGGCGTCTCGATCGTCGAGATGTCGCGCAGGCCGGCAAGGCTCATCTGCAGCGTGCGCGGGATCGGCGTCGCCGAGAGGGCCAGCACGTCGACCTTGAGCTTCAGCTGGCGCAGCAGTTCCTTCTGCTTGACCCCGAAGCGCTGCTCCTCGTCGACGATGACGAGGCCGAGGTCCTTGGCGCGGACGTCGCGGGAGAGCAGGCGGTGGGTGCCGATCAGGATGTCGACCTTTCCCGCCTCGAAGTCGGCGAGGACGGCCTTGACCTCGGCCGGCTTGCGCAGGCGCGAGACCCCCTCGACGAGGAAGGGCAGGTCGGCAAGCCGCTCGCGGAAGGTGCCGAAGTGCTGCTGGGCGAGGATCGTCGTCGGCACCAGCATCATCACCTGCTTGCCGTCGGCGGCGGCCTTGACCGCGGCCCGCAGCGCCACCTCGGTCTTGCCGAAGCCGACGTCGCCGCAGACGAGGCGGTCCATCGGCTGCTCAGCCTCCATGTCGCCCTTGACCGACTCGATCGCTTCCACCTGGTCGGCGGTCTCGCGATAGGGAAAGGCAGCCTCCATCGTCATCTGCCACTCGCCGTCCGCGCCGAAGGCGTGGCCCTTGCGGGTCCGCCGCTCGGCATACAGGTTGAGCAGCTCTCCGGCGAGGGCGCCCGCGGCCTTGCGGGCGCGCGCCTTCATGTTCTGCCAGCGCTTGCCGCCCAGCGCCGAGAGGGTCGGTTCGCCGCCGGCGCCGACGTAGCGGCTCAGCTTCGCGAGCTGGTCGGTGGGGACGTAGACGCGGTCCTCGCCTTTGTATTCGAGGTAGAGGTAGTCGCGGGTGACGCCGCCGACCTCGCGGGTCTCGAAGCCGGCGAAGCGGGCGACGCCGTGGTCCTCGTGGACGACGTGGTCGCCGACCCGCAGGTCGCTGAAGGCGAGGCGGCCACGGGCGGCGCCGGGGACCCGGGCTTCGGCCTGGCGGCGCCGGTGGACGAGGCGGCGGAAGGGATAGACGGCAAGGCGCAGCTCCGGGCTGACGAAGCCCTCGCGCAGGCGCGCCTCGGCGAAGGTCAGGGCGGGGTTGGGCGAGAGCCGCCCGCCTTCGAGCAGCTTCGCGTCGAGGCGGTCGAGGCCGTAGCGGGCCCGCTCAGCCTCGCCGCGGTCGTCGAAGGCAACGACAGTGCGGTAACCGGAGCGAACCTGCTTCTCCAACTCCGCCTCAGCCTCCTTGACACTGCGAGCCGGCGACTCAGCGCGGGCGGCCCGAAAGGCCTCCCCGAGGCCGACGGGCCTAAAACCGGAGCCGGGCTCCGGTTTTAGGCCCGTCGGCGGGGTGTCCGTGGGGTCCATTGTGCTGGGGGCGACGAAGGAGATGGTGGCTCGCTCGGCTAGCGGCGTGGCGACGTCGACGTAGAGGTGGCAGGCGTCGTCGGCGTGCATCGCCGTGGTCGCGTCGTCCCAGTGGTCGCGCAGGGCCGGCTCGATCTCCTCGGCGGCGGCGAGGATCACGGCGGCGGAGTCGGGGACCAGCGCAAGCGGCGGGCCGAAGCGCTCCAGCGGCAGGATCTCGGCCACGCTCGGCGCCTCCTTTTCCTCCTCGGCCGCCTCCATCGCCGCGAGCTCGGCCAGTTCGCGGTGCTCCGCGTCGAGCTCGGCCGCCGGAGCCAGCTCGACCCGCTCGGCCTCGCCCAGGGAGCGCTGGGTGAAGGTCGAGAACCAGCGCATCGTCTCGACCTCGTCGCCGAAGAGCTCGATCCGCACAGCGCGCTCCTCGGTGGCGCCGAAGGCGTCGAGGATGCCGCCGCGGACCGCGAACTGACCCCGCTCCTCGACCTGCTCGACCCGGTGGTAGCCGGCCGCCGAGAGATCCCGAACCACCCGCTCGAGGTCGATCTCCTCCTCCTTGGCAATCGCCAAGCCGGCCGGCCGCAGGGCGGCGTCGGGAACCGCCTCGGCCAGGGCCGTGGCGCCGGCGACCACGATCGCATCGTCCTCGCGCCCCAGCGCGTCGAGGGCGTCGATCCGCAGCCCGACCAGGTGAGGCGGCGGCGTTACGTGGGAGGCGAAGCCGGTGCCGCGCGAGGGGTAGAGGCGCACCCGGCGCGGGGCAAGGTAGGCCCGCAGGTCTGCGGCGAGATCGCGAGCGGAGCGGTCGTCGGCGGCGACCAGCAGGGCCGGGCGGCCGGCGAGGCCGCGGTCGTCATCGAGCAGCGTCGCCAGCAGCAGCGGCCGCAGCATCGCCGAGGCCGGCACCTCGACCTTCTCGCCACCGGCGGCGGCATCGCGCGCGCGGCCGGTGAGCGCGTGCACGCGCTCGTTCTCGGCAGCGAGGTCGATAAGCGGACGGAGGCTCACGGGCGTGGCCCGCAGGTTGTCATGCGGCGTCCTCGGTCGCTCGCGTGCAGAGCACGCCACGCTCCCTGCGTCCTCTCCTGACAGCCTCCAGGCCACGCCCGGCTAGGCTGCACGAGATGCGATTCAGACGCCTCGCAGCGGTCGGCTCGACGCTCGGCCTGCTCGCCCACAACGCCTTCGAGACCCGCGCCGGGGTGGGCCTCGTCTTCGAGCCGTTTCTGGGCCGCCGCGGGTCGGTCGCCCTCTGGTCCGCCTACTTCCCGCTGATGCTCGCCGCCGCAGCCGGCCGAGGCGAAGGTGCGCAGCGCCTCTCAGCGTTCGGCGCAGGGATCGGGGTGGCCGGCGTGGCCGTTCACTTCAAGGCGTGGCCGTGGTCCCTGCACGGCGGCGTGCCGATGCTCGACGAAGCCGAGGGCCTTCGCGAGGACCAGCTGCCCGCCTACAACGCCGTGCTCTGGTTCTGGCTCCTCAGCAGCGTCGTCAGCCTGCCCAACGCGAACCGGCCGGGCGCGCGTCGCTACGCCGGCGCCGGTCTGCTCAACTTCCCGATCCTGCTCGCCTCGGCGCGACACCACTTCAGCTGGGCCCGAGAGCAGGCCCGGCACGAGCCGCAGCGCTGGAGCCCGGCGCTGCGCGAATAGTGGGCGCCCGCCCGCGTAAGCCGCCGAGGGGCCTAAAACCGGAGTCGGGCTCCGGTTTGAGGCCCATCGGCGAGGTTTGCCTGACCTTCGACAACCTTGGCGAGGCCGCGGAGCTGGAGGCGGGCGCGGCTCCTGCCGAGCCGGGGCGCCACTTCACCGCGCTCACGGTGGTGCCCGAGATCCTCGCGATGCTGGCGGAGCGCGAGCTGCCGGCGACATTCTTCGTCGAGGGGCTCAACGCGGAGCTCTACCCGGAGCTGCTGGGGGAAATCGCCGCCCGCGGCCACGAGGTGGCCTACCACGCCTGGCGCCACGAGCAGTGGGGAGATCTGACCGCGGCCGAGCAGGCCGAGAACCTGGCGCGTGGCCGGGAGGCCTTCGAGAGCCTCGGGCTGGAGATCGCCGGAATGAGGCCGCCCGGCGGCTCGCTCGGCGCCGGAGGCACCGGCGTCCTGCGCGCGGCGGGCCTGCGTTACTGCTCTCCGGCGGGTGCGGGAGCCGGCGAGGAGGACGGGATCGCGCTGCTGCCCTTCCAGTGGCGCCACGTCGACGCGGCCTGCACGCTGCCGCCGCTCAGCGCCGCCCGCGAGCAGATGACCGGGTCTTCCGACCCAGTCGACCCACCCGCCTTCTTGGCCTCGCTCGCCAATGAGATCGAAGGGCTGGCGCAGCGAGGGGGATGCATGGCAATCGTCCTGCACCCGGTGATGCTGGACTGGCTCGGCAGCAAAAACCTGGTCGCCCTGCTCGACCGAGTTGCAACCGCGCGCGAGCGCGATGGAGTCTGGGTCGCGCCCTGTGCGGCGGTCGCCGAGAAGGTGCTCGGCAGCCCCGAGCGGTTCCGGGGCGGCGCCGTCCTCGACGCCGCCAGTTGGACCGGAACCTAGTATCCCCCTGCATGTCCGCGCTCGGAGACTTCGCAGCGGCGCTGCTGCCTCCAGAGTCGGGGGGGCCAGATCCCGAGCGCATCGCGACCGTCGCGCGGCGGATGATTGGCCGGATGCCGGCGATCTCCCAGGCCGGTCTGGGAGCCATCCTGGTCGGGCTCGAGGCGTTCTCCCTAGCCCGCACTGGCCGCAGGCTGGGCTCGCTTCCCCCTGCCCGCCGCGAAGAGCTGCTCAACCAGATAGCGCGGAACGGCGGAGCGGCGGTCATCGACCCGGTCAAGTCGGTCGTGATGCTGGCGCACGGCGCCGACTCCTTTGCCGGGGAGATCGCCGTCATCGGCTCCCGCCACGAGCCTTCCCGTCCCGACCCGGTGCTCGACGTGATCCCGGCGGCCGAGTGGCCGCAGGCGTCGCACTGCGACGTCATCGTCGTCGGCTCGGGCGCCGGAGGCGCCTTCGCCGCCCGCGCCCTGGCCCGCGCCGGGCTCGACACGGTGATCGTCGAGGAAGGCGAGCACTGGACGGTCGAGCGGATCCGTTCCAGCCACCCGCTCGACCGCTTCGCCCAGCTCTACCGCGACGGCGGCACGACGATGGCCTTCGGCAGGCCCTCGATCCCGCTGCCGCTGGGCCGGGCGATCGGTGGCACGACCGTGATCAACTCAGGTACCTGCTACCGCCCTCCCACGCCGGTGGCGAAGGGCTGGCACGAGCGCCACGGACTCGCCCTCGCCGACCTCGAGCTGCTCGGCCCCAGGGTCGCCGACGTCGAAGCGACGATCGGGGTCGCGCCGGCGCCGATGGAGGTGCTGGGACGCAACGGAGAACTCGCGCTCGAGGGCGCTGCCGCGCTCGACTGGAAGGCGGCACCGCTGCGCCGCAACGCGCCCGGCTGCCGCGGCGCCTGCCAGTGCGCGATCGGCTGCCCCAACAACGCCAAGGGCGGCGTCCACCTCAACGCCCTGCCGCAGGCCGGCGAGGCCGGCGCCAGGATCGTCTCGGGGCTGAGCGTGACGCGGGTCGCAACCGAGCGCGGCCGGGCCACGGGGATCGAGGCCCGCGGCGCCGACGGGACCGAGGTGCGGATCTCGGCGCCGATGGTGATCGTCGCCGCGGGCGCGATCGGCACACCGCCGCTCTTGCGGCGCAGCGGCCTCGGCGGCCACCGGCGCGTCGGCCGCGGCCTCTCGATCCACCCCGCCACCGGGATTACCGCTTCCTTCGAGGAGGAGGTGGTGCCGTGGAGCGGCGTCATGCAGAGCGTCGGGATCGAAGAGCTGCACCAGCGCGAGGGGATCCTGATCGAGGCAACCTCGACCCCGCCCGGGATGGGCGCGGTCTCTGCCCCCGGCTACGGCACCCACCTGCAGAGCCGCCTCGAGCAGGCGGCGAACACGGCGACGCTGGGCGCGATGATCGGCGACTCCCCCTCCGGGCGGGTGCTGGGCTCACGCTGGCCGCTGGTCGCCTACAGCCTCACCCGCGAGGACGGGCGGCGACTGGTCACCGCGACAGGGGCGATGGCACGGGTGATGCTCGCCGCCGGCGCCCGCGAGGTCGAGCTGGGCGGGGGAACGCCTCCGGTCCGCGGCGAGGAGGAGATCGAGGCGGCACTGGAGCACGTCGACGTCAGCCGCCTGCGGCTGGCGGCCTTCCACCCCACCGGCAGCGTCGCCGCCGGCTCGGACCCGGCCCGCCATCCGGTCGACCCCGAAGGCCGCCTGCGCGGAGTCGACGGCGTCTGGGTCGCCGACGGCTCGATCCTGCCCAGCTGCCCGAGCGTCAATCCCCAGGTCTCGATCATGGCGATGGCGATCGGGGTCGGCGAAGCGGCGGCTCAGGCGCAGGGCGCCACGGCCCCGGCCGGACAGGTGCCCTAACCGAGAACTTCGAACTTCTTCTTCGCGGGACTGGGGTCGACGTTCCCCGCGGCGTCGATCGCCCGCACCTTGAAGACGTGCTTGCCAGGCTTCACCTTCTTGTACGTCTTCGCCGACTTGCACCGCTTGAACGGCTTCTTGTCGAGCTTGCATTCGAAGGTCGAGCCCGCCTCGGTGGAGGAGAACTTGAACTTGGCCGTGGTCGCGTGGGTCTTGGCCTTGGGGCCCTTGGTGATCTTGGTCTGAGGCGGCGTACTGTCGGACGACGAGCCGCCGCCTCCGGATCCGCCCCCTTCGGTTTTCGGCCCCGGCTCGGTTTTCGCGAAGGCGAGCTCGGAGGTCCCACCTTCGACGCTGGTCTGGGTCGCCGCGACCTGCGTTTCTCCGGGGATCGCCGCCGTGTAGGTCACGGTCCAGTTGCCGCTGCCGTCGGCGGTCGCTTCGCCGAGGAAAGATTCGAGCTCTCCGGAGGAGGTCGTCGCCTTGCGGAAGACGCGGACGTCGGCGCCCGCTTCGGCGCCGCTGCCGCTGGCGCTTCCGAGTTTCGCGCTGTCGATCTGGGGCGGTTTGATGCCCGCGTTGGCGTTGCCGACCAGGTCGATGAAGAGACCGGTGTTTTTCGCCCCTTTGTTGCGCCCCACTTCGTTGAAGCTGTCTTCTTCGGTGTTACCCGATTCATCGACGATCTCGATCGCGGGCCCACCGCTTTCGTTGATGTTGTTCTGGCTCGCGGAGGTATTCCCGCCAATCAGGTTTTCGGTCGGGAAGAGGAGCGCGACCGGGAGTTCGAGCAGGATCCCCGCTTCGCCAGACCGATAGACGGCGTTGCCTAGCACTTCGTTCTGGGCGTCCTCGATCCAGATGCCGTTGGCCAGGGATTCGCCGATCACGTTTCCTTCGATCAGGTTGCCGCCCGCCGCGTTCGGGCCAGCTTTGGTCCAGACTCCGAATTCGGCACCTTCGATGAAATTGCCGACGATTTCGGTGCCGCCGAAGCGCGCTTCGACCGCGACGCCCCCGTCCATTGCGAAGACATTCTGGGAAACGGCGACCGGGTTCGCGTTGTTGGTGTTGATCACGAACACCCCGATCCCCGGGGCCGTGATTTCCGCCCCGGCCGCGCCGGAGCCGATCACGTTGCCGATTGCCTGGAAGCCTTCGGCGTTTTCGGCGGCGATTCCTTCCGAGCTCCCGGCGATGAAGTTGGCGTCGGCGTTTTCGGCTCCGCCGATCAGCGCACTCGTGGATTTGCCGACGTAGACGCCGTAGCTGGCGTTGGCGATCGTTTTGGTGCCGTCGGCGCTGAGCCCAACGTAGTTGCCGTGGACCGTCGTCGGGCCGGTGGCGGGTTCCTCGTTGCCACCATTGCCCTGCAGGTCGATGCCGGCGAAGGTGGCGCCGGAGATCACGTTGCAGCCGCCGTCGCACGGGGCGACTCCGGAGGCGACGGTCGCGCCGACCTCGTTTTCGATCGCTTCGAAGGAGAAGGTGTCGGTGATCTCGATGTCCTTGCCGTTGGCCGCCTGGGTTTTACCGTCCGGCTTGACGCCGAAGTAGTTGCCGCGCACCACCGCTTCGCTGGCACCTTCGATGTCGAGGCCCTCCGCGGCGCTGTTGACGATCACGTTGCGTTGGCTTGCTTCGGGGCCGCCAATCGTCGCTTCGTCGGAGCCGGGATCGAGCCAGATGCCGGTGTTGGCGCCCGAGCCGTTGGTGCCGTCGAGCTTCACCCCGAGCCAGGAGCCGCGGACGGTCAGCTCCTCGGCTTCGTTGATCGCCCGGATCCCGGTCGTTGCTCCGGTGACTGCCACGCCTTCGATCGTCACCCCTTCCACGTCTTCGGCGCTAAGCCCGTAGCTGAGCCCGGTAGCTTGGACCCCGACACAAGGGCCCTGCGGCCCGGCCTGGGTGGTGCAGGAGCCGCCTTCGACACTGGCCTGGTCTTCGATCTCAGGCAGGAGGCTGCCAAGCGTGATCGTGTCGGCGAGCTGGCCTTCGAAAACTGTGCTTTCGAAGCCGATCGCGTCGGCGGTGCCGACGGATTCGTTCGCCTCTTCGATCGCGGCCCGCAGCGTGCAGGTGTTAGCCGAGGTTTCGCATTCTTCGTCGCCGAGCGTTTCGTCGGCCTGGTCGCCGATGCTGTCCACCGTGTAGGTGGCGGCGGAGGCGAAGGCGGGCACGGCGAGCAGGCAGCCGACGGCGAACAGGACCGACAAGAGAGTCTTCAAGGAAACCTCCGGGACGAGACGGCGGACAGTGGCGACCCTATCCGGCGCAGCGGCGGCTGCACAAGCTCGGCTGGCCAAACCGACTACTACGGCCGTGTGAACGGCAATCCCGGCCCGTTGCGCTGCCACTCGACCTGGCCGACTCCCTCGCTGGTCGAGCGGCCGACGACGTCGTCCCACTGATGCAGCATCGCCTTCAGCCGGGCGACCGCCTCCGGCGGGTGTGTGGCGACCTCGGCGGCGAGCTGCAGCGCCGACTCCTCGGTCGCCGCGGCCGGGGCGACGCGGTTGACCAGGCCGAGGCGCAGCGCCTCGTCGGCGCCGACCGTGCGCGAGGAGAGCAACAGGTACTTGGCAGTCGCGAGGCCGCAGAGGGTGACCAAGCGGGCCGGGCCGACCGGGACTCCCAGCGCCGCCCCGGGGAAGCGCATGCGCAGGTTGGAGCCGCCGACGCGCATGTCGCAGGCGACCGCGATCTCGGCGCCGCCTCCGACCACGTCGCCGTGACAGGCGGCGACGGTCGGCTTGGGAAAGGCGACGATCCCGTCGTAGAGGTCGGCGAAGAGCTGCATGCGGCGGACCTTGCCCTCGTCGTCGAGCTCCTCCTTGACGTCGGCGCCGGCCGAGAGGCCCATGTGGTCGGAGGAGCTGACCACGAGCACCCGCACCGTATCGTCCCCGCGCGCCACCGCTAGATGCTCGAGCATCTCGACCAGCATCTGGGTGTCGATCGCGTTGCGCGAGCCGGGCCGGTCCAAGCGCAGCACGGCAACGCCCTGCTCGCTCACCTCGTAGCTGGTCACCGCGGGCGCGTCGCTCACGGCGTGGAATCTATTTCGTCCAGCCTCTCGACCAGCCGCTCGGTCTCGGTCGCGGCGCTCTCGATCAGGGTCACGACCTCCTCCCGCGGCTCACCAAAGCGCGAAAGCACGTAGGAGGAGACGACCTCGGGGTCGGTCGAGTCGGGACGGTCGACGCCGACGCGGACGCGCCAGAACTCGGCATCGCCGAAGCCGCGCTTGAGGCTCTTCAGGCCGTTGTGACCGGCGAGGCCGCCGCCGAGGCGTGTCCGGACCTCGCCGAAGGGAAGGTCGATCTCGTCGTGGACGACGACGACGCGGTCCAGCGGCGCCTTCAGCGAGCCGCGCGCCGGCCCGGCCGAGTCGCCGACAGCGTTCATGTAGGTCTGCGGCAGCAGGATCGCCACCCTTGGCCCACCGGGGCCGGCGCGGCCTTCGGAGATCAGGCCGCCGAACTTCTTCCTTGCCCGCGGCAGGTCCCAGCGGCGCGAGAGCTCAGCGCCGATCTCGAAGCCGACGTTGTGGCGGGTTGCCTCGTACTGCCGGCCCGGATTGCCCAGGCCAACGATCAGGATGCGGTCGCCCTGCTGCTCGCCCTCGCCGCGTTCGGCCCGGCGGCGAAAGAGGGACAGGGGCTACTCCCCGCCGGAATCGCCCGAATCGCCGCCGCCCTCGCCCTCGCCCTCGGCGGCGGGCGCCTCGCCCTCCTCGCCGACCAGCTCGGCCTCCTCCTCGACCTCGACCTCGACGACTTCTTCAACCCGCGGCGGCGAGAGGGTGGCGATCGTCAACTCGTCGGGATCGTCGGCGACCAGCGTGACGCCCTCGGGAACGACCACCGCCGAGAGCTGCAGGGTGTCGTTGATCTCCATCGCCGAGACGTCGGCGACGAGGCGGTCGGGAATCTCGGTGGGAAGCGCTTCGACGGTGACCTCGCGGGTGACATGCTCGAGCACGCCGCCGCCCTTGACGCCGGGCGCGACCTCGGCGCCCTCGAGCTCGACCGCGACCTCGGCCTGGATCGCCTCGTCGAGCCGCACCTCCTGCAGGTCGATGTGCTGGAGGCTGCCGCGTACCGGGTGGTGCTGCTGCTCCTTGACCACGACCGGCACCGCTTTGACGCCCTCGATCTCGAGATCGAAGAGGGCGGCGCCTTCGGCAAGCACGCCGCGGATGTCGCGTTCGGGCGCCTGGAAGGAACGCGCCTCAGCGCCACCGCTGTAGACGACGCCCGGCACGAGTCCCTCGCGACGGAGACGGCGCGACGTCCTCGAGCCGAACTCGGTACGAGGCACTGCCTTGAGCTTTTCGCGGGTCTGAGCCATGCGGACGGAAGAGCATAGAGAACCGCACGAAAGACCACCTCCTCGCGCTGACCGTGGGATCGACCACACCCGAGCGCGGTCGATCCCACAGTCAGCGAGCCTGTGACACCCTTCGGGCGTGGCCGACGAGAAGATTCCCAAGGGCAGGCTGCGGCGCTCCGCCAAGCTCGGCTCGATCGTCGGCATGCAGGGCGCCCGCTACGCCGGGACCAAGGCGACCAACGTCGCCCGCTCCGAGGAGGAGGGCAAGGAGCGGCTGGAGCAGCGCCACCTGGAGACCGCGATGAAGATGGTCGGCGCGCTCGGCCAGATGAAGGGCGCGGCGATGAAGCTGGGCCAATTCGCCTCCTTCATCGACACCGAATTCATCCCCGACGAGTATCGCGAGATCTACCAGGAGCAGCTGGCGAAGCTGCGCACCGAGGCGCCAGCGATGCCCTGGGAGAAGGTCGTGAAGGTGCTCGAGGAGGAGTACGACGGCGAACCGCTCTCCGAGCTCTTCGCCGAGATCGAGACCGAGGCCTTCGCCGCCGCCTCGATCGGCCAGGTGCACCGCGCCGAGCTGCCCGACGGGCGGGCGGTGGCGGTGAAGATCCAGTACCCGGGGATCGCCGAGGCGCTCGACGCCGACCTGCGCAACGCCGGCACGATCGTCCGCCTCGCCCGCGCCCTCGCCCCCGGCCTCGACGCCAAGGAGATCGCCGCGGAGTTGCGCGAGCGGGTGATGGAGGAGCTCGACTACGAGTACGAGGCGCAGAACCAGCGCAGCTTCTCGCGCGCCTACCGCGACCACCCCTTCATCTACGTGCCGGACGTGATCACGCGGCTCTCGCGGCGCCGGGTGCTGGTCACCGAGCTGGTCGAGGGACTCAAATTCGAGCAGGTCAAGGAGCTGCCGGACGAGGAGCGCAGCCGCTTCGGCGAGATCGTCTTCCGGGGCAGCTTCGGCTCGATCTACCACCTGCGCCACTTCAACGCCGACCCCCACCCGGGCAACTACATCTTGATGGCGGACGGCCGCGTCGCCTTCCTCGACTTCGGCATGACCAAGAAGCTCAGCCACGAGCAGATCGTGCTCGAGCAGCGGACGATCGACGCCGCCTTCCACAACGACCCGGAGGCCTTCCGCGATGCCCTGCACGAGATCGGCTTCATCAAGAACCCGTCAAAGCTCGACGCCGAAAGGCTGATCGAGCACATGCTGGCGGTGAGCGGCTGGTTCGTCGAAGACCGCGAGATCGAGATCAGCGCCCGCCGCGTGATGAAGATCATCGAGTCGACCAACGACCCCCGCTCGGAGTACTACGACCTGATGCGGCGCGAGTCGATGCCGGCCGACGAGCTGATGGGGCGGCGGATGGAAATCGGCGTCGTCGCCGTGCTCGGCCAGCTGCGGGCAAAACGAAACTGGCACCGGATCATGCGCGAGTGGATCTACGCCGACCCGCCCTCGACCGAGCTGGGCGAGGAGGAGTGGGAGTACTTCGAGGAAAGAGGGATGGCGCAGACCCCGATCGTCGAGAAGTCCCTGGAGGGAGAGCAGCGATGAGCAGCACCCGGCGCGGCGGGTCCTGTCACCGATCTGGCTCCACCACCCGCTGCGGGGGGCGGCTACGCCGCCTCCTCGGGGTGGTCCCCCAGATCGGCGCCACCCACCGCGAGCTGCCGCATCGGCTGACGGGCGCCGCGCTGATGAGAGGCCCGGACCCGTCGGCCCCACGAGCGTCCAGCTCACCGATCGACGGGTGGGGTGGCGGGGGTCCCCCGCAGCGGAAGGCGCCGCGGAGCGGCGTCTGAGCATGTGGGGGAGGGCCACCGCGACAGGACCCGCCCGCCGGTCACGCTCCGTGTGCCAGGATGCTTCGCCCGCCAAGATCTAGCCACGATCGGCCTCGCGCTCAGCGCCCTGGAGAACCAAGGGTGCCGTCGGCCGATCCTTGGTCGCGTGCTCGCCGTCGGCTGGTCGTTGATCACCTTCCTCGCCGTGCCGATGATCGCGCTCGAGGGCAGCGAGCCCTTTGCCGCCCTGAAACGCTCCGCCGGCCTCTTCAAATCACGCTGGGGCGCCCAGGTGACCGGCAACATCGCGATCGGCGGCGCCGTCTTCCTCGTCGGCGTCCTGCCCTCCGCCCTGCTGATCTTCGCCGGCTTCCTGATCTGGGCCTCGACCAGCTTCGTCGGCGCGCTGCTGCTGGTACTGGGCGTGATCGGCCTGGCGATCTCGATGCTCGTCTCCAGCGCCTTGAGCAACATCTTCGGCGTAGCCCTCTACCGCTACGCCCTAGACGGCGAGGCGGTAGGCGGCTTCACCGCGCACGAGCTCGAGTCCGCAGTAAAGCCACGTGGCGGCCGCAACGCCCCCACCCACCGCCACCCCGGGCACCATCTAACCCCCAGGGGGGAGAACTCCGCTCCGGTGCGCCTATGTACCTGTGGGGAGCAAAAGGCGCACCGGAAGCACTGATCATGCAATCGCTGCGCTGGCAGGCCGGCAACACGGAACGGTGTCGCGCGGGCAGCTTCGGGAACTAGGGCTGACTGACCGGGAAATATCTCTCCGTGCCGAGCGCGGCAACCTGCAGCCCCTCTTCCATGGAGCGTTTGCGGTCGGGCACCGGGCTATAGATCGGCCAGGCCGAATGCTTGCTGCAGCATTGGCCTGTGGGGATGGAACTGTGATCTCCCATGGAAGTGCAGCCGAGCTAATCGGCCTTTGGGACAGGCGACTGCCGGCAGTGGATGTCATCCCACCCGATTGGTCCGGCCGCAAGATCCCTGGCATCCGCTGGCACCGGGTGCGGCTTCCCCTGTCAGACGAGATCGAAGTCCGAGATGGGATCCCATGCACCTCCGTTTCCCGAACCTTGGTGGACATGGCCGGTCGCACAGGATGGGGTTCGATGCGACGCCTTGTGGAGCAGGCAGCGATCCTGAGACTGCTCGACGTCAGCGAGGTCGATCTCGTGCTTGCCCGAGGTCGCCGCCGCGGAGCTCCTCGCCTGCGCACGATCCTGGCTCCCTGGCGGAACACTGCAGAACGCCACCCGGTCGTGCGGAGTCGTCTTGAGGCGCGGCTTCTACCTCGCCTCATCGAGGAGGGATTGCCGGCTCCCCGCTGCAACGTGAGGATGCGCATCGATGGACACAGCCTCGAGGTCGATCTGCTCTGGGACGAGCAACGCTTGGTGATCGAAACGGACGGCGAAGAGACGCATGGCACATCGGCCGCCTTTCAGCGCGATCGCTGGCGCGATCAGCTCTTGATCGCCGCGGGTTACCGCACAGCTCGGGTGACCTGGAGACAGGTCACAGACGAACCAATCGCAGTGGTGAACCGCATCGCCGGGATGCTCAAGGCCACATGACGCTCCTTCCGGTGCGCCTTATGCACTGCACAGGTGCATAAGGCGCACCGGAACAGAGAGGTTGGGCCGGGGGGCTAGGAGGCCGGCGCGGTCTGGTCCAACTCGCGGAACAGGCGGGGGTCGTTGGAGACCAGGCCGGTTACGCCCATTGCTGCCAGCTTTTGCATGCGGGGGAGGTCGTCGACTGTCCAGGCGATCAGCTCTACCTGGGCGATCTTGGCAATGCGGGCGAGGCGGGGACTGACCAGGGGGTGGTAGACCCACATCGCCTCCACGCCCAGCTTCGGTAGCTGCTCCGCGGCCAGGCCGGGGAGTCGCTGGCGCATCGCCACCAGGGCGGCCAGCATCGGGCCCTTGGCCCAGCGCTTCGAGGTCCAGTCCTTGGTCACCTTCGGGTAGGTCCAGCCGCGGCGCAGCGCCGGCTGCAGCTCGCGGATCCGGGCCAGCGAGTACATCTCCATCGTCGAGACCATCGCCCGCTCGATCAGGCCGCGCTCCTGCAGGGCCTCGACGATGTCCTCCTCCCGCCCCGGCAGCTTGATGTCGATGTCGATCTCGACCCCGTCCAGGGGCGGCTCCAGGAAGGCGTCGAGCACTTCGGTCAGGGCAAGCGGCGTGCGCCGTTCGGCGTCGTGCCAGTCGTGGGCGACGACGAGCGGCGCCCGCTGCTCCAACGGCAGGTGGGCGTCGCGCAGCCAGAGCACGTCGAGCTCGATCGTGTCGACGCCCGCCTCGACCGCGGCGTGGAAGCTCTCGAGAGTGTTGCCGGGGGCGATCAGGTCGGCGCCCTTGTGGCCGACCAGGCGCAGACCGTCGGGCGACACTTAGAAGAGCTGGTTCTCGCCGGCGAAGATCTCGGAGACCGAGTCGTCGGTGAAGATGCGGCGGATCGAGTCGGCGAAGGTGCCCGCAGTGGAGAGCACGGTGATGTTGTCGGGGGCGCCCGGGCGCAACGGGATCGTGTCGCTGACGACGATCTGCTCGATGCCGGAGTTCTCGTAGGCGAGCCGCTCGTAGGCGGGACCGGAGAAGACGCCGTGGGTGGCGCAGGAGATAACCCGGGCCGCGCCCTCGTCGAGCACGGTCTGGGCGGCGGCGCAAAGGGTGCCGGCGGTGTCGATCATGTCGTCGACCAGGACCGCCGTCTTACCTTTGACGTCGCCGACCACGTAGCCGATCTCGGCAACTTGCTGAGCGGGACGCTCCTTCTCCATCACCGCCCAGTGGGTGCCGATGCGGCGGGCGAAGTTGCGCGCCGTCTTCACCCGGCCGGCGTCGGGGGAGACGATCACCAGGTCCTCGGCCCGGTGCTGGTCGGCGAACCACTGGGTCAGCATCGGCATCGCCGTCATGTGGTCGACCGGAACGTGGAAGAAGCCCTGCACCTGGCCGGCGTGCAGGTCCATGGTGAGGACGCGGTCGACGCCGACCCCCTCCAGGCACTTGGCGACGATCCGGGCTGAGATCGGCTCGCGCGGCGCCGACTTCTTGTCCTGGCGGGCGTAGCCGTACCAGGGCATCACGGCGATGATCCGGTGCGCGGAGGCGCCCTGGGCGGCGTCGATCATCGTCAGCAGCTCGATCAGGGCGTCGTTGGGGGTCATCTCCGAGTGTTCGTTGGCGCAGGTCGACTGAACGAGGAAGACGTCGGCGCCGCGGATCGACTCCTCGTAGCGGCAGTAGACCTCGCCGTTGGCGAAGGTCTTCAGCGTGACCTGGCCGAGGTCGAGGTCGAGCTTGCCAGCGACCTTGGCGGCCAGCTCCATCGAGCTGCGCCCGCCGAAGACCATCAGCCGCTTCGAGTAGTCGTGAGTGATCGCGCTCGCGGACATCGCGTCGGGTCGCTCCTCGATCGTGCTCATCGCAAAGCCTCGCGCTTCGCTCGCGGCGCGAAGGACCAGATATGGCTCAATTGGGCTCGCTCCGCGCTCATTGGGTTTGCTCCTCCTGCATCTCGGCCGCCTTGCGGTCGGCGTAGCCCTCGATGTTCCGTTGCTCGTTCTCGCTCACCGCGAGCGCGCCATCGGGCACGTCGCTCTTGATCACTGCACCGGCGCCAGTGTAGGCGCCGTCGCCGACTTCTACAGGTGCGATCAGCATCGTGTCAACGCCGATCCGGACGTTGCGGCCGATCGTAGTCCGGTTCTTGCGGAAACCGTCGTAGTTGGCGGTGATCGAGCCGGCGCCGAGGTTGCTGCCGGCGCCGATCTCGGCATCGCCGACGTAGGCCAGGTGAGGAACCTTGGCACCCTCGCCGATCCGCGAGTTCTTCACCTCGACGAAGGTGCCGGCCTTGGCCCCCGGGGCGAGCTCGGCGCCGGGACGCAGGTAGGCGAAGGGCCCGACCGTAGCCCCATCTCCCACGTCGCACTCGACCAGGTAGGAGTGCGGCACGGCCACATCGCGGCCGAGCTTGGAGTCGGTCAGGGTGCTGAGCGGGCCGACCGTGGAGCCGGCGCCGATCTCGGTGTTGCCGCGCAGGCTGGTGCCGGGCTCGATCCGGGCGTCGGCGTCGATCTCGACACCGGCGTCGATCCAGGTCGAGCCGGGGTCGACGACGGTGACGCCGGCGAGCATGTGGGCTTCGAGGATGCGGCGGCGGGCCTCGGCCTCGACCGCGGCGAGGTCGGCCCGGTTGTTGACCCCCATCGTCACGGCGAGGTCGTCGGTGAGGTGGGCGGCGACGGAGTGACCGGCCTCGCGCAGGGCCGGCAGGACGTCGGGCAGGTAGTACTCGCCTTGGGCGTTGTCGCTGGAGAGGCCGGCGAGCGCCTCGGCGAGAGGGCCGGCCCGGAAGACGTAGGTGCCGGCGTTGATCTCACGGATCGCCAGCTGCTTGGCGGTGGCATCGCCTGCGCTCTTCGCCTCGACGACCCGCTCGACCTCACCGGAGGCGGTGCGGACGACGCGGCCGTAGGAGCCGGGATCGTCGAGCTCGATCGTCAGCATCGTCGCCACGGCACCGGAGGCGGCGTGGGCTTCGAGCAGGCCCGAGATCGTCGCGGCCGAGATCAGCGGCACGTCGCCGGAGAGTACGAGCACGGTCTCGGCTTTCTCGATCAGCGGCAGCGCCGCGCGCACAGCGCCGCCGGTCCCGTCAGGCTGGGGTTGTGTAACGACCTGGACCTTGTCGGGCAGGCCGGGGACGCTGTTTTCCTTGGGCGAGTCGATCGCCACGACCCACTCGGCGCCGGTCGCCTCGCGCGCGGCGAGGATCGGCCAGGCGACCATCGGCCGCCCGCAGACGGGATGCAGCATCTTCGGCAGACTGGAACGCATGCGCGTTCCCTCGCCCGCCGCCATTACGAGCACGAGAAGAGACTCCACCGGTGGATCGTAAAGGGGACGGGCGAGAGGTGGGGCACCCTTCCGCTTGCTGGGTTTTCGCCGTCAAAGCTGACGGGGCTTTCAGTGGGGAATCGCGGCGAAAACAGGACGCCGCGCGCTCCAGGGCGCCCCACCTCTCGTCCTCCGCAATCCGATCCGGTTGGAACCGAGAAAGCTTCTAGCCCCCCATCGGCCTCCGCACGCCGGGACCGACCTCAACCGCACTGGTTGCTGGCCGCCGTCTACTTAAGGCGTCAGCTTGCGCAAACGCGGCAGCCGACCGCGGTGCCTCGCGGGGGGTGGCGCGGATTTGGGGGACCACCCCCGAGGAGGCGGCGCAGCCGCCCCCGCAGCGGGGTGGTGGTTCCAAATCCGTGACAGGACCCGCCGCGCCGACGCCCTCTCGGCTAGCTCTTTGCGAGATCCCTACCGGCGAGTGCCACGGAGGTCAACGTCCAGCCGGCGAAGATCAGGTCTATGCCTACGAGGAGGCCGATGGCCCAGTCGGCGCTGCTGGGGAACTTGGCCAGGACGAGGATGCCGATCAGGAGGCCGGCTATGCCGCTGAGGCCGACGAGGCCGGCGCCCTGCCGGCCGCGGGCGGCGAAGGCGACCGCGGTCCGGGTCAGGCCCATGAAGAGGAAGTAGATGCCGAGGACGAGGGTCAGGGTCAAGGTGCCGTTGTGCGGTTCGACGATCAGCCAGAGGCCTACGACAACGGTCAGAAGCGCCCAGAGCAGACGTAGGACGACGGTCCCGATCGAGTGGGCCGTGAAGGCCCCGGCGGTCAGGAACACGCCCGCGATGACGAGGATCCAGCCGATGAAGACCGCGGTCGCGACCGAGGCCACCGCCGGCACGAAGATCGCCACGCAGCCGAGCAGGATCGCCAGGATCCCGACGGTCATCAGCACCTTCCAGCTGCGCCGCAACCCCTCGCGAGCCTCTGGGTCCATCGAAACGCTCCCCAGCTCCATATCGGGACCCTAGGCGTCCTCGCGGACGGGATCAACGTTGCTCAGCGACCTCGCGTTCCATCTGCCGCTCGTAAAACCGCACCCACTTGCGCACGGCGTTGTCAGAGACCCCGTATTTGCGGCCTACCCCGAGATAGCCAGTTGATTCGATCTCTTCCAGCAGCTTCTCGTGGGGAGGCCGCTCGACTTTCCTTGCCTCAGGACGAGGAATCCCTCGACCACATCCCTTTGGTCCGCGCTCTCTCCGCATGCCGCAATGTCGAGAACAGAATCGCTGAGTGCGGTGCTTGGCACGAAACATCTCACCGCAACGCGCACAATTTCGAAGCGGTGGAGGAGTCTCCTTGGCCCGCCCGCAATGAGTATCCAGTGTGGCAGCGCAATTCGGACAAACCATCCGCAGGTTCTCAAGGCGGTTGTCGTCGCGAACTCCGTTTTTGTGGTCGAGGATCATCGACATGTGGCGCCCTCGCCACATCTCTCCTTGATCGCACAACTCACATCGAGGCTGCTTCAGGCCAGCCTCATAGAGGCGCTGCTTCAAGTTGCTGCGGCTGTAGGTCGAGTGCTCAACGAGAATCTGGTTCAACGGCAACCGCGGCTTTCTAACCCGAGCCATCACGCCGGCATAGGGATCGAAATGATCTGTGTTGATATTCCAGATCGCGGCGTATTTCTTCAGGGTGGCTGGATTTCCACCGCTCGGGCAATAGCCAAGCCTCCGGAGAGACTCGGCCCACGATTTTGACTGAGCAATGGCCCGCCTTGCAGCCTCCTCTGTAAAGCCGGGTCCCCTCCGAGGCATGGAACGATGCTTGCAGACAACTCAGACAGAAAGCTTCAAAACCTAACTCAAGATTGTTGACTGGGGAGCCCGGACTCGAACCGGGATAGCTGGCTCCAAAGGCCAGGGGCTTGCCATTAGCCGACTCCCCAAAGGCAATTAAGAGCTTAGAGCTATTCCTCGCCGCTACGCGGCACTTTGCCCGCTTCGCTACCCGGCTCCATCGCCGGGCCGCGGGGCGAGGCTATGCCTAGGACCCGCATCGTTTTGAGGCCGAGGCCGAGCTTCTCGCGGCCCTCGGTGGCGGAGACGTCGTGGCCACAGAGCTCTTTGACGCGCTCGAGGCGATAGCGGATCGTGTGGCGGTGGGTGAAAAGCTGTTTGGCGGTGGCGGCGACGTTGCCGTCGTTGTCGAGATAGGCCTCGACCGTGGTGACCAGCTCCGTCTCATATTGCTCGTCGTAGGCGGAAAGCGGGGCGATCGTCTCGGCGTAGAAGCGTTCGAGCTCACGCGGGTCCTCGCTCATCGCCGGCAGCAGCAGGCGGTAGGAGCCGGTGTCCTCGAAGGCGAGCAGCGGCCGGCCTTCGGCCTCCCCCACGTTGACCGCCAGCCGTGCCTCGTTTCCGGCGCGGTAGAGGTCGACCGGGTCGCCGGCATGGCGGCTGCGGCCAATCGTCAGGTGAAAGCCGGAGAGGCTGCCCTGCAGCTCCCGCGCCAGGCCGGCAGCGGCACGCTCGAGGCGGGCGTCGTCCTCGGCCGGGACGATCGCCGCGATCTCCGCCGCCTCCTCCCCACCCAGGCAGGACAGAGAACCGGGCGCAAACGAACGCAGCGCACGCTGGGCCAGGGTCATCACCCGCGCCCGCCACTCGCCGGTCTGGGCCGCACGCGGCGCCACGTGCAGGATCAACACCCCCGCCCCCCGCTCGAGATCGGCGCCCAGCTCGGCGCCGCGGGCGACGATGTCGCCGCGGTCGGTCACCTGGCGGGCGAGCAGAGCCGCGACGAAGACCCCGGCGACCTCCTCGCTCTCCCACTCGGGCGAGCGGGAGCGCTCCAGCTCCAGCGCCAGCAGCGTCGTCACCATGCGGGCGATCGCCGCATCGGGCGGCGATGCGGCCCGGTAGCGCAGCTCGCCCACGGCGCTGTCGGCGACCCGCAGCTTGACCCGCGTCACCCCCTCGCCCCCGGCGAGCAGCTTCTTCTCCTGGTCGGGAGAGGCACCGGCGACGGCGAGGACGGCGCTGGAGCGGTCGATCAGGGCGACGCTGGCGCCCAGCACCTTCGCCGCGGCACGGGCAACGGCGGGGAGCCCGGCACCGGACTCGACCGCCTCAGAGAGTGCGTCGAGAGTTCCCGCTTCTACCTTTTTTGCAGGTGCTTTTGTGCTTTTGGATGCTGCCGGCATCCGCTCATTATCCCCGCGTCTACTTGGCGTGCAGGAATTCGACGATCGTGTTGTAGTTGACGACGATCGCCAGGCCGACGACGACGCCGGACACGACCAGGGCGGCGAGGACGAAGAGCGAGAGGAAGCCGGCGGCGGCCTTCTCCCAAAGCCGGCCGTAGGAGCTGACCGCCGGCACCAGGATCAACCCGACGAAGGCGACCAGGCTTACCAGCCCAGCCGCGCCGAACAGCAGGTACTCATTCTCGATCTTCTCCAGCGCCAGTGGCAGCATCGCGTCCATTCTGCCGCAACGTGGTGACGACGAGCGCCACCGCGGCGCAGAGCGAGAAGGCCGCGAGCCCCAACGCCCAGCCGGCGCTGACGTCGCTGAGGTAGTGGACGCCGAGGTAGACCCTGGAGAGGCCGACGAGGACGGTCAGCGCGATCCCCGCCGCCACGACCGCGGCGCCACGCGCCATTCCCGGCCGCAGACGCATAACGATCGTCACCGCCAGCCAGACGTAGAAGGTCGAGCAGGCGGCGTGGGCGCTTGGGAAGGACGACCCGGAGACGCCGATCAACCCGCCGGCGGGACGGGGCCGGCCGACGAGATCCTTGAGCTCGTGCACGCCGGCGAAGATCAGCACGGCACCGGCCACCAGCACGCCAAACTCCGCCCAGCGCCGGCGGGCGGCGAGCAGCGCCGCACCGACCAGCGCGAGCGAGCCGACGACGACGAAGGAGCCAAGGCGAGTGAAAAGCTTGGCGAGGTCGGTCAGCCAGCCGGCCCGCAGCCTCTCGACCAGTTCGATCGCGGTGGTGTCGCCCGGCGTCGGCCCGGGTTCGCCGTTGACGAGCACGGTGTAAGAGACGAGGACAAAGGCGGCGACCGCGAAGACGGCCATCAGCGTGGTGAACTCGAGGCCGAAGGTGCCGCCGGGCGTCACCCGCTCCCAGAAGAACTCGAGCTGGGGGCGGAAGCGGCGCGTGAGGACGACCAGCCAGCGGGTCGCGGCATGATCGCTCATCCAGGCCACGATCGCGCGCCTGTTCTCCTCGACGCGGAGGCGACGGATGACGAAGACGATGCCGACGACGACGACGATCGTCGTCGCCAGCAGGAAGGCGCCGCGGCCGGCGTACCTGGCGGCGCTCTCGATGCTGCGCGAGAAGAAGTAGCCGACCAGGATATGGGCGCTGGCCCAAAGGCCGGTGCCGAGGATGCTGTAGGGGACGAAGGCGCGGTAGCGCATGCCGGAGCTGCCGGCGACAAACGGGGCGAAGGCGCGGATGAGGCTGATGAAGCGGCCGATGAAGATCGTCTTGCCGCCGTGGCGGGAGAAGTAGTCCTCGACCTTTTCGAAGCGCTCGTGGCCGATGCCGAAGCGCGGCCCGTGCTTGAGCACGAACTCGCGCCCGAGTCGGCGGCCGATGAAGAAGCTGGTCGTATCCCCGGCCCAGGCGGCGAACCAGGCGATCGCGATCAGCAGGTAGATGTCGATCGCGCCCTGGCCGGCGACGGCACCACCGAGCAGCATCACGGTCTCGCCGGGGACGACCAGGCCGACGAAGGCGCCGGTCTCGACGAAGGCGAAGACGCCGACGAGGAGGTAGGTCCAGGCACCCAGCGTGTTGGAGACGTCTTCCAGCAGGTTCTGCAGGTCGAGGTGTCCGAGCTTGCGGCTGAGCAGGTAGTAACCGGTGACGACCGCGGCGACGACGACCGCGATCAGCAGACGTTTGCGGTTGCCGCCGCCCTCCCCCGGCATCTTCACGGCGCCCGCCCCGCCTCGCAGACGATCGCGTCGTCGCGGTCGAGCGCCTCGGCCGCGGCGCGGGCCTCGGCGAGGCTCTCGAAGATCCCGAAGGCGGTGGGGCCGGAGCCGGTGAGCAGGGCGTGGGGCGCACCGGCGGAACGCAAAGCATCGAGGGCGGCGCCGACCTCGGGACGCAACGAGCGCGCCGCGGGCTCGAGGTCGTTGACCAGTAGGTCGGGATAGGCGAGTGGCGAGGCTCCGGATCCGGCCGTGGCGCGCAGGCGCGCAGCCAGGTCCTCCAGCTCGGCCGCGTCCCGTCCCAAGTCCAGTCGATCGGCCTCGGCGAACACATCGGCGGTGCTCAGCCCGCCGCCGCCGGGCAAGAGCACGACGGCGTGCGGAGAGGGATCGGGCAGGCGCTCGACCCTCTCCCCCGCGCCCCGGACGAGCGCGAGCGCCGGGACCAGCTGCGAGGGGACGTCGGCGCCGAGCCCGGCGGCGATCGCCTCCAGGTCCGGAATCCAGCCGGCAAGTCCAGCCACCGGGTCACGTGCCAACAGCAGCACCGCCGCCGCGTCGGCGCTACCGCCACCGAGGCCGGCCGCGACCGGAATCCGCTTCTCGATTTCGATCTTCAGCGGTGGGGCTTCCCAGCCCCGTTCGCGCAGCGCCGCCAGCGCCCGCGCCGCCAGGTTCTCGCCCTCGACCCCCGGGCAGACGACCTCGTCGCGCTCGGCCTCGGTGACGACGATCGGGTCCGCCAGCGCCAGCGGCTCAAAGAGCGAGCAGAGCTCGTGCAACCCGTCCTCGCGGCGAGGGCCGAGGTAGAGGCAGAGGTTGAGCTTGGCGGGGGCTTGGATCTGCATCGTGTGGGCGACGGCTCAGTCGCTGGACCGCAGCTTCGCCGATAGCGCGGCGAAATCCTCGGGGGAGAGTGCCTCGGCGCGGGCATCGGCAGCCAGGCCCAGCTCCTCCAACGCCGCCCGGCTCGCGGCGAGCGTGCCCGGTCGAAGGTGCTCGACCGAGCGGGCAAGGGACTTGCGGCGGTGGGCGAAGGCGGCGCGGATCAGCTCTCGCGTCGCCGCATTGGCGCCCGGGCCGGTGCGGCGCAGCGAGAGGATCGCCGACTCGACGCGGGGACGCGGGCGGAATACCGCCGGGTCGACCGTGCGCAACAGCTTCACCTCGCAGGCGAGCTGCACGACCGCGCTGGGAGAGCCGTAGGTGCGGCTGCCGGGCGCGGCACGCAGCCGGTCGGCGATCTCGCGCTGCACCATCACCGTCCAGCGCCGCACCGAGGGCAGCTCCTCGACCGTGCGCAGGATCACCGGCGTCGCCACCGCGTAGGGCAGGTTGGAGACGACCGAGGTCGGAGCGGGGTCGAGGCCGGACAGATCCGCCCGCATCGCGTCACCCCAGTGCAGGCTCACGTTCGCCCGGGCCGCCAGCGGCGCCAGGGCCTCCTCCAGCCGCCGGTCGAGCTCGATCGAGTGCACGTGGCCCGCGGCATCGGCCAGCCGCCCGGTCAGCACACCTTCCCCGGCTCCCACCTCGAGCACCACCTCGCCCTCGCCCAGCTCGGCGTCGCGGACGATCGCGTCGAGGAGGTTCGGGTCGGAGAGGAAGTTCTGCCCGAGCCTGACCACGGTTACCAGCGAAAGAGCGCCCGAGCGTTGGCCGCAACCGTGGCCTCCAGCTCCGCGTAGGAGACGCCGCGGACCTCAGCGACCACCTCGGCGGTGGAAACGACGTGGGCCGGCTCGTTGGTCTTGCCGCGCACCGGCTGCGGAGCGAGGTAGGGAGCGTCGGTCTCGACCAGGACCAGCTCATCGGGCAGCCTCGCCGCCGCCTCGCGCAGCTCCTCGGCACCGGGGAAGGTGACGATGCCAGAGAAGGAGCAGGACCAGCCGCGGTCGATCGCGTCCTGGACCCGCCAGGGGGCGAGGAAGCAGTGCAGAATCACCACGACCCCGTCGCCGCGCGCATCGAGGATCTCGAAGATGTCGTCGACGGCACCGGTCTCGCCCTCGGGGTCGCGGGCATGGATGACGATCGGCAGCTCGTGGTCGCGGGCGATCTCGATCTGCGCCTCGAGGGCGCGGCGCTGCTCGGCTCGGCTCGCCGTCTCGCGGTAGTAATCGATCCCGGTCTCGCCGATCGCCAGCACCTTCTCGTGGGCGGCGAGCCTGGCGATCGCCTCGGCCCCCGCATCGTCGAAGCCCGCCGCCTCCGTCGGATGGCAGCCGGCAGTCGCGAAGACGCTCTCGTGGCGCTCGGCGGCGGCGATCGCCTTCGCGTTTGACTCCTGCTCGAGGCCGACGTTGAGCATCCGCTCGACCCCCGCCTCGAGGGCGGCCGCGACGACCTCGGCCTCGGGCCGCTCGCAGAGGAAGAGATGCGTGTGTGAGTCGATCACGACAGGCCCAGCCTATCCTCGTCGAACCGGCGCGGCCGCCCTGAACCGCTCGGCCTACCGCGCCCTTTCTGGCGCGGTAGGCGATAGCTCTCCTCTCAGAAGCTGGGGCAGCTGAACGTTGCCAGCGGTTCCGGCAGTTCCGGGATTTCCAGGACCCCGCCGAGGGTTTTGAGCGCCCCGTTGAGGCCGAGGCCTTCGACCACTTCGGCGACCAGGTTCACCTGTTCGGTCAGCGCTTCGCTCTGTTCGCAGACCGATTCGAGCGCCGGCAGCGATTTGACCAAGGCGAGCAAGTCGCTGTTGGCAACCCCGGCCAAGGTCGCTTCGAGTGCGTCGATTCGAGCCGACAGCGAGTTGAGCTGTGCGACGAGGACGGGATCGAGAGCGCTCTGGGTCGGGTCCGACGTCATCCCCTGGGACCCCTGCGTGCCGTCGACTCCCGGCAGCCCAAAGGCACCTTTCACGACCCAGGCCACCTTGCGCTCGCCCCGGTGACAGCGGGCCCGTCCGCGGACCACCCGAAGCCTGCCCCTTGGCTTGCCCTTGACCAGGTAGCAGGCATGGATCATGCCGTCCCGTCCAACGACTTTGTGCGCGGAGGCCGTTCCCCCGCATGCCACGAACAACATCACGCCACTGAGCAGAAAGATCGAGGTCGCTCGCAAGCGGAATTTGGAGGCTTCTATGGGCACCGCGTTGTTTCTCATGCCCAAACTCTGCCCAGTTCGTCAGTCACGCAACCCCAAGCCAGCGTTTGATCTAGGGATCATTACCGAATAGCGAGTAAGGCCCCTATGGATAGCCTGCGGGGCCCATGACCGACTTCGCCGACTACTACCGCGAGATCTACGCCCGCGGCCTTGGGGGAGAGACCCCCTCGATCCCGGTCTCGGTCGCCGAGTTGGAGGGGAGTGCCGCGGAGGCGATGGACGAGCGCGCCGCCAACTACGTCTTCGCCGGCGCCGGCAGCGAGGAGACGATCGACGCCAACCGCGAGGCCTTCCGGCGCCGCCGGATCGTGCCGCGGATGCTGCGCGACGTCGGCGCGCGCGATCTCTCCACGACCGTGCTCGGCACGGCGATGCCGGCGCCGCTGATGCTGGCGCCGATCGGCGTGCAGAAGGTGGTCCACCCCGACGGCGAGCTGGCCACGGCCCGCGCCGCCGCGGCCCTCGGCCTGCCGATGATCGCCAGCACCGCCTCTGCCTTCACCATGGAGGAGATCGCCGAGGCGGGAGACGAGGGTCCGCGCTGGTTCCAGCTCTACTGGCCCAACGACCGCGATCTAGCCGCCAGCCTCGTCGGCCGCGCCGAGGCAGCGGGCTACGGCGCGATCGTCCTCACCGTCGACACCTTCATCCCCGGCTGGAAGCCCCGCGACCTACAGCAGGCCTGGCTCCCCTTCCTCGAAGGAACCGGCGTCGCCAACTACTTCCAAGACCCGGTCTTCCGCGCCGCACTCGAGAAGACGCCCGAGGAGGACGTCGGCGCGGCAACCGGGCACTTCCTAGGCATACAAGCCAACCCCGCGCTGCACTGGGACGACCTCGCCTGGTTGCGCGAGCAAACCTCACTGCCGATCCTGATCAAGGGAATCCAGCACCCCGACGACGCCCACGAAGCGGTCAAGCACGGCCTCGACGGAATAGTCGTCTCCAACCACGGCGGCCGCCAGGTAGACGGAGCAATCGGTTCCCTAGACGCCCTCCCGGCAATCGCCGAAGCCGCAGGCAACGACCTAACAATCCTCTTCGACAGCGGCATCCGCTCGGGCAGCGATGCAATAAAGGCCCTCGCCTTGGGCGCCGACGCCGTCTGCCTAGGCCGCCCCTACATCTGGGGCCTAGCCCTAGAGGGCCAAGCGGGAGTCGAAACCGTCCTCAAGATGGTCCTCGCGGAGCTCGACCTCACCCTGGCCCTATGTGGCTACACCGCCCTGGATCAACTCAATCCCGACGCGCTTTCCAAAGCCCATCCCGGCAGGGGTTCCACTTAACTTTTTCGGTGGATTGGGGTTGGGCTAGGCGCTCGGGCCGGTCGACGAAAAAGTACAAGACGTTCCACCCCTGCCGGGATGGGCTTTAGGCCGGGGGCTCGATCTTGGGGAAGAGGGGCGGGATGCGCTCAATGCGCTGGCCACCGGAACGCGAGCCGAGATCGCCAAGCTGGCGCGAGTCCTCGGTAAGCGCTGTGAGGAGCTTGTCACTAGCTTGAGGTAGGTAGGGAACGAGCAGCAGCGTGGTCACCCGCAGCCCCTCGCAGAGGTTGTAGAGGACCTCGTCCAGCCGCTCGGGATCGGCCTCGTCCTTGGCCAGCACCCACGGCTGGGTCTCCTCGACGTAGCGGTTGAGGCGCCGGACCAGCGTCCAGGCCACCTCCAGCGCCTGGGTCAGCTCGGCCCGATCGAGCAGCTCGCAGAAGCGCGGCACGGCGCCTTCGAAGTCCTCGGCGAGCACGGCGTCGACCGCAGCCACCGGCACGACGCCGTCGCGGTAGCGCTCGACCATCGCCAGCACGCGGCTGGCGAGGTTGCCGAAGTCGTTGGCCAGCTCGGTCTCGTAGCGAGCCTCGAAGCCGGCCGTGGAGATCGAGCCGTCCTGGCCGAAGCTGACCTCGCGGAAGAGGTAGAAGCGCAGCGCGTCGGCGCCGAAGCGCTCGATCGCCTCGAAGGGGTCGAGCACGTTGCCGAGGGACTTCGACATCTTCTTCTCTCCCATCAGCAGGTAGCCGTGGATCGTCATCCGTCGCGGCGGCTCGAGGTCCGCCGCCAGGCAAAGCGCGGGCCAGATCACCGCGTGGAACTTGAGGATGTCCTTGGCCAGCACGTGCAGCGAGGCGGGCCAGTAGCGCTCGGTCAGGTCCTCGCCCTCGCGGGCGAAGCCGAGCGCGGTGACGTAGTTGAGCAGCGCGTCGAACCAGACGTACATCCGCTGGTCGGGGTCCCAGGGCAGCGGCAGCCCCCACTTCAGCGCCGGCCGCGAGAGCGAGACGTCCTCCAACCCCCCCTTGATGAACGAGACCGCCTCGTTGCGGCGGAAATCCGGCACGACGAAATCGGGCCGTTCCTCGTAGAGGCCTTCCAGCTGGGCCTGGAAGGCGGAGAGGCGGAAGAACCAGTTCTCCTCGCGCACCTGCTCGAGCGGGATCTCGTGGATCGCGCAGGTCTGCCCCGGCCCCAGCTCGCGCTCGGTCTTGAAGTCGGCGCAGCGCGGGCAGTACCAGCCTTCGTAGGTGCCCTTGGTCACCCAGCCGTTGTCGTAGACCCGCTGCATGATCTCGGCGACCTTCTCCTTGTGGCGGGGGTCGGAGGTGCGGATGAAGAAGTCGTTGGTCGCGTCGATGATCGGCATCAAGGCCTCGAACTTCGCCGCGTTGCGGTCGGCCAGCTCCTGCGGCGAGATGCCCTCACGCTCGGCCGCGGTCTCGATCGGCTCGCCGTGCTCGTCGGTGCCGGTGAGGAAGAAGACGTCCTCTCCCCGCTGGCGCATGTGCCGGGCGAGCACGTCGGCAGCCATCGTCGAGTAAGCGTGGCCGACGTGCGGCTCCGCGTTGACGTAGTAGATCGGGGTTGTGACGTAATAGCTCATCGTCTGCTGCAGATTCTCCAGCGCTGGAGAATCTGCCAGTGAGGCTATCTACGCGGCTCGCGACCGGTCAGCGCGCGGTAGAGATCGTTCGCCCGCGTGCCGGTGAGGGCGGCGACGACGCTGGCCGCGGCACGGGGCCTCGCTCCTGACTGGACGAGGTGGCGGAGGGCGTCGACAGCGAAGCTGATGTCGTGGTCGTGGTCCTCGGAGGCGGCCGGGCCGATCACCAGGACGATCTCGCCCTTGACGTCGCCGCGGAAGCGCCGCGCCAGTTCGGCCAGGGAGCCGCGCGCGATTTCCTCGTGCATCTTGGTCATCTCGCGGCAGACGGCGGCGGGGCGGTCGGAGGCGATCGTCGCCAGCGCCGCCAGCGACTCGCCGACCCGACGCGGGGACTCGAAGGCGACCACGGTCTCGGCCGAGCGCAGCACCCGCTCCATCTCCCCGGAGCGCTTGGGCAGAAAGCCCTCGAAGCGCCAGCGGTCGGTCGGCAGGCCGGAGGCGACCAGCGCCACCGTCACCACCGAGGGCCCGGGCAACACCGTCACGTCGAGGGCCCGTTCTATGCAGCGGCGGATCAGCTTGTAGCCGGGGTCGGAGATCGCGGGCATGCCGGCGTCGGATACCAGGGCGACTCGTTCGCCGCGCTCGATCCGCTGCGCCAGCTCGGTCGCCCGCGCCGCTTCGTTGCCCTCGTGGTTGGAGACGAGCGGCGGGGCCGGCCGGATGCCGAGCTTGTCGAGCAGGCCGCCGGTGCGACGAGTGTCCTCGCAGGCGATCCAGTCGGCGGTGACGAGGGCATCGCGGACGCGGGGGGTGACGTCATCGAGGTTGCCGATCGGCGTCGGGCAGACGATCAGCTCGCCTGGCATCAGTCCTCCTGTTCCCCGAGCTCGATCCGCGCCATCGCGGCGGCTCCGATCATGCCGGCGTCGGGGCCGAGCTCGGCGGCAACGACGGGGATGCGCTTCATCGGCGGCAGGGCGCGCTGCTCGAGCTCCCGGCGGGCTGGGTCGAGGAGCAGGTCGCCGGCGGCGATCGCGCCACCGCCGATGACGAAGACCTCGGGCTCGAAGATGTTGGCGAAGCTGGTCAGAGCGACGCCGAGCCGGGCGCCGACCAGGTCGAAGACGCCGCGTGCCGCGGAGTCGCCGCCCAGGGCCGCCTCGGTCACCGCTTTGCCGTCGATCGTCTCTCCGGCGGCAAGCATCTTCCCCAGCGCCGAGTCGGGCTCCCGCTCCGCGGCAGCCTTGCCTTCGCGCCCGATCGCCGTTCCGGAGGCAAGGGCCTCCACGCACCCTCGCCCCGGGCAGTTGCCCTGGCAGCGTGGCCCGTCGACCTCGATCACGGTGTGGCCCAGCTCGGCACCGGCGCCGGTCGAGCCGCGGTAGACCTCGCCGCCGAGGATCAGGCCGCCACCGATCCCGGTGCCGATCGTCAGCATCACCGCGTTCCGCGCTCCGCGTGCGGCGCCGTAGAGGTGCTCGGCGAGGGTCGCGACGTTGGCGTCGTTGTCGACGAAGGCGGGCAGGTCGGTGCGCTCGGAGACGAGGTCGCGGATCGGCAGGTTCTCGAGCGGCAGGTTGACGGCGGAGACGGCGACGCCGCGATCGTGGTCGATCGTCGCCGGGATGCCGAGCCCGATGGCGGCCACACCGGGGCAGTGCTGGTGCGCCTCGCCGACCTCGCGGACGAGCAGGTCGACCAGCTCGTCCTCGGACTGCCCCGTCGAGGCCTCGCGGCTTTCCCAGAGGACCCTGGGGCCGGGCTCGACGACACCGAGCAGCATCTTCGTCCCGCCCAGATCGACGCCGATGAATTTCCCTGCACTCATGCGAGCTTCGCGGGGGTGTGGAGGCGGGCGACCGCGGGCATCGGCATGATTCCCGCAGTCTTTCATGGCCGACAATGGCGAGCAGCAGCCCTCCGGGCCGCCCGAGTACAAGGTCTACCGGTCCCGGAAGGGCCGCTTGTCCGGGTTGCGGTCCCCCGACCTCTCCGGCCTGCGGGAGCGGACTCCCCGCGCGCCAAAATGGTGGCGGCGCGAGAAGCGCCCGCGCCGCGAGGACGAGGAGCGGCCCGGGCCGCGACGCCACTGGACGGGCAAGCGGGTGCTCAAGTGGGTCGGGCTGGCGGCGGGCGGCTGGATCCTGCTCAGCTTCCTCGCCTTCGCCGTCTCGGCCCAGCTGCAGTCCTTCAAGCTCTCCGGCGAAGCGAAGTCGGCCCTGCACGGCAACCCCCTGTTGCTGCCCAGCGCACAGACGATCCTCGTCCTAGGCACCGATGCCCGGCCGCCCGACACCAAGGAGCCCGGCGCCCCCCACTCGCAGAAGTGCTTCGAACAGCAGTCGCACGGCGAGGCCCCGCACGACGGTTGCGAAGCCGGTGAATACCGCGCCGACACGCTGATGTTGATCCGCGCCGGGGGCGGCGCCTTCCGCAAACTCTCGATCCCCCGCGACAGCTACGCCGAGATCCCTGGCCAGAACCCCCAGAAAATCAACGCTGCCTACACCTTCGGCGGCGCCAAGGCCGAGATCGAAGCGGTCGAAGGGTTCCTCGGAATCCCGATCGATCACGTCGCGATCGTCGACTTCACCGGCTTCGAAGACCTGATCGACGCGGTCGGCGGGGTCACGGTCGACGTCCCCCAGAAGCTCTGCGCCGACATCTCGGGTGGCGCCGGGAGCGGCCAGGGCGGCGTGTCGCTGCGCCTGGCCAAGGGCGAGAACACCCTCGACGGCGAAAAGGCGCTCGCCTACTCGCGGGTGCGCGAGCCGAGCGAATGCCCAGGCCCGGGCAAGAGCGCCTACTCGTTCGGCTACAACGACTTCAAGCGCGCCCAGGCCCAGCAGGCCGTGATCAACGGGGTCAAGGAACGCCTCACCGACCCACTCCGCCTCCCCTACAACTTCATCCACGGCCCGATCATCGGCTGGGACGCGCCGAAAGCCTTCGTCAGCGACATGGGCTTCCTGACCATGCCGCAGCTGATCCTCTCGGCAGCGATCGGTGGCAGCGGCAAGACCGACGTCCTCTGCGCCGGCGCCAACTCGGGCTGCAGCCTCGAAGGCCCGGAAGGCAGCGTAGAAGTGCCAGAGGCAACGCGCAAGCGAGCCGTGCACCGCTTCCTCAACGGATAAGGCGCCGAGTGGTCACTTGATGACCCCATGGGGTCACTAACTGACCACTCGCCGGTCGCTCAGTCGCTGGTGGTCGACGCCTTGGGCTTCGAGTCGGCGGAGGACTTCGAGTCGCTCGACTTGGACTCGCTGCCGCTCTTTGACTCGCTCGAGCCCTCCGAGCCGGAGCCGGCGGCCCCGCCCTTCTTCTTCTTGCCGTAATCGGTGTTGTAGAAGCCGGAGCCCTTGAAGTGGACGGCGACGGGATGCAGGACGCGCACCGCGGGGGCGCCGCACTCCTGGCACTCGGTCAGCGCCTCATCGCTCATCCGCTGGATCACGTCGAAGACGTGGCCTTTCTCGCACTTGTACTCATAGATCGGCATCGGACGGGCGATTATCGCAGCCGGTCGCCACAAAGCCTCCCCTCGGCCGTGCCCTGGGCGCGGCGCCTCTATACGGTTCCCGCAATGTCCGCAGCCGAGGAGAAGCGCCCGACCGACGTCTCGATGGAGGAGATCGTCGCCCTCTGCAAGCGGCGCGGCTTCGTCTTCCCCTCCTCGGAGATCTACGGCGGCCTGGGCTCGACCTATGACTACGGCCACTACGGCGTGCTACTCAAGAACAACGTCAAGGCGGAGTGGTGGCGGGCCATGCTTGCAGAGCGCGACGACATCGTCGCCCTGGACTCGGCGATCCTCCAGCACCCGCGGGTCTGGGAGGCCTCGGGCCATCTGGAGGGCTTCACCGACCCCCTCGTCCAGTGCCTCGGCAAGTGCAAGAAGCGCTGGCGGGAGGATCACCTGCGCGAGGCGATAGAGGCCGAGGGCGGCGACCCGAGCGCCGAGTTGCGCTGCCCGGAGTGCGGCGGCGAGCTGTCGGAGCCGCGCCAGTTCAACCTGATGTTCGAGACCCACGTCGGGCCGGTGGCGGGCGAGGGCTCCGAGGTCTACCTGCGGCCCGAGACCGCGCAGGGCATCTTCATCAACTTCAAGAACGTGCTCGGCTTCGCCCGCAAGAAGCCGCCCTTCGGCATCGCCCAGATCGGCAAGTCCTTCCGCAACGAGATCACGCCGGGCAACTTCATCTTCCGCACCCGTGAGTTCGAGCAGATGGAGATGGAGTTCTTCGTCCCGCCCGCCGACGCGGAGCGCTGGTACCGGACCTGGATCGAGGAGCGCGAGCGCTGGTACACAAAGCTCGGCATCCGCCCTGAGTTTCTCCGCGTCCGCCCGCACGATGCCGACGAGCTCTCCCACTACTCCTCGGGCACCAGCGACGTCGAGTACCTCTTCCCGATCGGCTGGTCGGAGCTGGAGGGGATCGCCAACCGCGGCGACTTCGACCTCACCCAGCACGCCAAGTTCAGTAGCGAGAAGCTCGAGTACTTCGACCAGCAGACCAAAGAGCGCTACGTCCCCCACGTGATTGAGCCCGCGGCCGGCGCCGACCGCGCCACCCTCGCCTTCCTAGTCGATGCCTACGACGTCGAGGAAGTGGAGGGGCGCCAGCGCACCGTCCTGCGCCTGCACCCTCGCCTCGCCCCGGTAAAGGTGGCAGTCCTCCCCCTCGTCTCCAAGGAGGGCATGCCCGAGAAGGCCCGCGAGGTCTTCAGCGACCTCCGCACCCGCCTGCCCGCCGAGTTCGACGAGGGCGGCTCGATCGGCAAGCGCTACCGCCGCCAGGACGAGATCGGCACCCCCTGGGGAATCACCGTCGACCACCAGACGATGGAAGACGACACGGTCACCCTCCGCGACCGCGACTCGCTGGAGCAGACAAGGGTCCCGATCGAGGGTCTGGGCGATGACCTGGCGAACCGCCTAGCCCAGCCCTGGCGCAGCCCAAAGCTGGGCTAACTACTCGCCGCCCTCGATCAGCCCGATCACGTTGCCCTCGGGGTCCTTGAGCTGGCCGAGGACCATGCGGCCCATGATCGTCTCGGGACCCATCACGCGTGTCCCGCCGAGGGACTCGGCCTTGCTCAGGGCGTCCTCGACGTCGGGGACTTCGACGTAGAAGGTGACGTGGCCCTCATAGCCCTCGGGGCCCTGGCCGATGCCGCCGCCGAGGCCGATGCCTTCGGCGTTGCTGTTGGCCTCGCGGTCGACCAGGCCGTATTTCATCTCGTTGCTTGCATTGACGCCCCAGTCGAAGAGCTCGGCGTAGTAGCTCTGCAGCTTCTCGCCGTCTTTTCCGACCACCTCGAAGTGGACCACTGGCTGTCCCATCGCGTCTCCTTTGGTTCGGTTGCCGCTGTCAGGTACCCGCCATGAACCGTTCCACATCGGCGGCGTCGGTGGCAAGGGCCGCGCTGGCCCGCTTGGGGATGCGGCCGAGCGGCTCGATCGAGACCCTGCCACGGTTGAGCTTCCAGCTCGCCACGGCGCGACCCTTGACCATCGCGAAGGGGCGGAAGATGCCGTTCATCGTCACCAGGTGCGTGTGCGGGGCGAGAATCGGCTCGCGCGAGCACCAACCGAGCAGCACCGGGTCGAAAGCGCCGAGCAGGCGGGGAGCGGGGACCTCGGCTACCGGTGGCCGAGCAGCCAAGTGAACCAGGCCGTCCTCGCGTTCGACCAGCTCGGAGGCAATCGCCGCCAGCCCGGCGCGTACATCGCGCAGCGGTAGCCCCGCCCACCTCGCCAGGTCGCGGTCGTCCGCCGGAGCGTGGCCAACCAGGTAGCGTCGGGCGAGCTCGGCTAGGGCCTTGGTGCGGTCGACTGGTTTGGCAGTGCCGAGCCAGTCGGCGGTGAGGACGTAGGCGTGATGTTTTCCGACCATCGGGCCGCGCACAGCGATGCCACGCAGCGTCGCGAGGAACAGGAGGTGGATCAGGGCCTGGCCGGCGGTCGTCACGTCGGCAAGGTCGAGCCGCTCGCGCAGCTGCAGGCGCGTCAGCGGTCCCTCCTCGGCAAGCGCCCGCTCGATCGTTGCCATGCCCCGCTCGGCAGCATCGGGGGACACGCCCTCCTGGGAGAGCCGGCGCCGTGCCGAGGTGAGCAGCGGCGGAGTCGTCAACGCGTGCAGCCACGGGTAGTCCTCGCTGCGGACCAGGTGCAGCGTTCCCCGGTTGAGCCAGGTGATCAGCAGCGAGCGCTCCTCGCTCAGGGCTCGATCGACATCGGCGGCGGTCAGTCCCTCGGTCCGCGCCCGCACGGCGAGCCGGGCGCCGCGGGGATCCTGTCCCTGCACCGCGAGCAGCCGTTCCGCGACCGCCCGGGGATCGCGTAGTCGCTGCCTGGCAAGCGCCTGGGCAGAGAATCGCTCGGCGAAGATCGAAGCAGAGGACACCCGGAGATGATCGCTAGCAGCCACTACCGGCCTCCCGACGTCGGCAGGGCGATTACCCGACGACTATTTGACCGCAAGAAGGTCGACCACGAATACGAGTGTTTCATTGGGGCCGATCGCGAGGGAAGAGGCGATCTGGCCTCAGCGCTTACCGGTGATCGCGTCCCAGGTGCGGCGGAGAATGCCGCTCCTTGCTCCGGCCAGATCGGCGGGGTTCACCGTCAGCGATCCGGGGTTGGCGGTGGGGGACGGCAGGCTCGCGGCCTCGGAGGCATCGATCTTCAAGATCACGCCCTGCTCGTAGATCTCGCCGACCTCGGGACCGTCGACGAAACGGTGCCCGCCGGGAAGGGCAGTCGTGTCGAGCACGAACCCGTCGAAGACATCGATGTTCGGGGCGGCGAGGACGCGGGCGACATGGCCGAGCTGCTTGCCGTCGCTCGAGTAGACCGGCGTGCCCTTCTTCAGCGCGAGGTAGGAGCTCGGCTCCCCCAGGTTCTCCATCGCTTGAGCATATCCGGGGTACATCGTGGCCCGGGGAGACGTTGGCGGGCTATGCTCGCGCTCAGGCAACCCAAATCGAACCGAAGGAGCACGGGATGGCTGTAGGACTTTGGATCAGCTTCGCGGGCGGGACGCAAGAGCAGTACGACGCGGTCAACGCCGAGATGGGCATTGAGCAGAGCCCGCCGGAGGGCCTCGTCTTCCACTCCGCCGGGCCCACCGACAACGGCTGGAACGTGATCGACTTCTGGGAGTCCCGCGAGGCCTTCGACCGCTTCCAGCAGGAGCGCCTCGGGCCGGCGATCGGGGCACTCGGCGACAAGGCACCCCCCGGTCCGCCCAGCATCAAGGAGTTCCCCATCCACAACACCCTCAAGGGCTGACGGAGCCCGGGCACCGCGCAATGGGCCTCAACCTCGCGTCGCTCCTGACCGAGAGCGCCGGGCGGACCCCCGGCGCTCCAGCGATCCGGCTCGGCGAGCTCGAGCTCGGCTACGGCGAGCTCGACGACCGCAGCGCCCGCCTCGCCACCCTGCTGCGCGAGAAGGGGCTGGAGCCGGGCGACCGGGTCGGCGTGATGCTGCCCAACGTGCCGGAGTTCCCGGTCGCCTACTACGGCGTGCTGCGGGCGGGCTGCGTGGTCGTGCCGATGAACGTGCTGCTGAAGCGGCGCGAGATCGCCTTTTACCTCGAGGACTCCGGCGCCAAGCTGCTGCTCGCCTGGCACGGCTTCCTCGAGGAGGCGCGTGACGGCGCCGCCGACGCCGGTGCCGAGTTGATCGGGGTCGAGCCGGCCACCTTCGCCGCGTCGCTCGCCGAGCTGGAGCCGACCCCTGGCCTGGCCGAGACAGCCGAGGACGACACCGCGGTGATCCTCTACACCTCGGGAACGACCGGCAAGCCGAAGGGCGCCGAGCTGACCCACACGAACCTCTTCCGCAACGCCGACGTCTCCAGCCGCACGACCTCTGAGATCTCCCAGGGCGACGTCGTCCTGGGAGCACTGCCCCTCTTCCACTCCTTCGGGCAGACCGTGAGCATGAACGCATCGCTGAAGGTGGGCGCCTGCCTCACCCTGGTCCCCAGGTTCGACCCGGGCGAGGCGCTGGCGACGATGCAGCGCGACGGCGTCACCCACTTCTACGGGGTGCCGACGATGTACGGGGCGCTGCTGCACCACCCCGAGCGCGAGAGCTTCGACACCTCTTCGCTGCGCATCTGCATCACCGGCGGCGCCTCGATGCCGGTCGAGGTGCTGCGCGGCTTCGAAGAGGCCTTCGAAGCGAAGGTGATGGAGGGCTACGGCCTCTCGGAGACCTCGCCCGTCGCCTGCTCCAACCACCCCGACCGCGAGCGCAAGGCGGGCTCGATCGGGACCCCGATCGAGGGGGTCGAGATGCAGATCGTCGACGAGGACGACAACCCGGTCGCCCAGGGTGAGGTCGGCGAGATCGTGATCCGCGGCCACAACATCATGAAGGGCTACTGGCAGCGCCCCGACGCGACCGCGGAGGCGATGCGCGGCGGCTGGTTCCACAGCGGCGACATGGCCCGCACCGACGAGGACGGCTACTTCTACATCGTCGACCGCAAGAAGGACCTGATCATCCGCGGCGGCTACAACGTCTACCCGCGCGAGGTCGAGGAGGTGCTCTACGAGCACCCTAAGATCCGCGAAGCGGCCGTCGTCGGCGTCCCCCACGACGAGTGGGGCGAGGAGATCGGCGCCGCGGTCGTCCTCCACGACGGCGAGGAACTGGTGCCCGAGGAGGTAGGCGCCTACGTGAAGGAGCGAATCGCCGCCTACAAGTATCCGCGCCTGGTCTGGTTCCTCGACGAGCTCCCCAAGGGCCCCACCGGCAAGATCCTCAAGCGCGAGATCGAGCCTCCGGCGGCTGTGTGACGAAGTCACCCTGACTCAAACTGGCTGGGCAGCCAGTGTGGCGCTAGTCTCCACACCAGCCCGCCGGAGGCACCAACGAAGGAGAGAGATGAGCGTCGCGTCGCAGAGCCTGATGGACAACGTCACCTACGAGGACCTGTACCACCGCTGGGAGCAGGGCAATTGGAGCGCCTACGACATCGACTTCTCCGGGGACAAAGCCGGCTGGGACGGCCTCAGTGAGATCCAGCGGCGTTCGGCGATGTGGATCTACTCGATGTTCTTCTATGGCGAGGACCGCGTCGCCGACACCCTCGCCCCCTACATCACCGCCGCCCCCACTGAGGAGCAGTCCTACTTCCTCGCTACGCAGCAAGTGGACGAGGTGCGCCACTCGGTCTTCTTCCACCGCTTCTTCAAGGAGGTGATCGGGGTCGGCGGCGACTCGATCCAGCAGACCCTCGCCTCCACCCTGCCGCAGCTCAACTGGGGCTACCGCGGCGTCTTCGACCGGCTCGACCTGATGGCCGAGGAACTGCGCAAGGATCGCTCGCTGCCCAAGTACGCGCAGGCGATCGCCCTCTACCACTTGATCGTCGAGGGCTCGCTGGCCCAGCCCGGCCAGCACTTCATCGAGGACTTCTTCGCCTCCGAGGAAACGATGCCCGGCTTCAGCTCCGGCATCGCCAACGTCTCCCGCGACGAGCAGCGCCACATCGGCTTTGGCGTCAAGGTGCTCTCCGAGCTGCTCAGGGAAGGGGCGCCCGGCTACGAGGAGTGCAGGTCCGCCGTGACCGAGCTGCTGCGCGAAGTCCTGCCCTACGGCCCAGGGGTCTTCAACCCGCCGAACATGGACCGCTCCTACACCGAGTGCTACGGCTTCTCACTCGAGGACATCTTCGCCTTCGGCCTCAAACTGATCCGCCAGCGCTGGCGCACGATCGGCTATCCGATCGAGGAGATGCCGCCCGGTGTCTTCCCCTTCGACCCGGAGAAGAGTCCCGAGGAGATCGCCCAGAACCAAGTGAAGCTGATGATGGGCGGCATCCTCGGCTCGCCCGACAGCATCCCCCAGAGCTCCCCCGAGCTGCAGCGCCTCTACTTCGACGTGGTCGAGCGCGTCGTCAACACCAAAGCGGCCAACGGCTCCCGCCTCGTCTACCAGTGGCGCTTCAGCGACGCCGAGCCCTGGCACCTGGTCATAGACAACGGCTCGACTCACGCCGAGCCGGGCGAAGCCCCCAATCCCAACCTCGTCCTCGAAGCCAGCTGGGGCGACTTCATCGCCACCGGCAGGCCCGACTCGAACCCGCTGAAAATGGTCCTCACCCGCCGCCTCCGCCCGCGCGGCTCCTTCCGTGAGCTGGCCCGGATGCGCAAGGTGTTCCCGAGCTAAGGCCAACAGCCCGACTCGCCCGCTGCCTCGATCGCCGGACGACAGCTGTCGACGACCATCTCGAGCAGGACAGCGGCGCTGTTCTCGCCAGGGAAAGCATCCTCCGGCAGATCAGTACGAGGGCACGCGATCAACCCCCTGCCTTGAAGTCAGCCGATCTCGGGGTCGGCACTCCTAGGAAATCGGCGGTCGCTTGTCCCCCCAGGGCCGCTCGGCCTCGAGCTGACCCGCGAGCGAGAGCAAGGTCGACTCGTCCCCAGGGCGACCGATTATCTGCACCGCCAGTGGCAAACCGTCCCCCGCGAACCCCATGGGAACCGACATCGCCGGATTGCCCAGATGGTTCCAGGGAACACAGTAGGGATAGAAGCGGCTCATTCCGATCACCGTGCGGAGAGCGCCTCTGCCCTCCCAGCGGCGGATCGGGATCGCGGTGCCACCCATCACCGGGGTGATCAGGACGTCGTAGGAGTCGAAGAGGGCGTTGATGCGGGCGGCATCGATCTCGCGGCCTTGCAGGGCTCGCTGGAATAGCGAGTCGGGAAGACGGCGGCCGAGGCGGCCGAAGCCCCGGGTGCGCCTTTCGAGGCGCTCGGGGAAGGGCACTTTGTCGACCGTCTCGGAGACTCCTCGGAGGAAGCGGGGGGTGATGTTGTTGCCGATCCCGCCCCAGTCGGGATCTTGCTGGGAGACCTCATGGCCGAGCGAGCGCATCAGCTCGGCGGCGTCGGCGACCGCGACCTTGACGACGTTGTCCACCGTCGGCGGCGCCGCGGCGCGGGGCGCCAGGGTCGAGTAGGCGACCCGGAGCTTGCCGGGCGGGGTTTGCGCCGACTCGACGAAGGGGCGCTCCGGGGGCGGGGGGGCGCCCGGCTCTTTCGAGCCGCCCGAGGTGACGTCGAGCCAGAGCGCGGTGTCGAGGACGTTGCGGCTGAGGCAGCCGTTCACCGCCAGGCCGTTCCAGTATTCGAGGTCGGGAGCGAAGGAGATCCGGCCCCGCGATGGCTTCAGACCGAAGAGGCCGCAGGACGCAGCCGGGAGGCGGATCGAGCCACCGCCGTCGCCGGCCGAGGCGATCGGGACCATCCCGGAGGCCACGGCCGCCGCCGAGCCGCCGCTGGAGCCGGCCGGGCTGCGCTGCAGGTTCCACGGGTTGCGGGTGACGCCGTAGGTTGCCGACTCGGTGAAACCGCAGATCGCCATCTCGGGCAAGTGAGTCAGGCCGATGACGATCGCGCCGGCCTCGCGCAGCCGCCGCACCATCCCGCTGTCCTCGGCAGCCGGCTCGGTGAAGGCGTCGGTGCCGAACATCGTCACCTCGCCCGCCACCGCGCTTTCGTCCTTGATCGCGATCGGCACGCCGAGCATGGGCCGCTCCTCCCCCGCCTTCAGCCGCGCTTCGGCCTGCTGGGCCTCGAGCAGCGCCCGTCCGGCGAGGATTTTGCGAAAGGCGTTCAGCTCCGGGTCGAGGCGGGCGATCCGATCGAGGCAGAGCCGCACCAGCTCGGTCGGGGAGACCTCCCCCGCCCGCACCATCTCCGCCTGCTTCGCCGCTCCCACAAAGGCGAGATCCTCACTCATAGCGGCACAGGGTATTAGGACCTGTCCCGGTAGGGGTGGAGCGTCTTGTACTTTTTCGCGAGCGCGGTTCGAGCGCCAGCAGTTGCCGCTCCTCGAAAAAGTTAAGCGGAACCCCTACCGGGACAGATCCTCAGGCCTCAGCTGGCTCGGGCTCGCGACCGCCGCCCTCGAAGCTGAGGTCGGGAAGGGCGCGGTCGAGCCAAGACGGCATCCACCAGTTCCAGCCGCCGAGCAGCTTCATCGCCGCCGGGACGAGGATCAGGCGGACCAGGGTCGCGTCGAGGGCGATCGCCACCGCGCAGCCCATCCCCAACTCCTTGATCGAAGGCACGCCGGTGAGGACGAAGATCGAGAATACGCAGGCCATGATCAGCGCGGCCGAGGAGATCGTCTTGGCACTAGAGGAGAGGCCCTCCGCCACGGCCCGTTCGTTGTCGCCGTGCACCATGTAGCGCTCGCGGATGCGCGACATCAGGAAGACCTCGTAGTCCATCGAGAGGCCGAAGACGATCGCGAAGATCAGCGGCACGTTGATCGTGTCCAGCGCGCCCTGGCTCTCGAAGCCGAAGAGGCTGTCGAACCAGCCCCACTGGAAGATCGCGACGAGGACGCCGAACGCCGCGCCGATCGAGAGCAGGTTCATCAGCACCGCCTTCAGCGGCAGCAGCAGCGAGCGCAGCATCACCATCAGCACCAGGTAGCTGAGCGCGAGGACGAAGAGGATGATCTTCCACATCGAGCCGCTGACCTGGTCGCGGGCGTCCTGGCTGCGGGCCGTTTCGCCGCCGACGTCGACCGTGGCGACCCTGCTCAGCTCGGTACGGGGGACGACGCTGTCACGCAGGCGATGGACCAGCGCAATGGTCGCGTCAGACTCGCTCGGCGCGCTCGGCGTCGCCTGGACCAGAACGGTGTCTCCGGCGAAGGCGGGTGGCGCAACGGTCCTTATCCCTGGGGTCGCCTCGAGCGTGCGCACGAACCCGCCGACCGCGGCCCTCCCTTCGCGGGCGGCGCCGGCACTGCCGAAGCTGGCGACCACCTGGACCGGATCGGTGCCGCCGCCGAGCTGCTTCGAGGCGATTTCGTTGCCGATCCGGACGTCGCTGCCCTTGGGGAACTGGCTGAGCGCCTGCGTCCCGGTCTGGATCGAGAGCAGTGGGATCGCCAAGGTGAGCAGGACCGCCGAGGCCCCGGTCACGGCAGTCCAGGGGTGGGCCATCACCCGGTTCGTCCAGCGCACCCAGAACGCCTCGCGGTCGGGACGCTTACCCTGGCGCCGGAAGACCCCCAGCACCCTGGCAACGATCCCGCCGGGCAGGACCCGGTCGCCGAGCATCGCGATCAGGACGGGGAGTAACGTCGTCGCGGTCAGGATCGAGACCGCGACCACGGTCATCGCGCCCAGGGCCATCGAGCGCAGGGCCTGGTTGTCGACCATCCACAACCCGGCGAGAGAGACGATCACGGCGAGCCCCGAGAAGGCGACGGCCAGGCCGGAGGTGGAGAGCGCCTCGGCCCGCGCCGCGTCCTGGTCGCGCCCGCGCCCCCGCTCCTCGCGATAGCGGGCGAGGATGAAGAGCGAGTAGTCGATCGCCACCCCGATCCCGATCATCGAGGCCATGTTGGTGACGAAGACCGAGGTGCTCATCTCCAGCGAGATGAAGTAGATCAGGGCGCCGGTGACGATCACGCTGACGAAACCCAGGGCCAGCGGCAGGGCCGCCGCCGCGAGCGAGCCGAAGACGACCAGCAGGATCACGGCGACGATCGGGAAGCCGCCGGCCTCGGCTTTGGCGAGGTCTTCCTTGGAGAGCTCCTGCATCCCCGCCCAGATCGTCGGCTGCCCCGCCAGATATGTGGTGACGCCGGCTGTGGCAGTGCCGGGGTCGAGGTCTTTGCGCAGGGTCCCGGCGGAGTCGGTTTGGCGGTCGGCCGACTGTTCGCTGCGCAGCGGCAGCATCGCCGTGCCGGTCTGCCGCAGCGCCAGCTCGCCGCGGCGCGCAATCGCCGCCGGCAGCGTGACTTCGTCGAGGCCGGCCACGGTGCGCCGGACCCGGTCGACGGCCGCGGTCCGAGCCGCCGGCCCGGCACCCGCATCGGCTCGCAGCAACACCGTGATGCCGCCTGTCTTGGCCCCGAAGTCCCGTTGCAGGGAGTCGCTGACGGCCTTCGACTGGCTACCGGGAACATCGAAGCCGCCACCGGTGAGGTGATCCGTCTGGTGCGAGGCAAGCGGCAGGGCGAGGGCGACGACGGCGCCCCAGGCGAGCAAGACCCAGCGACGGCGGCGGCCGAGGAAACCTGCGAGCTTGACCATGGAGTCGCGCATTGGCTGGGCAGCCAGCTTTCCGCAGTCGAACGCTGTCGTCTGTGAGGACGCTCACTCCTGGCGCGAAAGTCGGACATATTCCGACTTTCGCGCCAGCTGCGTTTACTCGCTGACGAGCAGGTAGCGGGCCGAGGCCGCGCCGGCGGCGAGGGCGCCGCTGTTGTCGCGACTCGGGTCCGAGAGCGCCTGCAGGGCGAAGCCGTCACCTACTGCGAATAGGTACGAGACGATCGCCTCGGCATCGAAGCGGAGGCTGAGCACACCCTCCCGCTCCTTTGCCTTGAGCACCTCGGCGACGTGGGAGCGGGTCAACTCGAAGAGCTGGCCGACCTCGTGCTGGATGTCGGGGTTGCGGCGGCCGGCGCTGAAGAGCTCGTAGAGAAGGAGGAAGAAGGCGGGCTCGTTCTCGATCAGGTCCATGAGGCTGGCGACGAGGACGTCGATCACGTCGTCGACGGTCTCGGCCTTGGCCAGCGGTTCGTCGAGCCGGGCGATACGGATCTCGGCGTCGCGCCGCACCACCTCGACCAGCAGCCGCTCCTTGGTCCCGAAGTAGTAATGGAGCAGGCCACGGCTGACGCCTGCCTCGCGGGCGACGTGCTCGAAGGTCGAACCGGCGGCGCCGCGCTTGGCGACGCTGACCCGCATCGCATCGACGATGCGCTGCGCCTTCTCGCCGCTTAGCTCGCGCTCCTTTGCAGCCGCCTCCATACGCTCAGTCTAAGGAGCCGGGCAGGCGGGAAGCCCGGTGGTGTGCGAAATCAGGAACCGTTGATACTGGTTGTGCTCGTGTACTCGAACTCCTCCTCGGCGCCGAAAAGGGCGTCGAGCACGGTCTTGCGAGCGTCCTCGCTCAGCACCAGGGCGACCACGGCGCCGACCAGGGCGAAGAGAACGAGGCGACCGAGCCTGCTCTTGCGCTTCTTCGGCGCGCGCAGTTGCTCGGAGGCGTCGCGCAGACTCTCCGCCGCGGAGCGAAGGTCGCGCTGGACCTTCCTGTCGCTGGTCACAGCCTTCACCGCGCCGTGGCCATTGCTGGTTGCCCGACCGTAGGCTCCTTGCGCCGCCTCGAAGGCCTTCTTGAGGCTGTTGCGCAGATCTTCGTCCTCGATCAGTCGCTGCACGTAGGGGTTCTCGCGTGCGGTCGAATAAAGGTCGGCGGCCTGGGTCGCCCGGGTCGTCTTGCTCATGCCATCTCCTCGCTGGATTCCTGGGGGACGGTCAGGATAACTCCGAAATCATTTCGCGTCAGGGAGGCCCGATCCCGTCCAGCAGCACCCCGTTCGTGCGGAAGCCCAGCTGGGCATCGCGCACGATTCCCAAACGCAGCGGGCTGAGCCCCGGACCGGGGGTGGCAAAGCGCCGGATGTAGAGACGGCCGGCCTTCCCATAGCCAACCTGGCGGAAGCCTGGACCGAGCAGGCGGCGCGGTGGCGGCGGAACCGAGCCGTCGGATACGAAGTCGATCTCGCCCACCTGCCAGTCGTAGCCTTCGGAGGGCTGGACCTGGAAGCCGCCGGTGGAGAGGTAGTAGCGCAGCGAGGCCTGCCCCAAGGTCCAGGTGACCAGGGCCCGCGGCACGGTCGGTTCCCCCAGGTCGGTCGCGACAGCGTCCCAATCTGGGCGCTGCAGGGCCGGCGAGAGGGTCGCCCAGACCGAGAAGCCGAGCGAGTAGGCGACGAGGGTCGCACAGAGGAGGACCCCCGCCCGGCCGGCGCGACGGACGGTGAAGCCGACCGCAATGGCGACCAGGAGCGGCACCAGGGCAGGCATCAGGTTGCGCGCCAGGACGTAGTCCTTGGCGGGGTCGAGCAGGCCGAGCAAGACCGGGACGGCGACGGTGACCGTGGCCAGCGCCAGCGGGATCCCGGCGGCACGGCGCTCGGTGTGTTCGCCTCGGGAGAAGACGAGTACCAGTGCGGTGACCGCGAGCAGGCATGGAACCAGGGCAAGCAGGGGGTGCTCGGGACGGGCGACGATGTCGCCGGTCTCCCCCAGCATGAAGGTGAGCCCCGTCTCCCAGAGCCGGTGCCCAAGCGAGAAGCCGCCGATCCACTCGGCGTGCCCGATCGACATCTGGTGGATCGCCAGCGGCGCCAGCAGCAGCCCGGCACCGGCGACGATCGCCAGGCCCGGCACTGTCTCGCGGCGGCGGCGGTGCAGCAGCCAGAGCGCCTCGGCGGCGACCGGGAAGGCCGCGAAGTAGTGGGTGGCAAGGGCCAGGGCCGAGAAGACCCCCCAGAGGACGAAGTCGCGGCGCGCGCCGCGATCCAGCGCCCGCACGAAGTAGATAGCCGAGAGCGCTGTGAGCAGAGCGAACAGCGCATAACCCCGAGCCTCCTGCGAGTACCAAACCAACATCGGATTAACAGCAACCAACGCCGCGGCCACAATCCCGTCGGCGGGGTTGCGAGGGCGGTGGCTAGTAGGTAGGCGACTGGGATGGTGGCTATGCCTGCCAGGGCCGAGATGGAGCGCAGGCCGAACTCTCCGGTGCCCGTCACCTGGGTCCAGAGCCAGGCGAGGGCGTAGTAGAGCGGCGGCGCCGACTCGCTGGAGCCGACCGCTTCCATCGCCTGCCAGAAGTCGCCGGG
>JBJMKO010000043.1:0-1593 GCA_045805805.1 Solirubrobacterales bacterium | reverse complement strand
TCCTTCGGATACCGCCGGCTCTCGCGCATGCTCGTACCTCATCACAGGGAAGGGCCTCTCGCGTCACGCAAGATCGCCCGCCCGACTCCGCGACGGCGGACCGACCGCCTCGTGCGGTTCAAGCGCCAATCAGAGGCGGGCGCGGCTTCCGATCGCTCAGACGACTATCCTCGCCGCCCTCTTGGCCATCCATTAGCGGCGAGCGGTGTACCGTCTGAGTACCTTGGCGTCGCGGCCAAACAGCCTCGCGACGCTCCGGCATTCCGCGACGGCCCTCAATAGCAGGGGATTCTCGAGAGCCCTCTGCCGGACTCGAACCGGCGACCCCTTCCTTACCATGGAAGTGCTCTACCAACTGAGCTAAGAGGGCAAGGTGCCTGCAAATCCGCGTCTTCCTCGCGCCCGAGTCCAGGCGGCGCGAGGCGTCCACGCTGCCGTGGTACTGCACGCGGCCTCGGGAAGCGATGCGGAGAGCGGGTCCATGCAGGCCTGAGTGTAGACAAGGACGGACTGCTGGCGGCAGCCACACGGCGCCAAGACGTCTGCGGCTCCCGGTCGGCTTGCCCAGCGGCCAGCAGCGGAGCGTGTGAGGCGCCGCTGCGGCGAGGATGCTCGTCGGCGCCGGGTTCCACGTCGCCCGAACTGGCCGCAGGGCTCGACGCGCCGATCGGGCGCCCGCGGTGCCGCGTGATCCTCGGCACGTGGGCCTCGCGCGAGAGCGCTCTCGTCGCGACCAACGCAGGACACGCCGACATCGCCGAAGGCGGGACGCGCGTCGCTTGCCGCCCCGAAGCAAGGCGTCCAAGGAACGACGAGGCCCCCCGAAAGAACGGTGCTCTCGACGATCTGGCCGTCCCGCCGCTCTCGAAAGAGCCGGTGTCGTCGGAATACAGGCACAACGGTCCATGCCTCATGCGCGCAGCCATGCCGAAGTCCATTGAAATGCCCGTCCGTGCTCACCCGAGTCGTCTAGATGGACGTGGGCTCGCGGTGACTTCCAGCTCCACCTAGGTGGAGCTGTCCAGCTCGCCCGCCAGGCCTAGCGTCCGGCGCATGTTCCGTTTGTTGGCGCTCTGCACGGTCGCCATGACCCTCGCGGGGTGCGGTGCGCAGGCGCCGCCGAACGCCTCGCCGCAGCCGACCGCGCAGGCCGTCGGCTTCTTGCGGTTCGTGAAGCCGCCGCTCGTGCTCTACAACGCCAAGCAGCAGACGCTCGCCGTTTGGGTGCGGCTCAATCGCCCGCTCAGACACAACGTCGGCCACTCCGGCGAGTTCGCCAACTATGGCGCGTCGCTCGAGGCGGCCGGCGGCGAGCACGACATCCCGGGCATGCAGTACTCGCCCCTGCGTCCGACGTGCTACTCGGAGTGGCTCTGGCTGCGCGAGTCGCCGCCCCAGCTGAGCGACAGGCAGCCGATCGGCCGATGGCCCAGACAGGCCGGTCAGAGAATGCCCAGGACCACCCCATCCCCGATCATGTCGAGGCCAACTTCGAACCCGATGAGGCCGAGCCGGTCGGCCGCCCGACGATCTAGGGACGCGCAAGGGCCGACAGGGAAGCCCCACCCCCCAGCCCCATACACCCCACCTTGG
>JBJMKO010000042.1:0-1772 GCA_045805805.1 Solirubrobacterales bacterium | reverse complement strand
CTCGAGGACCCCGGCGCGCCCGCCGAGCACGAGGCGCCGGCCGACGCCGACGCGGTCGCGGCCGGCCGAATTCGCGGAGCTGATCGCCGACCCGCGCTGCAACTGCGGCCAGCGCGTGCCCGTTCCCGTGCCCGTGCCGGCTCCCGCCCCGGCGAAGCGCCGCAAGCGCGAGAAGGATCCTGAGACGCGGCCGCTGTGGGAGCCGGAGCCGATCCCCCTGCCGTCGCCCCGGAAGGTGCTCGAGGAGATCCGGCAGTTCGTCCGCGACGTGGTCAAGTCCGGCGAGGACGCGACCGAGGCCGCGCACGTGGGTGGCCCAGCACCCCGAGGTCGTCGGCTACATCAAGGCGGCGATGATCGGCGCCGCGATCGCGATCGTGGTGGCCACGATCATCGAGGACATCGCGACGCTCGGCGCCGGGATCCTCGACGACCCCGCGTCGTTCGCCGCCGCCTGGGCGCTGGTCCGGGCCGCGCTGGAGATCGGCCAGCGCGCGCCAGTGCTCGCGCTGCCGTGACGCTCGCGTCCCGGCACCGCGAGCCGCCTAGCGCGGCGGTCCCGGCACCTGCCTGTGGAGATCCTCCAGCGCCCGCCGAGCCTCATCGAAACTCGGCACCGGGCGGCTGAGGCTTTCCCACATCCTCGCCGCGACCTGGGCCGGCAGCCGAAAAATGCTGCCTTCGACTTTCGCGAGGTACATGTTGCCGCCGATGCTGCGCGGATAGTTGGGGTTGGGTCGCTGGCGGTACCACCAGTTGAACCCGAGGTTGAGGGCCGTCTCCGAAGGCGGCGACCAGGTGGTCGGGTCGTCGAGATCGACTTCCGTGATGATGTCGAACGGGATCTCCGGGTATTCGCCTGCGCCGCTGCGGAGCGGGAGATCGAGGATGAGCATCGGGAGCATGCCGCGCGCCAGGAAGTTGACCGCGCGGTTCGTGCGCGCGGCGCCCTGGAACCACGCGCCGAACCGGCTGGCCTTGCTCGCCATCAATGCCTCCGCCGACAGGTCGCGCGCGTAGAGCAGCTGATTCACGCCCAACGTGAAGCCGACGCTCAGGCCCACCTTCCCCGCCGCTGAGAGGAAATCGCCTTCCGCGAGGTCGTGGCGCGCCCACAGAAGGCCGAGCACGAGGGCGGTGACGACGTTGTAGCGACGGAACTTGGCCTTCACCGCTGTCCTCTCGGCCCACACGTCGAGGTAGCGGGCGCGCAGTTCCTGCTCGGAGAAGTGCGAGGTCAGGAATTCGGTGAGCTGCTGTTCGGACATCTGTCGCCATTCCGGCGGGCACAGCGCCACGACCGTCTCGATGTACTTGGTGCGCACGAGGAAGGTTGCGAGCCGGGCAACCTCGGTTGGATATGCCACCTCCTCCTCATCCAGCGCCGCGAACGGCCCTTCATGGGCCTGCCGACTCACCACGCCTCCGGCTGCGCCGTGCCGGATCGACGGTGTCCGGCCGCCCTCCAACGCGTCGGCCGCGGCCGCCGCCTCGCGTTCGGCGGGCGTCCCGGGATCGCCGATGACCAGGTCCTCACCGGGGACCACCTCACCCTGTTGGAGCACGTGCGCCAGCTCGTGAGCGAGCAGGCGCCCCTCCGCCCGCTGTCCGGCCCCGAAGACGATGTGGTTGCCCACGGCGTAGGCTCGGGCGTCGACCGCCTCGGCCGACTCCGCGGCCCGGGTGTCGGCATGGACCCTCACGTTCGAGAAGTCCGCTCCGAAGTGCTCCTCCATGGCGTCCCTTACCGACGGCTGGAGCGGTAGGCCAGG
>JBJMKO010000041.1:0-24722 GCA_045805805.1 Solirubrobacterales bacterium | reverse complement strand
TGCCGAGCAGGCCGATGTGGAACGGGATGAGCGACTTGACACCCTCGAGCTGGTACTCGCCGAGCGCGCGGATCATGCGCGCGGTCGCCTTCTCGCGGTCCTCGTCCCAGACGATCAGCTTGGCGAACATCGGGTCGTACATCGGCGTCACCTCGGAACCGGCCTCGACCCCCGAGTCGACCCGCACGCCCGGCCCCGCCGGCTCGCGATAGCTGGTGATCCGACCCGGGGCCGGCGCGAAGTTCTTGTGGGCCGCCTCCGCGTTGATCCTGCATTCGATCGCATGCCCGCGCAGCTCGACCTCCTCTTGCGAGATCGAGAGCTTCTCGCCGGCCGCGATCCTGATCTGCTCGCGCACGATGTCGAACCCGGTGACCATCTCGGTCACGCAGTGCTCGACCTGGACGCGTGTGTTCATCTCGAGGAAGAAGTAGTCGTCGCCGACCTGCAGGCCCTCGACGGTGCCGGCGGAGCGATATCCGACCGCCGCGGCCGCGTCGGTGGCGATCTTGCCGATCCGCTCGCGCATCTCGGCGTCGACCCGCGGTCCGGGAGCCTCCTCGATCACCTTCTGGTGGCGGCGCTGGACCGAGCAGTCGCGCTCGCCGAGGTGGATCACGTTGCCGTGCCCGTCGGCGAGCACCTGAACCTCGACGTGGCGCGGGTCCTCCAGGTAGCGCTCGACGTAGACGCGATCGTCGGAGAAGAACTTCTCGCCTTCGCGGGCTGAGCCCTCGAAGGCCTCCTCCAGGTCATCCGGCGTCATCGCCACGCGGAAGCCCTTGCCGCCGCCGCCGCCCGCGGCCTTGCAGGCGACCGGGTAGCCGGCTTCCTCGGCCTGCTTGCGAGCCGCCTCGACGTCGGCCGCGGTCTCGGTCGCGCCAGGGACGATCGGGACTCCCGCCTCGGCCATGATCTCGCGCGCCCGCGTCTTCGAGCCCATCGCTTCGATCGCCTCGGCGGGCGGCCCGATGAAGACGATGCCGGCCTCGGCGCAGGCGCGGGCGAAGTCGGCATTCTCGGCGAGGAAGCCGTAGCCGGGGTGGATCGCTTCCGCACCCGCCTCCTTGGCGGTGTCGATGATCTTGGCGATGCTCAGGTAGCTCTCGGCCGGCACCGCCGGGCCGATCAGGAAGGCCTCGTCGGCCTCGCGCACGTGGGGGGCGTCACGGTCGATCTCCGAGTAGACGGCGACCGAGCCGATGCCCATCTCCTTGAGCGTGCGGGCGACGCGAATCGCGATCTCGCCGCGGTTGGCAATGAGGACCTTCTGGAACACGGCGGCGCAGTCTATTCATGCGTGGGGAGGGGTGGTGGAGATGCCCCCTGCTTAAGGGGGGAGGGAGACGGGGATGCCCCTGGCCTGACAAATCGCGCGCAACGAGCGCGCGATTTTGAGTATCCGCCAGTCCAGGGGCATCCCCGTCTCCTCGATGACCGGCGGTTCCCGAAACCTCGTGGACCCCCCAGGACGAGACTGCGCCGTCGCCATGGCCATTCGGCAAGAGCTTCGCGCCATTCGATCGATGACCGCATCAGAGCACCGTCAATGCATCGAGCGGCGATGCACCTTTGCCGTGCTTCGGTGCAATAGCTTGTCCGACCCTGTGTTGATCGAGCTTCAGAGTCATTCGACCGTTTCGGACGGGCAGCTGGCGCCCGCTGGGGTCGTTGAGGAAGCCGCCAGGGCCGGGGTTACGACGCTGGCGCTCTCCGACCACGATGCGATTGCCGGGGTGGCCGAGGCTGCCGAGGCTGCCGAGCGGCTGGGGATCGAGCTGGTGCCGGCGATCGAGATGTCGTGCGTGCACGAGTACGCAGAAGACCTGCACATCTGCGGCTACTGGGTCGACCTGGGAAAGATCGCGCCCGCCTGTGAGCGCGCCCAGCACGAGCGGGTCACGCGAGCGGGCGAGATCGTCGAGAAGCTGCGCGGCGAGGGCTTCGACCTGCACCTGGAGGACGCGGTCAGAGAAGCGGGCGATGCGCTCTCGATCGGCCGACCCCACATCGCCCGCGCCGCCGGCGCGACCGGCGACCTCGGCCCCTTCTTCGAGGAGTACCTGGTCCCCGGCGCGAAGGCCTTCGTCTCGCGGCGCTGGCCAACGGCGGAGCAGGCGATCGAGATCATTCGCGAGGCAGGCGGCGTAGCCGTGATCGCCCACCCCTACTGGGACATCGACGACCCGACTGAGGTCGAGGACCTGATCCGCTCCCTGGGAGCCGACGGCATAGAGACCTTCTACCCGACCCACAGCAAGGAGCAGACCGAACACCTGCTCGAACTCTGCGACGAGCTCAACCTCGTCCCAACCGCCTCCTCCGACTACCACGGCCCAACCCACAAGACCTTCGCCAAGTTCGGCGCCTACGACACCTATGGTCTGGCCAACCCCCAGGTCCCCCCCAGACCGTAGAACGCCGCTTCCGGTGCGCCTTATGCACGCCGGAAGTACATAAAGCGCACCGGAACCCCAAGCTGACGCGCCAAAGCCCGGCGGCTGCGGTCCCGGGCCGCACCGGACCTCGAAGGGACGAGCGGAGACCCCTCCCAAAACACTCAAGCGCGGCGCAAGCCGCGCGGTTTGGGAGGGGTCTCCGCTCGTCCTACCCCGCTACGTCCTAACTAAGCCGCGACCGCGGCCGCCGGGATCAGCTCCCGCGACTCGAGATACTCCAACAGCTTCTGCGCCGACTCCTCAGGCGTCTCATTCTCGGTGTCGCAGACCCAAGCTGGGTTCTCGGGGATCTCATATGGATCCGACACCCCGGTGAATTCCTTGATCTCACCCGCGAACGCCTTCGCGTAGAGGCCCTTGACGTCGCGCTCGGCGCAGGTGTCGACCGACGCCTTGACGTAGACCTCGATGAAGCGGTCGCCCATCAGCTCGTGCGCCTCGTCGCGGATCTCCGCGTAGGGGGAGATCGCCGCGGTGATCACCGGCACGCCGTTGCGGCTGAGCAGGTCGGCGACGAAGGCGATCCGCCGGATGTTCGTGTCGCGGTCTTCCTTGGAGAAGCCGAGCCCCTTGGAGAGGTTTTCGCGCACGACGTCGCCGTCGAGGATCTCCAGCTTCGAGCCGCGCTCGCGCAGCTGCGTCTCCAGGATCCCGGAGATGGTCGTCTTGCCGGCACCGGAAAGCCCGGTGAACCAGAGGGTGAAGCCCTTATCACCAGCCATGCTGTGTCAGTCCTCCTTGTAAGCGTCGATCAGGATGTCGGCGACCTCGTCGCGCGAGAACTCGTGTGGCGGCCTTTCGCCGTTGCCGAGCATCTCGCGGACCTTCGTTCCGGAAAGGAAGAGGCGCGCCTCTTGGTCATGCGGGCAGGTCTTGTTTGAAGCAAGCCCCTCGCACTCGTTGCACCAGAAGGTGTGCTCGAACATCAGCGGCTCGATGCCGAGCTCGTCGATGTCGATGTCGTCGAAGATCCTCTGCGCGTCGTAGGTGCCGTAGTAATCGCCCGCCCCCGCGTGGTCGCGGCCGACGATGAAGTGCGTGGCGCCGTAGTTGCGGCGGACGATCGCGTGCAGGACCGCCTCGCGGGGGCCGGCGTAGTGCATCTTCGCCGGCTTCACGCCGAGCACGACCCGGTCGTTCGGGTAGTAGTTCTCCATCAGCACCTCGTAGCAGCGCATCCGCACGTCGGCGGGGATGTCGCCGGCCTTGGTCTTGCCGATCAGGGGGTGGATGAAGAGGCCGTCGCAGGTCTCCAGCGCCGCCTTGGTCAGGTACTCGTGGGCGCGGTGGATCGGGTTGCGGGTCTGGAAGGCGACGATCTTCTTCCAGCCGCGCGCCTCGAAGTCGGCCTTGTGTTCCGCCGCCGTCTTGTAGCGGCGCATGAACGCCTCCTCGTGATCCGGCAGGGCGTCGACCTCGAGCGGGCCGGCGATGCAGCGGTTGCCCTCCTCGTAGATCGCGGCGACGCCCGGGTGCGCCTCGTCGGTGGTGCCATAGACCTTCTCGGCCTCCTCACGCACGTCGCGCTCGAAGACCTCCTCGACCGTGAGCCGGCCCAGCGGCTTGCCTTCGTCGCTGGAGAGGGCGACGACGTCGCCGGCCTCGCACTCCAGGTCGGTTGCCAGGGTGATCGGGATCGGCCAGTACTGGCCGTCGGCGGTCCGCATCTCGTCGCAGACGCGCTGCCAGTCGGCGGAGCCCTGGAAGCCGGTCAGCGGCGCGAAGCCGCCGTTGCCGATCATCTCGAAGTCGGCCGTGTGGCGCTCGGAAAGTGTCAGGGAAAGCTCAGTCATCGTCTCGCTCATCGGGCAGTCTCACCAATCGGGTCGGGGGAGGGTTATGGATGCCGCGTCGCGGCGCTAGTTGATCCCGCACTCGGTCTTTTCGAGGCCCGCCCAGCGGCCGTCGCGGGGCGAGCCGCCCTCGTCGACCGGCTTGGTGCAGTGGGTGCAGCCGATCGACGGGTAGCCGCGGTCGTGGAGCGGGTTGTACGGGAGGTCGTGCTCATGGATGTAGTTCCAGACGTCGCGCTCGGACCAGTCCGCAAGCGGGTTGAGCTTCCACAGCTCGAAGCGCTTGTCCCAGCCGAACTTGGGGGTCTTGGCGCGGCTGGCAGAGTCTTCGCGGCGGACGCCGGCGAGCCAGCAGTCTACGGAAGAGAGCGCCCGGCGCATCGGCTCGACCTTGCGCAACCCGCAGCAGGCATCGGGATCGCGGTTCCAGAGCTCGTCGCCGTGCTTGGCGGCCTGTTCCTCCAGGGTCAGGTTGTGGAAGCGGTCGAACTCGATCCCCAGCGAGGCGGCGAGGCGGTCGCGCGTCTCGTAGGTCTCCGGGAAGAGCACGTCGGTATCCAGATAGAAGAAGCGCGCCTGCGGGTTGACCTTGCTCGCCAGGTGAGCGGTCACCGAGCTGGTTTTCTGAAACGAGCAGGCGATGTAGTGGCTCTCGCCGAAGGTCTCGAACATCCACTCGATCGCCTGCTCGGCGGAGCGGTCCTCGAGGTCGGCGGCGATCGCCTCCGGGTCGGAGATGCTGGAGGGAGCGGCAACCGGGTTCATATCGCGCACTCGCCCTCGCCCCTCTCCACCTTGTAGGGGCTGGAGCGATTCCAATCGATGAACTGCTGCATCGTCTCAAGGCTGAACTCCGCGGGCAGCGTCAGGTCCTTGACCTCTTCTTCGAAGCGCCCGGCGCCGACCCGCTCGGCGAAGGCGTTGAACTCCTCGGCCTCGCCGGAGCGCTCGCCCTCATAGAGGCGCACCCAGCGCTCGACCGCCTCGGGGACGCGCTTGGCCGGCAGCCGCGACTTCAGGCGCGTGCCGAAGATCACCTCGCCGCCCTCGTATTTGCCGCCGATGTGCGGAATGTAGGCCGGGATCTGGCGCTCGCCCACCTTCAGCGAGGCGCCGTAGAAGCCGATGTTGGCGATGTGGTGCTGGCTGCAGCCGTTGGGGCAGCCGCTCATCTTGATGTGGATCTTGCGGGTCAGGGCATCGGAGATCTCCATCGACTCCAGCCGCTCCTTGATCGCCTCGTTCAGCCCCATCGAGCTGGTGATGCCCATCTTGCAGCTGTCGGTGCCGGGGCAGCTGACCACGTCGGTGATCTCGCGAGCGCCGGCCTCGGCGAGGCCGAGCTCGGCCAGCCGCTGCCAGACGTCGTAGAGCGCCTCGTCGCGGACCCAGCGCAGGACCAGGTTCTGCTGCACGGTGCTGCGTGCGTAGCCGCCGGTGAAGTCGCGCATGATCGAGGCCAGGCCGCGGAACTGCTCCGGGGTCAGGTCGCCGCGGTAGATCTTCACCTCGACCGCGGAGAAGCCCTCCTGGCGCTGCGCCTGCACGTTGCCTTCGACGAAGCGGTCGAACTCGGTGCGGTCGCCGTTGGGCGAGGCCGCGGCCGGCGGCGCCTCCGGGGCGTTCGCCTCCTCGTCGTCCTCGAAGCGCAACCGCTGGACCAGCTCGGCGTCAAAGTCCCTTTCGGCTACCCACTCGCCCTCGAGCTCCTCGTCGACCTGCTCGCGGAGGGCGTCGATGCCGATCTTGTCGACCAGGACCTTGATCCGGGCGCGAGCGCGGTTGGCGCGCAGCCACTCCTGGCGGTCGAAGATGCGCAGCACGGCCTCGGAGACCTTGAGGTAATCGCCGTTGTCGGCCTCGACGAACTCGTACAGCGTCGGGGCGACGCGAGCCATGATCGAGGTGCCGCCGCCGACCCGGACCTCGAACCCCTTGACCCCGTCGCGTTCGCGCGAGAGGAAGGCGACGTCGTGGATGCCGGTGATCGCGCGGTCCTCGTCGGAGCCGGTGAAGGCGGTCTTGATCTTGCGCGGCATCAGCTGCGTCGTCGGGTGGCGGACGAAGTAGCGGGCGTAGGCGCCGGCGTAGGGCGTCGGGTCGAAGATCTCGTCGGGAGCGATGCCGGCCCAGGGGTCGCCGGTGACGTTGCGGACCGTGTTGCCGCAACCCTCGCGCGAGGAGAGATCGGCCTCGGAGATCTCCCGCAGCAGCGACTCCATGTCGCGCAGCGGCACGTGGTGGATCTGGATGTTCTGGCGGGTCGTGATGTGGCCCTTGTTCAGCGGCGCGTACTTCTCGACCACGCCGGCGAAGGCCTCCATCTGCTGCGGCGTGACGCCGCCGAAGGGCAGCTTGACCCGGACCATCTGCACGTCGGGCTGGCGCTGGCCGTAGACGCCCTGCTTGAGCCGGAAGCCGATGAACTCCTCTTCGACACGCTTGCCGGCGAGGAACTCCTCGGCTTCGTTGTCGAAGTCGTCGAACTCGCGCTCGATGATCGGGATGATGTGCCCGGGGACGTTGCGATACGTCTCCGGGTTCTCCAAGGTGCCGGTGCGGCCCTTGCCCCGCTGCTCCTTCTGTGCGTCTACTGCGACCTCCACGCCACAGAAAATAGCAAAACCTGACAGGGATTCAGGTATTTAACTCGGAGGAAGGCGCTTCTGGGCGTGAAGGATCGATGCGGCCTCGCCCGACTCAGCCACGCTTCCACCCTCCGGCTCGAGCGGCAACCCCTCCTCGGCCCACCCCACGATCCCCTCGCTCAGCTTCCTCGCGTCAAAGCCCTCAGCAGCCAAAGCCTCGGCAGCCATGGTCGACCGGTTCCCACCCCGGCAATAGAGAACAACGGGCCGATCCCGATCGATCTCCCCAGCCCGCTCAGCCAACTCAGCCAACGGCAGATGAGTAGCCCCCTCAATCCGCCCCATCTCCCACTCATGCTCAGCCCGCACATCAACAAGCTGCGCCCCCTCGGCAATCAGCTTTTTAGCTTCCGCGCGTGAAACCTCGGGTGGCCCGTCACTCATGCCCCTGAATCTAATAGACGCATCGAATGGGAGGGCGTGAGGCCCTACCCAAAACACTCAAGCGCGGCGCTAGCCGCGCGTTTTGGGTAGGGCCTCACGCCCTCCCAACCCCAAAACGCCTAGTCGACCTCAGTCCCCTCGATAAGGAAAGCCACCCGCACATGAGCGCGGTACTCATCAAGATTCTCCCCCCGAATCCCAGTAGAGACGATGTCCACCGCACGGATGTTTCGCAGGGTGCCCTGCGCCTGCCCCAATGCCTGGCGCGCGGCGTCGTCAGTCGACGTTTTCGAGCTTCCGACCAGCTCGATGATCTTCACGACAGCCATCTCTCTCCTCCTTCTGAATCCTCGACAGCGCCCTTGGCGCCGATCCCTTCGAGCAGCGCGGCCCGCTGCCACGGGCCGATCGCCTCCCCCCCGTCGCCTGCAGGCGACACCGTCTCCGCGACAAACCGCTCGATCGCGGCAGCAATCGCCGCCGCCTCGTCTTCGCGCGGGCTCAGGACCATGCCCCAAGCCTAGTTCACCGGTTCACGCGTGCGCTGGGTATGCGACCTGCCGGGCCGCCTTTACACCGAGGTATGGAGTGAGGGCGAACTCCGCGAGCTCCTCGAGCAGGCCCTCGAGCTCCTCTGGACGTCCGATCACAATGCGCTGATAGACGATCCAGAAGATGCCGCCGACGATCGTCTCCTCGAGGGTGGGCGGCAGGTTGTCGCCATTGCCGGAGCCACGCCGCCCGAGGCGGAAGAAGGGGACGACCGCGCGTACGGTTCGCTCGTAGCGCTCGGCGGCGGCCGGGCCGGCCGAGAGCGACTCGACTACGAAGACGCGCGCAAGCGCCGACTCGCTCGCGGCAAAGGCAAGGCAGGCACCGATCCCGGCGCGGATCCGCTCCGGCCAGTCGGGTGGCACGCCCTTCAGCGCCTCGGTGACGCGGCGCATCGCTTCTTCGCCGGCGAGGTCAGAGGCGGCGAGGAAGCACTCCTCCTTGTTGGCAAAGCTCTCGTAGAAGGTGTTCCTGGCGACGCCGGCCCGCTTGACGATCGCGGCCACGGTCACTTCCCTGTAGCCGTTTTCGACCACCTCCTCGGCCAGCGCGTGGATCATCCGGGCGCGCTGGTGGTGGACCACGAACTCCCGCGAAATCACCTCGCGACCCGGGCTCATCCCAACGGTGCCTCGTGAGCCTGGCAGTTGCTCCGACTCGTCCGGGACCCCTTCGGACAAGGCGGCGATCTCATGGAGATCAGACACGTGTTTATACAAACACGTTCTTACGCAAAAATCAAGTCCACCGGCCCAGCCTGGTTGGAGAAGGCTCCACACCGGGCTACAATGTCCTTTCTGGCGGGAAAACCCTAAATTCGAGCTACGATTTTGCAAAGAATCCAGCGTACTGTTCTTGACCAAGAACCCAGTCCCAATGACGAGGGTGCGGATATGCCTCGCAATGGTCAATCCACCACGGTGAAGACCCCGTGGGGCGACGCCAGGACCTTGCGCGAGCGCAAGCTGCGACCGGGCCGGCGGCTACCCGCGGACGAGGTGGCACGCAACCAGCGCGAGCGAATCTTTGCGGCCCTCGTCGCGGTGGTCGCCGAGAAGGGCTACGAAGCGACGCGGGTCGCCGATCTGCTCGAGCTCTCGGGGGTGTCGCGAAGCGCCTTCTACGAGCACTTCGGCGGCAAGGAAGACTGCCTGCTGGCCGCCCTCGATGCGTTCGTCGGCCCGACCATCGGAGCCATTGCCACCGTAAACGCCGGCAGCAAGCCTCTGGGCGAAGAACAGGCCCGCCTTGCCTTCGAAGGGATCGTCCGGTTGATCGTCGCGCAGCCGGAGACGTCGCAGATGTGCTTCGTCGAGGTCTACGCAGCGGGGCCGCGGGCCGTCGAGAGAGTCGACCGGACGACCGGCACCCTCCAAGACTTCGTCGGCGCAACCCTGCACCAGGTGCCGGGAAGGGAGGAGATGCCTCCGGAGATAGTCCGGGCGGTGTTCGGGGGCCTGCGGAAAATCATCCACACCCGGCTTTACCGGGGCGAGGAGGGCGACCTGATCGAGCTGGTCCCGCAGATGTGGGACTGGAGCCTCTCCTACCTGCCCCCACCGGTTCCCCTGCGCCGGCCGCGCTGGCGCCCGCCCGCAAGCGCGGGGCGCCCCGACGGTTACGACCCGGCCGAACGGATCCTGCGAGCGCTCGCATCGGTGGTCGCCGAGAAGGGCTACCCGGCAATGACCGTCAACGACATCGCCTCGCGCGCCTCGATCTCGCTCTCGACCTTCTACGCCCACTTCGCCGACAAGGAAGAGGCGATGCTGGCCGCCGTCGACAGCGGCTCGGCGCAGATGCTGGCGACGACCCTGCCGGCCTTCCGACGCGCACCGGACTGGCCACACGCGGTGCGCAGGGCCTTCGGCGCGATGTTCGCCTTCTGCGCGGCCGAGCCCGAGTACACGACGCTGGGCGCGATCGACGTCTACGCCGCCGGCAGGCGGGTTCTGGAACGGCGCGACCAGGTAATCGAAGGGATGCAGGCGCTGCTCGTCCCCGGCTATGAGCTCAAACCGGACGTCAGCCCCGTTGCCGCAGAGGCGATCGGCGGCTCGATCTACTCGATGATCTACGACCAGGTGAGGGGCGGCGCCACCGAAAGCATGCAGGAAATCGCGCCGCTGGCCACCTACGTGACCCTCGCCCCGTTCATCGGCGCCGAGGAGGCCTGCGCCGTGGCCAACAGCGACGGTCGCCTGCGCTGAACGCCCCGCCGGAGCGTTACCGAGCCGCCTGTCCCAGGCCGGGAACCGGATGCCCGTGCTTGGCGATCGCGCAGAGGATCGGCGTGGGATCGAAGGGGTCGGTCAGGGCCCGGCCGCTGGGGGTGCCGCGAACAGGCTTGCCTTTCTTGGGAGCTGTGCCTCGGCCGCACTGGATCGATTCGTCGCGGACGCCGTCGCGAGCGTCGATCACGTCTTCGCCGCCACCGCCGTAGAAGCTGTCTTCGCCGGGCTGGCCGAGCATCGCGTTGGGACCGCCGTCGCCGACCAGGACGTCGTAGTCGAAGGAGCCCTCCATGTCCTCGTCGGTGGGCGAGAGGTGGACCCGGTGGCAGCCGGGGACCGCGTCGATCCAAGCGGCGTGGACGGCGAAGGAGACGTGGAGGATCCCGGGATGCGCCTGGGTCTCGGCAAAGGATGCATCGTCGCGACCCGGCCCACCGACGATCGCCCCTCCGGCGCAGCCGCCGCCGGCGGCGAGCAGGTCTCCGTCGGCGCCTCCGTAGAGGTAGGTCGGCCCCGGAGTGCTGCCGATCAGGCCGTCGGCTCCGGCGCCGCCGTAGAGACGGTCGCTACCGAAGCCGGCCTCGATCAGGTCGTCCTCGGGGCCGCCATGGATCGTGTCGTCGCCAAGCCCGCCGGCGATGCGGACGTTCTGGGCACCGGCCAGCGAGCCCACGACCTGGAGGCTGTCGTCGCCGGGCCCGAGGTCTGCCATCAGCCAGCGCGCCGGCCCATTGGTCGGGCAGCTCACCTGAACAGGGCTGGCTCGGATACAGCCCGGCCCGATCGCGATTCCCCTGGCCGCGCCGATCGCGAAGGTCGAGGTCTTCTCGTCGAAGAAGACGGTGAAGGAGTCGGGCCCGCCGCCGCCGACGATCTCGAGGCCCCCTCCTCCGCCCAGCTCTGTGTCCAGCTCGACATAGGCGGAGGCCTTCAGCTTTTTCTCCCGCCCGCAGGAGGAGGTGCGACCTTTGGCTCCCTGGCAGCGGTCGACGCCCTGGCCGCCGTTCAGCTCGTCACGGCCGCCGCCGCCGCGAATGACGTCGTTGCCGGCACCGCCATCGATGACGTTCGCCTGACGGTTGCCGACGAGGATGTCGTCGAAGGCCGAGCCCTCGAGGCTCTCGAAACGGAAGAGCCGGTCGTGGCCATCGCCCCTCGCCCGGTGGGCGGCGAGCGAGACCTTCGCCCCGCCGCTGCGGCCCGCCCCGACGTCGGTGGCGAAGGAGGCGATGTCGCCCTCGCCGGCGCCGCCGTCCACGCGGTCGTAGCCGTAGTCGCCATGGACGAGGTCGAAGTCGCCGGGTCCGCCGCTGAGCGTGTCGATGCCGAGGCTGCCGGCGACTTCGTCGGCGTTTCCGGGCCCGCCGTACAGGTGGTCGTCGCCGAGGTCGCCGATCACGCGGTCGTCGTCGCCGGCGCCGCCGTTGGCGACGTCGTTGCCGCGACCGCCGTGGATCAGGTCGGCTCCAGGCCCGCCGCAGAGCAGGTCGTTGCCGAGGCTGCCGAGAATCGTGTCGTCCTCGCCCCCGCCCCAGATCACGTCGCGCCCGGGCGTCCCCCTCAGCACGTCGTCTTTTTCGGTCCCGACGATTTTCGCCCGCCGCCCGTGGCAACGCGCGACATCTTCTTCGGACGCCGGCGCCGCGGCGACGAACACCACCGCGGCCAGCGCCACCCCTGCGATGGCAGCCCTCATTGAAGGTTGATCATCACATGCTTTACCTCTGTGTAGTCCTCGAGCGCGTAGACGGAAAGGTCCTTGCCGTAGCCGGACTGCTTGAAGCCCCCGTGCGGCATCTCGGAGACGAGCGGGATGTGGTCGTTGACCCAGACGCAGCCGAACTCGAGCGCGTTGGCCACCCGCATCGCACGGCCGACATCGCGAGTCCAGACCGATGAGGCGAGCCCGTAGCGGGTTCCGTTCGCCCACTCGATCGCCTTCGCCTCGTCCGTGAAGGGCTGCACCGTGATCACCGGGCCGAAGATCTCGTCCTGGATCATCTCGTCGCCCTGCTGGAGGCCTGCGACGACCGCGGGCTCGAGGAAGAAGCCGGGCAGGTCGGGCTGGACGCCGCCGGTGACGATCTCGGCGCTGCCGGGCTTGCGCTCGAGGAAGCCCTCAACTCGCCCCCGTTGACGGGCGGAGTTGAGCGGGCCCAGCGTCGTGTCGGCGGACGTCGTGTCGCCCAGCACCAGACCCCTGGCTTCCTCGGCGAGCCCGTTTACGACGTCGTCGTAAACGCCCTTCGAGGCGAGAACTCGGGTGGCGGCGGTGCAGTCCTGGCCGGCGTTGTAGTAGCCGGTGCCGGCGATCGTCTCCATCGCGAGCTCCATGTCGGCGTCGTCGAAGATCACCACCGGGGCCTTGCCGCCCAGCTCCAGGTGGACCCGCTTCAGCGAGTCCGCCGCCGCCTTGGCGATCCACTTGCCGGTCGGCGGCGAACCGGTCAGGCAGACCATCGCCACGTCGGGATGGGTGACCAGCTCGGCCCCCGTCGGCTCGCCGTGGCCGCCGATCGCGTTGAAGACCCCCGGCGGCAGGATCTCGGCACACCACTCGGCGAAGAGGAGCGTCGTCAGCGGTGTCGTCTCGGCCGGCTTGATCACGATCGTGTTGCCGGCGGCGAGCGCCGGGCCGATCTTCCAGATCGCCATCATCAGCGGGTAGTTCCAGGGCGTGATCTGGCCGACCACGCCGAGCGGCTCACGGCGGACGAAGGAGGTGTGGCCCTCCATGTACTCGCCCGCGGCGCGGCCCTCCATCGTCCGGGCGGCACCGGCGAAGAAGCGCAGCGGGTCGGCCATCGCCGGGATTTCGTCCTCGAGCACGGCGGCGCGCGGCTTGCCCGCGTCGGCGGACTCGAGGTCGGCGATCTCCTCGGCGCGCTCTTCGACCATGTCGGCGATCCGCAGCAGCGCCCGCGCCCTTTCGCCCGGCGGCGTCGCCGCCCAGGCGGGAAAGGCGGCCTTTGCCGCGGCGACCGCGGCGTCGACGTCGGGCTTGGTGGAGAGCGGCGCCGAGGCGATCACGGAGCCGGTAGCGGGATTGACCACGTCCTCCATCTGACCCTCAACCGGATCCACCGCCTCCCCCCCAATGAAGTTCCGAAGCGTCGTCTTCTCAACCGTCGCCATCACTCAGCCTCCACGTGTTCAGGGGACCGACGGGACGATTTCCCTACATATGCCGTGGATTTCGTCCCGTCGGCCGAGGTTTTCAGGGCTTGCTCTACCGGGACGCAGATTGCGCCTACGGCTTCGGCTACTGCGGGGTGGGTTACTGCGCCGGCGGCTACGTTGACGCCGGGGCGCAGGCCCGGGTCGCGGCGGATCGCGCCGGCTACGCCCTCGTCGGCAAGGGCGATCGCGTAGGGAAGGGTTGCGTTGGTGAGCGCGTGGGTCGAAGTGATCGGCACCGCGCCGGGCATGTTGGCGACGCAGTAGTGGATGATCCCGTCGACCTCGAAGGTCGGGTCCTGGTGCGTGGTCGGGCGCGAGGTCTCGAAGCAGCCGCCCTGGTCGATCGCGACGTCGACCAGAACCGCCCCGGGCTTCATCAGCGCCAGCTGCTCGCGGTGCACGACGAAGGGGGCGCGGGCGCCGTGGACGAGAACGGCTCCGATCACCAGATCGGCCCGCGGCAGCATCTCCTCCACCGCAAGCGTGGTCGAGTAGACGGTCGAGCAGCGCCCGGCGAAGGCGGTCTCGAGCTCGCGCAGGCGGTCGATCGATTTGTCGAAGACGAAGACGTCGGCCTCCATCCCGATCGCGATGAAGGCCGCGTTCATGCCGACCACCCCGCCGCCGATCACCATCACGTTGGCCGCGGCGACGCCGGGGACACCGCCGAGCAGGATCCCGCGCCCGCCGAGCGGCTTCTCCAGCATGAAAGCACCGGCCTGGGTGGCGATCTTGCCGGCGATCTCGCTCATCGGCGCCAGCAGCGGCAGGCGGCCGCGGGCGTCCTCGACGGTCTCGTAGGCAACGCAGGTGGCGCCTGAGCCGCAGAGGCCGCGGGTCAGCTCCGGGTCGGGCGCGAGGTGAAGGTAGGTGAAGAGGAGCTGTCCCGGGCGCAGCATCTCGACCTCCACGGGCTGGGGCTCCTTCACCTTCAAAAGCATCTCGGCCTCGGCGAAGACGGCCACGGCGTCCGGGGCGATACGGGCGCCCTGCGCCTCGAAGGCGGCGTCGGGAATCGAGCTGCCCTCGCCGGCGCCGGCCTCGACCAGCACCTCGTGACCGTGTTCGACCATCTCGCGCACGCCGGCGGGGGTGATCGCGACCCGGTACTCGGCCGGCTTGATCTCCTTGGGGACGCCGACCCTCACGCGACCAATTCCCTTGCCCGAAGCGCCAGCCAGAACTCGATCCGGTCGTGGGCGCGCGAGAGGTCGCGGCCGGTCAGCTCCTCGACTTTGCGCATCCGGTAGCGCAGCGTGTGGCGGTGGCAGTAGACCTCACGCGCGGCTTTCTCCCACTGACCGTTCTGCTCGATGTAGGACTCCAGCGAGCGCAGCAGCTCGCCACCGTACTCCTCGTCACCCTCCTCGATCGGACCGAGGACGCTGTCGCAGTAGAGCTTCAGCGCGTCGTCGTCCTGGATCGAGAGCAGCAGCGTGAAGGCGCCGAGATCGCGCCAGGAGGCGACCTCAGGAGCGGTGCCGTTACCCAGCGCGGTGGCCTCCAGCGCACAGCGAGCCTCGTGGAAGGAGTGCCGCAGGTCCTCGGGCGGGGCCGGGCGGCTGGCGGCGGCACGAACGGCTCCCCGCTCCTTGACGAGTGCGAGGCGAGCATCGCCCGCGAGGTCGACGGGGTCACGATCGGCGGCGTCGACGACGGCGCAGAGCAGCTCGCGGCGGCCGCTGGTGTGCGGCGCGACGACGGCGGGGCAGGCGTCGGCGGCAAGCGCCCGCTCCAGCACCGGCTCGGCGGCGGCGGGGTCGTCGAGGGCGAAGACCAGCACAGCGGCTTCGTCGCCGATGCCGAAGGGCTCGAGGCGGCGGCGCAGCTCGGAGGGCTCCAGCCGCCCGCCGAGCGCCCCGGCGAGGACGTCGCCGGCGAGGCGGCGCTCGGTCTCGCGCGCGACCCGGCGCCGCATCAGCTCGAGGGCGACGACGGCGACGGCCTGCTGCAGGATCAGCCGCTCGAAGTCCCCGAGGCCACCGGAATCGCGGACGATCACCACCCAGGCCTGCGGCGGCCCGCCGCCGGGCGAGATCACCGGGTGGGCGAGGGCGCGGCCGGCGACCGCCGGGTGGGAGGGGACGAAGGCGTGCCCGTCGGCGGTGTGGGAGAGCGCTTCCGCGCGGATGGCCTTCACGGCCTCGGAGGAGAGCTGGCGGCGGAAGGCGCGACCGGCGAGGCGCTCACCGCGGCCGCCGAGGATCGCCACGGTGCCGCCGACCGCGGAGGAGATCGTCGCCACGATCTCCTCCAGGCCGCGCTCTTCGAGGACCAGGCGCTCGAGCCGGCGCTGCACCGCGATGCCGCGCTGCAGGACCTCGTACTGCTCGTTGACGAGGCGGGCGAATGCCTTCTCGGTGATCGCGATGAACGGGGTCGAGTAGGGCACCTCGAAGAGCGGGAAGTCCCGTTTCTTCGCCTCCTCGACTATCGCCTTCGGCACCTTCTCATGCTTGAAGCCGGTGCCGAAGCCGAGGCCGGCGAGGTTGTGGTCGGCGAGCAGACGGACGAAGGCGCGCTGCTTGGCGGCGGTGTTGAGCGGAATCCCCGTGGTCAGCATCAGCTCGCCGCCGGAGAGCCATGGGGTCGGATCCTCGAGCTCGGAGATGTGTACCCAGCGGACCGGCGCCTCGGCCGAATTGGCACCGGAGGCGAGCGTGAGATCGAGTTCGTCGAGCAGGCTTTGGACAGTGAGCATCCGGGGGCCTATTTCCGAACTCGCTCCCACGCCTCGCCCAGCACCGCGTGCAGGACGTCGTGGATCTCTTCGAACTGCTCCGTGTCCGCGATCAGGGGCGGCGCCAGCTGGACGACGGGATCGCCGCGATCGTCGGCGCGGCAGATCAGGCCCCGCTCGTAGAGCTCGGCGGAGAGGAAGCCGCGCAGCAGATCCTCGGCCTCCTCATCGCTGAAGCTCTCTTTTGTCTCGCGGTCCTTGACCAGCTCGATCGCCTGGAAGTAGCCGGCGCCGCGAACGTCGCCGACGATCGGGATGTCGTACAGCGTCTCGAGCATCTGGCGGAACTCGCCCTCCTTGGCGAGGACGTGCCCGCAGAGGTCCTCGCGCTCGAAGATGTCGAGGTTGGCCATCGCCACGGCCGAGGCCAGCGGGTGGCCGGCGAAGGTGAAGCCATGCGCGAAGGAGGCGTCGCCCTCCATGAACGGGGCCGCGACGGCGTCGGAGGCGATCAACGCCCCCATCGGCGCGTAGGCCGAGGTGAGCGCCTTGGCGACCGTGATGATGTCGGGGACGTAGCCGAACCGGTCGCAGCCGAAGTAGTGGCCGAGGCGACCCCAGGCGCAGATCACCTCGTCGGAGATCATCAGCACGTCGTAGCGGTCGCAGATCTCGCGCACCCGCTCGAAGTAGCCGTCCGGCGGGACGATGCAGCCGCCGGCGTTCTGGATCGGCTCGAGGATCACCGCGGCGACCGTCTCCGGTCCCTCGAACTGGATCCGCTCCTCGATCGCGGTCGCCGCCCAGAGCGGGTGGCGGTCCTCCGGCCAGCGATAGATGTTGGTGTTGGGGACGTGGCAGCCGCCCGGGGTGAGTGGCTCGAACTGGGAGCGCAGCTCGGTGATGCCGGTGGCGGAGAGGGCGCCGAGCGAAGTGCCGTGGTAGGCGATCTCGCGGGCGATCACCTTGTGCTTCTGGCCTTTGCCGAGCACACGGTGGTAGTTGCGGGCCAGCTTCAGCGCCGACTCGACCGACTCCGAGCCGCCCGAGGTGAAGAAGACGCGGTTGAGGTCGCCGGGGGCGAGCGAGGCGAGCCGCGCGGCAAGCTCGATCGCCCGCGGATGCGCGTAGCTCCAGAGCGTGTAGAAGTCGAGTTCTTCGACCTGGCGCGCGGCGGCTTCGCCCAGCTCGGTGCGACCGTGTCCGGCATTGACGCAGAAGAGGCCGGAGAGGCCGTCGAGGTAGCGCTTGCCGTGCTCGTCGTAGACATAACAGCCCTCGGCCCGGGTGATGATCGGGATCTCGTGGCCGGGGCCGTAGGCGCCCATCCGCGAGAAGTGCATCCAGAGATGGCGCTGGGCCAGCTCCTGCAGGCTGGAACTCCCTGACGAATCCCGTCTCGATTTCGGTTGCGACGCTACCGCCATCAATTCTCCTCTTCGGCTACGACGATATGGACAACGCTAGACCTGGTATAGCGCACTTGCAATATCCGCTAGGGCAAGGTGCTGGACAGCTCTTATACAAGATGTATAGGCAACCGACCGGCTTTTGGGACATTTGCCACTTGTGCGCTGCGTCGCGCGCGCCTACCGTCGAGTGTCGCTATGGACAGTTCCGTGGAACAGGAAGCGATTGAGATTGTGGTGGTGCCCGCCAACCCGTAGCGCTACCTTCTAAACAGACTCCAATCTGGCGTCTGCGGGAAGAAGGAGAGATATGGAAGCAGGTGTTCCGAGTGTCGAGCTTCGAAGCGTGACCAAGCGCTTCGACGAACTCGTCGCCGTCGACGATCTCAGCCTTGACCTCGCCGCGGGTGAGTTTTTCACCCTGCTCGGGCCGAGCGGCTGCGGAAAGACGACGACGCTGCGGATGGTTGCCGGCTTCGAGCTCCCTGACGAGGGCGAGATCCGCATCGAGGGATCCGACGTTGCTCGGCTTCCGCCCCATCGCCGCCCAACCAACACCGTCTTCCAGAGCTACGCGCTGTTCCCCCACCTCAACGTCGAGGACAACGTCGCTTTCGGCTTGAGGCGCAAGCGAGTGCCGAAGGCGGAGATCCAACGGCGTGTCGCGGCCGAGCTGGAGCGAGTCGGCCTCGCCAGGGAGGCGAAGCGCCGCCCGGCGCAGCTCTCCGGCGGTATGCAGCAGCGGGTAGCGCTGGCGCGGGCCCTGGTCAACCTGCCCAAGGTGCTGCTGCTCGACGAGCCCCTGGGAGCTCTCGACTTGAAGCTGCGCAAGGGGCTTCAGCTGGAGCTGAAGCGGATCCAGCGCGAGGTCGGCATCACCTTCGTCTACGTCACCCACGATCAGGAGGAGGCGCTGACGATGAGCGACCGGATCGCGGTGATGAACCATGGCCGGGTGGAGCAGGTGGCTACCCCCGAGCAGGTCTACGACCAGCCCTCCACCACCTTCGTCGCCAGCTTCATCGGCGTTTCCAACCTGATGCCGGCGCTCGTCGCCGGCGCAGGGGAGGTCGAGCTCGACCAGGGACCGGCGGTGCGGACGCAGACCGACGGGTTCGCCGCGGGCGAGCGCTGTCACGCGGTGGTGCGACCGGAGAAGCTCCAGATCGAGTCATTTGAAGACGGTGTGCCGCCGAGCGCGAACGGGCTGCCCCGGGTCGATGGCGTGGTCGAAAGCTCGATCTACCTCGGCACCGCGACCCAAATCGTCGTCGACCTGGGCGAAGGAGTGCGGATGACGGTACTCGTCCCCAACGCCAGCGAGGCCGAGCGCCGGCGATTGCCGGGGGGAGGCGCGCGGGTGGCGCTGAGCTGGGAGCCCGAGCACATGCACATCGTGCGCGAGTCGCCCGCCGCCGATCCGAGTTCGAATGGGCGGGAAAGCGGGAATACAGAGAACACAACGCTGGAGCCACTGAGAAAAGGTGAGTGAGATGGAGAACCGAGCAAGGCATGAGAATCAGTGGGCTCTGGCGCTCGCTGTCACCGTCGCCGTCATCGTCGTGGCGATCGGGCTGGCGGCCTGCGGCGGCGGCACGGTCGGCGGCGGCAACAGCGACGAAGCGACGACGGCGAAAGGCGGTTCGGCGACCGGCAAGCTGACGATCTCGAACTGGCCCGGCTACATCGACCCCGGCAAGAACGGCACAGTCGCCGAGTTCGAAGACAAGACCGGCGTCAACGTCGACTACATCGAGGACATCAACTCGAACGACGGCTTCTTCGGCAAGCTCCAGCCTCAGCTCGAACAGGGCGAATCGGGCGGGCGCAGCATCTTCGTCGTCGCCGACTACATGGCGAAGCAGATGTACGACCTGGGCTACCTGCAGGAGGTCGACCACGCCGACCTGCCGACGGTCTTCAAGACCCTCCTGCCCAGCCTCGAGAGTCCTGGCTTCGACCCGGAACGCAAGTTCTCAGTGCCGTGGCAGGGCGGGATGACTGGGATGTGGGTCGACACTTCGAAGGCGCCAGACATCCACTCGGTCAACGATCTCTTCGACCCGAAATACAAGGGCAAGGTGACGATGCTGGACGAACTGCGCGAAACGGTGCCTCTGGTCATGCTCGCGGAAGGCGTCGACCCGGCGAAGGCGAGTGCCGACCAGTGGCTCCACGCGATCGACAAACTGGGCGCCGCCGCCGGCTCCGGGCAGATCCGCCGCTTCACCGGCAACGAGTACACCGAGGACCTGACAGCCGGCAATCTCGTCGCCGCGATCGGCTGGTCGGGCGACGCCTCGCTGATCGAAAACCCAAACGCCGAATGGCGGATGCCGACCGAGGGCTGCACGAGGTGGTCGGAAAACATGGTGATCCCGGTGGGCGCTCCCAACACAGCGGCGGCGCTCGCCTGGATGGACTTCGTCTACCGGCCTGACGTGGCGGTCGACATCACCGAATACGTCGAATACATCTCGCCGGTGCAGGGCGTGAAGGAACTGCTCGAAAAACGGGGATCGGAACTGGCGGAAAGCGAGATCGTCTTTCCGACCGAAGAGTTCACCCGCAACTGCACGGGGCAGAACACGCCCCCGGAACTGGAACGGGTCAACGAAGCCTGGCAAGAAGTCCTGACCGGGTGAGGGCATGAACCTGCGGCAGCGCCTGGTCCCCTACTGGCTGCTGGTGCCGGGCCTGCTCTGGCTCGTCGTCTTCTTCGTCGTGCCGATGTACTTCATGGGCGAACTGGCGCTGCGCTCGGGCTCGCTGACCAGCGGCTACACCTTCGACTGGGCCTGGTCGAACTTCCCCGACTCCCTCTCCGGGCACACCGAGCAGATCGGCCGCTCCTTCTTCTACGCCGGCACGGCGACGCTGCTGGCCCTGCTGATCGCCTATCCCCTCGCCTACGCGATCGCCTTCCGCGCCGGCCGCTTCAAATCGCTGCTGCTGTTCGCGGTGATCGCGCCCTTCTTCACCACCTACCTGATCCGCACGATCGCCTGGAAGACGATCCTCAGCGACTCGAGCCCCGTGGTCAGCGTCCTGCAAACGCTCTCGCTCGTCCCTCCCGACGGCCGCGTCCTGGCGACCTCTGGGGCGGTGATCGCCGGCCTCACCTACAACTTCCTCCCCTTCATGGTCCTGCCGCTCTACGCCAACCTGGAGCGACTCGACCTGGGCCTGGTCGAGGCGGCGAAGGACCTCTACTCCTCCTCGCGGCAGGCGTTCCTCAAGGTGACCCTGCCGCTGACGATGCCGGGGATCGTCGCTGGCGTCCTGCTCACCTTCATCCCTGCCTTCGGCGACTACGTCAACGCCCAGATCCTCGGCGGCACCGGACAGGCGATGATCGGCAACGTAATCCAGTCGCTCTACCTGAACCAGCGCAACTACCCTGAGGCGGCGGCTCTCTCCTTCCTGATGATGGGGCTGATCCTCGCGATCGTCACCGTCTACATCCGCTTCGCGGGGACCGGCGCCTTCATGGGTGACGAGGATGAGGAGCCGGCCTGAGATGGCTTTCCTGTCTCGTGCCTGGGCCTGGTTGCGGCGCAACGCGCTGCCGATTTACGCCTGCCTCGCCGTCGCCTACATGCTGATCCCGATCGTCGTCATCGCCGTCTTCTCCTTCGGCGCCACGCCGAAGGGGAAACTGACCTTTGGCCTCGACCAGGGCTTCACGACCGAGTACTGGAGCAGCGCCTTCTCGCTCCCCGACCTGAACGAAGCGCTCTTCACCAGCCTGCGGCTGGCCGCCCTGGCGACCGCGATCTCGACCGCGATCGGGACGCTGATGGCGATCGCCCTGGTCCGCCACCGGTTCCGTGGCAGGCGGCTGACCAACCTGCTGGTCGTGATCCCGATGGCGACGCCGGAGGTGGTGATCGGCGCCTCGCTGCTCTCGATGTTCATCTATGCATCCTTCGCGCTCGGCTTCGGCACGCTGCTGATCGCCCACGTGATGTTCTCGATCAGCTTCGTCGTCGTCGTCGTGCGCTCGCGGCTGATCGGCTTCGACCGCCACCTCGAGGAGGCGGCTGCCGACCTCGGCGCGACGCCCCTCGCCACCTTCCGCACCGTCACCCTGCCCCTGCTCGCGCCCGGCATCATGGCCGCGGCGCTGCTCGCCTTCTCGCTCTCGATCGACGACTTCGTCATCTCCAACTTCAACTCGGGAACGACCGTGACCTTCCCTCTCTACGTGTACGGGGTGAGCCTGCGCGGCGTTCCGGTCCAGGTCAACGTGCTGGCGACGATGCTCTTTGCCGTGATCGCGGTCGCAGTCTCACTGGTGCTCTGGCAGCAGCGCCGAGCCGAGCGGATGACAGCCGTACGTCCCGACCAAGAAGCCGCGCCGATTCCGATGCCCGGCACCGCCGCCGCAACATGACCGCCGACGGGAGGAAAGCATTGTCATATGCAACGGAATCGGCCCGTCGGCCGGAGGTTCGGACGCTGCGGAACTACATCGGGGGCGAGTGGAGAGCCGTGGGCGAGGTCGAGACGCTCGAGGACCTCGATCCGGTCAGTGGCGAGGTCGTGGCACGAGTGCCGCTCTCGGGTGAAGCCGAGGTGCGCGAGGCTGCTGAGGCGGCGCGAGCGGCGCAGCCGGCCTGGCGTGAGGTGCCGCCGCAGCGACGGGCACGAGCCGTGCTGGCACTTCGCGAGCAGCTGCTGCGCCGTCGCGAGGAGCTGGTCGGACTCGTGACAGCCGACATGGGCAAGACGCTGGCCGATGCCGACGGGGAGGTGGGACGCGGGATCGAGTCGGTCGAGTCGGCGGCGGCGATCCCCCACCTGCTCAAGGGCGAGACGCTGGAGGGCGTTGCCGACGGCGTCGACGTCGAGCTGGTCCGCCAGCCGGTCGGCGTGGTGGCGGCGATCACGCCGTTCAACTTCCCGGCGATGATCCCGCTCTGGTTCCTGCCCTACGCGATCGCCTGCGGCAACTCCTTCGTGCTCAAGCCGTCCGAGCAGGACCCGCGGCCGGCAGCGCTGATCGTGGAGATCGTCGACTCGATCGGGGAGATCCCCCGGGGGGTCGTCAATCTGGTCCACGGCGGCCGCGACGCGGTGGCCGCGATCCTCGATGACCCGGGCATCGACGCGATCTCCTTCGTCGGCCGTGCAGAGACGGCGCGCATCGTCACCGAAGGCGCGGTGAGGACCGGCAAGCGGGTGCAGGCGCTGGGCGGCGCGAAGAACTCCCTGGTCGTCATGCCCGACGCCGACCTCGAGCAGGCTACGCCGGCAATCATGGGCTCGGCCTTCGGCGCGGCCGGGCAGCGCTGCCTGGCGGGCTCGGTCTGCGTCGTGGTCGGCGACGAGGAGAGGCGAGCGGAGGTTCGCGGGGCGCTGGTCGCCGCCGCCGCCAAGCTCGGCGTCGGGCCCGGTGACGATCCCGCCACCGACGTCTGCCCGATGGTCTCGGCGGCCGCTCGCGAGAAGGTCGCCGAGGCGATCGGCCGGGCCGACGGCGACGGCGCCACGCTGCTCCTCGACGGTCGCCGCCACTCCGGGGTCGCGGGAACTCTGCTCGGCCCGACGATCGCCGTGGCCGACCCCGGATCCGAGCTCGCCCGCGAGGAGCTGTTCGGGCCGCTGCTCACCCTGGTCGACGCCCCCGACCTCGACGCCGCCCTGGAGTTCCTCAACGGCTCCCGCTACGGCAACGCCGGGGCGATCTTCACCGGCTCCGGTGAGGCGGCACGGCGCTACCGCTACGGGGCGGAGGCCGGCATGCTCGGGGTCAACGTCGGCGTCCCCGCCCCGATCGCCTGGTTCCCCTTCGCCGGCTGGAAGGACTCCTGCGATGGCGACCTGCACGCCAATGGTTCTGATGCTGTTCGCTTCTACACAAGGGAGAAGGTCATTACTACCCGGTGGTAGATGGTGGAGGGAGCGGGTGTCCCTCCCTCAACAGGCACCAAGATTTCATCTGCCGATGTGAAAGCCGATTAGCGATGGAATCCGTGAAACGAGTGAGCTGAGGAGGCCCGGAGCGTCACCCTGCCGCTCCGCCGACTCCTTGCGCATGATGCCGGCGCGGATTGCTTCGCCGCCGATCCAGCTGAAGGGCTCCCGGGGGACTCGGGGCGGGGACGGGTCGACGTAGGCGAGGCGAGACGGATCGTCGCGGCGGTCGAGGGCCAGCGAGGCGAGGGTGCGGCCGACCATGTGGGAGGGGCCGACGCCGTTGCCGGTGTAGCCGGCGGCAGCGAAGGCGCGGGCGCCGCGCAGCGGTAGGACCAAGGGTAGGTGGGTCGGGGAGGCGTCGATCGGGCCGCCCCAGGCGTGGGTCAGGGCTCGACCTTTTAGGCCGGGGAAGTAGTCCCGGAGATTGGCGGCGGCAAGCGAGGCGACCTCGGGGTCGAGCTCGGTACGGCCGTGCAGGCGGGCGCCCATCGCGATCCGGCCGCCGCCCCAGCCGAAGGCGATCCGGCCGTCGGGAGTGGTGCGGAAGTAGTCGATCAGGGCGCGGCTGTCGGTGATGCACTCGCCGGCGGTCCAGCCGACCTCCTCCAGCAACTTCGGGACCGGCTCGGTGAGGACGATGTGAGAGGAGGCGACGGTGAGCCGGTTGCGCAGTGGGCCATGCGGCGCCGCCGCGGCCGACCCGACCGCCAGCACGGCAGCCCGCGCCCGCACGATGCCCCCGTCCGTGCGCGCCTCCACGCCGTCGGCCAACCCGGCAAGCCGCCTCACCGGCGATCCTTCGCAGACCTCCACCCCCTGCCTCCGCAACCGCTCGCGAAGCCCCAGCGCCAGCCGCGCCGGCTGCACCGTGGCTGCATCTGGATAGAAGGCACCGCCCCTGAACACAGGCGAGGCGCAGCGCTCTGCCACCTGCTCCGGCGAAAGCGCCTGAATCGCATCGCCAACCCCAAGCTCCTGGCAAGCGACCAGGACATCGGACCAAACGCGGTCGTGCGCCTCAGCCGTCGAGACCTGCAGGTAGCCGCCCGGTGTGAACCAAGCATCGACGTCCTCGCTCGCGCAGAACTCGCCGATTCCGGTGGCGGCAGCCTCAGCCGCCCGAGCCACCGCCAGCGCCCCCTCATTTCCCCAGCGCCCGCGCATATTCGGCAGCGAGAACCACATCGCGTTGCAGAATCCCCCGTTCCGCCCGCTGGGCCCGAACCCGCACCGATCGGCCTCAAGCAGCACCACACTCGCCTCCGGCTCCAGCTTCTTGATGTGCCAGGCGGCCCACATCCCCGTGTAGCCACCACCGACGACAACAACATCAGCGTCCCGCTCTCCAACAAGCTCCGGAGCAACCTCAACCGCCGGAGCCTCCTCAAGCCAGTACCCGTACGCATCGTGCTTCATGGAGAGACGAGTGTCGCAGGAGGTGGGGGGGGGGGGGGGGGGGGG
>JBJMKO010000040.1:0-1791 GCA_045805805.1 Solirubrobacterales bacterium | reverse complement strand
TCGCCGCCGGCCTGCGCGACCTCGCCGCCGACGACGTGTGCGTCGTCAGCTTCGAGATCGCGGAGGCGGCGGTGGGCGCCGCCGTCCGCATCGCCGCCGAGCGCGGCGCGCGGCTCGTCGTCAACCCGTCGCCGGTCCGGCCGCTGTCGAAGGAGCTGCTCGCCGCCGAGCCGATCGTGATCGTCAACGCGGGCGAGATCGGCGAGCTCACCGGCGAGGACGACGTCGCCGCCGGCGTCGTCGCCCTGCAGGCGCGCGGGTGCTCGGCCGTGATCGCGACGCTCGGCGGCGACGGCGCGCACGTGGCGACGCGCGACTGGGACCTCGCCGTCCCGGCGTTCCCGGCCTCGCCGGTGGACACCACCGGCGCGGGCGACACGTTCACGGGCGTCGTCGCCGCCGCCGTCGCGGCGGGCGCCGGCGTGGTGCAGGCCGTACGGCGCGGCGCGGCCGCCGCGGCGCTCTCGACGGAGGCCGTCGGCGCGCGTACCGGCATGCCGGCCGGAGCCGACATCGACGCGCTGCTGGACGAGCACTGACGCCCGCCACGACGCCCTACGATGCGGCCATGGCCGTCACGCCGCCCGCACGACGACCCGGCGGCGCCCTTCGGCCGGACGAGCAGCTGCGCCTCATGACCAAGGTCGCCCGGCTCTACCACGAGCACCGCATCCGCCAGCCCGAGATCGCCCAGCGTCTGAACATCTCGCAGGCGCGCGTGTCGCGCCTGTTGAAGCGCGCCGAGGAGGAGGGCATCGTGCGCACCACGGTGGTCGTCCCTGAGGGGGTCCGCACCGGGCTCGAAGACGTCATCGAGCGGGGGTACGGCCTCCGCGAGGCCGTGGTGGTCGACTGCCTCGACCTCTCGGAGGAGGGCATCACCTACGACCTCGGCGTCGCCACCGCGGCGTACCTCGAGGCGTCGCTGACCGGCGGCGACGTCGTCGGGATCTCCTCCTGGAGCGCGACGCTCCTCGCCGCGGTCGACGCGATGCGGCGCCTCTCCCGCGTCGCCGCCGACCGCGTGATCCAGCTCTTCGGCGGCGTCGGCAACCCGGCGGCCGAGGCGCACGCGGCGCGCCTGACGCAGCGCTTCGCCGACCTGACCGGCGCCCAGCCGACCTTCATGCTCGCCCCGGGGATCGCGAGCTCGCCCGAGGCCCGCGAGGCGCTGCTGCAGGACCGCTTCGTGCGCGAGGCGCTCGAGGCGATGGACGCCGTCACGCTCGCCCTGGTCGGCATCGGCGCCCTCGAGCCGTCGAGCCTGCTGCAGCGCAGCGGCAACATCTTCGCCGAGGCCGAGCTTCAGGCGCTCGGCGAGCGCGGGGCCGTCGGCGACATCTGCCTGCGCTTCTTCGACGCGGCCGGGCGACCCGTGGCGTCGGAGCTCGACCGGCGCGTGATCGGCGTGACGCTCGAGCAGCTCGCGCAGAGCCGGCGCTCCGTCGGCGTCGCGGGCGGCGAGCGCAAGTACGAGGCGATCCGCGCGAGTCTCATCGGCGGGTGGATCAACGTCCTGATCACCGACCACGTCACGGCGGAGCGCCTCGCCGCCGACGCTCCGCCGTCGTCGCAGCCCGGCTGACGTCCCGCGCCGGCCTGCCCGTGCACCGCCGCAGTCGAGATCAGCGCCGGAGCGTCCCATGCGACGCGAACACGTCGCCGTCCAGCAGCGCGTCCTGGTCCTGCGAGCAGGTCCCGTCGGCGGCGCGCGCCGCCACGGCCCACCCGTGCACGGTGCCCGCGAAGCGCCCGGACGCATGCGAGAACCAGCCGGTGCCGCCCCCGATC
>JBJMKO010000039.1:0-1579 GCA_045805805.1 Solirubrobacterales bacterium | reverse complement strand
GGTGTAGACAGGGGTGGGCTTTTGCGTCGTGCGGGGGGGCTCTGGTCCTCGCCGCGTGCGTTCCCGGGGTGGCGGCCGCCGAACAAGTGCCTTGGGGGGCGGGATGCGAAACGGTGCCGCCGGGTTTGCAGCGGACCAGCGCCAATTGCGGCGCGGAACTGGACCGCGGCCGGGCGATCCCGCCGCCGGGTGCGCCCGCGGCCGTCAAGGCCGCGATCGCTGCCGCCAACCGGATCAACCACAAACCCTATGTCTGGGGCGGTGGCCATCTCAGCTGGCGTTCGCGTGGCTACGACTGCTCGGGCGCCGTCGGCTACGTCCTGCATGCTGCCGGTCTGCTCGAACAGACGGTGGTTTCGGGACAACTGGAGAGCTGGGGCGAAGCCGGGATCGGGCGCTGGATCACCGTCTACGCCAACGCCGAGCATACCTACGTGGTGATCGCCGGGCTGCGCTTCGACACTCGCGACGATCCGCCCGGCGTCTCCGGACCGCGCTGGCACATGGGCAGCGTCGACGGCAAGAAGTTCGTCGCCCGCCGCCCGGCTGGGCTCTGAGCCGACAGGCAGTTTGACTGTCCTTATTTAGTCGAATAGTCTTGTTCGCCGAATGGGTGGAGGCGAGACAGGCGGCAGGGTCACCGTGATCACGCTCGGCCCACAGGGCACCTGCCACGAGCGAGCGGTGAAACGGTACATGGAGTTCCAGGGCGTCGAGGACTACGGGATCGTCTTGATCACCGACTTCTTCGTCGGCCTCGACCTACTCCGCGAGACGTCGAACGCCTTTCTCGTCCAGTGCAGTGCCCACCCCAAGGTGCACGAGATCACCGAGAAGTACTGGACCGAGGTCTTCGTCGTCGACACCTTCATTTACCCGACCAAGCACCTGGTCCTGCTCAGCCGCCGCGAGGTTGAGAAGCCGCGCTCGATCGGGATCGTCCCCGCCACCAAGGGCTACGTGGACCTCTCTCAGTGGGAGACGATCGTCGACGTCGCCTCGAAGCCGATCGTCGCCGAAGGTCTGCTCCGCGGCGAGTACGACTCCGGGCTTACCCACATGGAGCACGTCGAGGAGCATGCGGACGAGTTGCGCCTCGATCTCGATATCGGCGAAATCGACACCACCTGGGTCGTCTATGGCCGCGAGAAGCGCTTCGAAGGCGAGGTCATTGGCATCCCCTCGGCGCACCTCTTCCAGACGCCCGCAGCAACGCTCGCCTAAACGAAGCGTTCAGCGCTCCGCTAGTAGCTTGGCGAGACGGCGCATCGCTTTGCCGTTTGGCCGCTTGATGAAGGCCCGGGTCATCGGTGGGATCAGGCTTTCGGCCCGTGCCGCGTCGATCCAAGCGAGCTCGAAAGAAATCTCGGTGCCGCCGTCCGGCAGTGGCTCGAGCCGGTAGGTGCCGCGGGTGCGGCGCTTCCCCTTCAGCCCGACCCCTTCCTCGACGATCCGCCTCGGGTGCTCCGCCTCGACCACCTCGAACTCGGTCCAGTCCTGCGACATCGGCGCGCTCGCCCGCGCCTCGGCCTTGGCGCCGACGCCACGTCGCGGCCCCGAGAACTTCCAGTCGACGAGG
>JBJMKO010000038.1:0-41937 GCA_045805805.1 Solirubrobacterales bacterium | reverse complement strand
TTTGAGGCATCGGCGTTGCCGCCATCGGCTTCGGCGTCTCCACCGTCGCCTCCGGTCGCATCGCCGCTGGTCGCGGTGGTGTCGCCACCGTTGGCGTTCGAGTCGCCGCCGACCGAGACGGCAACCGCGTTGCCGTTGCCTATCTGGGTGTTGCCGGTGTTGGCGTCGCCGCCTTCACCGCCCTTGGCATCGGCGTTGCCACCGTATGCCTCAGGACTGCCTTGCTTGACGTCGGACTTGTTGCTCTGCGAAGAGCCCGAGCCGTCCTTCGAGTGGCTCTGGCAACCGCAACCCCAGTTGGAGGAGCTGCTCGAGCCGGACCCCGACGACTCGTTGGCCTGCTTGACCAACGCCCAGTTCGAGGCATCGGCGTTGCCGCCTTCGGCATCGGCGTCTCCACCGTCGCCTCCGGTCGCATCGCCGCTGGTCGCCGTGGTGTCGCCACCGTTGGCGTTTGCGTCGTTGTGGCTACCGCCCCAACTTTGCCCGCAACCGCAGGACTTGCTCTCCTTCTGCTCCTGTGGCTCGGACTTGGCAAAGGCATTGCCGTTGTACTTCTGGGTGTTGCCGGTGTTGGCGTCGCCGCCATTGCCACCGTAGGCGTCGGCGTTGCCGCCGGTTGCCTTGGGGCTGCCCTGGTCGACGCTCGACTCGTTGCTCTGCGAGCCGGAGCCGTCTTTCTCGTAGCTCCTCTGGCAGCCGCAGCCCCCGTTAGAGGAGCCGCCGGTGCCATTCGACTCGTTGGCCTGCTTGACCACCGCGCCGTTTGAGGCATCGGCGTTGCCGCCATCGGCTTCGGCGTCTCCACCGTCGCCTCCGGTCGCATCGCCGCTGGTCGCGGTGGTGTCGCCACCGTTGGCGTTCGAGTCGCCGCCGACCGAGACGGCAACCGCGTTGCCGTTGCCTATCTGGGTGTTGCCGGTGTTGGCGTCGCCGCCTTCACCGCCCGTCGCGGTGGCTTCGCCACCGGTTGCGCTCGGGTCGCCCTGTGTCACTTCGCTGCCGTTGCTTTGTCCGGAGGGGGACACCGGCAGTGGCGTGGCGGCGGCGGGCGCCGCTCCGATCGCCAGGGCAACCGCGGCTGCGATTACAGCCGTGGGATATCGCATTGGAATTCCTTTCATGCTCGAGTTGCTTTCGCCGGGGGTTGACGGGCTCCCGACGCAGCCCTGGTCTGGGTCGCGATGACCTAGCCAGGGCGCTCGAGCGCGCAGACGAACGGGGCGAGGGGCCGGAAATCCGGCGCCCCCCCGAGCCTGCGCAGAATCGCCGGTGCCACCAGCGCGAGCAACGCGAGCAGCGCGGCGATGGGGATGAAGATTGGACCCCCCGATCCCGATGCGACGGCTCCCGGCGATCCGGGAGCAGGGAGTGGGGGATTGGAAGGCGCGGGGCTTCCACCACGATCCGCGTCGACGTGTGAGGAGGTGGCGTCGGTGCCGCCGGCCGAGGATGGAGCCGCCCCTCCGTCATCAGCACGCTCCAGACTCTTGGATGCCGCAGCACCGGGCTCGGCGGCACCTGGCGTCGCGATGAGCTGCAAAGGCGACAACCGGGGGGCACGCTGAGGCGAGGACGAGGGGGATCTCAGAGGCGGAGAAGGGATGTGCGCCGCTTCGGGACGGAGAGTCGCCGGCGGCAAAAGCCGGATGGAGAGAGGCGAGCTGTGGAGAAGCGGGCCGGCGCTCAGGTCGGTCGGCACGTGAGGAAGAGCCCCTGTCACCACGTGCTGCGCTTGTCGCGCCACGTCGTCCAACAGATCATCGGGCACGGGATCCGTCCGGACGCCAGGCAGCCGGTCCACTTGTCGCGCCACGTGGTCCACCGGACCGCGCACCGGGTCGGTCCGGACGCCAGGCAGCCCCTCCGCCCCAGCCGTGACCTGCGCGGCGGAGTCATGACGGACGTTGTCGACGAGCTTCGAGACGTGCTGCGTGGGGTGGCTGCTTGCCACTGTCTCGTCAATCGATTCTGTGACGCTGGGAGCAGTCTCCTTCGTTTTACTCGGCTTTTCCGCAACCGGTGCTGGAGGAGCTGAAGGAGCCGGATCAACCTGCGTTTCCGCTTCCTCGCCGGTGGCCGGCACCTCTTCGGTGGGGGCCGGCGCTTCCGCGGCGGGAGCCGCGGCAGCGGCCGCGGTGACGCTGTCGATCGTTTCGCCTTCGGCCGCAGCCGCGGTCACGAGCAGCATCAGCGCCGCAGCGAGGAGGCCGGCCGCAAGAGCCAATGGCGCCTGCGCGGTGACCTTGAAGAGTCTCGGTGAGATCGTCACGGACTCCCCATCCTACCCAATATTCGTCCAAAATCACCCCCGATTTTAAAGGTTCAAATAGGTGGATATCAAGTCAAGATGGAGACTCGCGGGAACTTCCTGCAATTTGCGCAAGACGGATCGGAATCCGGCTCGGGGAATTCAATTGTTAAGGATCGAATCCCGTGGACAGAGGAATCCCCGTGGACAAGTTCCCGTGGAAAAAGAAGAGACGGCGCCGGCTAGCGCTAGTAGCGCGGCGGCGGTTCGCGGCGTTCTTCGGGGGGAGGAGGCAGGGCTTCGCGCCGGCGAGTGCGATCCGACCAGATCGCCTCCTGGAAGAAGGAGAGGACGAGTCCGGCGACGCCGGCGATCATCAGGATCAGGCCAACGGTGTCGATGCTGACGCCCTCGACGTGGATGTTGGTCGCGTAGCGCAGAATCGCGCCTACGGCGAGCAAGAAAATCGCTGCGGCAATAGTCATGCCTGCCAGGTACCCCATGCGCGGGCCTGGCAAACCCGGCACCAGTAGGTGGTCCGGTTGGCATCGCCCTGTCCGCGGGAGCGGATCGGCGTGCCGCAGCTGGGGCAGGGACGGCCGGCGCGACGGTAGACGGCGTGGTTGTGGCGGCCGCTGTCGACGGCATCGCGCATCAGGTCATGCGCCGCTTGGGCGACACGAGCCAGCTGGGCGTTCGACAGCTCGCCGACCGGCTGCCAGGGGTCTTGTCGCGCGGCGAAACAGGCCTCGCTCTTGAAGATGTTGCCAATGCCGGCGACGAGCCTCTGGTCGAGTAGGGCGTCACCGACCTCGCGCTCGGGCGCGGAGCGGAGCAAGGCGGCGATGGGGCCTGGATCGAAGTCGGGGGAGAGGACGTCGGGCCCGAGGCGGGCGAGCAGCGGATCGAGGCGCAGCGCATCCCGCGTGAGGACGCGCAGCGTCGGCCCGCCGAACTCGACGGCTTCGGCCCTCTCTCCCCGCAGGACCGCCCAGGCGGTGAAAGGCGGCTTTCGCCAAGCGGCGCCGTGGTCGTAGACGTGCCAGGCGCCGCTCATGCCGAGGTGGCTGTGCAGGACCAGATCGCCGAGGTCGAGCAGGAGATGCTTGCCGTGTGTTCCAACGGCTTCCAGCCGCTTGCCGTCGAGGCTCCGCAAGGCGACGGCCTTGGCGCGGGGGCTCGGAGAGTCGACGGAGACGACCTCTCCTGCGAGCGCCGCCTCTATCCGGCGGGCGGCTCGGAGGATTGTGTCGCCCTCGGCCATCTGTCGCTTACCGCTGTCGCCCTGTCTCGCCCACTTCTTCCGCATTCTCGCGGGCGCTCCTCGCGGGCGCCTCCGCTTCCTCGCGGCTCGACTTCCTGTCGCCTTCTCGCTGTCTCGCCCACGATCAGGCGAGGGTCGTCCAAAGGCGGTTCTCGGCCTCCGCCACGCGCTTGGCCGCGACGTCGACGTCGCCCCATGAGCGGGGGTCGGGCTCGTCGCTCTCGCTGGCCGCGTGGAAGGCAGTGGCCAGCTCGGTCCAGCGCGCCGCGGCATCGGCGGCCAGCGGAGCCTCGAGACGCCCCGCCTCCTCCAGGAAGCGCGAGTACATGAGGCGGAAGGCGCCGCCGCCGGTGCCGCGGCGCTCGATCACCTGGTAGCCGAAGCGGGCGCACCACTGCCAGTCCTCGGTTACCTCGGGCCAGCTGCCTGCCTCCGCGGCCAAGCGCTCCACGGCGCCGAGGCCGGAGAACTCGCGGAACTCGGATTCGACCATCGCCTTGGCGGCTTGCTCGATCGCAGCGGGAATTGCGTCGCGCAGCTCCTCCTGGCTTAGCGGCCCCGACGCGGTGAACATGTGGCCGGCCAGAGGGTAGGCGGGGTGCCGGCTGTGGCGCGCCCTGTCGAGGTCCTCCAGCCGCGTCGTCGTCTGCAGCTCCTCGAAGCCGGTGTCGGAGAGATGGGCGAACTCGTCGTCGTAGCCGGCCAGGACCACGGCGTGGCCGGGGAAGTGGGCCGAGTTGCCGTAGTGGTCGAGGTAGTAGAGGTCGGTGAGCAGGAGGGTCGGGTTGCCGGCGTCGACCTCGGCTCGCGCCGCCTCCCAGGCTCTGTCGTCGCCCTGCTCGAAGGTGCGCAGCTCCAGTGTCGCGCCGGTCAGCTCGCTGAAGTTCTCCTCCAGCCGCGCCGTGCGGCCGTTGAACCAACGGCTCGGCGAGGCGTCCTCTAGGGCCACGTAGTAGAAGCAGGCGCCGGCGCCGAGGCCAAAGGCCATCTCCTCGCTGATCTGGGCGCCGTGGAAGCTGAGCAGGTTGCGCAGGGCGGTGGAGCCGCAGTGGTGGCCTGGGGTGTGGGTGTATCCCGGGACGGTGGGCATTTGCGGCGAGGGATATTGACTGAGGTTGTTGGCGGGCGGGTCCTGTCGGGGGTGTTGGGGGGCGCTGCGGGCGGGCCACGGTCCGTCCTCGACCCCCCAACACCCCCGCCACCCGCCCGAGGTGCCTATTCTGCTCCCGCCTATGCACCGACTCGATCTTCAGCTCCTGCACGCCATGCGGACTCGCGGGCACTCGCCTGGCTTGGAGAGAGTTGCGAAGGGTCTGGGGAGGGCTGGGAACAATGGGGGGATCTGGGTGGTGCTCTGTCTCGTCGTTCTTGTCGCTACCGATTCGAATGGGGAAGCTTGGTTCATCTGTGCGCTGCTGGCGCCTATCGCGATCGCGCTCAACTACGTGGTCAAGCTGATCGTGAAGCGGCCGCGGCCGGTGCTTGAGGGTTTGCCGCCGCTGGGTGGGGCGCCCAGTTCGCTCAGCTTCCCCTCGGCGCATGCGACCTCTTCGTTTGCGGTGGCTACCGCGATGACCCGGGTCGATTCGCTTGGAGCACTTGCCTTCGTGCTGGCGTTTGCCCTGGCCCTGGGCCGCCCCTACCTCGGCATGCACTACCCGTCCGACGTTCTGGCCGGCGCCCTGCTTGGCGTCGCCCTGGGCCTGATCGTGCCGCTCTCGCTGTGAAGGTCGGGATCGTCGGGCTGCCCAACGCGGGCAAGTCGACTCTCTTCAACGCGCTGACCAGCGGCGGCGCTCAGACCGGCGACTACCCGTTCACGACGATCGAGCCCAACGTGGCGATCGCCGAGGTGCCCGACGAGCGGCTGGAGCGGATCGCCGAGACGGTCCGCAGCTCGAAGCTGGAACCGGCGACGATCGCCTTCCACGACATCGCCGGCCTGGTCAAGGGGGCCTCGGAGGGGGAGGGGCTCGGCAACCAGTTCCTCGCCTCGATCCGCGAGACCGATGCGATCTGCCACGTCGTCCGCTGCCACGCCGACTCGGGCGTGCCGCATCCCGACGGCCGCGTCGACCCGCTCGCCGACATCGAGACGATCGAGACCGAGCTGGTCATCTCCGACTACGAGCAGGCCGAGCGTCGCCTGCACCGGGTCGGCAAGGGAGCGAAGTCCGGCGACGCCGAGGCGATCGCCGAGCGCGACTGGCTGGAGAAGGTCGTCGCGGCGCTAGCCGAGGGCCGGCCCGCCCGCTCGGTCCCGGTGCCCGACGCCGCCGCCCGCGGCCCGCGCAACCTGCAGGCGCTGACCTCGAAGCCGATCCTCTACGTCGCCAACGTCGACGAGGGCGACGCCGACGCGCCTGAGGTCGTTGCCTCCCACACCAACTCGGTCGGCGCCGGTGTGGTCGCGGTCAGCGCCCGGATCGAGGGCGAGCTGGCCGAGCTCGACCCAGGCGAAGCCGAGGAGATGCGCGAGTCCTACGGGGTCGAGGGGTCCGGCCTCGCCCGCCTCGTCCTGGCCGCCTACGAGCTGCTCGAGCTGATCACCTTCTTCACCGCCGGCGAGGACAAGGAGGCGGTCGCCCGCCCGCTGGCCCGCGGCTCGACCGCCTGGGAGGCGGCGGGGACGATCCACACCGAGATCCAGGACGCCTTCGTCAAGGCCGAGGCGATCGGCTGGGGGGAGCTGGTCGAGTGCGGCGGCTACGCGCCCGCCCGCGACAAGGGCCTGCTCCGCGTCGAGGGCCGCGATTACGTGGTCCAGGACGGTGACGTAGTCACGATCAAGGTTTAGAGCCCTGCAAACCGGCGCATCTCGGGGTCCTCAGTCGGCTGGATCGGGTCACGCACGAACTGTGCGCTCCCCTCACCAGCCTCCTTGCGTCCCCCGACCTGCTTGGTTTTCGGGCTCTAAGGTTTCGGCATGGATGAAGGGGGGCGCTTCCCGCAGGTCGCATTGAAGGCCGGCCACTACGAGAGCTTCTACGTCAAGGCCTGCCGGCCGGGTGGTGACCAGGGGATCTGGATCCGCCACACGGTCCACAAGCGCCCCGGAGCGGAGCCCAACGCCTCGATCTGGTTCGTCCTCTTCGATCGCAAGGCCGGGGGGCCGCGGGCGACCAAGGCGACGGTGCCGGCGGCGGATCTGTCCACGCCGGTCGGGTCGTGGATCCGCGTCGACCGGTCGGAGATCGGGTCGGGAAAGGCGAGCGGCTCGATCGAGACCGAGGCGCTGAAAGCGGGCTGGGACTTGACCTTCTCCGGCGACGCCGAGGCCTGCAAGTACCTGCCTGCCGACTGGCTCTACGGGGCGCCGGTTCCCCGCACCAAGTTCGTCGCCCCCTTCCCGAATGCCCGCTTCGACGGGCGGGTGGAGATCGAAGGGCAGGAGCTCGAGATGCAGGACTGGCCGGGGATGATCGGCCACAACTGGGGAAGCGAGCACGCCGAGCGCTGGGTCTGGCTGGAGGGGACGGGCTTCCCGGACTCGCCGGATACGTACTTCGACGCCGGTGCCGCCCGGATCAAGATCGGCCGCCGCACGACCCCCTGGCTGCCGGCGGGGATGCTGGTCCTCGACGGGGAGGCCCACCGCCTCGGCGGCTTCGGCAAGATCCGCTCGGCCGCGGTCAAGGAGACCCCAACCGCCTGCGAGTTCGTCCTTCCCGGCAAGGACGTCGTCGTCCGCGGCTGCGTCTCGGCCCCGCAGAAGGACTTCGTCGGCTGGGTCTACGCCGACCCCAAGGGCCCCGAGCACCACACCGTCAACTGCTCGGTCTCCGACCTTGAGCTGACCGTCGAACGGCCCGACCGGCCCGACCGACAGCTGACCCTCTCGGCCGGCGCCGCCTACGAGCTTGGCATGCGCGAGACCGACCACGGCATCCCGATCCAGCCCTACCCGGACGGCTGAGTCGCTGCAGCACCGCCTCTCGCGCCGCCGCCCTTGTCGCCCCCGGCCACTTTGCCGTTGACCTCCTTGGCAAAGGTCATCCAGTCGCTGTAGGTGCCGAGCGCGGCCTCGAGCTGATCGCCGCGGACCTTGGTCACGCCACCCGTCCCGTAGAGCTTGGCCCAGACGATCCGGGGAGAGACGCCGCGCTTGGTGACGACCACTTTCTCCAGTGCCCCGTCGAGGTAGCCGCCCAGCCTGGAGCTGATTTCGGGGCCTGAGAATCTCAGCGTCCAGTCGTGCAGCGGGCAGTAGTAGTCGTAGGGGTCGGGGACGCCGACCAGGTATGGGATCGCGGGGCCGAAGAAGACGTTTTGGACGCTCTCGGTGTGGCCTCCCGAGCAGGCGGAGAAGTAGGTCTCGGCGATCTTGCCGCCATACATCACCACCTGGCCCTTGGTCGCGCTTGCCGCCGCGTTGGTCGAGGCGGTCTCGCTGGTCAGTCCGCCGTAGACCTGGCTGCGGGTGTCGTTGTAGAGGTCGAAGCCGTTGCCGCCGACGCCGGCGCTGAGGGCGAAAGAGCGCGACTCGACCGCCTGCGCGCGCAGCTCCTCCCGCGGCCAGGAGGGCGGCGACTCGTTGGGGATGACGCCTTTGACGTACTGCTCGAGCGCCAGCGCGTTGACGACGTTGAGCGAGCCGACGTCGCTGTCGGTCGTCACGACCTCGAGGGCGCCGCGGTAGGTGCCGATGCCGCTGATCGAGACCTTGCCGTGCCCGGCCGCGCGGAGCTTGCGCCCGCAGTCGGCCAGCCGCTTTCCGCCCGAGCTGCGCAGCACTACCCGCGAGCCGTTGCGGTGCGCCTCGTAGCTCCGCGCCGGGTCGAGCGCTTTTCCGCAGGCGCTGCCGGCCGCGCTGAAGCCGACGTCGCCCGAGGAGATGTCGAGCAGGACACGGACGATCCTCGTATTCGCAACCTGGCCGATCGTGGTCCCCTGGTAGTAGTGAGCGAGGATGAAGCGGTAGCTCTTGCCATGCAGGGCGTAGCCGTAGGCGCCGTACTGGCTGACGCCGACGCCGTGGCCGAAGCCGTGTCCCTTGATCAGCCAGGAGACCGAGCCGTGAGCCGCGGGCGCAAGCGCCAAAAGCGCCACGGCCGCGGCCAGGATGACTCTGAGCGTTGTGCGCCGGAAGGCAACCATCTCTCGGCACAACAGATTCGCCCCAGGCAAGTAGCGGCCTGCATTACCCTGACCTTGCGGTGCGCTTTATGCACGCGGTGGGTGCATAAGGCGCACCGGAACCGAAAGGAGATCCGGGCATGGCGACGCAGGTGCAGGCAGTGGACCACAAGCTTCTCGCCGCGGGCGAGTGGCTGGATACCGGTGAGTGGGGCGAGGTCAAGAGTCCCTACGACGGGACCGTCGTCGGCCGGGTCGCCGAAGGCGACGCCGCGCTCGTGGACCGTGCTGCCAAGGCCGCGCAGGAGTCCTTTGAATCCGCCGACTTCCCCCAGCACGAGCGCGCCGCCGTGCTAGACCGCGCCGCCGAGATGGTCGGCGATCGGGTCGAAGACCTCGCCCTGGCGATCGCCGCCGAGGCCGGCAAGCCGCTGAAGACCGCCCGGGTCGAGGCCGCCCGCACCGTCGACACCCTCACCTTCTCCGCCACCGAGGCGCGCAAGCTGACCGGCGGCACAGTGCCGATGGAGGCCTCGCCGGCGGGCGCCGGCAAGCTCGGCGTGATGCTGCGCGTCCCCTACGGCGTCGTCGGCGCGATCAGCCCCTTCAACTTCCCGCTCAACTTGGTCGCCCACAAGCTCGGCCCGGCGATCGCCGCCGGCAACGCGATCGTGCTCAAGCCAGCCGGGCAGACGCCGATCTCGGCGCTGAAGCTGGCCGCGATCCTGGTCGAGGCCGGCCTGCCCCGGGGCTGGCTCAGCGTCATCCCCGGGCCGGGCCGGGAGGTCGGCAACGCGATCGTCGAGCATGAGCTGACCCGCGCCCTCACCTTCACCGGTTCGGCCGGGGTCGGCTGGGGCATCCGCAGCCGTGTCCCGCACAAGAAGGTCAACCTGGAGCTGGGATCCAACGCGCCGCTGATCGTCCACGCCGACGGCGACTGGGAGACGGCGGCGGACAAGGCGAAGCTGCACGCCTTCTCCCACGCCGGGCAGAGCTGCATCTCGATTCAGCGGGTGTTGGTGCACGAGGACGTGGCCGACGGGTTCATCGAGCGTCTCGTCGCCAACGCCGAAGGACTGCGGGTCGGCGATCCGCTCGATCCCGAGACCGACGTCGGGCCGCTGATCTCGCCCGGAGACCGCGACCGGGTCAAGGAGTGGATCGACGAGGCGCTCGCCGCAGGAGCGGAGCTGCTGACCGGCGGCGACCTCGTCGACGAGGGGCGCTGCCTCTCCCCGACCCTGCTTGGCTCACCGCCGCGCGAGGCCAAGGTCTGGTGCGAGGAGATCTTCGGCCCGGTCGCGACGATCGACCGCTACGCCGACTTCGGCGAGGCGCTGCGGATGGCCAACGACTCCAAGTTCGGCCTCCAGGCCGGGGTCTTCACCCGTGACCTCGGCCGCGGCCTAGAGGCAGCCAACACCCTCGAGTTCGGCGGCGTCCTGATCAACGAGGTACCCACCTTTCGTGCCGACCAGATGCCCTACGGCGGGGTGAAGGACTCAGGCAACACCCGCGAGGGCCCGGCATTTGCGGTCCAGGAGCTGACGGAGGAGCGGTTTATCACCCTGCAGGGGTAAGAGCCCATCCCGGTAGGGGTTCCGCTTAACTTTTTGGTGAGTCGACGCCGGCCTTTCGAGAGCCGGGTTGACCAAAAAGTACAAGACGCTCCACCCCTACCGGGATGGGCTCTAGTTGTGCGGGTGGGCCATGCGGCGGTGGTCCAGGGCCTGCTCCAGGACGGACGGTTCTACGCCTTGCTCGATGGCTACCTCGCGCAGGGAGCGACCTGACTCTGCTGCCGCTTTGACGATGTCGGCGGCGCGGTCGTAGCCGATGTGGGGATTGAGCGCGGTGGCCGTGGCCAGAGTCGCCTCGGCGTGGCGCTCGGTCATCTCCTCGTTGGCCTCCAGGCCGGCCACGCACTTCTCGTTGAGCAGGCGCGAGGCGGAGGCGAGCAGCTTGATCGAGTCGAGCAGGTTGCGGGCGATCAGTGGCACCCGCACGTTGAGCTCGAATTGGCCCTGGCTGCCGGCGACGGTGATCGCGGTGTCGTTGCCGATCACCTGGGCGGCGACCTGGATCACGACCTCGGGAATTACGGGGTTGACCTTGCCGGGCATGATCGAGGAGCCCTTCTGCAGCTCGGGCAGGCGCAGCTCGGCCAGGCCGGCGCGCGGGCCGGAGCCCATCAGCGCCAGGTCGTTGGCGATCTTGTTGAGCGAGACGGCGTAGACCTTGAGCGCGCCGGAGAGCTCGACCAGGGCATCGCGGTTGCCCTGCGCCTCGAAGGGATCGAGCGGTGCGGAGATCTCCAGGCCGGTGTCGACTGCGAGCTTCTCTCGTACCTTGGCGGCAAACTCAGGGTGGGTGTTGAGCCCGGTGCCGGTGGCGGTGCCGCCGAGCGGGATCTGGCCGACCCGGCGCAGGGTGGCCTCGACCCGCTGTACGCCGAGGCGCACCTGCGCGGCGTAGCCGCCGAACTCCTGCCCGAGGGTGACCGGAACCGCGTCCATCAGGTGAGTGCGTCCCGCCTTGACGACGTCGGCGAACTGCTCGGACTTGGCTTCCAGCGCGGCCTCCAGACCGCCCATCGCCGGCAGCAGGTCGTGGGTCACCTCGCCCAGTGCCGCCAGGTGGACAGCGGAAGGGAAGACGTCGTTGGAGGACTGGCCCATGTTGACGTGATCGTTGGCGTGGGCCCCGTCGCCGGCGAGGTTGGCAAGGACCTCGTTGGCGTTCATGTTCGAGGAGGTGCCGGAGCCGGTCTGGAAGACGTCGACCGGGAACTGGTTGTCGTGTTCGCCCGCGGCGACGGCTTCGCCCGCGGTTGCGATCCGCTCGGCGAGGTCGGGATCGAGCCCGCCCACCTCGGCGTTGACCAGCGCGGCCGCGGCCTTCAACCGGCCCAGCCAGCGGACGACGGGAACGGGAACGCGCTCACCCGAAACCGGGAAGTTGTCCACTGCCTTGGTGGTCTCGCCACCCCAGAGCTGCTCAGTCAAGGTCTGTGCCTCCATCGAAGTCGTTGTACCCGAAGCGTATTCAGCCCCGGGCGCGACCGGCGTCGAAGCCTCGCCGGTAGGCGTCGAGGAAGGTCGCCGGCAGTGGCCGGTTGTCGGGGCTGTAACGGGCGGCGGCGGTGAGGCGGCGGATCAGCTCGGCGTGGATGCCGTCGGTCTTCTCAGCGCCACGCTGGGCCGCGCCGAGCAGGTAGCCAAGCTCGACGTTTGCCGCGCCACCCGGCTCGGCCCGCGCCTCGGCGTTGAGCTTGGTGGTCGCGGCAACCGCCGCCGTGCCCACGGCGGCGAGGTCTCCGCCGGCCTGGTTCTCGGTCAGGCACGAGCTGATCGGGGTGTCGTCCCGCAGCCGCACCGCGCCCGGCGCGCTCTCGAGTGCCTGCAGGTATGGCCCCGCCCCTTCGAGGCAGGCAACCGGCGTCGAGCTGTCCGTCGACCCGCAGCCGACAAAGATCGCGAGGGCCGAGACTGCGATGGCGATCCGGGCACGCATCGGTGGCAATCCTAGAAGTGCCCATGCCTAAAAGCTTTCCGCCAGAAGCGCCGCGCGGCCGGTGCACAAGCCGGCGACCCTCCGCAAGGGCCTTCGGGGGTCCCTCCCCAGGGACTCCCGCAAAGCGGCCTGGGGAGGGACCCCCGAAGGCCCGTTCCAACGGCCGGCCTTTAGTCCCCGCGCGGCGAGACGCCGCCGGAGTGGATCGTCGAGATGCCGCCGGCCGGGCCGGGCGGAGGCGCCGGGGGTGTTTTCGTGCGCTTGTGGCGGGGAGGGCGCTGTTTGCTCGCGGTGCTGCTGCCGACGGGGAAGACCTCGACCCATTCGGCGAGCTGGAACATCGGTGCGGCCGCGTGTTCCCAGGAGAGGTGGAGATGGTTGCCGCAGCCGTGCCCGGCGTCGCCGTCGTAGCCCACCCAGCGGAAGGGGGGAGCCGGCTGGTTCTGCTGCGGCTCGGCCCAGAGCGCCAGGCGAGTGATGCCGCGCCAGGCCGCATCGCATTTGGCGCTCCCGCTCAGCGGCACGATGTCGACGGCGAGCCCGTTGTAGTGGTCGGAGTGCTTGACGTGGCAGTTGTTGCAGCCGATGTGCTCGCCGTCGGGCAGCGGACCGGAGTAGCCATCGGTCACGTAGATCGGATAGCGCTGGGCGATCCAGCGCAGGTCGGGGACGATGCGCCGGTCGACCATGTCGCCTTCTTCGTGCGGGACGGCGGCCGGGATCGGGACGATTTCGCCGGTCCCGTAGGCGATCCGGGTGATGGTGGGCCCGGCGCCTGCCGGCGTCTCCGAGGCCGCCCAGATGACGGCAAGCATCGCGACCAGAAGCGTGGAGCGCGCAAGCTTCCCCCGCGCCCGGCCACGGCCGTGCAATGGGGAGCGCGACACCGGCTGAGCGGTTGGGTCCACGTTTGGGTTATCGGCCGGGATACGGGATTCACTTGAGAACCGCGATCCACATATAGGGTTTCGTGCGGTATGCCAAGCGTCCGCGAAGCGAGCTTCGACCTTTTTCGCGCCCACGGGATGACGACGATGTTCGGCAACCCGGGGTCGACCGAGCTGCCGATGCTCGCCGACTTCCCCTCGGACTTCTGCTACGTGCTTGGCCTCCAGGAGGCGGTCGTGGTCGGGATGGCCGACGGCTTCGCCCAGGCCTCCGGTCGCACCACGGTCGCCAACCTGCACACGGCGCCCGGCCTCGGCAACGCGATGGGCGCGATCTTCAACGCCCAGGCCAACCACTCGCCGCTGCTGGTCACCGCCGGGCAGCAGGCGCGGGCGCAGATCACCATGCAGGCCAACCTGACCAACCGCGACGCGATCCGCATGCCGCACCCGCTGGTCAAGTGGTCCTACGAGCCGGCGCGGGCCGAGGACGTGCCGCTCGCCCTCGCCCACGGCGCCCACCTCGCCGGCCTACCGCCGAAGGGTCCCGTCTTCGTCTCGCTGCCGATGGACGACTGGTACGCCGAGGTCGACGAGGCCGACGCGCGCGAGGCGATCGAGCGCCGCGTCGACGGCCGTGCCGCCGCCGATCCCGCCGCCGTCCGCGTCCTTGCCGACCGGCTCGACGGCGCCGCCAACCCGGTGATGGTCGCCGGCCCCGACATCGATGACTCCGGCGCCTGGGACGACGCGATCGCGCTCGCCGAGCGCCAGCGCCTGCCCGTCTGGGCGACGCCCGCGACCGGCGGCGGCCGCCTCGGCTTCCCCGAGAGCCACCCCAACTTCCGCGGCGTGCTGCCGCCGGCGATCGGTCCGATCGGCCAGACCCTCGAGGGCCACGACCTGATCCTCGTCGTCGGCAGCTCGGTCTTCCCCTACTACCCCTACATCCCCGGCCCGCTATTGCCGGAGGGGGCGAAGCTGGTCGCGATCACCAGCGACCCCGACGAGGCTGCCCGGGCGCCGATGGGCGACGCGCTGGTCGCCGACGTGAAGCTGACCCTGGCCGCGTTGCTCGCGGACCTTCCCGAGTCCTCGCGGCCGGCACCGGAGCCGAACCCCGGTCCGCAGGAAATCCCGCCCAGCGACCCGCTCAACTCCTCGACCGTGCACACCGCCCTCGCCGAGGTCTTCCCCGAGGACGGCATCGTCGTGCTCGAGTCGCCCGCCAGCACCCTCGCCCTGCGCAACCAGATGCGCCTCTCACGACCGGGCAGCTACTACTTCTCGGCCGGTGGCGGCCTCGGCTTTGGCCTCGCCGCCTCGATCGGCGTGCAGATCGCCCAGCCCGATCGCCCGGTCGTCTGCGTGATCGGCGAGGGCTCGGTCCAGTACGCGGTCAGCGCCTTCTGGAGCGCCGTCGCCTACAAGGTTCCCGTCACCTTCCTGGTCATGCGCAACTCGGAGTACGCGATCCTCAAGTGGTTTGCCGAGGTCGAGCAGGTGGCGGGAGCGCCCGGGCTCGACCTGCCGGCGCTCGACGTCGCCGCGGTCGCCGAGGGCTACGGGGTAAACGCGCAGCGGGTCGGGGACCGCGACGACGTCCGCGACGCGCTGGAGAAGGCGTTCGCCTCCTCGCGGCCCGAGCTGGTCGAAGTTCCGGTAGCGCCTGGAATGTCCCTCTTCTAGATGGCCGCTCGTCGGTTGGAGCCTTTTAGTCGCTATAGAGCACAAAAGGCTTCAGCGAAACACGGCTAAGGTCGTTCCATGGCACTGCTGGGACGAAAGCTCGCTCCGCCGCCGTCGGAGCCGGCCCCCGACCGCGCTCCGGATGGGATTGCCAACGGCGTCGCCCAGCCGCTGCGAGGCGAGCTGGAAGAGCTGCTCGGCCCCGATCGCGTCCTCGCCCGCGTCGGCGACATCGTCCGCTACGCCTCCGACGCCAGTCCCTACCGGCTCTTTCCGCAGGCGGTGGTGATGGCGCGCGACGCCTCCGACGTCGCCAAGGTGCTCGCCTACGGCCGCCGCCGCCGCATTCCCGTGACCTTCCGCGCCGGCGGCACCAGCCTCAATGGCCAGGGCCAGACCGACGGCATCCTCGTCGACGTGCGTCGCCACTTCGGCGGCGTCGCCGTCGAGGACGGCGGCTGGCTTGCCCGGGTCAAGCCCGGCACCGTGCTCGGCCACGTCAACCGGGTGCTCGCCCCGCACGGGCGCAAGCTCGGCCCGGACCCGGCCAGCACCGACATCGCCACGGTCGGTGGCGTGATCGCCAACAACTCGGGCGGGATGCGCTGCGGAATCGCCAAGGACTCCTACTCGACCGTGCGCTCGATGACCCTGGTGCTCGCCTCGGGGACGGCGATCGACACCGCCGAAGCCGCTGCCGCCGAGCGCTTTGCCGCCGAGGAGCCGGAGCTTGCCGCCGGCCTCGCCGCGATCCGCGACGAGATTCGCGCCGACGCCGGGCTGAGCGAGCGCATCCGGCGCAAGTTCGAGATCAAGAACACGACCGGGTACCGGCTCTGCGCCTTCCTCGATGCCGACGAGCCGCTGGAGATCTTCCGTCGCCTCGTCGTCGGCTCCGAGGGTACCCTCGCCTTTGTCGCCGAGGCGGTCTTCGAGACGGTGCCGCTGCCGGCTCGCACGACCACCGCCTGGGCCCATTTCCCCGGAATCGACGAGGCGATCGCGCCGGTCCGCGACCTGGTCGAGAGCGGTGCCACCGCGGTCGAGCTGATGGTCGCCCCGGCATTGATCACCGCCGCTTGGAACATGGTCGGGGCACCGGAGGAGTGGAAGGAGCTGCCGCCGGAGTCGGCCGTGCTGCTGGTCGAGTACGGGGCCGGGACCGACGCGGAGCTCGACGCCTACGTCGCCAAGGCGAGCGAGATCTTCGCCGGGCACGAGACGATCGAGCCGTTCGAGTTCACCCGCGAGGCCGAGGAGATCGAGCTGGCCTGGCGCGTGCGCGAGGGCCTGCACGGGCTGATCGGTCGCCTGCGCCTGCCCGGCACGGCGCTGATCGTCGAGGACGTCTGCGTGCCGCCGGAGCGGATCGCCGAGGGCGCGCGCGACCTGCAGGCCCTGCTCGGCGAGCACGGCTTCCTGCCCGGCGTCGCCGGCCACGCCTCGGCCGGGAACCTCCACTTCATGCTGACCCCGGACTTCGCCAAGCAGGAGGACCTCGAGCGCTACGAGTCCTTCATGGCCGAGCTGGTCGAGCTGATCGTCGGCAAGTACGACGGTTCGCTCAAGGCCGAGCACGGAACCGGGATCAACATGGCCCCCTACGTCGAGCGCGAGTGGGGGACGAAGGCGACCGAGTTGATGTGGCGGGTCAAGCAGCTCGCCGATCCCGACGGCGTGCTCAACCCGGGAGTCGTGCTGAACCGCGACCCCGGCGTCCACCTGCGCAACCTCAAAACCACTCCGGCGATCGAGGAGTCGGCGACCACCTGCGTCGAGTGTGGCTTCTGCGAGCCGGTCTGTCCCAGCCGCAACCTGACGACGACGCCGCGCCAGCGGATCGTCCTGCGCCGCGAGATGGCGCGCCAGCCGGCAGGCTCGCCGGTGCAGAAAGCGCTGCTGGAGGAGTTCGCCTACGAGGCGCTCGACAGCTGCGCCGCCGACGGCTCCTGCCGGCTCGCCTGCCCGGTCGGCATCGACACCGGCAAGCTGGTCAAGGAGCTGCGGGCCGAGCGCCATACGGAGCGAGCCGAACAGGCGGCGCTGGCGGCGGCAAAACGCTGGCACACGGTAGAACGCGCCTCCCGCGCCGGGCTGAAGCTCGGCAGGCCACTGGCACGGAGAACAAAGCGAGGCAAGGGCCTGCCGGGCCCGGCCCCAGCCGCTCTGCCGGCCACCGAGCGCCAGGACGCCGCCGCCACCTACATCCCCTCCTGCACCAACCGCATCTTCGGTACGACCGCCGACGGGCCGAAGGTACGCCTATATGGCGTGAAATCGGCCCATCGGCCCACGGTTGTTGAGGCGATGGTTGAGGTTTCGGGGCGGGCTGGGTTGCCGGTTTGGATTCCGGCTGACGTTGCGGGGTCGTGTTGTGGGTTGCCGTTTGGCTCCAAGGGGTTCGGCGAGGCTCATGCATACAAGGCGAACGCTCTGGTCGAGAGCCTCTGGCGCTGGAGCGGCGAGGGAGAGCTGCCGGTGGTGATCGATGCGGCGTCCTGCACGCAGAGCGTCGCCGAGCCCGGCGACGGGATCCTCTACGAGGAGAACGTCGAGCGGCTTGGCAAGCTGGAGATCCTCGACTCGGTGGCCTGGGCGCATGACCATCTGCTGCCGAAACTGGAGATCGCCCGCAAGGTCGGCTCGGCCACGGTCCACCCGACCTGCGCGACCCGCCACATGGGTCTGGCGCCGCGGCTTCGTGCCCTGGCGGGCGCCCTCGCCGACGACGTCTTCGTCGCTCCTTCGGCAACCTGCTGCGGCTTCGCCGGCGACCGCGGCATCATCCGCCCCGAGCTGACCGCTGCCGCGACGAGCGGCCAGGCTGCCGAGCTGTCCGGCCGGCGCTTCGACGCCCATCTCTCCAACAATCGCACCTGCGAGGTTGGCCTCACTCGCGCCACCAGCGAGCCCTACGAATCGGTCGTGTTGCTACTCGAGCGGCTAACGCGAAGCGGCTGAGGCATCGCCGGCGCTCTCGGCGGAAAGCGCCTCGGCTCCGAGGATCGCCTCCCGCACCCGTGGGTCGCTGTCGGCCCGCTTGTCGAACAGCGGGTTGATCAAGCCGCGCAGGGCGGAGATGTAGCGCCACCATTTCGGCGCGAAGGTGCGGGGTGCCCGCGCTTCGATCCCGCGCACGACCGAGGCGCCCGCCTCGACCGGTGTGATCCGTTTCAGCAGAAAGGCGGGGACCGTTTTCTCGAGGCGTTCCGTACTCGGCTTGGCGAAGGCATCCTGGACCAGCTTCGTGTCGACAAAGCCGAAGTAGGCGACGCCGGCACTCGCCCCGAGCGGGGCCAGCTCCGTCCGCAGCGAGCGGCCGAGGGCCTCGACCCCCGACTTCGCCACCGCGTAGGCGCTGCTGAGCATGCCGTTGGCGATCGCGTAGGCGGAGGAGACGACGACGACGTGGCCTTGGCGCTCGGCGATCTGCGGCAGCACGGCGCGCACCGTGTTCCAGACGCCGAGCAGGTTGATCTCGATCACGCGCTCCCACTCCTCGGCGGAGACCATGCGGATCGTGGTCGTCGTCGGTGGGGCGATCCCGGCGTTGGCCATCGCGATGTCGAGCCCGCCGAAGCGCTCGACGGTCTCGGCGACAGCTGCGCGCAGCGCCCCGGCGTCGGTCACGTCGGCGGCGATCCCGATCGCCCGCTCGCCGATCCGCTCAGCCGCTTCGCGGACCTCGACGGCGTCGAGGTCGACGAGTGCGACCGAGGCGCCGCGCATGTGCAGCCGGCGTGCTGTCTCGTAGCCGATCCCGCGGGCGCCACCGGTGACCAGCGCCACCTTTCCGTTTACGTCGTAAGCGGGCATTCGGCGAAGAGCCTAGAGCGAACTGGGGCCATTCGCCTGCCGCTCCTAGAATCACCCGTCCATGCCCGGCTTCCGCCCCGTCGACACCAAGCAGTCCTTCCCGGAGCTCGAGCAGCGCGTCCTCGACCGCTGGCGCGAGCGCGACGTCTTCCACCGCTCGCTGGCACAGCGCGACGGGGCCGAGATCTGGAGCTTCTACGAGGGACCGCCGACGGCGAACGGCCGCCCCGGCTCCCACCATGTCCTCTCCCGCGTATTCAAGGACATCTATCCCCGCTACAAGGCGATGTGCGGCTACCGGGTTCCGCGCAAGGCGGGCTGGGACTGCCACGGCCTGCCGGTCGAGATCGAGGTCGAAAAGCAGCTCGGCATCTCCTCCAAGCACGAGATCGAGGACTTCGGCATCGACAAGTTCAACCAACGCTGCCGCGAGTCGGTCTTCGAGTACGTCGAGGAGTGGAACCGGCTGACCGAGCGGATCGGCTTCTGGATCGACCTCGACGACCCCTACGTCACCCTCGACGACGACTACATCGAGTCGGTCTGGTGGTCGCTGAGGCAGCTCTGGGACAAAGATCTCCTCTACGAGGGCCACAAGGTCGTGCCCTACTGCCCGCGCTGCGGCACCGCGCTCTCCTCGCACGAGGTGGCCCTGGGATACAAAGACGTTGAGGACCCCTCCATATATGTGCGCTTTCCGCTGCTCGGCGAGGACGGAGGGGAGACGGGCGAGTCGCTGCTGGTCTGGACGACGACGCCGTGGACGCTGCCGGGCAACGTCGCGGTCGCCGTCGCGCCCGAGGTGACTTATGTCAAGGCGCGCGTGGAGGAGGAGACGCTCGTACTTGCAGAGCCGCTGTTGGAGCGGGTGCTGGGAGAGGGCGTGGAAGTCCTCGCGCGTCTCGAGGGGAGCGAGCTTGCCGGTCGCCGATACCGGGGCCCTGCCTTCACGCTCTCGGATGGCGGACCCACCGCCGCGTCAACGGATCCCTTCCATGTCCTCGGCGGTGACTTCGTCACAACCGAGGACGGGACGGGTTTCGTCCACATCGCTCCGGCATTTGGCGAGGATGACTACCGGGTCGCAGCCAACAACGGTGTCATCGATTCGACCGACCACGGCAGCCTCTACAACCCGGTCGGGCTCGACGGCCGCTTCGACGGCCGAGTCGTGGGCTTCGAGGGCAAGTTCGTCAAGGACCCCGAGGTCACCAAGGCGCTGATCGCCGACCTCGGCCGCCGCGGCCTGCTCTTCCGCGAGCAGGTCTACGAGCACGCCTACCCGCACTGCTGGCGCTGCGGCACGCCGCTCCTCTACTACGCCAAGTCGAGCTGGTTCGTCGCCACCTCTCAGGCCCGCGACCGCCTGCTCGCAAACAACGAGACGATCGGCTGGCACCCGGAGCACATCAAGACCGGCCGCTTCGGCAAGTGGTTGGAGAACAACGTCGACTGGGCGCTCTCGCGCGACCGCTACTGGGGGACGCCGCTGCCGATCTGGGAGTGCACGGGCGAGAACTGCGATGGGCGCTTCTGCGCCGGCTCAGTCGCCGAGCTGCGGGAGCGCGCAAAGGGTGACGTCCCGGATGACCTCCACCGCCCCTACATCGACGAGGTGACGCTCGGCTGCGAGAGCTGCGGCGGGGAGATGCGCCGGGTCGAGTCGGTGATCGACACCTGGTATGACAGCGGCGCGATGCCCTTCGCGCAGTTCCACTACCCGTTCGAGAACGAGGAGCAGTTCGAGGAGCGCTTCCCGGCGGACTTCATCTGCGAGGCGATCGACCAGACGCGCGGCTGGTTCTACACGCTGCTGGCCGAGTCGACCCTGCTCTTCGACAGATCCAGCTACCGCAACTGCGTCTGTCTCGGCCTGATCCTCGACCCCGAGGGGCAGAAGATGTCGAAGAGCAAGGGCAACGTGGTCGAGCCCTGGGAGGTGATCGACGCCCACGGCGCCGACGCCTTCCGCTGGTACTACCTGACCGCCCAGCAGCCCTGGTCCGGCTACCGCTTCTCGGTCGACACGGTCGGCGAATCGGTCCGCCAGTTCCTCCTCACCCTCTGGAACACGTACTCCTTCTGGGTCCTCTACGCCAACGCCGAGAGCCTCGGCCCCGCCGACTTCCACCAACCCCCACCGCGGTCGTCATTTCCATCGGATAGCGGAAGAAATGACGACCGCGGCGTGGGAGAGGACCTGGACCGCTGGGCGCTCTCGAAGCTGCAGTCCACGATCGCGACCGTGCGCGAGCACATGGACGAGTTCGACTGCACCGCCGCCGGACGGGCGATCGCCTCCTACGTCGAGGAGCTCTCCAACTGGTACGTGCGGCTTTCCCGCCGCCGCTTCTGGGAGGGCGACCGCGCCGCCTTCGCGACCCTGCGCCACTGCCTGCTGGAGACGGCGGCGCTACTCGCCCCCTTCACGCCCTTCCTCGCCGACGAGATCCATCTCAACCTTGCGGGTGGCGAGGGCGAGGAACTCGGCGACCTGCCCGAGTCCGTCCATCTGCGCGATTTCCCGGTGCCCGACCCGGCGCTTTCCGATCCCGAGCTTGAGGCCGCGATGGAGGCGGTCCGCCTCACGGTCGAGCTCGGTCGCGCCGCCCGCGCCCAGGCCAAGGCCAAGGTGCGCCAGCCCCTGCGCCGGGCCGTGATCGTCGCCAACGACGCCGAGCGCGAGGCGATCGAGGCGCGCGCCGACCTGGTCATGGCCGAGCTAAACGTCAAGGAACTCGACTTCGTCTCCGAGGAGGCCGACCTGGTCAGCTACGCGGTCAAGCCCAACTACCGGGCGCTCGGCCCGCGCTTCGGCAAGCGCATGCCCCGGGTCGCCGCCGCGGTCGAGGCGCTCGACCCGGTGCACGTTGCGAAGGTGATGGCCGACGGCGGCGAGGTCGGCATCAGCGTCGACGGCAACGAGCACACGATCGGCTCCGACGAGGTCACCCTCGCCCTGCAACCGCTGGAGGGCTACGAGGTCGAGGCCGAGGCCGGCCACGCGGTCGCCCTCCAGCTCGAGCTCGACGACGAGCTGCGCCGCGAGGGCCTCGCCCGCGAGATCGTCCACGCCGTCCAGATCGCCCGCAAAGACGCCGGCCTCGACATCTCCGACCGGATCGAGCTCTCCCTCGGCGGCGACGAGGAGCTCGTTGCCGCGGCCCGCGAGCACGAGCTCTACATCGCCGCCGAGGTTCTCGCCACCTCGGTTGCCTATGACGCTGACGGCATCGCGCCTGTCCGCGTCGACGGCCGCGATCTGCGCATTGCACTCAGCCGCACGCTGCCGGGTGTGGATTAGTACCCGGAGAATTTCGAGAGATTTGACCTTTGCGCGCCCCGTGTGCGACCGAAGCGTTTACGGTGCAATCATGCACCTGATGAGGGAGAGCTGGACCGATGCGAGGCTGGACGAGAGCTGCGCAGCGAGATGAAAGCCGGATTTGAGTCGGTCCACAAGGCGATGGTCCAGGGCGTAGTCGCCCTCTCCGCCTCCTTCATCGCTGGCTTCGCGGCGATGGTTGGACTCTTTGCCACCCAGCTCTGAACCGGACCGCTGTGCCGGGTGACCCCGGCTCAGCCCCCCGCAGGCTCGCCAATAATGAAGTCGGTCTTCTTCGAGTCGGAGAACTTCACCCAGCAGTGCTCGGGGGCGACGCCGGCCACCTCGACCAGCGCCGCTTCGATCCGCTTCGCGATCTCGGCCTTCTGCTCGTCGGAGCGGCCCTCGAACCAGTCGACGTGAACGAAGGGCATGCGATTAGCGGCCTCGCCCGCTAGGCGAGCGCCGGCTCCAGCTCGGCCTCGAGGCGACGCTTGGGCATCGCTCCGATCACCTTCTTGGCGATCGCCCCGTCCTTGAAGAGGATCAGGGTCGGGATCGAGAGGACCTCGTACTGGGCGGCGATCTGCTGGTTCTCGTCGACGTTGACGCTGACGATTTTCAGATCCTCGCGCTCGGCGTCCATCTCCTCGAGCACCGGGTGGACGACCCGGCAGGGGCCGCACCAGGGGGCCCAGAAATCCACAAGCACGGGACCCTCTGCGTCGAGGACCTCGGACTTGAAGGTGTCGTCTGTCACGTCGTGGAGCTTGCCTGTCACTGGAATCGGTCTCCTGGGAATCGAGGTTCAGCGCTCAATACTTCAGAAAGTATAGCGAGGCTCGTGGGGGAAATTGCTCGGGATCGCAGTTGTGCCCCATGGCGGAAGCAATACGACCGCAAGCTCGCCCTCACCGGCCGAAACGCAGCATGGGCACCCGCCAGATCGCCTCGAGGACGATCGAGCGGCTCATCTTCGAGCTGCCGGCAAGGCGGTCGCGGAAGACGATCGGCACCTCGGCCACGTCGAAGCCGAGCTCGATCGCGCGGTAGGTCATCTCGACCTGGAAGGCGTAGCCCAGCGAGCGCACCGCGTCGAGGTCGATCCCCTCCAGCACCTCGCGGCGGAAGCACTTGAAGCCACCGGTCAGGTCGCGCACGTCTACGCCGAGGACGAAGCGCGCGTAGGCGCTGCCGCCGCGGCTGATCGCCCGTCGCACCACGCCCCAGTCCGTTACCCCGCCACCGGGCACGTAACGGGAGCCGATCGCGACGTCGGCTCGCTCAGCGGCCTCCAGCAGGCGCGGCAGGTATGCCGGCTCGTGGGAGAAGTCGGCGTCCATCTCGACGATCAGGCCGGCGCCGCCGGCCAGCGCCGCGCGGAAGCCGGCGATGTAGGCCGGGCCGAGGCCTTCCTTCGTCGCCCGGTGCAGGAAGTGGATCGCCTCGTCTTCCTCGGCGAGCCGCGCGGCGATCTCACCGGTCCCGTCGGGGGAGTTGTCGTCGACGATCAGGATCTGGGCGGAGGCCGGCAGCTGGGCCTGCGCCTCGGCGACCAGCCGCCCGACGTTCGTCGCCTCTTCGTAGGTGGGAAGGACGAGCCAGACCGGGCCTCGCTCGGAGTTGCTCTCGGGCATCAGCGCGGGCGATGCTATTGACGAATCTCAGCTCTGGCTAAAAGGCTCGCACCGCCCGCTAGCTTGCAGTGGGTGACCAACGCCGAGATCGCCGCCGCCTTCGAAGAGCTGGGCACCCTCTACGAGCTTGACGGCGCCGTCAAATACCGGGTCCTCGCCTACTCCACGGCGGCGAGGGCGATCCGGGAAAGCCCGGTCTCCGTGGCGGACCTCGCCGCGGCGGGCCGGGCGACCGAGGTGCCGGGCGTCGGCAAGACGCTGGCGGAAAAGATCGACGCGCTGGTCGAGACCGGCGAGATCCCCGCGGCGGTGAAATTGAAGGCCAGGTTCCCGGTGACGCTGGTCGAGGTGACGAGGGTGCCTGGGGTGGGGGCGAAGACCGCGCGGCGCCTCTTCGAGGAACTCGGGGTCGCCACCCTCGACGATCTCAAGGAGGCGGCCGAAGGGCAGCGCATCCGCGGGCTGAAGGGGCTGGGGCCGAAGGTCGAGGAGAACGTGCTGGCCCGGCTCGAGCGGCTCGGCGAGCCCGGCGAGGGCTCGGGCCGGGTGCTGCTCTCGATGGCCCGGCCGATCGCCGAGGAGCTGGCGACCCTGCTGCGAGCCCACTCCGCCGCCGACCGGGTCGAGGTGGCCGGATCGGTGCGCCGCTGGGCCGACAGCTGCAAGGACATCGACCTGATCGCGACCGCGGAGGATGCACAGGCACTGGCCGAGCATCTCGTCGCCAGCCCGCTGATCGCCGCGGCGGGGAAACCCGGGCCCAACGGCGTGCGAGCGCAGACCCACAACGGCATCTCGGTCGACCTGCGCATCGTCGCCCCACAGGCTTTCGGCAACCTCCTCCAGCACTTCACCGGCTCGCAGGCCCATAACGTGCAGCTGCGCGAGGAGGCGGTGGCACGGGGCCTCTCGGTCTCCGAGCACGGGATCACCGAGGTCGAGAGCGGCGAGGTCGAGCTCTGCGCGAGCGAGGAGGCCGTCTACGAGCGGCTCGGCTACGCCTACGTCGAGCCGGAGCTGCGCGAGGGCCGCGGCGAGCTGAAGGCCGCGCGCGAGGGCAAGCTGCCCGACCTCGTCTCGCTCGATGACATCCGGGGCGACCTGCACTCCCACACGACCCTTTCCGACGGTCGCAACACGCTCGAGGAGATGGCCGCGGCGGGCCGCGAGCGTGGCTACGCCTACATGGCGATCACCGACCACTCCGCCAGCCATGGCTTCGGCGACCACGTGACGGCGGAGCGCCTCTGGGACCGGGTCGCCGAGGTCGAGGCCTGGAACAAGGGCAAACGCGGCTTCCGCCTGCTCTCCGGCTCGGAGGTCAACATCGGGCTCGACGGCGAGCTCGACTACCCCGATGACCTGCTCGGAGCGCTCGACTGGGTCGTCGCCAGCATCCACACCTCCTTCGCGATCTCCGAGAAGGAGATGACCGCCCGTGTTCTGGCGGCGATCGAGAACCCCCACGTCGACTGCATCGGGCACCTGACCGGTCGCCTGCTCGGCCGCCGCGAGCCCTACGGGATCGACGTCGAGGCGGTCGCCGAGGCGGCGGCCCGCACCGGCACGATGCTGGAGATCAACGGCAACCCAAATCGCCGCGACCTCTCCGAGCACCACGCCCGCCTTGCCTCGGAAGCCGGCGTCACCATCGTCCTCAACACCGATGCGCACGGCGTCGAGACGCTGAACAACATGGCCTATGCGGTGGCGACGGCGCGCCGGGCCTGGCTCACCGCCGACGACGTTGCGAACACGTGTGGGTGGCGGGACTTCAAGGGGTTGACGGAGCGGTAGGCGCGGCGGGTCCTGTCACGGATTTGGAACCACCACCCCGCTGCGGGGGCGGCTGCGCCGCCTCCTCGGGGGTGGTCCCCCAAATCCGTGCCACCCGCCGCGATTATCGGGATGGCAAGCTGCGCAGTCCCGGCGTTCGCACCAGCTGGATGGGCCGGAAGGCCGAGTTCGGAACGACGTAGAACTTGACGCCGTCGCGTTGCTCTATGGCGAGGACGGCAGCCTCTCGGGTGTGCCAGGCGAGGGAAACCAGGAGGGCGTAGCCGGCGCCTACCGCCGCTACGCCGGGATAGAAGATTCCCAGCGCCCCTGCCGCTATGGCTGTCAGGCCGATCGGCCAGAGGCGGCCGAAGGCGATGCGGGCCGGGGTCTCCGGGGGGAGGGAGGTGGCCGTGCGGGCACGGGCGAGGGTGTCGCGGAGGGCGTCGGCGGCGCGGCCGGGGCGGCCCAGGTAGAGGCCGACGGCGACGGCGATCAGCCACCAGGCGGCCGCGATCGCCAGGGCTGTCGGGTCGGCGCTGCGGTTGGCCGCGACCGCCGCGATCGCGGCGAGGGCCGTCGCCTCGGCGCCGGTGAGCAGGACGGTAACTCGGATCAGGTCGCTGTAGGGCATCGCTAAATCGCCAGGGCCGCGAGCATCGCCAGCCACCCGGGCGGCCCGTCGACGAGTAGGTCCGCCTCTTCGGCCAGCCCGGGCGGTGCCTCCGGGGAGACCACGCCGACGCAGACGGCGGTCTCCAGCTCCCCCTCGGCTCGAAGCTCGCGCAGGCGGCGGAAGGCGTCTAAGTCGGTGCAGTCGTCGCCGGCGTAGATCGCGGCGGTGACGCCGTCTATCGCGAGCAGGGCCGCCACGGCGGCGTCCTTGCCGCCGCCGCCGACCGGCCGCAGCTCCAGCACCTTGCGGCCCCAGCGCGGTTCGAGTTTGGCCCGTCCGGCCTCGGCGGCGATCTCGCGGGCCAGCGCCTCTGCGCCACGCTCGTCCTCCGCGCCACGCCAGTGCAGCGCCTGGATCGCCCCCTTGTCCTCCACGCGCAGGCCGGCGGTCGCCGCTGCCCCGCCGTCCAGCGCGGCAAGGAAGTCCGCCGCGTCGCGCTCCCGTCCGGACACGGCCGGGTCCAGCCGCGGCTCCCGCTCGCCAGGAAGCAGCAGTTCGAAGCCGTGGTTGCCGGCGTAGGCGATGTCGTTCACGCCAACCAGACCCCGTGCCTCCAACGCCTGCCGCCCGGAGATGCAGCCGACCAGTCCGAAGCGCTCGCTCAGCGCTTCGAGCAGCTCCGTCACCACAGCCGGTACCGCCGCCAGCTCAGGACGATCGACGATCGGCGCCAGGGTGCCGTCGACGTCGGTGAGGATCGCGGCGCGGGCCGGGTTGGCGCGAAGGGGCTCCAGCAGGGGGTTCGCCATGGCGCCCCCTGTCTCGTCGGCAGACACGCCTTCTAGTATCGCGAGACACACGTGGCACTGCGCATACCGGCGTCTGCTTGGCCACGGGGGTGCCTCCAGTAATGAGCCAAACATCACGCCCCATTCTCAAGCTCGCCGCGATCGGGACGCTGGCAGGGATCTTCAGCGGCGTGTTCGGCGTCGGCGGTGGCACGATCATCGTCCCCCTGCTGATCTTCTGGTTCGGCTACGGCGAGCGGCTCGCCACCGGCACCAGCCTGGCGGCGATCGTCCTGATCGGCCTGCTCGGCACCGCGGCGCAGGGAGGGATCTACGGCAACGTCCACGTCCTCACCGGCCTCTGGCTTTCGATTCCCGCCGTCCTCGGCGTCCTGATCGGGACGACGGTGCAGCAGCGCATCTCACAGCGCACCGTCTCCCTCCTCTTCGCCGCCCTGTTGGTCGCGATCGCAATCGAGCTGATCCTCCAATGAGCGGAGCGGAGCCCGCATCGCAGCCTGATTCCCTGCGGGCTCCGCGGAGCGAATGCCTTGTGCGAGGGAGGGGGCGATGAACGAGCTGATCGCCGCACTGATCGCGGTGGCCGGTGGCTTCACCGGCGGCATCGTCGGCGTCGGCGGCGGCATCCTCTTCGTGCCCGCGCTGACGATCTTCCTCGGCCTCACCCAGGTCGAGGGCGAGTCGACGTCGCTGTTGATGATCGTCATCGTCGCCCTGGTCGGGGCCTTCCGCCAGAGCTCCTACGGCAACGTCAACCTCCGCAACGCCCTCGTGATCGGCGCCCTCTCCCCGCTCGGGGTCCTGATCGGCGTCGGCATCGCCAACAACGTCTCCGAGCGCGTCCTGCAGCTCTCCTTCGCCGCACTGGCGCTGTTCATGGCCTTCCAGCTCGTGCGCCGCGCGCTCGCCGCGCCGTCGGCGTAGCTGCCACCGGGCTGAATCCAGATCCACGCTGCCCCGCCTGTACTCTCAGAGAGGTGGATTCACTGACCTGGGAGGGCGACGTTCCGCAGCTTCGCGACCCGATCCTGGTCTGCTCGTTTCGGGGCTGGAACGACGCGGCCTCAGCGGCTTCCTCGGCGCTGACGGCGGTCGCCGATGCCCTCGACTCCGAGCAAATCGCCTACCTCGACGCGGAGGACTACTTCGACTTCCAGGCGACCCGGCCGACGATCGTCCTCAGCGAGGGCCAGGCGCGGCGAATCGACTGGCCGCACAACAACCTGATCGCCGCCCGCGTGCCCAGCGCCGACCGCGACCTGGTCCTGCTCGACGGCACCGAGCCCAACCTGCGCTGGCGCACCTTCTCGGAAACGATCGCTACCGCGGCCGACGCGCTCGGGGTGGAGATGGTGATCACCCTGGGGGCGCTGATCGCCGAGGTCTCCCACACTCTGCCGGTCCCGATCACGGGCCTCGCCTCGGACGAGAAGCTGGTCGAGGAGCTCGACCTGCAGCGCTCCAGCTACGAGGGCCCGACCGGCATCGTCGGCGTCGTCCACGACTGCTGCCGCAAAGAGGGGATGACCTCCGCCTCGCTGTGGGCCGCCGTTCCCCACTATGTCGCCGCGGTACCCAACCCGAAGGCGGCCCTCGCCCTCCTGCGCCGCCTCGAGGGCCTCACCGGCGTCGCGGTCGATGCCACCGACCTCGAAGAGGAAGCGACCAGCTTCGAAGAGCAGATCGATCGCGCGATAGCCGCCAATCCCGAGATCGAGGAGCTCGTGGAGAAAATCGAGGCGGAACAGCAAGACCAGCTGGAGAACCCCGAAGACCTACCGTCCGCGGACTCAATCGCGAGGGACTTCCAGCACTTCCTCCGCCAGCAGGGCAGCCAGTAACGCCTAACTCTCAGCCGCCGGGCAGATCAGCCGGTAGTCACACCAGCTGCAGGTGGTCGGTGCGGGCCGGGGCTCGAAGTCCTGGCCGAGGACGCCCTCGCCCACTTCCAGCACGGTGCGCTCGACCCGCTCGGCGTCGTCGGCCCCGATCGGGGCGGCGACCTTGTCGGCGTCGAGCACGTAGTAGTAGCTGCAGATACCGGCCTCGAGGTCCCAGTCCTCGCGGGCGGCGACGCGGTAGAGGGCCAGCTGCAGATCGTTCTCCAGGGCGGCCTCGCTCTTGCGCTCGCCGGTCTTGTAGTCGATCAGCTCATGGCTCCCATCGGGGAGGCGGTCGACCCGGTCGACGCGGCCCCGCACGCGGTGTGGGCCGATCTTGATGTCGAACTTGCGCTCCAGCCAGATCGGCTCGCCTTCGGCCTCGTCCTCCCGTTCCCAGTAGAGCCGCATCGCCTCGCGGGCGCGATCGCGGAACTGCAGCTCGTCGTCGCTGCTGCCGAACCCGGTGCGGCGCCAGCCGGACTCGAAGAGGTCCATCAGCCGCTCCAGGCCTCCGGCGCCGCTGTCTTTGTGGAAGCGCTCGAGCACGTTGTGGATGAGAATTCCGAAGCGCTGGTTGATCGTCGGCTCCCGGGGGATGCCGAAGACGCGCGCGAACTTGTACTTCAGCGGGCAGGTCAGGTAGAGATCGAGGTCGGAGGCCGAGAGGCTCAGCGTGCCGTCTCCCCGGCGCGGCAGGAAGGCTTCCAGCGAAGGCTCGTGGCGCGCTGCGATCAACCGCCGCCGGCCATCGCGCTCGTGCTCGGAGTCGAGCAGGTAGTCGTCGAGCGGCGAGGCTTCGAGCTCGGCCTGCTGCTCGGGGGTGGCAATCTGGCGCAGCAGGCCGTTGATCGCCTCGATCGCCTCGGCGGTCGCCTCCTCGCCCGGCCGCTGGGCGAGCGCAGCCAGCTTCAGCAGTTCGAGATGCCGGGCGATCGCCCGGTTTACGTCGACGACGGTGTCCAGGCGCGGCTCCGAGAGCTCACGTCCCGCGCCCCACGACGCCTCCAGCACCTCCTCGCGCAGCTTGCGGTAGGTGGCGTGCAGGCCCTCGGCCGGCCCGAAGAGCTCCTCCTCGTGCACCTCCTCCTCGCTACCGCCGAGCATCGCTTCGTAGAAGCGCGAGGCGCGCATCTGCGCATCGCCGTCCCTCTCGACCCGCGAGAGCACAAGCGTCGCCCGGGCCGGGGCTCCAAGCCGCCCCGCTGCCGTTGTCCGCTCGAGGCCCAGCACAAAGGCGTGGTCGAAGTCCATCCCCTTCGCCGCGGATTGGGCAAGGCCCTGGACCGCTCCCGGGGACACCGGCTCCTCGCCGCCGGTCGGGTCGACGCCGGCTTCCGCCACGGCGCTGAGGTAGCGGACGAAGTCCCGCGTCGCCCCGTGCGGCTCCCGCCGCGCCCAGGCCGCTGCCAGCTCTGCCAGCCGCGACAGCCCCAGCAGCCGCTCCGCCACCTCCGGCTCGGCGGCGAAGAGCCGCTGCCGGCGCAGCCCCACCCGCTCGATCAGCCGCCTGACGAAGACGTCGGCCCGGCGTTCCTCCATCGCGCCCGAGGCTTCGCCGTAGAGCTTCAGGAAGGACTGGATCCGCTCCCGTCCCTCGGGTGGGATCTGCGGGCTCTCCAGCGCCGCCTCGCAGGCGGAGACCATGTCGACCTTGCGCCGGCGAGCGATCGTCGTCAGGCGCGCAAGGTCCGCCGAGCGCAGCTCGACCGGCGGCCGGGTCAGCGCCCGCGCCGCAGCGGCGGAGTCTTCCGGCTCGGCCAGGACCCGCAGCCAGGCGATCGCGTCGCGAACCTCCGGGCGCTGGAACAGCGCCGCCGGGCCCGAGAGATGGAACGGGATCCCCCGCTCCTCCATCGCCGCGGCGACCGTCCCGCCGTCGGCAGCCGGGTCCTCCACCAGCACGCAGATGGCCTCGGGTGACGTACCGCCCGCAAGCAGATGCTCCACTTCACGCGCCACCGCCTGCGCCTGCGCCCTCTCGTTCAGGCATCGCCAGAACCGCACCGCTGGGGTCCGGAACCTCTCGGTGAGCGCGAAAACCTCACCCTCCGGATGAATCTCGTGGAACCAGTCCTCTGTCCGCGGGTGGCGTGGGGGGAGGGGGGTCGAGGACGGTTTTGACCCGCCCGCAGGCCCCTCTCCCCCCACGACAGGACCCGCGGCCGGTTCGCCTCCGTCCCTTGTCTCCAGCGCGTAAAGGTGGTTCGGGTTGTCTGCCGCCAGTGCCGCGAGGATCGCCCGCTGGGACGGGGCCGTGTCCTCGAGCTCGTCGACCATCAGGTGCGAAAAGCGGCTCGCGATCTCGGCGCGGGTGTCCTCGCTCTCGCGGAGGAGCTTGTTGAGGACGAGTAAGACATCGCCCCCGTCGAGGTTGCCGGACTCGGCGAGGATGCGGTCGTGGGCGGCGCAGAACTCGGCCAGGTCGGGCTCGGGCGGCTCGGAGCCGGCCTTGAGCTCATCGACCTGGGCGAGCAGCCGGGCGAGCAGGCCGGCCGGGTTGCCGCGTATCTCCCTGTTGCGCAGCGGAAGGTCGTCGACACGGTCGAGCAGCATCGCGAGACGCTCGCCGGGCCCGAGGACATCGAAGAAGGGGTCGAGGCCGGCGGCGGTCGAGTGCTCCCGCAGCAATCTCTCTCCCAGCTCCCGCCAGGTGCCGATCCAGAGCTCCTCGCAAGAGCGCCCGAGCATCGCTTCCACGCGCTGCCGCAGTCGCCGTGCTGCCGGCCGGTTCGAAGCGAAGAGCAGGACGCGCTCGGGGTCGTAGCCCTCGCCCGCGAGGACTACGAGGCGCCGCGCCAGCGCCTCGGTCTTTCCGGTTCCCGCCGCGCCGAGCAGCAGCAGTGGGCCCTCGCCGTGCTGGACGGCGCGTTCCTGGGCCTCGGCGAGGGCGAGCATGCTCCAACGCTAGCGAGTGCGCGCCCTCCATAGGATGGCCTCGATGGACGTTTTCTCCGCAGACTGGCTGGGAATCTGCCGCCGCATCGTCGATGCGCACCGGGCGATCTTCGCGGAAGTGCGTGGAGTCGCGGCCCGCACCGCCTACGAGGGGGTCGGCAAGGGCGGCGACCGCACCCTCGTCATCGACCGCCGCTGCGAGGACGCGGTCTTCGCCGAGCTCGAGGCGCTGGCGGCCCAGGGAGCCTCCTTCGTCGCCATCTCCGAGGAGCGCGGCGAGGTGAGCTTCGGCGACGGCGGCTCCGCCCACGTCGTGATCGACCCGATCGACGGCTCGCTCAACGCCCGCCGCACGCTTCCCGCCCACAGCCTCAGCATCGCGGTCGCCTCGGGACGTTCGATGGCCGACATCGAGTTCGGCTACGTCTTCGACTTCGGCGCGGGGGAGGAGTTCGCCGCCGCCCGCGGCGAGGGCGCGAAGCTCGACGGCGAGCCGATCGAGGTCGGCGCCGACGGCGAGATGCTGGAGCTGCTCGGGGTCGAGTCGGCCGAGCCGGAGCGCGCCCTGCCGTCGCTGGAGGCCCTCGCCGGCTGCGTCTACCGGCTGCGCGTGGTCGGCTCGATCGCGATCACCGCCGCCTACGTCGCCGCGGACCGCTTCGACGCGATGCTCAGCTTGCGACCGTGCCGCTCGGTGGACGCGGCGGCGGCGCAACTGATCGTGCGCGAGGCGGGGGGCCTCGTCGCCTTCGGCGACCTCGCCCCAGCCGACGCCCTGCTCGGCCTCGACGCCCGTTACCCGATCGCCGCCGCCGCCGGCGAGCTGGGAATGGCGATTGCGCGCTCGGCGCAGTAACCGCTCAGCCCAACGGGTTTAGAACAGGTGTTCGTGGAACATACGTTCGCTACACTCGCGAACACCAAGGCAGGAAACCCGCATACGAAGGGATTCATCTTTCATGGCAACACAGCCCAAAGGCAGTAAAAGCAACGGCGCCAAACCGACCGCGAAAGCCGCGGCAGCCGAGAAGAACCAGGCTCGCGTCGTCGCCGAGACCGCCGTCGACATCCCGGTCGGCGCCGTCCTCACCGTGACCGAGCGCGTCACCGATCTGGTCGAGCCGTTCACCGACCGCTCCGCCGCCGGGAAACAGCTCAAGTCCTACCGCGTCGAGATCCGCCGTCGCATCAAACGCACCGAGCGGCGCGGCGCCACCGCCCGTCGCCGGGCCACGACCGAGGCGCGCAAGACTCGCAACCGGGTCGAGCGTGAGGCGCGCAAGCGCCGGCGCACGGTCGAGACGACCCTGAAGCGCAACCGCACCGAGCTCGAGCAGCGCGTCCGCAAAGCGGTCGAGTTGCTGCCGGTCTGAGGCTGTCCGACCGGCGCATATCGGCGTCCTCGGTCGCTTGCGTGCAGAGCACGCGGCGCTCCCTGCGTCCTTGATCTGCTTGGTCGGACAGCCTCAGCGCCCCCGCACCGCGATCGGCAGTGAGCCGGCTGGCTCGAATGGCCAGCCGGCTTGCGCCGGTACGTAGGCCCTGAACTGGAAGCGGGCGCCGCGGCTGTCGTCGTCGGTGAAGCGGTAGGGGTAGCGGAACCGTCCCCGCCGGTCCGTGCGGATCGTGCGAAACTCGCTCCAGGTCTGGCCTGACAGGCGGAACTGGAGCTGTACGGCCCTGCCGTCTGCCGGCGTTTCGGCGCCCGCGGATGCGACCTTGCCGCGGAAGACGATCGACTTTCCGCCCACCTCCGCGACGCGAGAGGAGACCCCCAAGTGGACGCGGCCGCGAACCGCCAGGTTCGAGGCCTGGCTGCGGGAGCCCTGCAGCGTCGCCGTCGGCGGAGCGATCGCGACGATCTCGCGGCTGGGTCCCGGAGCCAGGCGAATTGTGAAGGTGCCGCCCGCTCCTGTCCGCACGGTCGATTGCCGTTCCCGCGACACGGCTCCCGCAGCGAAGCGCTCGAGTATCCGCACCGGCATCCCGGGGAGCGGCGTACGCCGTCCCGCGATCAGGCGCCCGCTGTAGGAGATTCCGTGCCCGTAGGAAACGGTGCGCGACGCCCGCCCCCGACCGAAGCCGCCCACCAGCCTCGTCGCCACCTTGAGTGGGCTGTGCAGTCGCATCGCCGTCCCACCGGCGCGGCTCGGCGTCGAGGCCGAGTTTCCGGCAAGGTCGTAAGCCGTGGCGCGGAACTCGTACTCGCCTGGCGGGTAGGCCTCGGAGTCCCAGTGGGCGGTGAGCGTCGTGCCGGACACCTCTGTCGGCAGCGCTTCGAAGCGCCCGGTCGAACCAACGGGGCGGACCGAGATGCCGCCGCGAGCGGGATCGATCCCGGAGAGCGCGTCGGAGGCTCGTACCTCGATCCGCTCCGGGTCGGCCGGGTCCTGGGCATTGGAGAAGGCCAGGCGAGGGGGATCGCGGTCGATCCGGACGACGGCTGTCGCCGGGTCGTGGTTCGGTTGGCCGTTGCTGTCACCGCCGTCGTCGACGTTGCCGGCGGCGTCGCGGCCGTAGTAGGCGATCGTGTGGGCTCCGGACTCGATCACGGTGGCGGTGACGGTGTCGCCCGCGGCGATCGCCGGGGAGCCGCCGTCGATCCGTATCGCTGTGAACGGGTTGGGCCCGTCGCCCGTCGCCGTCATCCCGGAGCCGCTGTCGGTTGCCGTGGCGGTCAGGATCGGCGGCCGGCTCGACCAGCCCTCCGGCACGCCGTCGAGCTGCGTGACCGGGTCGGTCTTGTCGACCCGAACGATGGCGCTGCCGACGATGGCTGAGCGCATCCCCGAGCCGGAGACCGCGACGGCGTGGACGTAGTTGACGCCCTCGGGGAGTTCGGCGATCGCCGGCGAGTCCCCGTCCAGGCCGGCGCGCAGATCGGTCTCGTCTTCGCTGCAGGTGAACGGGTCGCTGCAGGGTTCGCCGTCGGCCAGGCGATCGGTAGAGATCGCGTAACCACGGATGCCGGAGAGCGGTTGCGGGCCGGTGGGATGGCTGAGGTGGAGGATCACGGGAAAGCCGCTGCGGGCGATCCAGCCGCCGGGGGGCAGCGGATCGACGTGACCGGGCGGGCTTTCGTCGAAGCGCAACCGCGCTGTGACCGCGGTGCCTTCCTCGCCGGCGGCGTTCTCGAGCCAGACCTCGGCCGTATAGGCACCGGACAGACGCGGCACCGTCAGTTGCTGGATTGCGGTCGCCGCCCAGCCGATCCTCGCTTCGACAAGCCGCGCCTGACCAGACGGGTCGAGGACGCGGTAGTGGACAGCCGCGACGCCCGGCGGGTTGGTCCAGCGCAGGGCAAAGGTGGGTTCGGCATGCCAGCTTTCCTCGCCCCCGTCGACGCTGAGGTCGAGTGGCTGGAGGCCTGTCGCTGCCTTGGCGGCCGGCATGGCGACCGCGAACATCGCGACCACAGCGAGCGCAGCAACCCCAATCGCCGCAATCGGCTTGACGTGGGTCGTCACGGTCCGAACTCCCCGGCGGCCGAGCCGCTTGACGTCGGGCTTTCGCCCCCGCTCGACGGCGCGGGTTCCAGGGTGGGAGGTGGGGATTCGTATTCGACCGCCCCCGTCGGAGCGCTGCCCGTTTCGGTGGCCGTGTCTTCGCGCGGCGGCCGGTCGGGCTTCGCTTCGGGCGGTGGACTCTGTGGCGGGTCCGGTTCGTAGTCGACCGCTTCGCTTTCGGTTTCCCGCTGTGGCCCTTCCGCGGCGCGTTCGATCGGTGGCGGGGCCGGCGTGTCGTGGTCGACCAGGGGCACCGGCAACGCGCCCGTGGCGACGCAGGTGGCCGCCCCTCCCGCGCCGGCGCAGATCGCCAACAGCTTGGCCAGGGCCGCCATGCCGCCGCCGCGGGAGCCGCCGGCGACGGCGATCTGGGAGGCCATGTCAGCACTGCCCATCCCCGGCAACCGCGAGCCGACCCCGGCCAGGAGGTCATGCGCGCGTTCGAGCAGAGAGCGCGAGGGGGGCAGCGCCGGCGCCAGGGCCACGGCGATTCGCGGCGCTGCCCGGTAGGCGCGCATCGTCGCCCGGCAGTGGGCGCAGGCACGCAGGTGCTCCCGCATCGTCTCCGCGTCGCCCGAGCCGGCCTCGCCGTCGCAGAAGGCGGAGAGCAGCGGACGCAGCTCCCGGCAGCGGCTGCCGTCTTCGCTGCTGGAGAGCATGCTGCGGAAGCGGTTGCGACCCTCCGCCAAAACCCTGTTTATCTTCGTCTGGCTGAAGCCGGTCAGCTCGCCGATCTCGGCGTAGGAGTAGCCCCCCGCCAGCAGGCTCAGCGCCCGCAGCTCGGCCGGCTTCAGCGACCGCAGCGCCTCGCGGCTGCGAGCGATCGCCTCGCTGCGCTCCGCCTGCTCGTCGGGACCCTCGCCGGGCGCCGGGATCTGTGCCACCGGGTCAGGCGCCGGGCCGGGACGGTTGGGCCCGCCTCCTCCGAGCAGTTTTTCGCGACCCTTGCGTACGGCCATCGCCTCGTGCTTGGTCACCGTCTGGGTCCAGCGGATCAGGTCTCGCGCGTCCGTGGTCGGAGCTTTGGTGAGGACTATCTCCAGGGCCCGCTGATAGGCATCGTCGGCGTCCTCGGCATCCAGTGAGAAGCGCCGCGCGGTGCGTTTCAGGGACGGCTCGTAGCGCGCGATCATCTCCAGCGCCGCCCGCTTGCGCGCGGCGTCGCCCGCGGTCTGGGCGAGGTCACCCCTCCCAGGCTGCGCTGCCCGCATAGCCGTCGATCTCCCCTGGCTCACTCCGCTGAGCTCCTCCGCACCGGTTCAGATTTGTGTCTCAAACATGTCAACCCAATGGAGCCGGCCCCGCCGGTTCTCCCCCCTGCTGGACGGGTGGTCGGTGCCGAGTCCCGCAAATTGGACAAATCGGGGCTGTCAACCGGCGCGGGGGAGCGGCCGATACCATCCGCGGCGATGAGCACCTGTGTGGTCACCGGCGGCGCCGGCTTCCTCGGCTCCCACCTATGCGAGCACCTGCTCGGGCAGGGTCACAGGGTGATCTGCGTCGACAACCTCGAGACGGGGTCGCTGCAGAACATCGAGCACATCCGCGACTCGGCCTTCGAGTTCCGCAACCTCGACATCACCGAGACCGTCGACATCCCCGAGGACGTCGACTTCGTCTACCACCTGGCCTCGCCCGCCAGCCCGATCGACTACTTGCGGCTGCCCCTACACACGCTGAAGGTCGGCTCGCACGGGACCCACCACATGCTCGGCGTCGCCAAGTTCAAGCGCGCCCGCTTCCTGCTCGCCTCGACCAGCGAGGTCTACGGCGATCCCCAGGTCCACCCCCAAACCGAGGACTACTGGGGCCACGTCAACCCGATCGGCCCGCGCGGCGTCTATGACGAGGCGAAGCGCTACGCCGAGGCGCTGACGATGGCCTACCACCGCCAGCAGGGGGTCGACACCTCGATCGTCCGCATCTTCAACACCTACGGTCCCCGTATGCGGGCGCACGACGGACGCGCGATCCCGACCTTTCTCCGCCAGGCGCTCGAGGACCGGGCGTTGACCGTCTTCGGCGAGGGAGATCAGACGCGCAGCTTCTGTTACGTCGACGACCTGATCCGCGGCATCGTCGCCCTCGCCGAGTCAGGGGTGCACTCTCCCGTCAACATCGGCAACCCGAACGAGTTCACGCTGCTGGAGCTGGCCAAGACCGTGATCGAGGTGACCGACTCACGCTCCGAGATCGTCTTCGAGCCGCTGCCGGTCGACGACCCGCAGCAGCGTCAGCCAGACATCGCCCGCGCCCGCGATTTGCTCGACTGGGAGCCCAGCGTCGAGTTGCAAGAGGGGCTGCGGATGACGATCGAGAAGTCGGGGGTCGAGCGGTTGGCGGGGGCTTCGGACTGAGGGGTGGTGGGCGTCGGGCGGGTGCACAACCTTGTGGTCCCGAAGCTGAGTTAGGCCGGGACTGGTACTTCGTCTGAGGCTGGCACGTCGCTTGCCCTGTAGAAAGCTATGGACGTTGGGACGTTGTTCAGCTCCTTGCGCATCGCGTCCCAGGTGCGCATCGCCGCTGTCTCGGTGGGCCAGCCGTAGCGGGCCAGGAAGGATTCGGAGCCGCGCTCGTCCGGGGCTCCCACCGTGGCGGCGGTCAGCGCACTCGCCAGAGCGGCCATGCCGCGGCAAAAGCCGTCCTCGTCCCAGGCGATCCGGCCGGCTTCGTCGATCTCGACGAAGCCGTTCTCAGCCAGGAAGCTGAGTTCGACGTAGGCGGCGCCCGGGTCGCCGTAGTACTTCGGGCCGCGCCGCAGGTAGTGGAGCAGCTCGGCGATGTGGGTGGTGCACATCTCGAGGCGGCTTACCCCGGTGCGCGCCAGCCAGGTGTCCGAGATCGTCAGCAGGAAGCCGTAGACGTCGGCAATCGCCTCCTGCAGCGCCATAAAGGGCTCTATCCCGAGCGTCTCCATCCAGCTGTCGTAGGAGGTCTCCGGCACGACGACGTTGTGCCCGTGATCGTGACCGCGGATCCACGGCATCAGCGTGTCCTCGATCGGCACGTCGGCCGCCCGCATCGGTCCGCTCAGCAGCGTTTCGGCCAGCGGAATCGTGATCACCGAGTAGCGGGCGACGTGGACGTTGCGCATGTAGAGCGTCCGCTGTTCCTTCAGCGGCAGCCCGTCGACGCCTTCGTCCTCGGGCATGAAGTAGGCGAAGTGCTTGGGGTGGCCGGCCGCCTCGCCCGCTGAGATCAGCAAGTCGGTGACGTTCATCGGCAGCTTGAAGGGGACGTACATGCCGTCGGCGCCTATCTCGGCTTCGACTTCCGCCAGGGCATCCTCGAGCGAGGCGTCGAGCTCGTCCAGCAACTTCTGCCGGGGCTCGTCGCGCGCCGCGGCCAGGAACGAGTGCAGACCGACGCGCGTCTTCATCCGCCAGGTGCAGAGCGGTCCGCAGACGACCTCCATCGCGGGTGGGGGGCCGCTTTGGGCGATCTCCAGGGTCATCTCGCGATGCTCGATGCCGCCGGCGAGACCCTTCGCCCGCAGGCGGACGATCTCGGCGCTCTCGGGGTCCAGGAGGTCGGCCAATTCCCGCATGCCTTCGGCCATCTCGCCGCGCAGCGCCGATGCGGCACTCTCGGAGAGGGCCTCGCCCTCGGCACTCTGGAGGCTGCGCATCGCTTCACTCTGGGCGGCGAGCCGGACCAGCAGGGGCATTACCCCGGCGGGGTTGGACGGCGGCTCCCCGTCAAGCGGCACATGGCCGACACCGTGCTGATCGTCCAGCGGCCAAAATGGCGCGAGAAGCCGAGGGGGCATGCCACTGGCCAGATTCGATGCCTCGCTGTCCATCCCTTTCCCCTCCTGCATGGCTGGGCCATGCGCGCGTCGAGTCCACGTTTCCCCGCTTTCCGGCCCTGGCGGAAGCCGGGCCGGATGGGAGCGAAGCTACCGAAAGGCACGGCCAATTGCAACCGGGAACCTGAGCAATGAAGCCGCTCGGGAGGCCGACGAGAGAGGGCGGCCAACTGGCCGCCCTCTCGGCAAACGACGAGCTGTTCGAGCCCGTTACTGCGTCTGTGCCGTAAAGGAGAACGTGCCCAGCGGGTCTCCCTTGGCGAATTTGGCGTGTTCAACTTTCACCGCGTCGAAGGGAGCGCCGAACACTTCGGTGAGCACCAGCGCTGTCACTTCCTGCAGCGTGGCAGCCGCGTTTTCAACCGTCACCGTGTGGGCGGACGGGTCGGATTTGATCGTGGCGCCGCTCAGGTTGAGGTCGGCGATCGAGGATCGCCCGAGGGCACCTTTATTGAGTTCGGGTGAGATCGTCGATTCGATGGTGATTTCGGCCGTGGCCGTCTTTGCCGACAGGTCCACCAAGATGTTGCCCAGCGTAATCGTGGTCGTGCCTGCTACGAGTTTCTGCACCAGCCTCACGCCACCGGTCGTTTCGACCTTACCGCTGCTGGCGTCAGGAGCGATAGAGCCGCCGCTGATCGGGAACTTCAAGATCGGCGTGAACGGGTTGGCGATCGTTTCGACTTCGGTAGGCGAGATTGGTTCGATTTTGACCGCCAGGCCGTTGGGCGGCGGCAGTACGAACTTTTTAACGGTTGCTTCGTTCGTGAGCAGGCTGGCTTTGCCACTAGGCAGCACAGTTACCGTCTTCGGCTGCGTTTCGCTGGTCGAGCTGCCGAGGACCTGGTTGCCCTTGAACAGGGGCCGCGCCTTCTTTTTGCCACTCTTCTTCTTACCGGTGAAGCCGAGCTTCTTGTTCAGTTGCTTGGCTGCCTTGCCGGTCAGCTTCAGCTTGGTGATGCTGACGTTGGCGCCGAAGCCGTTGCGGGCTACGGTGTAGCCGGCCACGGAGGCGAACTTCATGCTCTTGCCGGCGACCTTGGCTTTGAGCGATTTGGTCGTCGTGTCGAGCACGAGAGTGTTCACCGGGGCGGTCTTCTTGCCCCGCTTGAACTTGACTCCGCCACTGTGTTCGATGGTTCCAAGACCGGTGATCGGGTCGAGGGATCCGCCACTCACCGGAAGCGTCACGGTTCGACTTTTCACGGTGCCGGGGCTCACCTTGAGAACCTTGACGCCGTTCTTCTTCAGCTTCTTGAAGAAGCCCTTGTTGAGGGTGATCCTGGTCGTACCGCTGCTTAGCGGGTCACTGGCGGCCGATGCGAGGGGAGCGAACGCAAGCAGTCCAACGAGAACCGCGACAGTCGCTACCACCGACAGCATCGTCCCCCTGCCCTTGAGCGGCTGGGTCACATCCTTCATATCGATCCTCCGTTTGCTGCCGCCCCCTGCTGCCCCTAATGGCGACTTACGGCAATTCGATTGCTGCCAAGTGTATTCCCGGCACGCTCCCTGACAAACCTCATTTGGCCGCAATGTTCCGGTCGGGAGCAGATGCGGCGTATGCACGCATATCCTGTCGCCATGGCAACCGAGGAGACCCATCGCACGATCGCCCCGCTTGTGGGCCCCGACGACGAGCGCGTGTTCACCGATTCCGGCATCGAGATCGAGCGCGCCTACGACGCCGACGACGTCGCTTCGGGCCTGCAGGAGCGCTTGGGAGAGCCCGGCACGCCGCCGTTCACGCGCGGGATCCACGAGGGGATGTACCGCGACCGGCTCTGGACGATGCGCCAGTACGCCGGCTTCGCCACGCCCGAGGACACCAACGAGCGCTACCGCTACCTGATCGAACATGGGTCCACCGGCCTCTCGATGGCCTTCGACCTGCCGACCCAGCTCGGGCGCGACTCCGACGATCCCCTCTGCCGCGGCGAGGTGGGCCGCACCGGAGTGCCGATCGACACGATCGAGGACATGCGGATCTGCTTCGACCAGATCCCCCTCGACGGCGTCTCCACCTCGATGACGATCAACGCCCCGGCGGCGATCCTGCTGCTGCTCTACGAGCTGGTCGGCGAGGAACAGGGGGTCCCCTCCGAGAAGCTGCGCGGCACCGTCCAGAACGACGTGCTGAAGGAGTACATGGCCCGCGGCAACTACATCTACCCGCCGGAGCCGACGATGCGGCTGACCACCGACATCTTCGAGTACTGCCGCGAGAACGTGCCGAAATGGAACACGATCTCGATCTCCGGCTACCACATCCGCGAGAAGGGCTGCTCGGCCGTGCAGGAGGTCGCCTTCACCCTCTCCAACGCGATCGCCTACGTCGAAGCGGCGCTGGAGCGGGGGCTGAAGATCGACGAGTTCGCGCCGCGGCTGGCCTTCTTCTTCAACGGCCACAACAACGTCTTCCAGGAGGTGGCGAAGTTCCGCGCCGCCCGGCGGATGTGGGCGCACATCATGCGCGACCGCTTCGGCGCCACGAACCCGAAGTCGATGATGCTGCGCTTCCACACGCAGACCGGCGGCGTGACCCTCCAGGCCCAGCAGCCGGAGGTCAACATCATCCGCGTCGCTCTTCAGGGCTTCGCGGCCGTCTGCGGCGGAACGCAGTCGCTGCACACGAACGGGTTCGACGAGGCGCTGGCCCTGCCGACCGAGCGCTCGGCCAGGATCGCGCTGCGCACCCAGCAGGTCCTGGCCCACGAGTCGGGAGTCGCCGACACCGTCGACCCGCTCGCCGGCTCCTACTTCGTCGAGGCGCTGACCGACGAGATCGAGGCACGGGCCCGCGAGCTCATGGCGAAGGTCGCCGAGCTCTGCGGCTCCGTGAACGCGCTCGACTTCATCCAGCAGGACATCGAGGAGTCCGCCGCCTCCTACCACGAGCGCTACCGCACGGGCCAGGACGTCGTCGTCGGGGTCAACAAATACGTCACCGACACGGTCGACGACGTCGACATCCTCAGGGTCGATCCCGAATCGGAGCGGCGACAGCTCGAGCGCCTGGCGAAATTCAAGGCCGCCCGTGACCAGACTGGGGTCGACGGGCGGCTGGCGGAGCTGCGAGGGGTTGCGGAGGGCGAGGGCAACCTGCTGCCGCCGATCAGGGAGGCGCTTCGGTCGGGAGCGTCCATCGGGGAGGTCTGCGGGGCCATGCGCGAGGTCTTCGGT
>JBJMKO010000037.1:0-1724 GCA_045805805.1 Solirubrobacterales bacterium | reverse complement strand
CCCGACGACCGCGATGCCCGCGACCAGGTCGAGGTAGCGCGTGCCGTCGTCGCCGGTGAGCCACGCGCCCTCGCCGTGCACGAAGGTGACGTCCGCGCGGGCGTAGGTCGGCAGCACGTGGGCGCCCGGGATGGTCTTCACGCGACCACCGCCGTCCGCCCGATCTCGGCGGGCACGCCCTGCCGCGCGGCGGTCAAGGCCGCGTGCAGCTTCGGCTGGATCCCGCCCTGGAGGGTGCCGGCGTCGAGCAGCTCCGCCGCGTCGTCGGCGGCGATGCGCGAGACGACGGCTCCGGCGAGCAGCAGGCCGGGGACATCGGTGAGGAAGAGGATGCGCTCGGCCTCGAGGCCGATCGCGAGCGCGGAGGCGGCCTCGTCGGCATTCACGTTCAGCGGGCCGGCGGCGAGCGGCGCGACCACGGGGATGAGCCCGGCGGCAAGCGCGTCGAGCACTGCCGGCGGGGCCGACGGCGTGGGGTCGCCGACCTCGCCGAGCTCCTCGACGCGTGTCGCCTGCAGGCCGATCTCGTCGCCCATGAGCCCGACGGCCTTGGGTCCGATCGCACGGCAGAGCCCCGCGTTGACGGCCGCAATGGATTCCCGCACGACGGCGAGCGCCTCCGGGCTCGTCACCCGGCGGCCACGGACGAACTCGACGGCCAGGCCGCGGCGCTCCATCTCCGCGGAGATCTGCGGGCCGGCCCCGTGCACCACCACGACCGGGTTGCCGGCCTGGAGAAACGGCCGCACGAGTGCGGCCGCCTCGCCAGCGACCGAGCCGCCGCACTTGACGACGAGGGGCTTCACGTCCGGTAGTCCGCGTTGATGCGGACGTAGTCGTAGGACAGGTCGCTGGTCAGGTACCGGGCCTCGCCGTCACCGAGCCCGAGGTCGAGCACGATCAGGCATTCGGAGCCGTCCAGCTCCGGCTCGACGTTCTGCGGGGCGCCGTGGTCGATCACGGTCGCGCCGTTGAAGGTCAGGGTGAGCAGGGCGGCGTCGACGTTGGCGTAGCCGCCGTTGTGGGGCGCGGAGCCTGCGGCGGCGAGCACGCGCCCCCAGTTCGCGTCGCGGCCGAAGAGCGCCGTCTTCACGAGCGGGGAGGTGGCGATGCGGCGGGCGACGGCCTTGGCCTGGGCGCGGTCGACCGCGCCCCTGACGTCGATGGCGGCGAGGAACGTCGCGCCCTCCCCGTCCGCGACGATCTGCGACGCGAGCTCTCCGCAGACGGCCCGGAGCGCCTCGGCGAACGCGGCGTCGTCGCGGGCGGCGCCGCTCGCGCCGTTCGCGAGCAGGACGACGGTGTCGTTCGTCGAGCACTCGCCGTCGACCGAGATCGCGTTGAAGCTCTCATCCAGCGCCGGCCGGAGGAACTCGATCGCCTCGCCGGGCTCGAGCGGGTAATCGGTCGTGACGACCGCGAGCATCGTGGCGAGGTTGGGGTGGATCATCCCCGAGCCCTTGGCCATGCCGCCGACGGTGAAGCCGTCGCGTGCGACGGCCGCCTGCTTGGCGTGCGTGTCGGTCGTCAGCACGGCGAGCATCGTCGCCATGTTGGGAGCGAGCATGGCCGCGCCCTTGGCCATGCCGCCGACGGTGAAGCCGTCGCCCTCGACGAGCGTCTCCTTGCGCACCGTGTCGGTGGTCATGATCGCCGTGGCCACGGCCTCGGCGTCGTCGAGGGGCAGCGGCACGTCGACGGCGGCCACGCCGGCGCGCACGTGG
>JBJMKO010000036.1:0-2188 GCA_045805805.1 Solirubrobacterales bacterium | reverse complement strand
GTCAACCCGGTCGCGGCGCCGCACTTCAACTTCACGATGCCCGAGCCGACCGGCGTCGTCGGCGTGATCGCGCCCGACGAGCCGGACCTGCTCGGGCTGGTCCGCGAGATCCTGCCGCCACTGGCCGCCGGCAACGTCGTCGTCGCGATCGTCTCGGAGCGCTGGCCGCTGCTGTCCCTGCACCTCGGCGAGGTGCTCGGCGTGGCGGACGTGCCGGCCGGGGTGGTCAACCTGCTGTCCGGCCTGCGCGCCGAGCTCGTCAAGCCGCTGGCCGGCCACCGCGACGTCGACGCCATCGCCGACACGACGGGCGACCCCGAGGTCACCCGTCTCGCGGCCGACAGCGTCACCCGCGTCGTGCGCCCCGGCGCCGAGGACAGCCTGTCCCGGATCGAGCCGTTCGTCGAGCTCAAGACCGCCTGGCACCCTGTCGGTACGTAGCGGTTAGGCTGCGGCATGCTCTCACGCCGCCAGTTCCTCGTCCGCGGCGGCTCGGCGGGAGCCGCCCTCCTCGTGGCTCCCCAGACCGCCGTGGAGGCGCTCGCCCGGCCCAAGCTGCTGCGCGGCGGGAAGTTCAGCCAGGGCGTCCTGTCGGGCGACCCGACGCCCCACGGGATCACGCTTCTCACCGTGCTCGACGAGGTGACGGGAGCGGGCACGGTCAAGCTCGAGGTCGCGCGCGACCGGGACTTCCGGCACGTCGTCGCCCGTGAGACGATCGCGACCAGCGGCAAGCGCAACCACTCGGTCAAGGCCCGCGTCGGCCACCTCGCGCCGCACGAGCGCTACTACTACCGCTTCGAGACGCGCGACCACCACAGCCCGGTCGGCCGCTTCCAGACCGCGCTGCCGCCCGACTCCCGCCAGCCGGTCAAGTTCGCGTTCTTCTCGTGCGCGGACTACACGCACGGCTACTACAACGGCTACGACCTCATGCGCCGCGAGGACGTCGACTTCGTCGTCTGCCTCGGCGACTACATCTACGCGGAGGCGTACCACACGCGGGCGGGCGGGACCGGCGTGCGTGACGACAGCATCGGCCGGCCGAACTCGCAAACCGGGTACGCGCACGAGTCGCTCACGCTCGACGACTACCGCGCCAAGTACGCGCTCTACCGCTCCGACCGGACGCTGCGGAAGCTGCACGCGCGCGTCCCGATGATCACGATCTGGGACGACCACGAGGTGCAGAACAACTACGCCGGCGGCGAGCGGGACGGCGGCCTGGACCCCGCGTACCGCTTCTCGCAGGCGCGTAAGCGCGCGGCCTACAAGGCGTTCTTCGAGTCGATGCCGTTCTACGGCGGGCGGACCAAGCAGGTGTACCGCCACCTGCGCCAGGGCCGCCACGTCGACCTGATCCTGCCCGACCAGCGCAAGTACCGGGCCGACCAGCCGTGCGGCGACGCCGTGTCGCCACCATGCGCGGACTGGGACCAGCCGCGCGACTTCCTCGGCCGCACGCAGATGAACTGGCTCAAGCGCCGGCTCAGCGCGTCGAAGGCCACCTGGAAGGTGATCGGCTCGGAGACGCTGATGATGCCGGCGAAGGTGACCGGCGGTGCCTACTACCAGTTCGACTCCTGGCAGGGCTACCCACGCGAGCGCGAGGAGCTGCTGGCCCACATCAAGAACGAGGGCATCGACGACGTCGTCTTCCTCACGGGCGACATCCACATCTTCCTGGCCGGCGACGTGCGCACCCAGATGGGCGACGGCCCGAGCGTGGCGGTCGAGTTCGTCGGCGGGTCGATCACGTCGCAGAACTTCGGCGAGACGGACATCAACGCCGGCAGCGGCGTGGTCATCCCGGGCGACGACCAGAACCCGCACACCGACCCGGCCATCTACAACGTCCTGCGCTCGGTCAACCCCTGGATCGACCAGGCGGACTTCGACCACCACGGCTACGGGCTCGTGAAGGCGACGGGCAGCCATTTCGACTGCACGTTCAAGCGCCTGGCCACGATCAAGCACCGCTCGCGTCAGACGCTCACCTCGAACGGCTACTCGTACCGGCTCGCGCGCGGCCAGAAGTCGATCAAGGGCGTCAACGGCCCGCCGGCATGAACCGCCGCCCCCGCCTGGAGCTGCGCGGCTCGAGCGCGACGCCCGAGGAGGCGGCGGCCGTCATGGCCGCGGTCGAGCAGTTCCTGCGCGACACCGCCCCGCCGCCGGCGCCCGGGCC
>JBJMKO010000035.1:0-2029 GCA_045805805.1 Solirubrobacterales bacterium | reverse complement strand
GTGCCCTCCTGGATGAGGTCGGTCAGCGTAAGACCGGAGTCCTCGCGTTGGTAGCGCTTGGCGATGTGGACGACGAGACGCAGGTTCGCCTCGATCATGTGGTCCTTGGCGGCCATGTCGCCGCGCTCGACTCGGCGGGCGAGGGCCTGCTCCTGCGCCGCCGTGAGCAGCGGCGTGCGAGCGATGCCACGCAGGTAGAGGGCGAGTCCGTCGTCGTGGCGATCGCTCATGGACGGGACAATCGACCCACTTCTTCAAGGGTTCGTGAAGGCGCGCTCAATGTCTCCTGAAGCCTTATGTGGGGCTGACGTCGCGCGTCTACGGTGGGCCGCGAAACGTGAATCAGGAGAACCGATGAGCCTCTGGACCGACGACCCGAAGCCGAGCGCGTACACACCTCCTCCGCCCCCGCCGGCGGACGACCCACCGCCGGCGCCGCCGGCGCGCGAGCCGCGCGCCCCGCGCCCGTGGCTGGCCGCGGTCGGCGGCGGCGTGGTGTCGGCGGTCGTCGTCTCGGCGGTCCTGCTCGGCACCGGTCTCGCGGGCAACGACAACACCCCCGCGACGACCGCCGCGCCGTCGAACCCGGCCCCTGTGAGCATCTCGGCCAGCGACGCCAAGGGCGACCTCGTGCGCACGATCTACGCCGCCGCCAGCCCGAGCGTCGCGTCGGTGCGCACGGGCCAGGGCTCGGGCACGGGCTTCCTCGTCGACAGCAACGGGACGGTCGTCACCAACGCGCACGTCGTCGGCCAATCGGGCAACGTCCAGGTGCGCTTCAACGACAAGGGCGCCTACCACGACGCCAAGGTGCTGAGCGTCGACGCCTCCACCGACCTTGCGGCGGTGAAGGTCGACGCGAGCGCGGTGCAGGGCATCCGGCCGCTCGAGCTGGCCGACTCCGACAAGGCCCAGGTCGGCGACTCGGTCGTCGCGATCGGCTACCCGCTCGGGCTCGACCGCACCGCGACGGCGGGCATCGTGTCAGGCCTCGAGCGCCAGATCCAGTCCCCCAACGGCTTCTCGATCGACAAGGTCATCCAGACCGACGCCGCGGTCAACCCCGGCAACTCCGGCGGCCCGCTGCTCAACGCCAAGGGCCAGGTCATCGGCGTCAACTCGCAGATCGCGACCGCGGCCGGCGGCGGCGACGGCAACGTGGGCATCGCCTTCGCCATCCCGGCGAACACGGTCAAGCAGGTCCTCCCGGCGCTCGAGAGCGGCACCCAGGTCAAGCACGCCTACCTCGGCCTGCAGACGACCGCGCCGCGGGGCGGCGGCTCCGGTGCCGAGATCGCGCAGACGACCCCCAGCGGCCCGGGCGACCGCGCCGGCCTCCAGCCGGGCGACATCGTGGTCAAGGTCGGCGGCACGGCGATCTCGAGCCCGGACGACGTGGCCAACGCGATCGCCGACGACAAGCCGGGCGACAAGGTCGACGTCACGGTCGAGCGCAACGGCTCCCGGCACACGGTGACCGTGACGCTGGGCCAGCGGCCGGAGCAGGTGCCGTCGCAGATCCAGCAGCCCACGTTCCCGTGATTAACCGGATCTTCGCCGCCGCTTAGCTGCGCTTAGTGTTCGTCGGCTTGACTGGCCGGCCATGGGTCCCCGGGGAATGCGCTCGGTCTTCGCCGTCGCCCTCTGCACTGGAGTCGCCATGGTCGGCCTCTCGGTGCACGGCCTGCTGGGGATCGACGCCCAGCTGGCCAAGTCCGCCGTGGCCGCCCAGCAGCAGCAGCGGATCGAGTATCACTCGGTCCGTGTGCTGCACCGCGGCGGCGATTGCGACCGGGCGCCAGGGACGACGAAGTCCAGCGCGCGCATCTGAGTGAAGAGGCCTGAGGTCGAGGAGGTCGGGCGGATCGCCGCCCTTCCCGATCCTGTCATCCGCAACCTGCAGATCACCGAGTGCTACTCGCGGCTGGCGGCCGCCGTCGCCGACGGGCGGCCGGGCGCCAACTGGTGCACGTTCGCGACGTGGGCCTCGCGGCAGGCCGGCGGCACGATCCGCGGCGAGGACATGCTC
>JBJMKO010000034.1:0-2079 GCA_045805805.1 Solirubrobacterales bacterium | reverse complement strand
CGCCGCCTCGACCTCGTGACGGGCGGCGTCACGACCGTGCGCGCCGACGCCAACATGGCGAACGGCATGACGCTCGACCGCGACGGGGCGCTGCTCGTCTGCGAGCAGGGCACCCTGTGGGAGCCCGCCGCGATCACGCGCGTGGACCGGCGCACGGGCGCCGCCGAGACGGTGGTCGACGCGTGGCTCGGGCTGCGGCTGAACTCGCCGAACGACGTCGTCGTCGCCGCCGATGGCGCGATCTGGTTCACCGACCCCAGCTACGGCTGGCTGCAGGGCTTCCGGCCGCCGCCCGACCTCGGCGACTACGTGCTCCGGCACGATCGGCGCTCTGGAGCGACGACGGTCGTCGCCGACACCTTCGACAAGCCCAACGGCCTGGCGTTCTCGCCCGGCGAGGACGTGCTCTACGTCGGCGACAGCGAACGCGACCACATCAAGGCGTTCGACGTGCACGCGGGCCGGCTCACGCGCGAGCGAGTGTTCGCGGAGATCGCGCCCGGCCACCCCGACGGGTTGAAGGTCGACGCCGCGGGGCGCGTCTACTCGACGGCCGGGGACGGCATCCACATCTTCAGCGCGGCCGGCCGGCGGATCGGCGAGATCCCGCTCCCCGGGGCCGTGAACCTCACCTTGGGCCCCGGCGTCGTCCTCGTCACCGCCGACGACGCGATCTGGGCCGCCGAGCTCGACTGAGAGGAGATCGACATGCTGGTGCGGACACGCAAGGTCATCGACGACGCGGGTGCCGCGGCCGTCCTCGAGGCCGCCGAGCAGGCGGCCGCAGTGGAGGGACGCCGCGTGGTCATCGCCGTCGTCGACCCCTGGGGCGAGCTCGTGGCGCTGCGCCGAACCGAAGGCGCGCAGGCGGCGAGCTCGCGGGTTGCCGTCGACAAGGCGCGCACGGCGGCGATCTTCATCCGCCCGAGCCGCGAGATGGAGCAGCAGGTCACGGACGGTCGCCTCGGCGCCCTCGCGCTGCACGGCGCGGCCTGTCTCACCGGCGGCATCCCGCTGCGCGTCGACGGCGAGGTCGTGGGCGCGATCGGCACAAGCGGCGAGACGCCCGACCAGGACGAGGCGATCTCGCTCGCCGGCGCCGCCGCCGAGTTCTCCGCGGTCGAGGTCGCGGCGATCACCTACGAGGGCGCGAAGCTCGCCGCCGAGGCCGCGGCGGCCGAGGCCGCGCGACGCGGCGTCGCCCCCGTGATCTCCACCGTCGACGCCGGCGGGGCGCTCGTCTACCTCGTGCGCCCCGACGACGCGCAGGTCGCGAGCGTCGAGGTCACGACCGACAAGGCACGGACGGCAGCCATCTACCGGCGGCCGAGCAAGGACTTCGAGGATCAGGCCTCGGGCGGCCGCCCGTCGGCGCTCCATCTCGCCCGCGCAGTGCCGCTGCAGGGCGGCGTCCCGGTGACGTACGACGGCCAGGTCATCGGCGCCATCGGCGCCAGCGGCGCCACGTCGGCCGACGAGGACAACGAGCTCGCGGAGCTCGGCGCCGCGGCCCTCGCGGACGCGATGAGCGTCAAGCCGAACGGCGCCGCGTTCTTCCCCGCGGCCGCCGTCGTCAAGCAGTTCCACGTCGGAGGCCTGTTGCTCGACGAGCCGGCGTACAAGATCGACGCCGGCCGGCGCGAGGCGCCCGGCGAGGTCGAGTACCACGAGCACACCGTCGACGTCATGCGCGTCGTCGACGGCACCGCGACGGTGATCGTCGGCGGCGAGATGCAGGACGCCCGCGAGATCGCCCCAGGCGAGATCCGCGCCGCCGCGGTCGCGGGCGGGACCCGCCACGAGCTGGCGCCCGGCGACGTGCTCGCCATTCCGAGCCGGACGCCACATCAGTTCGTCGACGTCTCCGAGCCGTTCCTCTACTTCGTCGTCAAGGTGGCGTCGTGACGGCGGCGGTCGAGACACCGCGCGCCGTCGCGAGCGCAGCGCGCCTTCCGGGTCCCCCGGAGCTCATGCCGGGCCGGCCGGACGCGATCGTCGACCTGCAGACCGACGAGGGAGCGGACGCTGCCGGCGCCGTGTGGCGCTACGCCGATGCGCGCGTCGAGGAGATCGACTTCG
>JBJMKO010000033.1:0-29597 GCA_045805805.1 Solirubrobacterales bacterium | reverse complement strand
TTCCGCCGCCTTCGGCGACATTCCCGCAGAGGCGCACCCGCCAGGGCTCTCAAGGCGGAATAGAGCTTCGGATCTACCGCGTTGCGCGTATTTACCACACCCTGGTGGGGTCAATACGCGTAACGGCGTAGGTGGTTGGAGCCCGAAGTGGCTTGAAGCTCTCCAAGCTTCGAAAGCTTGCCTGCTTTTCGAAGCTTCTCCCCATCCAAAACGGCTTCTCCGCCTGAAGCTTCTTCAGCTCCCAAAGCTGGATCCCGTTTCGAACGCTTCCGTATATCTGGGCGTGTCGAGGGGAGCCTGGCCGCCCTCCAGGCGAATGTAGCCGAAGGCGGCGGAAATTCAATACGGTTATTGCGCGGCGTAGCCGCGCTCAACATTCGTCGCTAAGCGAGCGAAGCTCGCGTGCGACATCAATTCGACTGGAGGGCGGCCAGGCTCCCCCCACCCCACCGAACCCACACAAGAAGGGTTCGGAGCCTCAATACTTCACTTTGTATAGTGAGCCTTGATGCACACCTACCGTCGTTTGCTGGGCTTCCTGCGTCCCTACCGCCGACAGCTGTGGGGCTCGCTCGTGTTTGCCTGGGCGGCGATGGGGATGACGGTGCTGATCCCGTGGCTGATCGGGCGTGCCGTCAACGCGATCCAGGCAGAAGAACAGCCCGACCTGCTGCCGCTGGCGCTGGCGATCGTCGGTGCCGCGATCCTGCGCCTGGGGCTGACCGTGGTGCGACGGGTTGTCGCCGGCAGGGTCTCGTTGGCGGTCGAATTCGACCTGCGCCAGCGCTTTTACGCCCACCTGCAGCGCCTCGAGCTCGGTTTCTTCGATTCCCAGCAAACCGGGCAGCTGATGTCGCGGGCGACGGTGGACCTGCAGTCGATCCGCTTCTTCCTCGGCTACGGGCTGATCTTCATCACCCAGAACCTGCTGACGATCACCCTCGCCAGCGCCGTGATGATCGCGATAAACCCGGTGCTGGCCCTGATCGCGCTGCTGCCGGCGCCGTTCGTCGTCTATGCCGCCTCCCGCTACAACCGGGTGTCGCGCCCGGCGGTGCAGGAGGTGCAGCAGCGGATCGCCGAGCTGACCGCGGAAGCCGAGGAGAACATCTCCGGCATCCGCATCGTCAAGGCCTTCGCCCGCGAGGAGCACCAGCTGCACCGCTTCCGCCGCGCCGTCACCCGGGTCTTCGACCAGAGCATCTACTCGACCCGGCTGCAGGCGACCTTCTCGCCGCTGATCGGACTGCTGCCTCAGGTCGGCATCGCCCTGGTCCTCCTGGTCGGCGGTCGCGAGGTGATCGCCGGCAACCTCAGCCTCGGCAGCTTCACCGCCTTCTACACCTATGTGGTGATGCTTGCCGGGCCGATGCGGATGCTGGGAATGACCCTGGGCATGGCGCAGCGGGCGATCGCCTCCGGCAACCGCCTCTTCGAAATCCTCGACCGCGAGCCCCGGATCGAGAGCCCGCCGGGCGCCCCGGGGCTGCCGGCCGGCGGCGGGCGGGTCGAGCTACGTGGCGTAGCGCTCCGCTACGCCACCCCCCACATCAGCGCATCCGACATTGACCACACGGGAGGGGGGTCAAAGTCGGATGCGGCCCTGGCTGAGATCGACCTCGAGGTGGCGGCGGGCAGCACGGTGGCGCTGGTCGGGCCGTCGGGGTCGGGCAAGACCAGCCTGGTGGCACTGGTGGCGCGGCTCTATGACCCGGGCGAGGGCTCGGTACTGGTCGACGGTGCCGACGTACGGGGGGTCGACGTCATCTCGCTGCGCTCGGAGGTTGCCTTCGTCGCCGACGACAGCTTCCTCTTCAGCGCCAGCGTTGCCGACAACATCGCCTACGCACGCCCGGAGGCGAGTCGCGAGGAAATCGAGACGGCGGCACGGCGCGCCCAGGCCGACGAGTTCATCGCCGACCTGCCGGGCGGCTACGAGACGGTGGTCGGCGAGCGCGGCCTCACCCTCTCCGGGGGCCAACGTCAGCGTCTGTCGATCGCCCGCGCCCTGCTGGCCGATCCGCGCATCCTCATCCTCGACGACGCGACCTCTTCGGTCGACGCGACCACCGAGGCGGCGATCAAGGAGGGGCTGCGCGAAGCGATGGCCGGCCGCACGACATTCGTCATCGCCCACCGCCTTTCCACGGTCTCCCTGGCCGACGAGGTGGTCGTGATGGACGGCGGGCGCATCGTCGATCGCGGCACCCACGAGGAGCTGCTTGCGGGCTGCGGCTTCTACCGCGAGATCGCAGAGCACGGGCTCGCCGACACGGTCTTCCTGCAGCACGATCTCGAGCAGCGCGAGGAGATGGCACGACTGTGAGTGGCGGTGATCCAATGAACGAGGAACGCAACCGCCTCCGCGAGATCTCCTTGCTCTTCGCCTCGATCTGGCGGCTGATCCGAGGCCAGGACCAGCGCGCCCGCAAGGTGCGCTGGATGATCGGCCTGCTGCGCCCCTACCGAGGCCGCGCCGTGATGATGCTCCTCGCCCTACTCGTCGCCACCGGGGCGGGGCTCGCTCCTCCCTACCTCGCCGGCCAGGCGGTCGACGCCGGGATCGAAACCGGCGACGTCGGCGCCCTCGACTGGATCGTCGCCGCCTTCGTCGTCGTCGCCGCCCTCTACGCAGCCTCCACCTCGGCGCAGACGTACCTCGTCGGCTGGGTCGGGACGCGGGCGCTGCAGGATCTGCGCGAGCGGGTCTTCACCCATCTGCAAGCGATGTCGATCGGCTTCTTCACCCGGCGCAGCCCCGGAGTGCTGATCTCCCGGATGACCAACGACATCGAGGCGCTCAACCAGCTCGTCACCGACGGTGTGGTGACGATGTTCTCGAGCACCCTGACGCTGATCGGCGTGGTCGTGATCCTGCTCGTCCTCGACGCCAAGTTGGCCCTCGTCGTCTTCCTCACCTTCCCCCTGCTTGCCGTCGCCAGTATTGCCTTCCGCATCGTCTCCCATGGCGCCTACCGCGAAACCCGCGAGCGGATCGCGGCGATCACCGCCTACCTGCAAGAGACCCTGAGCGGCGTGCGGGTAGTGCGCAGCTTCGGACAAGAGCCGCGCCACGCGGCGGCGATGACCGAGCTGAACGAGGCCAATCGCGAAGCCAACATGAGAACGGTTTTCCTCAACGCGTCCTATTTCCCGGGGGTCGAACTGCTGGCGGCGGTCGGCACCGCGGTGATCCTGCTCTACGGCGGCAGCCAGGCAATCGACGGAACGATCCAGGTCGGCCTGATCGTCGCCTTCGTCGGCTACCTGCAGGTCTTCTTCGAACCGATCCAGCAACTCTCCCAGCTCTACACGACCTACCAGCAGGGGATGGCTGCCCTGGACAAGATCTTCGACCTGCTCGACACGGCACCGGACATGGTGGACGCGCCGGATGCGATCGACCCCGGCACCCTGCGAGGGGAGATCGAGATGCGGGGAGTCTGGTTCTCCTACTCCGACGGCGAGGAGGACTGGGCGCTGCGCGACGTCGACCTGCACGTGCCGCCGGGGCAGACGCTGGCGCTGGTCGGCGCCACCGGAGCGGGCAAGTCGACGTTCGCCAAGCTGGTCGCGCGTTTCTATGACCCGCAGCGGGGTCATGTGCTGGTCGATGACCACGATCTGCTCGGGGTGCGCCAGCAGGCGCTGCGGCGCCAGCTGGGGATCGTGCCGCAGGAGGGCTTTCTCTTCTCCGGAACGGTGCGCGAGAACATCGCCTTCGGCCGGCCTGAGGCAACGCTCGAGGAGATCGAAGACGCGGCCGCGGCGGTCGGCGCAACCGAGTTCATTGCCGCGCTCCCGGAGGGGATCGAGACCCAGGTCGGCGAGCGCGGGGTCCAGCTCTCCTCCGGGCAGCGCCAGCTCGTCGCCTTCGCCCGGGCGCTGCTGGCCGAGCCCCGTATCTTGATCCTCGACGAGGCGACCTCGAACGTCGACGTGCGCACCGAGAAGACGATCGAGCGCGGCCTGGAGCGGCTGCTCGCCGGCCGCACGGCGATCGTCATCGCCCACCGCCTCTCGACCATTCGCCGCGCCGGCAAGATCGTCGTCCTCGAGGCCGGCCGCATCGCCGAGGCCGGCACCCACGACGAGCTGATCGAGGCCGGCGGCCCGTACTCCCGCCTCTACGGCGCTTGGCGCAACTCCTCAGCCGCCTGACGGGACGGGCGCCCCTTTTCGGCGCCATAGGACGCCAAAGGGAGCACGCATCTCAAGAGAGAGGCCCTACCCGGGGCCGATGCCGCCGGATTCGCCGCCGGTCGTACCGCCGCCTCCGCCGCCACCCGTGGTGCCGCCGCCTTCGGTGGCACCTCCGGCCCCGCCGGTTTCAGGAGCGGCTTCGGGCGCCGGTTCGGCTTCGGCTTCCGGTTCGACCGCTTCGACTTCGGATTCTTCGGGCGTTTCCGTCGATCCTGTGCCCCCGGCTTCGGGTGCCGTGGTCGTGCTTGGGGCACTCGGCCCTTCGCCGCACTCTTTGAAGCCGTATCCCTGCGCCTCTTCCTGGAACGAGGCGAGCGCCGTCGAGGCATTCGATTCGGCGGCTTCAAGGCCGGGGGTGTCGCCGCGCTCCGAGGCCAGTTTGACTTCGCCCTGCGCCGTCGCGAGCTCGTCGGCGGCGGCAGTGAATTCGGTGTATCCGTCCGCTTCCTGAGGCACACCCAGGTTCTTCAGGCTGGCGATCATGCCGCTGTAGAGATCGGCTGCCTGGGCGGTCGGGCTGCTGGTTTCGGCACTGCTCGCGCCGACCGTTCCAACCGCTGCGTTTACCTCGGCGCAGATCGCATCGCCCTGTTCGATCAGCTCGGCCTTGGTCAGCGCCGTCGTCGTCGCGGCAGTAGTCACCGGGCCCGATTCGGTCGAATCACTCCCGCCCCCGCAGCCAGCGAGCAGCGCAGCGACAACCAGGGTGACGATCAAGGCGTAAAGAGGTCTCATGCGAGGGCGAAGGTACCAGAGCGATGAGACGCCTCAGCCGGGCATTTCAAGCTCCTCAACCTCGGTGTCTCTGGGGCGCAAAGAGCTCGGATCACCGGGGCCTGCGGGGGTCCCTCTCCAGGAACTCCCGCGAAGCGGCCTGGAGAGGGACCCCCGCAGGCCCTGCCAGTGACCCCCATAGAGCTGCGGCCCAGGGACTCGAACCCCGACTACCTCGTCCAGAGCGAGGCGTGCTGCCATTACACCAGGCCGCAAAGAGACGGCTTCAGGATATCGACGCCAGATCACTGCCGGTATCGGCGATCAAGTCCTTGGTGCTCGAGACGTCGATGCGGCCGGCCAGCAGGCGACGGGCCTCGGCCAGGTCTTCGGAGCGCTCGACGCTGAGGGCGCCGGCCACCCGGCCGTCCTTGAGGTACCAGACGGAGAACTCGCCGCTGTCGCGGTCGCCGCGCCAGATCTCCTCGTCCCAGTCCCGGGCCGGGCCGACGTACTCGAGGCTCGCCCAGTCAGCGAGGTCGCTGAAGAAGTAGGGCACGACCTCGTAGTCGGCGTCGGCGCCCAACATGTTGCCGGCGGCGTGCGTCCCCTGCTGCATCGCCACGTCCCAGTGCTCGACCCGCAGACGGCGGCCGTGGACGACGCTGTCGTAGGAGCAGCAGTCGCCCGCCGCGTAGATGCCCTCCCCCGAGGTCCGCAGCTTCGAGTCGCAGACGATCCCGTCGCCGACCTCGAGCCCGGCGCGCTGTGCCAGCATCGCGTCCGGACGAACGCCCGCGCCGACGACTACCGCGTCGCACTCGACCGCCAGGCCGCTCTTCGTCAGCACGGTCTTGACCCGTCCGTCTCCCTCATAGGCCTCGAGCTCCTCGCCGCCATGAACGGTGACGCCCTTCGACTCGAGCAGCTCGTGGAACCAGCGGCCGGCGTCCTCGCCGAAGCTGCGAGACAAAGCTGTCTCCTCCATCGTCACGATCGTGCACTTCGTTCCCCGCGCCGTCAGCGAGGCGGCGACCTCGGCCCCGATGTAGCTGCCGCCGATCAGGACGACGTGCTCGGCCGCTTCGGCCTCGGCCCGGATCGCGTCGGAGTTGCCGAAGGCGCGCAGGTAGTGGATGCCCTCGTTCCCGGCGCCCTCGACGCGGAGGATGTTGACCATCGCGCCGGTGGCGATCAGCGCCTTGCCGAAACGGACCTCTTCCCCGCCCTGCAGCTTTGCCGTTCGCGCCTCGGGGTCGAGCGACATCACGTTGGTCCCGCTCAGCAGCTCGACGCCGTTCTCCTCGTACCAGGAGGGTAGGTTGACGTAGGCCTCGGCTCGCTCGGCCTCGCCGCGCAGGTACTCCTTGGAGAGCGGTGGGCGTTCGTAGGGCGGCTCCGGCTCGCGGCCAACCAGCAGCACCGGTCCCTCCGCCCCGCGCCGGCGTAGCTCCGCCGCGCAGTGGGCGGAGGCCATGCCGCCGCCAACGAGGAGGAAGTCGACCGCCCGGTCAGCCACCGCTGCCGTTGCCGCCCGGCCCGAAGAGGACCTTGAGCTTCTCCTCGTGCCCCGGGTCGAGCACCGCAAGCACCTCGTCGCCAGCTTCGAGCACGGTGTCGGGGCCCGGCACAAAGCCCTTGCCGTTGCGCAGGATCGAGATCAGCAGGCTCCCTTCGGGCATCTCGAGGTCGCCGACGCGGCGGCCCGTGACGCCGGAGTCCTTGCCCAGCAGCATCTCGATGATCTCCAACTGCTCCTCCTGCAGGTCGAGCAGGTGGACGAGGCCGTACTCGGGCACCTCGTGCTCGAGCAGGCGCAGGATCAGGTCGGTGGCCGAGACCGATGGCTTGATCCCGAGCAGGTCGAAGTGGGGCTTGTTGCGCGGGTTGTTGACCCGGGCGATGATCCGCTCGATCGCGTACTTCTCACGGGCGACCTGGCAGATCAGCATGTTGTCCTCGTCGTCACCGGTGACCGCGATCACCATGTCGGCCCGCTGGATCCCCGCCCGCTCCAGCACCCAGAGCTCGGATGCGTCGCCGTAGGAGACGTTGTGCTCCAGCTCCTGCTCGACCGTGAGGTAGCGCCGCCGGTCGCTCTCGATCACGGTCACCTCGTGGTCCTTGTCGAGCAGCTCGCGGGCGAGATTCCAGCCCACCTTCCCCGCTCCGACGACGATGATGTACACGCGACCCGCCCTCTCCCCTACGCGACTTCCGCCGAGCCGTCAGAGGGACTCGTCCCACCGCGCGGCGCGCCCTCGCGAACGGCGCCCTCCAGCATGTCGATCGCGACCCGGGTCGGGCAGACGGTTCGAAGGCCCTGTCCCTCGTACCATTCGGCGCGCAGCGGGTCGAGGATGCGGGCGATCACGGTTGGCACTTCATAGCGACGCTGGGCGATCTGGGCGATCACGATGTTCGTGTTGTCGCCGTCGGTTGAGGCGATGAAAGCGTCGGCCTTCTCGATCCCGGCTGCGACAAGCGCATCCGTCTCCAGTCCGGCACCGACCGTGAACTGCCCGCCGAGGTCCTCCCAGCCCTTGTCGAGCCCGACCTCGAGCCGAGCGTGGGACTCCGGGTCCTCATCGAGGCAGGAGACTTCATGGCCCTCGCTCAGCATCGCGCGGGCCACCGAAGACCCAACGCGGCCGCAGCCGACGATCAGAATGAACAAGGCGTCACCACGGGCTGGATACTAGTCCGCCGCGATCGGCTCGGTCAGCGGCTCGGGCGAGGCATCGGGGGACGTCTCCGGCGGAGCCGTGAGAAGCACCCGACACGGCGCCTTCTTGAGGACGTACTCGGTCGCGGCGCCGATCTCAGCCGGCTTTGCGGCGCCGATCCCGCCCAGCGCCGCGCCTCCCTTGATCCTGCTCGGGGGCTCGCCCCCGATCACGATCGCCTCGGCGCCGCGCCGCCGCGCCTCATCGACGATCCCAGCACCGATGTCCCGAGCGCGTACGACCTCTCCGGCCACTCTCACGTCCTCGTACTCCTCGCCCACGTCGCCTGCCCTCTTCAGGGCCCGCTGCGCCTCCTCGACCTCGGCCGGCAGCTCTGCATCCAGCGGCAATGCCAGCGGGACCTCGATCACGTAGACGAGATGGAGCCGCGTCTCGCCGTCGTCCTCACCGGACTCCTCCTGCTCGGCAGCGGCGAGGCGCCCGGCGGTGGCGACGATGTCGTCGTCGAGCTTGGTGCCGAAGACGGGCACGAGGATGTTGCGAAAGGCGACTTCGGGCACCTGCTTGGTCAGGGCCTTCTCCGTTACCGAGACGCGCTTGGTCAAGGTCGTCCCCTCGAAGACCTTGCGGTAGATGACGTAGAAGAGAAGGCCGAACAGCATCCAACCGCCGCCGACCCAGCGGGCACGGTCGTGGTAGGCGAGCACGCTGATGAAGGCGAGGCCGCTGATCAGGGCGGCAAAGATCGCCGGAGCCGGCAGGCGGGCGCCACGCCAGGGGATGTCGAAGGGCACCCTGAATGGTCGCCGGCGCTCGGGGTCGGTGATGCGCAGGCGCACGATCGAGAGCTGGGCGATCGTGATCGCCAGGGTCGCGCCGAAGGCGTAGATGCCGGCCAGCAGCTTGACGTCGGTCGGCACGACGAGGCCGATCGCGATCACACCGGAGATCGCAATCGCCACGTGCGGGGTCGCGTGGCGGCTGTTCAGCTTGCCCAGCCAGCTCGGGATCTGGCGGTTGATCGCCAGCGTGTAGATATGCCGGGACACGCCCAGGAGCGCCGTCGTGCTCGCCCAGAACAGCACCGGGGTGGCGATCAGCGCGACCAGCCAGCGCATCGCGTGCGAGACCCAGATGGGATGGTAAGCCGAGACCACGCCGAGCACGGGCGCCTCGACGAATTCACTTCCCAACGCGGTGTGCGGGCCGTGCGGGCCGGCCACGACCGGCACGGCCATCAGCGCGATCGCCGCCATGCCGGCGTAGACGAGGGGCACGGCGAAGGCGCCCAGCGAGACGATCCGCTTGAGGTCGCGAGGCTCGACGTCGATGTCCGGAGCGAGATCCGAGGCGGCCTCGATGCCGGCGTAGGCGAGCATCGCGACGACCGCCGAGTAGACGATGTCGCGGAAGCTGGGGCTGGTGAAGAGGTGGACCTGGTCCGTGAGGCGATCGGGATGCAAGACGGCCAGCAGGCCAACCACGATCACGGCCAGCTGCAGGGCGATGTCGGCGAGGGCAAGCACCGCCAGCGGCCTCTCCCTGCCGCGCCCGGTGATGTTGAGGACATTGAGCACGCAGGCCGCGACGATCACGGCGCCTGCGACTCCGATCTCCCAGCCGGCCTCCGAGAGGTTGGAAGAGATCGGCTCCAGGTAGTGCGGGACCGAGATCGCCGCCAGGGCGGCGACGATCAGGTAGTCGATCAGGATCGCCCAGCCGGCGATGAAGGCGATCAGCTCGTTGAAGGCGTGGCGGGCGAAGCTCGAAGAGCCCCCGCGCTCGCGGAACATCGCTCCCCCCTCGACGTAGCTGAGCGTGGTCAGCACGAAGAGCAAACCGGAGACGAGGAAGATCAGCGGGGTGATGCCGAGGCCGCGGTCGGCAACGACGCCGAGCGCGAAGTAGATCGAGAAGCCGACGGCCGAGTAGACCGCGACGAAGAGACCAGGCACGCCGAGGCCGCGCCGCAGGAGCGGGTCCAGGCGCTGGCGCTGTGGCTTTTCGGGCTCGCTCACGTTCGCGCCGAGATCCATAGCCGCCCGGCCCCGACCGCGAGAAAGGCGATGCCGAGCAGGGTGCCGACCGAGAGTGGGCCGCCGCCCCCGGCAAAGGTGCTGATGAGGAGCGCCAGGCCAAGGACGACGAAGACGAGCGAGAAGAGGCGTATCGAACCGCGGTAGATCCGCTCGGGGGAGGTCATCAAGGGGCGATTCTAGGCCAGGGCCGGCGCGGGATCGGTCCCCCGCTGGGCGTCCTGTTCGGAGACGACGATGACGCGACAGGGACGCTCGCCGAGCACCGTCTGCAGTGTCTTGTCATAGAGCGGACGACCGTTGCGGTAGCGCAGGCCGAGGACCACCGCGGCGGCGTCGATCAGCTTCGCCTCGTCGGCGATCTCATAGCCGGCCTGTCCGGGCCGGACGCGCTCCACGTGCCCGGTCACCCGCTGGCCCCCGATCAGCTTCGCCTGCTCGATCTTGCTCTGGGCCTCGGCTTCGGGCTCGGGCAGCGCCGCGTCCAGGGGGAGGTGGGTGGGCACGGTCAACATCGAGTGGACGTGGATGCCGCGGCGGCGCTTGGAGGCAAGCTTGACCGCGGTCGCGACCATGTCCTCGGAGAATGGCCCACCGTCCTCGAAGGCGACGAGCACGCTGCGGTACTCGATCTCCTCGACCCCGAGCGGCTCCGGCAGCAGCACCTTCACGGTCTCGGTCAGCGGCAGTTTCTGGTTGCGGCGGTAGAGGACGTAGAGGCCGATCCCCAGCGCCATCCAGGCGGTGCCGACCACCAGCGTGCGCGGGTTGAGCGCCATCACCACGATCCAGGCGGCAAAGGTGCCGAGCCCGCCGAGGACCGCCGTCAGCGGCACCTCGACGCCGAAGGCGCGGATGTTGAGTGGCGGCTTCCAGGACCGCTCGACCCCCGCCTGGCGGCGCCGCAGCTGGATCACCGCGACGTGGGCGATCGTGAAGGAGAGCATCGCCCCGAACGAGTACATCGTCGCCAGGAAGTCGGTCTTGCCCGGCAGCAGGGTGACGATCGCGATCGCGGCGAAGACCAGGATCGCGATGTAGGGGGTGCGGTACCGGGGATGGACCTGGCGCAGGACCTCGGGCAGCTGGCGGTGCTGTCCCATCGAGTAGGTGAGGCGGGAGACCCCGATCAGGCCGGCGTTGGTCGCGATCAGCAGGATCACCGCGGCCAGGACGCCGACGTAGTAGCGGAGGATCTCGGTCGGGCCCGAGGAGAGGCCGAGGTTCTCGACGATGCCGAGAATCGGGTCGTCGGCGAAGGTCGAGCCGAGCGCCGTCGAATAGTGACCGGCGGCGTCCTTGACCACCGGCATCGCCGAGAGGGCGACGACCGGGATCAGCAGGTAGAGGCCGAGCACGGCGATCACGACCAGGCCGACGCTGCGGGGAATCGTGCGGGCCGCGTCCTTGGCCTCCTCGGCCATGTTGGAGATCGTCTCGATCCCGGTGTAGGCGATCATCCCGACCGCGATCCCGAGCGCGAAGTCGCTCCAGGTCGGGGCGACGCCGAGGTGGACGTTGTCGACCAGGACCTGGGGGCTGAAGACGAGGACGAGGCCGATCCCGACCAGCACGACCTGGGTCGCGAGGTCGGCGATGGCGAGCACGAGGTTCAACCGGGCAGACTCCTCGGTGCCGCGAATGTTGATCAGGGCAAGGGCGACGATCAGGGCCGCGCCGCCGACGATGTCGCCGGGGCTGTCGCCGAGCCAGGGCCAGAAGACGGCGAGGTAGTGCGGCACGAAGAAGGCCGAGATCGCGACCGTGATCGTGTAGTTGAGCATCTGCCCCCAGGCGGCGACGAAGCTGACCAGCTCGTTGAAGGCGTGGCGGGCGAAGCTCGAGGAGCCGCCCGCCTCCGGGAACATCACGGTCGCCTCGGCGTAGGTCGCGGCGGTGGCGGCGAAGATCAGGCCCGAGATGACGAAGGCGACCGGGGTCAGGCCGAGTGCGAACGCAGCGGTGACCCCGAGCGCGTAATAGATCGAGGAGCCGACGTTGCCGTAGGCCGCGGCGAACAGCGAGCCGACGCCGTGGACGCGGCTCAGCGATTCGTCGCGGGGGATGCGCTGGGCCATCAGGTGGTGGAAGCGGTCGCCATCTAGCCCGAATATACGGGCGCCGAGGGCGCCTGGCGCACGTGAGCGCGACCCAGCTCGGAAGGGGATGAGCAACCGCAGAGGGCGAGGGCGAGCTCCAGCTCGTCACGCAGCAGCTCGAGCACTCTGAGCGCTCCTGCCTCGCCGGCCGCGGCAAGGCCCCAGAGCGCCGGACGGCCGACCAACACGGCGTCTGCGCCGAGGGCGAGGGCGATCACGACATCGGTGCCGCGTCGTATGCCGCCGTCTAGGAGGACGGTGGCCCTTCCCTCGACCGCGTCGACGACCTCCGGCAATGCCTCAGCCGTCGCCACGGCCCGGTCGAGCTGGCGTCCACCGTGATTGGAGACGACGATGCCGGCGGCACCGTGCTCGACGGCCAGAACCGCGTCCTCCCCCGTGAGCACTCCCTTGACGAGCACCGGCACGTCGCACTCGGACACGAGCTTTTCGAAGTCCTCCCAACCCAGGCCCGGATCCATCAGGGCAAAGGTCTCCTCGATCGTCACCGCGCGCTCGGAGCCGAGCGCAGCCTGAACGCTGGGCACGCCGAGCCCCATGGGAATCTTGAATCCGGTTCGCAGGTCGCGCTCCCGCCGTCCTCCAGGGGGTGTGTCCACGGTGACGACGATCGCCTCAAAGCCGGAATCCACCGCCTCGTCCAGCAGCGCTCTGGTGACCCCTTCGTCGCGAAAGCGGTAGAGCTGAAACCAGCGGCGACCGCCCGGCGCTGCCGCCGCGACCTCGGACGGGCGAGCCGTCGCCAGGGTCGATAGGCACATCACGGTCCCGGCCGCGGCGGCTGCTCGCACCATCGCCACCTCGCCCTCGGAGTCGACCAGCCGCTGGTAGGCAACCGGCGCGACCAGGATCGGCATCGAGGCCTCGGTCCCGAGCACATCGATCCGCGTGGTCCACTCGCTATGCCCGGCCAGCACCCGAGGCCGCAGCCGCCAGCGGCTCCAGGCAGCGACGTTCTCGGCCAGCGTCACCTCGTCGCCGGCCCCGCCGAAGAAGTAGCCGGCCGTGCCCGGGTCGAGCTTCTCGGCGGCAACGCGCTCGAAGTCAGCGACGTTGATCAGGTTCTCGGTCATCTGGCCCGCGACCCTAGCGCCCCCTCCGCTGAGTTTGTGTTTGAAGCTCTCATCTCGAATTGCCATCGCAAGGCGAGCAGGAAGCTACGCCACGAGGAGCCCTTCGATCATCCGTGCCGCCCCCGAGCCGCCGAACCCTGAGAGGGGCGTCGGGTGTCCCTCCCCGCGGCTTGTACTTTTTCGTCGATCCGCCCGCGGTTAAGCCGGCGGCGCCCCACCGAAAAAGTTGAGCCGGGAGGGACGCCCGACGCCCCCACCCCGCTCGGATCTCTCAGAAGTGAACGATCGGGATGATCAGGATCGCGACGATGTTGGCGACCTTGATCATCGGGTTGATCGCCGGCCCGGCCGTGTCCTTGTAGGGATCGCCGACCGTGTCGCCGGTGACCGAGGCCGCGTGGGCCTCGGAGCCCTTGCCGCCATGGGCGCCATCCTCGATCAGCTTCTTGGCGTTGTCCCAGGCACCGCCGCCCGCGGTCATCGAGACCGCGGCGAAGAGGCCGACGACGATGACGCCGATCAGCAGGCCGCCGAGCGCGTCGACACTGAGCAGGCCGACGATGACGGGGACGACGATCGGGATCAGCGAGGGAAGGATCATCTCCTTCTGAGCAGCCAGAGTGACGATGCTGACCGTTTTCGCGTAGTCGGGTTTTTCCGTGCCCTCCATGATCCCCGGGTGCTCGCGGAACTGCTCGCGCACCTGTTCGACCACCTGACCGCCGGCGCGGCCGACCGCCTCGATCGCAAAGGCAGCGAAGAGGTAGACCATCATGCCGCCGATGATCAACCCGATCAGAACGTCGGGGCTGGAGAGGTTGAAGAGGCCGTTGAGGTCGAACCCTGCCGGCGCCTCGCCGGCAAGTTCGCTCTTGAAGGCGGCGAACAGCACCAGCGCGGCAAGGGCGGCGGAGCCGATCGCGTAGCCCTTGGTTACGGCCTTGGTCGTATTGCCGACCGCGTCGAGCGGGTCGGTGACGTTGCGCACGTCCTCCGGCAGGTCGGCCATCTCGGCGATGCCGCCGGCGTTGTCGGTGATCGGCCCGAAGGCGTCGAGGGCGACGATCAGGCCGCAGAGCGAGAGCTGCCCCATCACGGCGATGCCGATGCCATAGATGCCGGCCAGCTCATTGGCACCAAGAATCGCCAGCGCCAGCACGAGCGCGGGAGCCGCGGTCGACTGGAAGCCCTGGGCGAGCCCCTGGATGATGTTCGTCGCATGGCCCGTCTCCGACGCCTGCGCAATCGTCTTGACCGGACGGAAGCGGGTCGACGTATAAAATTCGGTGATCACGAAGAGCAACGCCGTGACTGCCACGCCGATCACCGAGCAGAGCCAGAGGTCGGTCGTGGTAACGGCATCGGCACCGGCTTTGAGGCCGAGTCGTACCGGGTCGCTCATCAGCCAGTCGGTGATCGGGTAGAAGGCGGCGATCGAGAGGATCCCGGCGGCTACCACGCCGGTGTAGAGCGCTCCCTCGACCCGGTCGGAGCTGGTCCGCACAAGCAGCGCCCCGACGATCGAGGCGACGATCGCGACGGCGCCGATTACCAGCGGGTAGATCGCGACCGCGCGGGCGAATTCGCCGTCCGCTCCGGTGAAGGTGAGAACGCCGAGCAGCATCACGGCGACGGAGGTGACCGCGTAGGTCTCGAAGAGGTCCGCGGCCATGCCGGCGCAGTCGCCGACGTTGTCGCCGACGTTGTCGGCGATCACGGCCGGGTTGCGCGGGTCGTCCTCGGGGATGCCCGCCTCGACCTTGCCGACCAGGTCGGCGCCGACGTCGGCGGCCTTGGTGAAGATGCCGCCGCCGAGCCGGGCGAAGACCGAGATCAGCGAGCCGCCGAAGCCGAGGCCGACGAGCGCGTCGACAGCCTCCTTGTCGGAGCTGCCGGTGAGGACGAGGATGCCGTAGTAGCCGGCGACGCCGAACAGCGCCAAGCCGACGACGAGCATGCCGGTGACCGAGCCACCCTTGAAGGCGACGTCGAGCGCCGGCGGCACCCCGCCGCGGGCGGCCTCTGCGACGCGAGAGTTGGCTCGAACCGAGACGTTCATGCCGATGAATCCGGCTGCGCCGGAGAGGATGCCGCCGAAGACGAATCCAATTGCGGTGTGGTAGTCCTGCAGGAACCAGAGCACGACCGCGATCGGCACGGCGACTGCGGCGATGATCGTGTACTGGCGGTTGAGGTAGGCCTTGGCGCCCTCCTGGACCGCACCGGAAATTTCCTGCATGCGGTCGTTGCCTGGCGACTTCGCCATCAGGCGCTGGGTGATGATGATTCCGTACAGGACTGCCGCCGCGGCGCAGGCAAGCGCGACGACGACTCCGTATTCGGTCAAGAAGCTGGTCAAGTGAGTTCCTCCGGCTGGGTTCTAAGCGGCGCGGGAGTCTATCTACGCGCGCCGACATCGGCGGTGTAGGTACGTTTGGTCTCCGCCACGGCGTTGCGATAGAGATCCTCGACCGACACTCCGGCGTCGATCGCCTGGCGCGCGCGCTGGGCGCCGTTCAAGGTCGGGAGCTCGACCTCAATGCCAAGCTGGGAGCGCGCCGGCTCCGTCCAGGCGAGCAGTCCGTCCCGGGCCTCGGTCGCGTCGATCTCCACCCTGCGGCGGAAATCGATCAGGCGGCCGCTCATCCCGTGGCGGATCGCCCGCCAGAGGTTCTCCTCGATCTCGCGGTCGGCAAGCGGGCTGCCGGCGCCGTGATAGCCGTGCTCGTCGTAGTCCAGAGCCGCCTGGGCGATGCAGGCGGCGATCAGCCCGGCCAGGGCGAAGGACTCGTCGCCGCGGGTCTGGGCGTCGCAGATCCGCACCTCGACCGTGCCGAAGGAGTGGTGCGGGCGCACGCTCCACCAGAGCTGCGTCGACTCGACCACCGAGCCGGTCCGCTCGAGCATGCCGATGAACTCGGCATAGTTGGCCCAGTCGATGAAAGGGCTGGGCACGCCGCAGCGGGGGAAGGTGCGGGTGAAGATCTCGGTGCGCACCGTGTGCAGGCCGCTGTCGCGGCGGTCGAGGAACGGCGAGTTGGCCGAGACGGCAAGCAGCGTCGGAAGCAGCTCCCGCAACCAGTCGCAGACCGCGATCGCCCGGTCGGCACCACGCACCCCCATGTGCACGTGCATGCTCCAGGTGTTGTTGCGCTGGGCGACGTAGCCGAGTTCATGCCGCAGCCGGTTGTAGTGCGGCGTGTCGATGATCCGCTGGTCCAGGTAGTTGGCCCAGGGATGGGTGCCCATCGCCCCCAGCGCCAGGCCCATGCCCTCGACCAGCTCGAAGAGCCGGCCGCGGCGCTCGCGCTGCAGCGCCATCGCCTCGGAGAAGTTGGTGGCGCGCCCCGAGCGGATCTCGACCTCGGAGGCGATCAGCTCGCCGGCGGCGGACTCGGCCAAGAGATCGTCTTGCCGGCAGGCCGCGTAGACATCCTCGAAGCGGTGCTCCAGCTCCAGAGTCGCCGGATCGAGGATCGCGAACTCCTCCTCGAGTCCGATCGTGAAATCGGTCGAGGACTCAAATGTCTCCCGAGCGAGGTCGAGGTCCAGGGACAAGGTCAGGCCTCAGGTCAAATAGAAGTAGAGCGCGTAGAGCAGATCGACAGCCGGGCTGGAGGTGTGCACCGTCACCTCGGGCGGCACCTGAAGCAGCTGCTCGGAGTAGTTGAAGATGATCTTGACCCCGGCCTCGACCAGGCGGTCGGCGACGGACTGGGCCGCGGCGGCCGGTACGGCGAGCACGCCGACGACGATCTCCCGCTCGGCGACGATCTCGCTCAGCTCGCCGAAGTCGCGCACGCGCAGGTCGCCCACCTCGGTCCCGACCACCTCGCTGTCGACGTCGAACATGGCGACGATCTGAAAGCCGTGGTCGGCGAAGATGTCGGAGCTGGCGATCGCCTGGCCGAGGTTGCCGGCGCCGAAGAGGGCGATGTTGTGCTGGCCGGAGGTGCGCAGGATCTTACGAATCTCCGAGACCAGCGAGTCGACGTTGTAGCCGACGCCGCGCTTGCCGAACTTGCCAAAGCCGGAGAGGTCGCGGCGGATCTGGGTCGGGTTGATGTGCGTGTACTCGGAGAGTTCCTGTGAGGAGATCGTCTCGCGGCCCATCTTGCGAGCCTGGGTGAGAACCTGGAGGTAGCGCGAGAGGCGCGCTGCGACCCCAAGCGAGAGTCGCTCGCCGTCGACGATCAGCCCGCCGGGCGCGTCCTGCTCTTCGATCGTGGCGCTCACGCCCCCACAGTATCGAGCCTCGCACGCACCGCGGCCTCGTCGAGGATCAGCTCGGAGACGACCACGCCGTCTATCTCGACCACCGGGATCTTCTCCAGCAGGCGCCGGAGCAGCAGCTCCTCGCTCTCGATGTCGATCTCGTGCAGCGAGAACCGGTAGCCCTCTCCGTGCAGCGCGACCAGCGCCTCGACAGCGTCCGCGCAGAGGTGGCACCCCGGTCGCGAGTAAACCGTGACGGTGGCCATCCGAGGGGCCGACGGGCCTGAAGCGTCCACTATTTGGACGCTTCAGGTCCGTCGGCGGGGCTGTTGCGGGTGGGGAAGGCGTCGTAGTCGAGGTATGCCGGGTATGGGATCGGGGTGGCGAAGCGGGCGGCAGAGCCGATCATCGCGGCGTTGTCCGTGCAGAGCGCGGGAGCGACGAGCTTGAGCTGGACGCCTCGGCGCTCGCAGAGCGCCGCCACGGCCTCGCGCAGGGCGCCGTTGGCGGCGACGCCGCCGCCGAGCGCGACCGCCTGCCACACCCCCCTCTTCAGCGCCCGCTCCAGCTTGGCGACGAGCTGGCCGGCGGCAGCGGCTTGAAAGCTCGCGGCCAGGTCGGCACGACGCTCCTCGACCCCCTCGGACCCGAGGTCGCGGCAGAGGTAGACGAGCGCCGTCTTCAAGCCGCTGAAGCTGAAGTCGAGGCCGGGGTCGCGGCTCATCGCCACCGGCATCTCGAACGCGGCCGGATCGCCGTCGCGCGCCAGCTTCTCCAACGCGGGACCGCCCGGATAGCCAAGCCCGAGCAGGCGGGCGACCTTGTCGAAGGCCTCTCCTGCCGCGTCGTCGAGGGTCTGGCCGAGCAGCTCGTAGCCGGCATGCTCGCGCACGCCGGCAAGCAGCGTGTGGCCGCCGCTGGCCACCAGGCAGAGGAACGGCGGCTCCAGCGGGTCGGGATCGAGGAAGTTGGCGGCGATGTGACCCTGCAGGTGGTCGACCGGTACCAACGGCAGCCGACGCGGCGCGGCGATGGCCTTCGCCGTGCTGACACCGACCAGCAGGGCCCCGATCAGGCCCGGGCCGGCGGTCACCGCGACCGTCCCGATGTCGTCGAGGCCGGCGCCTGCCTCGCTCAAGGCCGCCTCGATGACCGGCGTGGTCAGCTCCAGGTGGTGGCGTGAGGCGACCTCGGGCACGACGCCGCCGAACTGCGCGTGGTCGGCGGCCTGCGAGGAGATCGTGTTGGCGAGCACGCACGGCCCGTCCAGCACCGCCGCACAGGTGTCATCGCAGGACGTCTCTATCGCCAGAGTTAGTCGAGCCACATGATCAGCGCGTCCTCGCCGTTGTCCTGGTAGTAGCGAGGGCGCACTCCCGAGGAGCGGAAGCCGAGCCGTTCATACATCATGATCGCCGGCCGGTTGGAGACCCGCACCTCGAGCGTGAATGGCAGCCGTCCGCCTCCCTCCTCGACCAGCTTCGAAATCAGATCGCGAGCGACCCCGCCGCGGCGGCGCTCCGGAGCCACGGCGACGTTCATCAGGTGCCAGACCTGCTCGTAGCGCGAGCAGACCAGGTAGCCGAGCAGCTCGTCACCCTCGGTCGCCGCCAAGCAGATTCCCGACGGCTTGGAGAGCTCGAGCACGAACATCGCCAGCGACCAGGGCGCCGGGAAGGAGCGCCGCTCGATCGAGATCACCCGGGGCAGGTCGCTGTAGGCGAGGCGCCTGATCGCGGTCGCCCCGGCCGCCTCACTTGGCTGTCTGGACATTGTCTCGTTCACGCCATCGCTGCGCATCGGGGGGCCTCAGGTAGATCGGGTCGAGGCGACCGCCGCTCCCGACCGCCCCGGTCTCCGCCAGGGCACAGACATGCCGCGCGGCGACCCGGTGCACGGGGTCGGCGTCGGCGGGAACGTCGGCTCCCCGACTTGTCAGCTCTTGGCGAAATCGTACCGCGCCCGATCCGGCCGCCAGCGGCGAATCGGCCAGCCTGGCGACTCGGTCGGCGAGCTCGGAGGGGGGCGCGACGAAGGGCTCCCAGAGCCGCTCTCCGGCCGGGGAGTAGAGGGCGGCGAAGGCCTCGCCGCGGCGGGCGTCGAGAACCGCGAGCAGGCAACGCTCTCGACCTGCCGCCTCGCCGATCCCCCGGCCGAGCGCGTCGAGGGTGCAGACCCCTGTGACCGGCAGGCCCGTGCTCATCGCAAGGCCGCGCGCGGTGGCGAGCCCGATCCGTATGCCGACGAAGGAACCCGGCCCGAGCCCGACCGCTATCCGCTCGACGGCATCCCAGCCGCCGGCCGCCGCCGCGGCCCGCTCGACCTCGGGGAGCAGCGCGGTCGAGTGCCGCGGGCTGCCGTCGGCAGCGAGCCCGAGCAACTCCTCGTGCAGCACCTCGCCGCCACGGGCGGCGCAGACGGCCGTGTCGGCGGTCGCCGTGTCGAAGCCGACGACCGCCATGCCGTCTCCGCCCGGGTCAGCTGGAGATCGTGAAGTGGAAGACGCCGACGCGTTTGCCTTCGACAAACCAGCTGACCCGGTGCCTGCCCGGGATGTTGGAGGTGATCTTGTTGAAGTAGAGGACGCCCTGTTTTGCCGGCTGAGCTTTGGCACAGAGGTTCTTGCCGGTCGGGAACTTGACGCAGACGCTGTAGTCGACTTCACCGTTGAGGCTCTTGAAGAAGGCGCCCTTCTTGCTCTTCTTCGAGCATTCGTGGGCGGGCTTCGCATTTTCGGTGACGCCGCAGGCGACGTAGTGCTTGTACGCGGGCGCGGCCGCCGAGGCCGGGACGGCGTAGGCGAGCAGCGCGGACCCCAGCAACACCGCAGCCAGCCTCTTCAGTCCCTTCATCGGGGCGTCCTCCAGTTCGCGTTTCGACTTTCGCTCGATGCTACATGCACCGGCTCTATCTCGAACACGCCTATTTGCGGGCAGATGCGGCGGGCAGCTCGACCACGCGGCTGTCCCCGCCCGCGTGGCTGAGTCGCACGGCCACGACGTGGCGGCCGGCAAGATGCGGCTTGGCCACGGCCGGCCACTCGACGAAGGAGATCGCCTCGGGGGTCAGGTAATCCTCGAGCAGGGCGGGATCCTCGTCTCCGAGGCTGCCGAGACGGTAGAGATCGAGGTGGGAGACGGGCAGGCGCCCGCCCTCGTAGCGGTGCCCGATCGTGAACGTGGGCGAGGTGATCGGGCCCTTGACCCCAAGCTCCCGGCAGGCGCCGCGGATCAGGGTCGTCTTGCCGGCGCCGACCTCGCCGCTGACGACGACGACGTCGCCGGGCTCGAGCCGCTCGGCGAGCTTTCGGCCGAGCGCTTCGGTCTCGGCGGCCGAGCGCGTTTCGGTGCTCACCCGAAGAAGTCGAGCTGGTCGGCGGAGGGCTCAGGAGCCGACTCGGCGTCCTCCTCCAGCGGCTCGTCGCCAGGCTCCGGGCCGGCGGGAGGTCCCATCGCGAGCAGGCCCGGCAGGGTGGCGAAATCCCCGCGCAGGGTCTCCTTCACGGCGGGAGTTCGCAGGGCGGCAGCCGGATGGAAGAGCGGCAGCAGGAAGACAGTGCGGCCACCCAACTCATGCACCTGCGGTGCCCCCCTCACCTTGGTGATCCCGGCCGGGTTGCCGCTTAGCAGCTTGGTCGCGAAGTTGCCCAACGTGCAGATCACGGTCGGCTCGATCAGGCGGACCTGCTCGAAGAGGTAGGGGCGGCAGGCCTCGATCTCCAGCGGCTGGGGGTCGCGGTTGCCAGGCGGCCTGCTCTTCAGCACGTTGGCGATGAAGACCTCCTCGCGGGAGAGCCCGATCTCTTCCAGCATCTGGTTGAGCAACTGGCCCGCGCGGCCGACGAAAGGAAGCCCCTGCCGGTCCTCTTCGGCCCCCGGCGCCTCGCCGACGAACATCAGGTCCGCGTCGGCGTCTCCGGCGCCGAAGACGACCTTGGTGCGGGTCTCGTGCAGGGGACAGCGAGTGCAGGCCTTGACCTCTTTGTAGAGAGCAACGAGCTCCTCGCGCCTCTGTTCGGCCGTGGCCATCAGAGATCCCCCGTCGCGCGCTTGCGCTTTTTCTCGGCGAGCCGCTCACCGCGAGCCGCTTCGCGCTCACGGCGCCGCGATTCGTCACTCCGAACACCGGCGCCGCGCGGCTGACGCGCCGATGGAGAGACCGGCGAGAGCAATCGCCGCGTCTGCCCCGAGCCGCACCCGGGACAGGCGACGCTGCGCGTATTGCTCGAAGTCAGCTCCTCGAAGCGGCTATCGCACTCCTCGCACTCGAACTCATAGATCGGCATCGACCGCAATCGTATGACCGACCCACCGCAACCGACATTCACCCCACCTGGGTGTGGTCAAGGTCGGCTGCGTCCCGCGGGTGAGGGTCCAATCAGGGCAGCGGCTCCCAGTCCCACGCCTTCGCCGAGGTGAGACTCTCTTGCTCCAAGTAGCGCCGCAACTCGGCCAGCTCGGCGGGCTCGACGCCGTAGACGTGGTCTGGTTCGGGGAAGTGGCGTGAGCGGACCTCGTCGACGTATTGGCGCACGCCGCCCACCATCTCGCTGTGGATGTCGGCGTAGCGCTTGACGAATTTGGCCATGCGGCCGGTGGTGATGCCGAGCAGGTCGTGGAAGACGAGGACCTGTCCCGAGGTCGCTGGGCCGGCGCCGATGCCGATCGACGGGATTTCCAGCTTCTCGACTATCGCCTCGGTGACGGCTGCCGGGACAGCCTCGAAGACGATCGCGAAGCAGCCGACGGCCTGTAGCGCCAGCGCGTCCTCGCTCAGCTGGATCGCGCTCTGCGCGGTCTTGCCCTGGGCCTTGTAGCCGCCGAGGGCGGTCGCGGTCTGCGGGGTGAGGCCGACGTGCCCCATCACCGGGATGCCGGAGCGGACGATCGCCCGGGCACGCTCCACCGAGACCCCCCCCGCCTCCAGCTTGACCGTCTGGCAGCCGGTCTCCTTGACCAGGCGCTGGGCGTTCTGAATAGCCAGCTCGTTGCTCGCCTCGTAGCTGCCCATCGGCATGTCGCCGACCATCAGCGGCGCCTTCAAGCCCCGCCGTACCGCCTTGCCGAGGACGATCATCTCCTCCATCGAAACCGCCTCGGTGCCGGAGTGGCCGAGCACGACCATCGCCGCCGAGTCGCCGACCAGGACGATGTCGGCGCCGGCCTCCTCGGCGACCTTGGCCGAGGGGTAGTCGTAGGCGGTGACCATCGCGATCGGTTCGCCCGCCGCCTTCATCTCGGCCAGGCGCGGCAGGCTCACCGGCCGGCGTCCCTCGGGCGGCGCGGTGTGAGAGCGGGCGCCGGAACTCATGAGAGCAGCACCTCGGGGTGGCTGTCGGTCGCGACGATCGCGTTGCTCTCGTCGACGTGGACGACGAGCGGCGAGTAGGAGTCGAGGTCGCTCTCGTCGTAGGCGCCGAAGGAGGCGACGATGATCTTGTGGCCGGGGCGGGTCAGATGGGCGGCGGCGCCGTTGACCTGCATCGTGCCCGAGCCGGGCTCGCCGTCGATCACGTAGGTGACGAAGCGGGCGCCGTTGTCGATGTCCCAGACGTGTACCTGCTCGTTGGTGATCAGGTCGGCGCTGGCCATCAGCTCGGTGTCGACGGTGATGCTGCCGATGTAGTCGACGTCGCAATCGGTCACCGTCGCCCGGTGGATCTTGGACTTGAGCATCTGTCTTTGCATTGCGCCTCCGTGTCAGCTCTTTCGGGTTGAAGCCTTCAAGGTCGAATCACCACGTTGTCGATCAGGCGGGCGCCGCCGACGTGGGCGGCGACCGCGATCAGGGTCGGGCGGTCGCCGAGCTCGGCGACCTCGGTCAAGTTCTCGGCGTCGCGCGCCTCCAGGTACTCGGGCTCGACGCCGGCCGCGTGCAGCTCGGCTCTGGCGGCGGCGAGGCCTGCGGCGAGGCCGTCGGCACGAGCCGTCCGCTCCGCCACGCTCAGCGCCCGCGAGAGCGCTGTCGCCTGCTCCCTTGCGCGCGGGTCGAGGTAGGCGTTGCGCGAGCTCATCGCCAGGCCGTCGGTCTCGCGCACGGTCGGCAGCGCCTCGATCCGGACGGGGATGTCGAGGTCGCGCACCATGCGGCGAATCACGGCAACCTGCTGAGCGTCCTTCTGGCCGAAGTAGGCGATGTCGGGCCCGACCGCGTTGAAGAGCTTGGCGACGACGGTTGTGACCCCGCGGAAGTGATCCGGGCCTCGGCGGGACGGATCGCCGTCGAGGACCTCGGTCAGCCCCTCAACCGCCACGTGGGTGGCGAAGCCCTCCGGGTAAACCTCCTCCACCGGCGGCGCATAGACGAAGTCGACGCCGGCCTCCGCGGCGAGGCGCAGGTCGCGCTCCTCGTCGCGTGGGTAGCGGTCGAGGTCCTCGCCGGGGCCGAACTGGGCCGGGTTGACGAAGAGGCTCATGACGATGAGGTCGCTCTCGGCCCGCGCGGCGCGAAGCAGCGAGAGGTGCCCCTCGTGCAGGTAGCCCATCGTCGGCACCAGGCCGATCGAACAGCCCTCGCGGCGGGCCGGGGCAAGCGCGGCTCGAAGCTCGTCCTTGGCGCGGAAGAGCTTCACGTCTTGGGCGTGAGTGGGGTCGGCGAGTTCGACGAGGTTCATGGGTCCATGCCCTTCGGGTCACGGCCGTGTTGCGGATTATAGGCAGTCTCGCGCGGAACTACGCGGTTTTGATCACATTGCGCGAGTTGCCCAAAAGGCGGCGCTAGCGCCGCTTCAGCGGCCTCGCGGGACTGCCGGCGGCGACCGTCCCGGGCGGCAGGTCACACGTCACCACCGAGTTGGCGCCGATCACGCAGCGGTCGCCGACCGTGACCCCGCTGGTGACGACGCAGTTGACTCCGAACCAACAGTTGGAGCCGATCCTCACCGGTCCCTTCGAGGTGAAGCCCTGCTGGGTGACAGGAACGTCGGGGTCGTCGAAGCGATGGTCGGAGTCTCCGACGAAGCAGCCGTTGGCGAACATCGTGTGGTCGCCGATCTCGATCGACTTCAGCGCGGCCAACATCGTGTTGCGGTTGAGGAAGCAGCCCGCGCCGATCTCGATCCGCGCCTCAGGCGCCAGGGTGAGCCAGCAACCGGGCTCCAGCAGGGTCCCTTCGCCGATCCGCAGGCGCCCCTCGTCGAGCGCCTCGAGGACCTCGCCCTCGACCGGCTGACGCACGTAGAAGCCGCCGCGCGCCGCGTGGCGGGCCAGCCGCCAGCGGCGGCCGAGGCGGCGATTGCGCTCGTACCAGCGCCGCTTCGCCAGCCAGATGCGCCAACCCGTCTGCTCGCCGGCCACGCTCGTAGCTTTCCAGACGTGGCGGCATAGACTCCGGCACATGGCTGGGCTATGCGGTGGGATCGACCTCGGCGGGACGAAGATCCAGACGGCGATCGTCGATTCCGGCGGCGAGGTACTCGGACAGTCGCGCCGCCCCACACCGACCAGCGGCGGGCCGCAGGACGTCGCCGACGAGATGGCGGCAGCGCTGCGGGAGGCCGCCAAGGAGGCCGGCGTCGAGAGCGCCTCGCTTGCCGGCATCGGGGTCGGCTCGCCGGGCGATGCCGACGAGAAGACCGGCGTCGTCTCGGGCGCCCGCAACCTGCCTGACTGGGAGGGCAGCTTCCCGCTCGCCGCGGCGCTGAACGAGGCACTTGGCACCGAGGTGAGGGTTGGCAACGACGTCCAGGTCGCCACCGAGGCCGAGTTCCACCTCGGTGCCGGGCGCGAGTTCTCCAGCCTGATCGGCGTCTTCTGGGGCACAGGGGTCGGGGGCGGTCTGGTGCTCGGGGGAAAGCCCTGGCTCGGCCGCGGTGCCGCCGGGGAGATCGGTCACACGGTCGTAAAGCACGGCGGCGCGAAATGCCCCTGCGGGCGCAGGGGCTGCATGGAGGCCTATGCGGGCCGGGCGGCGATGGAGGCGGAGGCGAGGCGCCAGCACGATGACGGCGCCAAGACCGATCTCTTCAAGCTGATGCACAAGCACGGGAAAGACCGGCTGACCAGCGGCATCTGGCAGCGTGCGCTCGACCACGGGGACCACCTCGCCGAGAAGCTGATCGACCGGGCGATCGAGGCTCTGGGCACGGGGATCGCGTCGGCCGTCAACCTGCTCGACCCCGAAGCGGTGATCGTCGGCGGCGGCCTCGGCGTTCGCTTCGGCGAGCGCTACATGGAGCCGCTGACCAAGGAGATGGGAAAGCACCTCTTCGTCGACGAGCGGCCTCCCGCGGTGCGGGTCGCCTCGCTCGGCGACCTCGGCGGCGCGATCGGAGCCTCGCTGCTCTTCGCACGCTGAGCGCGCTAGACCCGGCCAGCGGCCTGGCGCTCACGCCGGGCAATCGCGTCGACGATGACGGCGAGCAACAGGACGCCGCCGGTGACCATGAACTTGACCGCCGAGGAGAGGGCGAGCAGGTCCATGCCGTTGGCGATCGAGCCGATCACGAGAGCACCCAGCAGCGCAGTCCAGACGGCGCCGCGGCCGCCGAAGAGGCTCGTGCCGGCGATCACCGGCCCGGCAATCGCCAGCAGCAGCAGTTCGCTGCCGCCGGAGCTCTGGTTGACCGCCAGCAGACGGGAAGCGGCAAGGATGCCGCCGATAGCGGCCATCGTGCCCGAGAGGGCGAAGACGGCGACGCGGATCCTGTCGACACCGATACCCGCTCGCCGCGCCGCCTCCGCGTTGCCGCCGACCGCATAGACGTGCCGACCGAAACGGGTGCGCTTGGCGACGTATTCGAAGCTGCCGACGAAGGCGAGCAGGATCAGCAACGCCAGCGGCACGCCGCGGTCGGAGTTGAGGACGGCGACCGCGACGACCGTGATCGCGGCGACCAGGGCAATCCGCACCACGAGCGGGGTAAGGCTCTCGTCCTCCGCAAGCCCATGCCCAACGCGGCTGCGGTGACTGGTGAGGACGACACCCGCGTAGGCGGCGATGACGACCGCTGCGATGGCCCAGCCGACAGCGTCCCCGTAGAACGTGTTGGCCAGGCCGGTGATCTTCGGGTCGTTGATGTTGATCGAGCCGGTCGAGCCCAGGACCTGCAGCAGGGCGCCCTGCCAGGCAAGTAGGCCGGCGAGGGTGACGACGAAGGAGGGCACGCCGAAGCGGCTGAACACGGACCCCTGGAGCAGGCCGATCGTGGCGCCGACGAGGACGGCACCGAGGATCGCCAAGTAGGGGTTCCAGCCGTGATTGACGTTGAGCACGGTCATCACCGCGGCAGCCAGGCCGCTGACCGCGCCGACCGAGAGGTCGATCTCGCCGAGCAGGAGCACGTAGACGATGCCGATCGAGATCAACCCGACCGCGGTGATCTGCAGCATCAGGTTGGTCAGGTTCTCGGCCGAGAGGAAACGGTCGTTCTCGAACTGGAAGATCGCCCAGATCACCGCCAGGCCGAGAACGACGCGCAGAGAGGCGAGATCGCCCTGGACGAAGCGCCGCAGGGCGGTGGCGCCGGCGCCCTGCTCGTCTCGCGGCTCGATGGAGACCGGTCCGGCCCCCGTGACGCTCATCGCGCCGCCTCCGCGTCGCCGACGCCGGTGATCGCCGCGACGACGTGCTCCTCCGTCGTCTGCTCGGCTGCGAAGTCGCCGGCGGTGCGCCCGAGGCGCAGGACGACGATCCGGTCGGCGACCTCGAAGACATTGGCGAGGTTGTGGCTGATCACGACCACGCCCAGGCCGCGCTCGCGCAGGCGCCCGATCAGCTCCAGCACCTGCTTGGTCTGCGGCACTCCGAGCGCTGCAGTCGGCTCGTCGAGCAGCACCACCTTCGGCTCGCCCAACAGTGAGCGCGCTACTGCCACCTGCTGGCGCTGGCCGCCGGAGAGCGTCCCGACCTCGGTGCGCAAGCTGGGAATCGTCACCGCGAGGCTGGAGAGCAGATCGCCGGCCCGGTGCTCCATCTTCGCCTCGTCGAGCTGGCGCGTCGTCCGGGCCGGCCCGCCGGTGACCTCCTCCTGGCCGAGGAAGATGTTGGCGACCACGTCGAGGTTGTCACAGAGCGCCAGGTCCTGGTAGACGGTCGCGATGCCCAGGGCCGTGGCGTCGTGAGGCCGGGAGATCGTCACCCGCTCCCCGCCGAAGCGGATCTCCCCGGCATCGGGCGGGTGGATCCCTGCGATCGCCTTCACCAGGGTCGACTTGCCCGCCCCGTTGTCGCCGACGAGCGCCACCACTTCGCCTTCGCCGACGCCGAAGTCGACCCGGTCCAGGGCCTGGACCGGGCCGAACCTCTTGCTCACCCCGTCGATCTCGAGTAGCGGGGCGTCTGCGCTCATCGCATCCCTCCAGCTAAGAGATCCCCGCTTCTTCGCAGGCTTTGACGTAGGGGCCGGTGCAGAGTTCGTCGACCGAGACTTCTCCGTCCGCGATCACGGTCTGCTTGATGTTGTCTTTGGTGACCGCGACCGGTTCGAACAGGATCGAAGGCACTTTGCCCGCTTCGTTGTCGAGTTCATCCGTGACTTTGCCCTGCGGGATTTCTTTGCCTTCTGCGAGGTCGATGGCGATTTCGGCACTGATCGCAGCCTCGGGCTTGTAGGCCTTGTAGATCGTCATGTACTGCTGACCGGCGAGGATCCGCTGCAGGCCGGCGACGGTCGCGTCCTGGCCGGTGGTGGGGCGTTCTTCCGGGTCGATCCCAGCCGACTTCATCGCCGCGATCGCGCCGCCGCCGGTGTCGTCGTTGGCCCCGTAGACCCCGGCGAACCCGTCTTTGCCGATCGCCGTGATTGCCTGCTGCATCTCGTTCTGGGCGTTGGTCGCCGACCATTCCGGCGTGTCGTATTCCTTGGCGATCTGGACGCCGGCGGCTTCGAATCCTTTGCTCGAGCCTTCCTTGAAGAGGGCGGCGTTGCTGTCCGCGGGGTCACCGTTGATCTTCACGATCGGCCCTTTGGCACTGCCGTCTTCTTTCAGCTTTTCGGAGAGCGATTCGGCCTGCAGCTCGCCCACACGTTCATTGTCGTAGGAGACGTAGACAGCCACTTCCGCCCCGAGGATCAACCGGTCGTAGCTGAGCACCGGCACGCCCTGCTGGTCGGCCTTCTGCACGCTGGCAGCCGCCGAGGCGGCGTCGACCGGGTCGAGCACCAGCACGTCGGCGCCCTGAGTCAGGGCCGCTTCGACCTGGCTCTGCTGCTTGGAAGCGTCCTCGGTCGCGTTGCTGTAGAGGATTTCGCAGTCAGGGCATATTTCTTCGACCTTTTCTTCGAAGCGCGGCCGATCGGAAGCCTCGTAGCGCGGAGTCTGGTTCTCGGGCAGCAACAGGGCGATCGTCGGACCGCCTCCGCCACCTCCACCCGTTCCTCCTCCGTCGCCGCCGCCGCAACTGGAGGCGAAGAGGATGGCCGCGAGGATGAAAGTCGCGGCCCCGAGTCGTTTCAAACCTGAGTGGGACATGAGCGTTCTCCTTTAGCCCTGCCCGAAGCCGCTACCCGCTTGCCGCGTTTCTCACTCTTCAGGTAGCGCCCGGCCCAGCGTCAGCGAGCGGATTTCCGCTTAGCGACTTATCGCCGGCTCAGGCCGCGACCGGCTCGCGCCGCTTCCGCGCGGCACGCTTCGGCTTCGCCGGCTCGACCAGCTCGGCGAGGAAGCGGCCGGTATAGGAGCTGGCGACCGCAGCCACCTCCTCGGGGGTGCCGGTGGCGACCACCTCTCCCCCCTCTTCGCCCCCCTCGGGGCCGAGGTCGATGAGGCGGTCGGCGGTCTTGATCACGTCGAGGTTGTGCTCGATCACGACGATGCTGTTGCCGGCGTCGACGAGGCGGCCGAGCACGTCGAGCAGGCGCTGCACGTCGGCGAAGTGCAGACCCGTGGTCGGCTCGTCGAGGATGTAGAGGGTGTTGCCGGTGGCGACCTTGGAGAGCTCGGTCGCCAGCTTCACCCGCTGGGCCTCGCCGCCGGAGAGCGTCGTCGCCGCTTGGCCGAGGCGGATGTAGTCGAGGCCGACGTCGTGCAGGGTGCGCAGGCGGCGGGCGATCTTCGGCACGTTCTCGAAGAAGACGACCGCCTCCTCGACCGACATCTCGAGCACGTCGCCGATGTTCTTGCCCTTGAAGCGGACCTCGAGCGTCTCGCGGTTGTAGCGCTTGCCGTGGCACTGCTCGCAGGGCACGTAGACGTCGGGCAGGAAGTGCATCTCGATCTTGATCTGGCCGTCGCCGCGACAGACCTCGCAACGCCCGCCCTTGACGTTGAAGCTGAAGCGGCCCGGCTTGTAGCCCCGCGCCCGCGCCTCCTGGGTCTGGGTGAAGAGCTGGCGGATGTGGTCGAAGACGCCGGTGTAGGTGGCCGGATTGGAGCGCGGCGTGCGCCCGATCGGCGACTGGTCGATGTTGATGATCTTGTCGATCTGGCTGAGCCCGTCGACCCCGTCGTGGGCGCCGGGACGCAGCTTCGCCTGGTGCAAGCGGTTGGCGACCGAGTGGTGCAGGGTCTCGTTGACCAGGGTCGACTTGCCCGAGCCGGAGACGCCGGTGACACAGCAGAAGACGCCGAGCGGCACGGCGACGTCGATCCCCTTCAGGTTGTGTTCGCG
>JBJMKO010000032.1:0-1543 GCA_045805805.1 Solirubrobacterales bacterium | reverse complement strand
CAGCTCCGGGAGTGTCTGACTCGTGAAGGTGGCGGGCAGGTACGCGGGTTCGGCCGGGGCTCGCGCCAGGCGGCCGGACGCCGTCACTCGCGTGATCGAAACGCCGCGCCGCCGCTCGTAGCGCGCGCGCTCCGAAGCGCGGACGCGCTCGACCCAGAGCACGTCGTTGAGGCCCACGCTCGCGGACGTGGCTCCCGCCCAGCGGGCGAAGCGCGCCTGTCCCGGTTCCGGCTCACGCGCCAGCACCTCGGCCAGGCCGGCCACGTACGCCCGCGCGCGGCCGAGGACCTCCTGCGCGTGCACCGCCTCGACCTGGGCGCGCCGCTCGGCGGCCTGGTCGCGATCATGGCGGATCGTCGTGCTCGTGAGGAGGTAGCCGCCGACACCTAGAAGCACGATGAGTGCGAGAAGCGAATACCGCGCCACCGCGGCCATCGTGGGTTACCGTACTCCCCCGAGGACGCCGCGACGTCTCCTGGCTCGATGACCTGCCGTACCGTACGGCTCGCAGTTCTCGCGGGCTTGCTCGCTGGAGTCGTGTACGGCTGCGGCGGTAAGGACCAGCGCGCCGACGTCGATCTGCGAGGCGTCCGATTGGCCGCGGTTATCAAGGGATTGGACAATCCGTTCTTCGTGACCATGCGCCAAGGTCTCGTCGCGACGGCGCGACGCGACGACGCCCGGATCAAGGTCGCCGCGGCGCCGGCCGGGCTGCAGGACACGGCCGCTCAGGCGTCCGGGCTCGAGACGGTCGCCGCTGGCAAACCGCGCTGCTACATCGTCAATCCGATCAATGAGACCAACCTCGTGGGCGCGCTCGCGCGCGTCGCCGAGCACACCCCGATCGTGAACGTCGACTCGGTCGTCAGCGCGGAGGCAGCGAAGTCCGTGGGCGTGAAGATCACCACGTACGTGGGTACCGACAACCGCGCCGGGGGCAGGGTGGGCGCCGACGCGATGGCGGCGGTGGTCGACCGCGGGGCCAGGGTCGCCGTGATCGCCGGCATCCCCGGCGACGTGGGAAGCGGTCTCCGCGCCGACGGCTTCAAGCTGGGCAACCGGGGGCGCTTCGACGTGGTCGCGACGATCGCGGCCGACTTCGAGCGTCAGAAGGCGAGGCTCGCTGCCGCCGACCTACTGCGAACGGACCCGCGCATCGACGGCATCTTCGCCGTCAACGACCAGATGGCGCTCGGCGTCGCGGATGCCGTCCGCGGGGCCGGCAGGGAGGGCGAGGTGAAGGTGGTCGGCTTCGACGGCATCCCGCAGGCGCTCGCCGCCGTCAGGCGGGGGTCGATGTCCGCGACCGTCGTTCGGTCGCGACGCCTGCCGGACTCGAGCCGTTCGTCGACCGGGTGACGATGACGATCCCGATGCTGAACGCGTCGCGCTCCGTGCTCTTCCTCGTCACCGGCGCCGACAAGGCCGACGTCGTGCGCCGGGCGTTCACGGGCGCATCCGACGCGGCGATCCCGGCGAGCCTCGTCCGCTCCGAGGCCGGCACGACGATCGTCATCCTGGATCGCGCTGCCGCGTCCGGGCT
>JBJMKO010000031.1:0-1819 GCA_045805805.1 Solirubrobacterales bacterium | reverse complement strand
CATCGTCAGCTTCCCCGGCGTGTCGGGCTGAGAGACCGCGAAGGCGACCATCCCCCAGCCGCCTGCTGCTCCGGCCGCGTCCTTCAGCTTTGAGGGCTCGCCACCCAGCTCTTCCAGGCGCTCGCGCACTCGCCGCTCTTGGTCTTCGGTCTCGACCAGATGCTGTTCGAACGCCTGACAGAGGCCCTCATCCCCGGCGATCTTCGGCGCGGCGCGAAGCTGCGCCAACGCCTGCAACTCGATCGAGTGCACGTCGGCCAGGTACTTGACGATCTGCTCGTCGCGATCGCGATCCCACTGGCGGGCACCGACGCCGGTCTTCAGGTCGTCGAGACGGACGCCGATGCTGTCGGATTCGAGCGGCGGGGTCTCGGCGCCGTGACCCTCGCGCATACCCTCCAGCAGCTCCTCCAGCGCCCCCACTCCACTGTGGCGGGGCTCCCAGCCAAGCTCCTCGCGGGCGCGATCGGAGGACATCAGCGGCACGTTCAGCGCCATGTCGAGCCAACCGGGCGGCGTCGGCTGCAGGCGGACTCTCCAGCTCAGATCGGCGAGGCGGCGCACAACCCGAGCCGGCACCGGGAAGCTGCGCACGCCGATCCGCTCGGCCATCTCCTCGGGGCTGAGCGGCGGCTCGGCGGCAATGTTGAAGGCTCCCTCGACATCGGCGAGAACGGCTCGCAGGTAGGCCCGCCCGACATCCTCGGAGTGAACAGCCTGAAAGCGGAGGCGGTCGACTCGGGGCAAGGCTGGGAGGAGGCCACGGCGCAGCAGGAAATTGGGGAGGAACGGCCCGACGAAGAGACGGCGAATCTCGGTCGCCGCCTCGTCCTTGAAAATCAGCGCGGGACGAAGCCGCACTACTCGCGTTTTGGAATTCTTGGCTTCGAAGTCGTCAAGCTCGCGCTCAACTGCGACCTTGTGCCGCGAGTAGAAGGAGGTCGTAGTGCCCTCAGTGGGCCAGCTCTCGTCGACCTCGCGGTCCTTGGGTCCGCGCGAGTAGACGCCTACCGAAGAAGCGTAAACCAGCTTCGGCACGCCAGCCGCGGCAACGGCCTCGAAGACGCGGCGGCTGCCCTCGACATTGATCCGCTCCAGGGTCACCGCGTCCCGGGAGGGCTGAATCGCCCAGGCGAGGTGGATGACTGTGTCGGCGCCCTCGAAGATCGTGCCGAGGTCGGCAGTGAGAACGTTTGCCTCGACCCAGCTGGTCTTCGGTGGGGTCCAAGTCGGTTCGCGCCTCGCAAGGCCGACGATCTTCTCGACCTCCGGAGCTTCGCTTAGAGCCTGAACCGTGCTGGTACCGACGTTGCCCGTTGCGCCCGTGACAACTACCTTCACCTTTTCTCACCTCCATAGATTTGGGGGTTCGGAACTGGCGAGGAGCGGGTGGGCCGCTCCCTTGAGGCCTCTCGGCGTCTCTACCCCAAGGTGCGAACGCAAAACCTGTGACCCGCGCTATAGAGCCAAGATGGCGGCCTTTAGGTGCATCGCCTCGAGCCCCATCAGCTGTCCGGTCGCCCGCTCGGCCAAGGCGCCGAGATCGAAGCTCGATAGGTCATCCGCATGGGTGTGCTCTAGCGCCCGCCACAGCCGACGCTTGCCGGCAACACCGATCTGCAACAGCTCCAGCTCGTCGAGGCGACTCAGCGGCGAGTAACCCCACAACCGCCCGTTCAGCTTCAACCGGCCCAGTCGCTCAGCGAGAACGGCGGCGAGCGGTTTGAGCTTGCTCTGGCCCACCCCTAGCTGATCCATCACCGCCTTGAGCGTCTCGCGGTCGGCCTCTATCTCGGCGCAGACACCGGCTAGCGCCGGT
>JBJMKO010000030.1:0-2723 GCA_045805805.1 Solirubrobacterales bacterium | reverse complement strand
GATGGGTGAGCACTTCCTCTACAACGGCAAGCACGCGCTCGTCGTCTACGACGACCTCACCAAGCACGCGTACGCGTATCGCGAGATGTCGCTGCTCCTGCGCCGCCCTCCGGGACGCGAGGCGTACCCGGGCGACGTCTTCTACCTGCACTCGCGTCTTTTGGAGCGCGCGGTGAAGCTGAACGACGACCTCGGCGGCGGCTCGCTGACGGCGCTGCCGATCATCGAGACCCAGGCCTCCGACGTCTCCGCCTACATCCCGACCAACGTGATCTCGATCACCGACGGCCAGATCTTCCTCGAGTCCGACCTCTTTTACTCGGGCGTGCGGCCGGCGATCAACGTCGGCATCTCGGTTTCGCGGGTGGGCGGCAACGCGCAGACCAAGGCGATGAAGAAGGTCGCCGGCAAGCTGCGCCTCGACCTCTCCCAGTACCGCGACCTCGAGGCCTTCGCCCAGTTCGGCTCCGAGCTCGACCCCGAGACCCAGAAGACGCTGAACCGCGGCGAACGGCTGGTCGAGCTGCTCAAGCAGAAGGAGCGCGAGCCGCTCGAGGTCGCCGATCAGGTGGCGGCGATCTACTCGGGCACCGGCGGCTACCTCGACCGGATCAAGACCGAGCGGGTCGGCGAGTTCCTCGGCGACCTGAAGATCCGCCTGCACTCCGAGAAGGCCGACCTGCTGAGTCAAATCTCCGAGACCGGCAAGCTCGAGGAGGACGACGAGAAGGAGCTGGGCGCCGCGATCGCCGAGTTCGTCGACGACTTCGGCCCCGACTTCGACGAGCACGGCGATCCGATCGAGGCCGGCGAGTCCGACCGGATCAAGTCGGCCGAGGAGCGGCAGAAGCCGAGCCGCGTCGCCGAAGCCGAAGAGACCGAGAAGGAGGCGACCCCGGCCTAGCTTCGCGCGCCGGTACCGCCCATGGCCACCCAGAAGGACGTCAAGAACCGCATCGCGTCGATCAAGAACATCAACAAGATCACGCGGGCGATGGAGATGGTCGCCGCGGCGCGCCTGCGCCGGGCCGAGCAGCGGATCGACCAGCTGCGTCCCTACGCGCAGTCGATGCGCAAGCTCACCCGCCGCGCCGCCGAACAGGCGGGCGGCCTTCCGCGCGTGCCCGTGCTGGTCGAGCGCGAGGAGGAGAAGCGGGTCGGGGTCGTCCTGATCACCGGCGACCGCGGCCTCGCCGGCGCCTTCAACACCAACATCATCCGCGACGGCCTGAGGCTGCGCAACGACCTGCGTGAGCAGGGCAAGGAGACGTCTTTCTCCGCCGTTGGGCGCAAGGGCGTCTCGGCGCTGACCTTCCGCAAAGAGGACCCCCGCACTTCCTACACCGGCTTCACCGACCGGCCCGGTTTCGCCAACGCCCGCGAGATCGGCGAGGAGCTGACCGCCCGCTACGTCGACGAGGAGCTGGACCGGGTCGAGCTGGTCTACAACCGCTACGTCTCGCCGCTCACCCAGCACGTCTGGCGGCAGACGCTTCTTCCCCTGCAACAGGCCGACGTGATCGGCGAGGGCGTTGCCGAGGAGGAAGAGGAGGGCGAGGAAAGCGAGATCGAGAAGGCGCACAGCAGCTCGATCTGGGAGTACGAGCCCGAGGCCGAGGAGCTGCTCGGCCAGCTGATTCCGGAGTACGTCAACATCTCGGTCTACCGGGCGCTGTTGGAGTCCGCCGCCTCCGAGCTGGGGGCGCGGATGACCGCGATGCGCAGTGCCGCGGAGAACGCGGAGGAAATGATGGGGGACCTGACGCTGGAAATGAACCGGGTCCGCCAGGCGGAGATCACCCAGGAGATCCTCGAGGTCGTCGCCGGCGCCGAGGCGCTGGGCTAAACAGCTTTCGATTCAAAGAAAAGGAACCAATGTCTGAGAGCAACGGAGCAAACGTAGGACGCGTCGAGCAGGTCACCGGCGTGGTCGTCGACGCGGTCTTCCCCGACAAGCTGCCCGAGATCTACTCGGCGGTGAAGATCGAGATGGCCGGCGACGAGGATCGCGAGGCGACCGAGCTGGTCTGCGAGGTGCAGCAGCACCTCGGCGATGACCGGGTGCGCACGGTGGCGATGGACGCCACCGACGGCCTGCAGCGCGGCGACAAGGTGATCGACACCGGCGGGCCGATCTCGGTCCCGGTCGGCGACGCCACCCTGGGCCGCATCTTCAACCTGCTCGGCGAGCCGATCGACCTCGGCGAGCCGGTCGAGGCGGAGGAGCGCTGGCCGATCCACCGCCCGGCGCCCGCGGCCTCCGACCTCGCTCCGACCCAGGAGATCCTCGAGACCGGGATCAAGGTGATCGACCTGCTCGCGCCCTACGCCAAGGGCGGCAAGGTCGGGCTCTTCGGCGGCGCCGGCGTCGGCAAGACCGTGCTGATCCAGGAGCTGATCCGCTCGATCGGCGAGGAGCACGAAGGTCTCTCGGCCTTCTGCGGCGTCGGCGAGCGCTCCCGCGAGGGCAACGACCTCTGGCTCGAGATGAAGGAGTCGGGCGTCATCGACAAGACGATGCTCGTCTTCGGCCAGATGAACGAGCCCCCCGGCGCCCGCATGCGGGTCGCCCTGTCGGGCCTGACGATGGCGGAGTACTTCCGCGAGCAGGGCCAGGACGTGCTGCTGTTCATCGACAACATCTTCCGGTTCGTGCAGGCCGGCTCCGAGGTGTCCGCGCTGCTGGGCCGCATGCCCTCGCAGGTCGGCTACCAGCCGACGCT
>JBJMKO010000029.1:0-11880 GCA_045805805.1 Solirubrobacterales bacterium | reverse complement strand
GTTCTCCGGCGGCAGCGAGTAGAGCTCGGCCTCGAAGAACCCCTCGCCCGGCTTCTCGACCCCGAGCTGGATGCCGAGGCTCTCGAGCTCGGCCCGGTCCGCGTAGAAGCGCCGCGCGAACGCGTCTTCGTTCATGTCGCTGTAGCCCTCCACCTCGCGCTTGATCTCGAGGGCCGAAACCGGCCTTCCCTGAGCCATCAGGAACGAGATCAGCGAGAGCTGGCGGATCAGCTTCTCGGTGTCCTTCGCCACGGTCCGCAGGATAGTGTGCGGCCGGTCCCATGGACCTCCTGCGCAACCTCTTCGGCAACCTGACTTCCGGCATTATCCGGCTTGCGGTCGCGGCCGGGGTGCTGTTTCTCTGCTACCTCTTCATCGTCAAGCCGGTCCTGGAGACGACCAACGACGCGATCCACTCGACCGGCCTCGACCAGATCGGCAAGTCGATCGAGGGCGTCAGCAGGGAAGTCAGGCGTGAGGTCCACCGCTCGTTTGAGACGACGAAGCGACACGGTGGCAACCCCAAGAAGCTGATCCACTGCATCAAGAGAGCCAATGGAGATGTGAAGCGGCTAGAACGCTGCACCCGCCGGTTCTGAGGAGGAGCGTCAGGCGGCGGCGCGTTGGCCGAAGTAGGCCGAACCTGACAATGCCCGGTCGAATCCCGACCAGGACTCCCCGGCCGGGAGCTGGCGCTCGAGGCGGTCGAAGCTGCCGAGGCGGCCGCCGAGGTTGTCGATCATGTGGACGAGGACGGCCTCGCGGGTGGCGGGCACGACGGGTGAGCCGTGCTCGAGCGAGCCGTGGTGGGCGAGGATGATGTGCAGGACGGCCTGGGCCAGGGACGGGTCGAAGCCCGGGATCTCCTCGATCTGGCGGCGCACCTTGTAGTAGCCGAGCGGGATCTCGCCCTGCAGGCGGCCGGCGTCGGTGAGGTCGATCGCCAGCGGGTCGTCGTTGTAGGCCTCGGTCTTGCCGATGTCGTGCAGGAGGGCGCCGGTTACCGCGACGTCGCGGTCGATGCCGGGAAAGAAAGCGGCGGCGGCGCTGACTGCCTGGGCGACGGAGACCGTGTGCTCGATCAGGCCGTGGCGGTAGGCCTGGTGGTAGACCTTGGCCGCCGGAGCGTCGCGGAAGCGCGCCCAAATCTCCGATTTCTCACCGAAGAAACGGTTGAGGAGGTGTTGCAGCTGGGGGTCCTGGATGGTGGCGAGAAGCTCGCGCAGGTCGCTCTCGAGCCGCTCGAAGGAGGCCCCCGACTCGGCGGCAAGGTCCTCCTGCGCGTACTCATCGGCGGCGGCCTCGCGCAGCCCGGTCAGCTTGATCTTCGATCCCCAGCGCTCGCTCACCTCGAAGAGGCCGCTGACGAAGACTGGCGTGCCCGGAGCGGCAACGGTATAGAGCGCCTCCGCGTCCTCCCAGGAGACCGCCTCGCAGCTGCCGCCGGCGTCGCCGAGGCTCAGCCGCAGCCAGGGCTCGCCGCTGCGCTTACGCCGCAGCTCGCGCTCGCGGACCGCGTACACCCCGCCGACCCGCTGCCCGTCCTCCAGCTCGCCAAGCGGCACCCGAGCCGCAATCAGTGTGTCGGTAAGAGCTTGCTGCTCCATCGAAATCCAAAGTAATGCCGAAGGCGGACGGCTCGGCTGACTTCGCTTTTTATTCGCCATATGCGCGGAGAAAAGCGAAGTCCCATCCAGGAAAGAGATTCCGACGGCTACGACGCAGTGCCGAGCCAGTGGCCGAGGGCGATGGCTGCGAATCCGGCGATCAGGGAGAGGCCGAGGTTCAGCCAGACGAGGTGAGAGTGCCCGGCGTCGGCGAGGCGATGCGAGTCGAGCATCCAGGTGGAGAAGGTGGTGAAGGAGCCGATCGCGCCGCCTGCCACGATCACGAGCGCCTCGCCACTGAGCGCGGCGCCGGCGACGAGGCCAAGCGCCAGCGTGCCGGCGAGGTTGATCGCCAGCACCCCGAGCGGGAACGGGTGGTCGACGCGAGCGGCGAAGGCGGCATCGATGAGGAAGCGGGCCGTAGCGGCGACGCCGCCCAGTAGGCCGACGGCGACCCATCCGGCGGGGCTCACCCAGCCACCTCCGGACGGCGCTCCAGCGCGATCCCGGTGCGCACGAAGAGGAATCCCGCCGCGAGGGTGCCGCCGAGGTACGCGGCGGCGACACCGACGTGCCCGCCGTCGATCATTTCGAACAGCTCCAGCTGCATCGTCGAGAAGGTGGTCAACGTGCCGCAGACTCCCGTGGTGAGGAACGGATGCGCGAGGCTGTCCCCCGGGTGGTCTCGCAGCCGGGCGAAGAAGTAGCCAAGCAGGAGGGCGCCCATCATGTTGACCGCGAAGGTCCCCCACGGCCAACCGCCCGGCCCATGCGGGGTCGCCTGCGCCAGCCCGACCCGGGCGAGGGCGCCGAGCACCCCACCGGCGTAGACGGCCGCCAGCCGGCGAAGGTCGAACGTGCTCGGCTTCATGGCGTGGGATCGTAGTCCCCGCTTCATCGATATTCATCGATTAAGATTGCTAGGCTGTCAACCGTGACCGACCTGCCCGTGATCGAGTGCTGCACCCCCCTGGCGGGCTCTTCGCTGTCCGACGAGCGGGCGGTCAAGCTGGAGCGAGTGCTGAAGGCGCTCGCCGATCGGCACAGGCTGCGGATCGTCAACCTGCTGCTGCGGGCCGGCGGCGAGCCGGTCTGCGTCTGCGAGGTGCAGCCGCTGCTCGGCCTCTCACAGGGAACCGTCAGCCACCACCTCAAGCAGCTGGTCGAGGCCGGCGTGGTCGCGCGGGAGGGGCGCGGCACCTACAGCTACTTCAGCCTCGTGCCGGGAGCGCTCGATGCGGTCCGCGAGGTCTTCTCGACCCCGGCGCGGGTCACCGTCTCGTCGGATCCCGGCGCGACGCCCGCCGCCTGCTGCTGACGCGCCAAATGGACCAGCGCCCCGACCTCCCCGCCGCGCCGTCGCCGAGGGCTTTTTCGGTCCCGTCGGCAGAGGAAGCCGCCTGATGGCTCGGGTGCTCTTCGTCTGCCTGCACAACGCCGGGCGCTCGCAGATGAGCGAGGCGCTTTTCATGCGAGTTGTGGCGGGGTGCCATGAGGCGCGCTCGGCGGGGACAACTCCTGGCGAGCGAGTCCACCCGGAGGTGGTCGAGGCGATGCGGGAGCTCGGTGTCGACCTCGCGGACCGCACCCCCCGCAAGCTGACCGCGGCCGACACCGAGTGGGCCGACCTGGTGGTGACGATGGGCTGCGGCGACGAGTGCCCCTACATCCCCGGCAAGCGCTACCTCGACTGGGAGCTGAAGGACCCGAAGGGCCGCCCGATAGAGGAGGTCCGCGCCACCCGCGAAGAGATCGAGCGCCGCGTAGTCGAGCTGCTCGACGAGCTCAACGATTAGCGTCGAGCATCCTGCGAAGTACCAGTGAGACTGTGATGGTCGCGATGAACATGACCAGAACCATTCCCAGGAATCCCCATTGCCGGTGCTCTCCCGGGATCCAAGTATTCGCGCCATAGAAGCCGACCACCAGGGTGGGGACCAAGAAGGCGGCAGCGACAAGACCGAGATCTCGCTGCAACCGCTCGTTGCGTTCCCGCTTCGCTTCGGTCTTCTTGATGTGAATCAGGTGAAATGAGCTGCGCAGCATCTCGCCTAGCTTCGCCAGAGCGGCGAGAGCTTTGTCGACGCGTTCGTCGACTTTGATGACAGCGTCGTGGTCCGTTACGGGCAGCCACGCCTTGTTGAGATCGCCGCGAAGACCCGGGACGTTCAATGGATTCAACCAATCACGCAGCCGTGCGCGGGCGCCCCACAGGTCATGAAGGCCGGCCTCTTCCTCAGGGCTGATGTCCAGCTTGGGCTCCTCTGATCCGTAGAGGGCCAGCTCCCACTCTTCCAGCGCGGCGAGAAAGCGGCGGTGGGTGGACGCGTAGGTGAGAGCGAGCTCGTGCATCACCATCACACCCAGGTCACCGGAATTCCCGTTCCCGCGCGCGAGCCAACGCTTGGTCACCGCCGCCCGCAGGGCGTCACGGGAAACCGGGGATAACCCATCCTCGATCAGGTTGGAGCCGCGGTAGAGGCACGCGTCGTGCCAGCGAGTGATCAGCCAACCCTGGCCGGCCAGCAACTCCACCGCCTCATAAACGGCGTCCGCCGAACACGTGTACACGGGCGCGAGGCCGCCGTTTTCGCGCGCTTCCGGCGCATAGACCGCGAAGCTCGATGCCAGGCGCACCGCTCCACCGTGCCAGCTCTGGTTCTCGGGGGTCTCGTCACGACAGAGCAGGTCAGCGAGCATCTCTTCTTCCAACCCCGGACAGTGCGGCTCAAGCAGTTTCAGCAGCCCGTCCGCGGTAGCGGATGGCGCGACATCGAACCACTGAATTCCAGCCGGTGGCGCTGCGGCGGAGGGGTTGCACTGTTTCGGCACTTCCCCCGCAAGCCAAAGCGTCGCGCTGAGGAGCTGCAGTGTTCCCTGCCCCGCCGGCGGATCCGTGGTTGTCGCCCCCCCGTCATTTGGCACCACTGAGAGGATGCTAACCGCAGGGAGTTATTTATTGCAAAAACAGCGTGGTTTCTTCGAATAAGACGAACTCAGCGAATCTGGCAGAGTTCGGCGCCGATGAAGATCTGCAACTTCGCCACATCTGCCGGCATGCCCGCACTCGGTGTTGTCGTGGGCGGAGAGGTCGCCGACCTCTCCGAGGCCGGGGTTCCCACCGAACCTGCCGGGGCGCTGGCCGAGGCGGGACGGAGCGGTCTGGAGGACCTAGCTGCCGGGGCGCCGCGGATGCCGCTCTCAGACGTACGGCTGCTGGCGCCCGCCAAGCCGCGCAAGTACCTGGCGATCGCGCTCAACTACGCCGACCACATCGCTGAGATGGGGATGGAGGCGCCCGAAGTCCCGGTCTTCTTCAACAAGCAGGTGACCTGCGTGGTGGGGCCGGGCGCCGAGGTCCACATGCCGAAGGTCTCGACCTTCCTCGACTACGAGGCGGAGCTGGCGATCGTGATCGGCAAGCGCTGCCGCCACGTCCCGGTCGAGAGCGCCCACGAGGTGATCGCCGGCTACACCTGCGCCAACGACGTCAGCGTCCGCGACTGGCAGGGCCGGGCGCAGACGATGACGATCGGCAAGTCCTTCGACACGCACGGGCCGCTCGGCCCCTGGCTGGTCACACCCGACGAGGTCGGCGACCCGCAGGACCTGCGCGTACGCTGCTACGTCAACGATGATCTGCGCCAAGACGCCGGCACCGCCGAGATGGTCTTCGACTGCTTCCAGCAGGTCTCCCACCTCTCCGAAGCCTTCACCCTCGAGCCCGGCGACGTGATCGCCACCGGTACCCCGGCCGGGGTCGGGGTCGGCCGCCAGCCGATCCGCGACAACCTGCTCCACGTCGGTGACACCGTGCGGGTCGAGATCGAGAACGTCGGTGAGCTGGTCAACGCAGTGGTCGAGGAGCCCGAGGGCTTCCTCGCCGACCGCTGAGCCATCTCGCGCTCAGCGTCGGTGCACGTCGGCCGCGGTCGCCTGGTCGCGGGGACGGACGACGATCTCGTCGACATTGACGTGCGGCGGCTGGGCGAGCGCCCAGCGGATGCACTCGGCGATGTCCTCGGCGCCCAGCGGCTGCATCCCGGCGTAGACGCGCCGGGCAGCCTCATCGTCGCCGCCAAACCTGACCAGCGAGAACTCTGTCTCGACCATCCCGGGCACGATCTCGGTGAAGCGCACCGGCTGCCCCAAGGACTCCAGGCGCAGGACGCGCAGCATCGCCCGCTGGGCGTGCTTGGCGGCGCTGTAGCCGGCGCCGCCACGATAGGTCTCGATCGCAGCGATGCTGGTCACGGTGACGACGTGCCCGTCGCCGGACTCGAGCAGCCGTGGCAGCAGCGCCCGGGTCATCCGCATCGTCCCCATCACGTTCGATTCATACATCTGAAGCCACTGCTCTTCGTCGGCCTCAGCAACGGGGTCGAGGCCGAGGGCGCCGCCGGCGCTGTTGACCAGCACGTCGCAGTTTCCGACCCGGTCGGCCAGCGCCGCAACCGAGTCGGGGTCGGCGACGTCGAGCGTAATCGCCTCGCCGCCGATCTCCGCCGCCAGCTCCTCGAGCCGGTCGAGCCGGCGGGCGGCAAGGACAGTCCGATAGCCCTCCCCCGAAAGGGCTCTCGCCGTGGCGGCGCCGATGCCGCTGGAAGCGCCGGTGATCACCGCGGTTCGCATCATCATCGACCCTAGCTGGCCTGAACAGGCTCCGCTGACGAGCCCCAGCGGAGACACTTTGGGCTCAGTCCATCTTGAGCAAACGCGGTAGGTTCTCGACCATAAGCTCACAGCAAATTGGCCCCTGGACGGTCGTGGTTCGAGAGAACAGGGCGGGCAATCTCGCCATCGAGGTCGAACTCGAAGGGGATGCATAGGCCGAGTTCATTCTCCAGGCCGGCGGCACGATCGACATCGGCACGAAGAACACACTCTCGGGCTGGGACATGCCAGGTGCGCCCAGCCCGGAGATGAAGAAGTTCCGCTTCGTTTCCTGAGCCACGTAGCTCCTCGGGCTCGGCGCACCGCCCCCACCACACAGCAAGCGACTGCTCTCCCGCGAGCCTCCAGAGGCCAAGCGCAGTTCCGACTGAGGGCAAGAGCAACCGAGACAAAACCGAGATTCCAAGCGTATGGCTCCTTCTATATAACGCCCAGATAGTCACCACGGCGATGAACGTGCCAGCCAGAGTCAGTGCTCCAGTTCCGGGGGCTGTTACCCAGAGCGTTACCCAGGCCCATCAGCCTGATCCCGGTCGAGACCTCGATTTGAGGCCAGACCTGGGATCGGGGGAATGGCGAGGGTGGGAATCGAACCCACGACACCACGATTTTCAGTCGTGTGCTCTACCAACTGAGCTACCTCGCCTGGATTGCGCCGATGGTCGCGCAAGAGCGAAGGCTAGCGACCGGGCGGCTGCGGGGCTGATTGCATTCGGTCGATGAAATGGCTTCGGCGAGCGGTGGGATTGGCGGTCCTGCTCGCCGTCGGCGCGGCGCTTGCTTCGGGAGGGTCTGGGGCCGACTCGGCTCGGCAGCGCTACCTGGCCGATGCCAATGCGCTGCGGACGGTCTCGCGCTTCGGCGGGGAACGAATCGTCTCGGTCGTCTCGCTGGGCGATCCTCACGTAGCCCAGGCCGATCCCCGCCGGCTTGCCGCGGCCCGGCCGCTGGGCGCCGGAGCGCCGCCTTGGGCACGGCGGATGTACTCGCGGTCGCTGCTCGTCCTGCACGCGCTCGTCGATGAGCGCAGCGGCACCGTCATCGCCGGTGCGCGCGAGGGCTGGGCCTACGTCTGGCCGCGTGACGCGAGCGCCGTCGCGATTGCGCTTGCCGCGGCGGGATACCGGGGCGAGGCGAGGCACATCGTGAGCTTTTTGCGCCGGCTTGACCTCGGCGCCGCGGCCAGGTTCCAGGCCGACGGCGCCCCGGTCGACGGGCGTGGCGCACAGGGAGACGCGGCCGGGTGGATCGCCGCGGCCGCAAGGGCCACCGGGCTGCCGAACGCCACTCCGAAGCGGCTATGGCGAGGACTGGCCGACTACCAGGAGAACGGCGGCGGGGATTTCCTCGCCAACGCGATCGCATCGGGTGCACCGCACATCCGGGCACTGTTCGGGACGCCCGCGGGCACGCTGGCGCGCCGCACCGACGACCCCACCTCAGGGCTCGACTCCGCCGCGGCCTGGGCGGTGCGTCCCTTTTCACAACCGGCGCTGTACCCGCTCGTCCGTCGCACCTTGCTGCGACTGGCCGCTGCCAGCGGGCGCTTCGGCATCGTTCCCTCCGAAGACTGGGACGGCGGCGACGATCCCTGGACGGCGCCCACCGCCTGGACCGCCTGGAGCCTCGCCGCGCTCGGCGAGCGCCCGGCTGCGCTGCGCCTGATGGCCGAGCTGCGGCGCGCGGCGACGCCGGCCGGCATGCTGCCCGAGCGAGTCGACGCCCGTACCGGCATCCCGACCTCGACCACGCCGCTGGCCTGGTCACATGCCTTCGCGATCCTGGCTCTGCGCCGGCTCTGGCCCTGACCCACCGCGGTCGTCATTTCTCTCGCATAGCGGAAGGAATGGCGACCGCGATGGGACTACAGCAACTCGAGCGCCAGCTCGACCGCCTCGCGGGCGGTCTCGGCCGGGACGACGCCCGGGGCGTCCTCCATCCGCTCGCGGCCGTTCATGGCCCAGCTGCGCAGGGCGATCACGGGGCGGTCGATCGCCCTGGCGAAGCCGATCTCCGAGAGCGTGCCCCACTCGCCGCCGATCGCGATCACGACCTCGCCAGAGGAGACGACGGCGAGGTTGCGGGCATGGCCGATGCCGGTGGCGACCACGTGGGTGCAGTACGGGTTCGCTTCCTCGCCCGAGTTGCCGGGGACGATGCCGATCGCCGCCCCGCCGGCCTGGATCGCGCCCCGGCAGGCCGCCTCCATCACACCGGTCAGCCCGCCGCAGACGAGGGTCACGCCCGCATCGGCGAGCCGCTTTCCCACCTCCTCGGCGAGCACCACCGCCTCTGACCCCGGCTCGCACTTCCCCCCTCCAACCACCGCCACCTGCCGCCGCCCGCTCATCGCGGGCCGGAGCCTTTCATCGAGCGCATCAGCTCCAGCGCACCGTCCTTGTGCAGCGGCTCGTTGAGGTTGCCGCACTTGGGGCTCTGCACACAGGAGGGGCAGCCGGACTCGCAGGAGCACTCGGCGATCAGGCGCTCGGCGTCGCCGAGCAGACGCTCGAACTGCTCGTAGCCGCGCAGGGTGATCCCGACCCCGCCCGGGTGCCCGTCGTAGATGAAGATCGTCGAGCGGCCGGTCTGGAAATGGACGTTGGTCGAGAGGCCGCCGATGTCCCAGCGGTCGCACATCGCGATCAGCGGCAGCACCGCGATCTGGCCGTGCTCGGTCGCGTGCAGGGCCCCGAGCAGGACGTCGGGCGGCAGCGCCCTGCTGAGGCGGTCCGGCAGCACGTACCAGAGCGCCTGGGTGACGAAGTGCTGCTCGGGCAGCTCCAGGGAGACGATGTCGAAGGGCTCCTGGTCGGAGATCGAGACCCGCTGGTAGGCGATCACCTGCTCGGTCACCGAGACCTCGCCGAAGTGCAGCTCGACCCCGGAGGCGGTCCGCTGCTCGCGCACCCGCTCGATGTAGATCTCGGTCTCCTTCTTCGGCCGCGTGTACCAGTCGCCGTCGAAGCGCGAGACGACCGACCGCCGCCCCGCCACGTCGAGCTGCTCGACCTCGTAGGAACGCCCGAGGTGGAGGTAGATCGCGCCGGGGTGGATCGTGGTGAAGGCGCGCTCGGACTCGACCAGGCCCAGCATCTCTCCGGAGTCGCGCTCGATCACCGCGACCGAGTCGGTCGAGGCCGAGCGCAGCGGGATCTTCGAAGCGACGAACTCGCTGCTGCGCGGCATCACGCGGCCCCCTGCCTGGCGCAGCTCTCCCGCAGCGACCAGCCGCTCCGCCCGCTCGCGCCAGTCTGGGCCGAGCACGTCTGCGTCGTCATCCCCAAGCGGCAGCTCGTAGGCCGCCGCGACCATGTGCCGCGAAGCGATCTGCTCGTTGGCGTGGTCGAGGATCGCCGCCTCCACCGGCCGGTCGATGAACTCGTCCGGGTGGCGGCAGAAGAACTGGTCGAGCGCGTCCTGGCCGGCGACGTAGACGGCCAGCCCGCGCCGCCGTCGCCCCGCCCGCCCCCACATCTGGCGCAGGCTGGCGACGGTGCCGGGGAAGGTGACGCAGATCGCCGCGTCGAGCTCGCCGATGTCGATCCCCAGCTCCAGCGCGTCGGTGGCGACGACCGCGAGCAGCTCGCCGTCGGACAGCCGCTGCTCGATCTCGCGCCGCTGCTGGGACGTGTAACCGCCGCGATAGGGGGCGATCCGCGCCGCCAGCTCCGGCTTGCCCCTCGCCTCCAGCGATTCGCGGGCGAAGCGCTGGATCAGCTCGATCCCGCGCCGGCTCTTCAGGAAGCAGATCGTCCGCACCCCGTGGGAGACCAGCTCGGCGAGCAGGTCAGCCGCCTCGCCCAGGGCCGAGCGCCGCGTCCCGGTCGCCTTGTCGATCAGCGGCGGGTTCCACATCGCGATCTCGCGTCCGCTGCTCGGCGCGCCGTCGTCGTCGATCAGCTCGAACGGCGTTCCGACCAGCTCCTCCGCCAGCCCGACCGGGTTGGCGATCGTCGCCGAGGCGAGCAGGAAGCGCGGCTCGGAGCCGTAGGCCCGCGCGACCCGCCGCAGCCGCCGCAGCACGTTGGCGACGTGGGAACCGAAGACGCCGCGGTAGGTGTGCGCCTCGTCGACCACGACCCAGCCGAGGTTGGCGAGGAAGTCGCCCCAGCTCTTGTGGTGGGGCAGGACGCCGACGTGCAGCATGTCGGGGTTGGTGAGGACGAGGTTGCTGCGGCGGCGGATCGCCGGCCGCTCTTCGCGCGGCGTGTCGCCGTCGTAGATCGCCTCGCGCAGGCCGGGGGGGCGCAGCGCCCCCAGCTTGCGCGCCTGGTCCTGGGCCAGCGCCTTGGTCGGGTAGAGGTAGAGGGCGCGGCGCTTGGAGTCGCGGGCGATGCCGTCGAGCACCGGCAGGTTGAAGGCGAGGCTCTTGCCCGAGGCTGTGCCGCTGGTGATCACCAGGTCCGAAGAGGCGGCGGCCTCCAGCGCCTGGCGCTGGTGCGAGTAGAGACGCGTGACCCCGGCCCGCTTCAGCGCCTCGGCGAAGCCGGGATCGAGCGAGCCCGGCAACGCCACGGTCCGCGCCTTGCGCTCCCCCTCGCTCGACTCGGCGACGATCCTCCCATCGCGCCGAGCCGGCTCCAGCGCAATGGCCCACGGCGCCTCCAGCAGACCTTTGGCCATCACCCGACTCCCCGCCGACGGGACGAAAACCCCACTCCGGCTCCGGTTTTCGGCCCGTCGGCCCCGGGTTGGGTGATGCGGCCGGCTACGCGCATTGCCTGCAGAGAGCTGCGGTCGTGGATGCGGAGGATGTCGGCGCCGCCGCGCACCGCTAGCGCCACGGCGGCGACGGTCCCCCACTCGCGTTCGCCCGCCGGCAACCGGCCCTCCCACGATCCCGCCAACACCGCGCCGATGAAGTCCTTGCGCGAGAGCGAGACGTAGAGCGGCAGGCCGAGCGAGCGCAGCTCGGGAAGCCGCCGCAGAACCTCCAGGTTCTGCTCGGTGCTGAGGTCGAAGTCGAGTCCGGGGTCGATGGCGATCTGCTCCTCACCCACCCCAAGTCTCTGAGCGGCCTCGATTCTCCCCCCCAGCCAGGACTTCATCTGCTCGACCACGTCGTCGTAGCGATGCGGCGGCCGGTCGACCCGCGGCGGCCCCTCGATATGCATCAGCACGTAACCGCAGCCCGTCTCCGCCACCAGCTCGAACATCTCCTCGCAACCGCCGGAGATGTCATTGACGGCAACCGCCCCGGCCCCCAGCGCCGCCCGCGCCACCTCAACGGAAAAGGTGTCGGCGGAAACAGGCACCCCGGCACCGACCAGTCCCTCGATCGCCGGCACCAACGCCGCCGCCTCGACCTCCGCCGGCACCGGCGGCCCACTTTTAGCCGCCACAGCCCCTACATCGAGCATGTCGAACCCAGCCTTGACCAGCTCGAGTCCGTCCTCAACGGCTCGCTCAGGGGTACCGCTTCGAGCTCCCTCGAACATTGAGTCGGTCGTCACGTTGACGATCCCAGCGGCCTGCGGCTGCCCGTCACCCCTGAGCCAGATCATCGAGCCGCTCCTCGAGCGGGTGGCGTGGGGTAGGGGGGGCCAGGACAGCCCGGGGACTGCCCCCCGCCCCCCCCAACCCCACCTCAGGAACC
>JBJMKO010000028.1:0-1537 GCA_045805805.1 Solirubrobacterales bacterium | reverse complement strand
GCCCTCGCCCCAGGGGCGCTCCACGAGCAGCACGTTGCGGAACGCGTCGGCGTCGCGCCAGTAGGCCAGGTCGTCCTCGGTGCGCACCGGATCCTCCAGCGACCCGGCGTAGGCCAGCAGCCCCCGCGCCTGACCCAGCAGGTCGAGCGCGATATTGCCGATCGCCACGTCCTCCTCGATCTGCGGGGCCGCCGCGATCCACTCCCCCATCCGCTGCGCGGCGATCAGCGCGTCGTCGGCCAGCGAGAGCACGTAGCCCGCCAGCGCCGGCCGGTCAGCGCCTGCGGAGGTGCTCACAGGTGCTCGACACCCTCCGGGATGTCGTAGAACGTCGGGTGCCTGTAGATCTTGTCGCCGGCCGGGTCGAAGAACGAGTCCTTCTCCTGCGGGCTGGACGCCGTGATGGCGGCGGCCTCCACGACCCAGATCGACACGCCCTCCTGGCGCCGCGTGTACAGGTCCCGCGCGTTGCGCAGCGCCATCTCCGCGTCCGGTGCGTGCAGTGAGCCGACGTGCGTGTGCGAGAGCCCTCGTCGTGAGCGCACGAACACCTCGAACAGCGGCCAGCTCCTCCGGCCGCCCGAGCTCGTTGCGGCCACTACGCGACCGCCGTACGACGAGCGGCCTGCTTGTCCGCGTAGGCGATGGCCGCCTCACGGGCCCAGGCGCCGTCCTCGTGCGCACTACGGCGGTGCGCCATGCGCTCCTGGTTGCACGGTCCGTTGCCCTTGATCACCTCGAACAGCTCGGTGAAGTCGATCTCGCCGAAGTCGTGGTGGCCCCGCTCGTCGTTCCAGCGCAGGTCGGGGTCGGGCAGCGTCAGCCCGAGGGCCTCGGCCTGCGGCACGGTCATGTCGACGAAGCGCTGGCGAAGGTCGTCGTTGGAGAACCTCTTGACGCCCCAGGCCATGGACTTCGCGGTGTGGCCCTCGGCGGCGGCGGGTCCGGAGTCGTGCGGGCCGAACATCATCAGACTCGGCCACCACCAGCGGTCGACCGCGTCCTGCGCCATGGCGTGCTGCTCGGCGGTGCCGTGGCTCAGCGTGTGGAGGATCTCGAAGCCCTGCCGCTGGTGGAAGGACTCCTCCTTGCAGATCCGCACCATCGCCCGCGCGTACGGTCCGTACGAACAACGGCAGATCGGGACCTGGTTGACGATCGCGGCGCCGTCGACGAGCCACCCGATGGCACCGATGTCGGCCCAGGTGAGCGTCGGGTAGTTGAAGATCGAGGAGTACTTCTGCTTGCCGGCGTGCAGCAGGTCGAGGAGCTCCGCGCGGTCGACGCCGAGCGTCTCCGTGGCTGAGTAGAGGTACAGCCCGTGGCCCGCCTCGTCCTGGACCTTCGCCATCAGGATCGCCTTGCGCCGCAGCGTCGGCGCCCGGGTGATCCACTCGCCCTCCGGCTGCATCCCGATGATCTCGGAGTGCGCATGCTGGGCGATCTGGCGGATCAGTCCTCTGCGGTACGCCTCCGGCATCCAGTCGCGCGGCTCGATCTTCTGATCGGCGTCGATCACCGCGTCGAAGTACTCCTG
>JBJMKO010000027.1:0-13482 GCA_045805805.1 Solirubrobacterales bacterium | reverse complement strand
GCGAGGCCCACCACACCCCCGGCGGCCACCCGGTCACACCTTGGGGCAAGCCGACGCTTGGCTACCGCACCCGCAAGAAGGGCAAGCAGTCCGATCGCTACATCGTGCGCGGCCGCAGGCGCGGAAAGAAGAAGAGGTAGATGGGACGCTCGACCAAGAAGGGCCCGTGGGTGGAAGGCGCGCTGATGAAGCGCATCGCCGCGATGAACGAGTCCGGCACCAAGCAGATGCTGAAGACCTGGTCACGCAGCTCGACGGTCTTCCCGGACATGGTCGGCCACACGATCGCGGTCCACGACGGGCGCAAGCACGTGCCGGTCTTCATCTCCGAGTCGATGGTCGGCCACAAGCTGGGGGAGTTCGCGCCGACCCGCACCTTCCGCTCCCACTCCGGAACGGGCAAGGGTGAGTAGCGTGGCCGAGGCTGCTCCGATCGTCGTTCGCGCCAGCTCCCGCTATGTACGGGTGGCGCCGCGCAAGGCGCGTCTGATCGCCGACCAGGTGCGTGGCCTGCACATCGAGCAGGCGCGAGCGCTGCTCGAGTTCTCGCCCCGCGGGGCCGCCCAGGACATTCGCAAGCTGATCGAGTCCGCTGCTTCGAACGCGGAGAACAACCACGACCTGATCGCCGACGAGATGCGGATCTCCGAGATCACCGTCGACGAAGGCCCGACCCTGAAGCGCTTCCGTCCGCGGGCGCAGGGGCGAGCCACGCCGATACACAAGCGAACCAGCCACATCGCAGTGGCGCTGAGCCCGGAAGACGAGGACTAGGGACATGGGACAGAAGATCCATCCCGGCGGCTTCCGCGTCGGCTACATCCAGGACTGGAAGTCCAACTGGTTCGACGAGAAAGACTTCGCCGACGTGCTCAACGAGGATCTGAAGATCCGCGAGCACATCGAAGGCAAGCTGGCTCATGCCGGCCTCTCCAACATCACGATCGAGCGCCACGGTGAGATCGCGGTGGACATCCACACCGCCCGCCCGGGCATCGTGATCGGCAAGTCGGGAAGCGAAGTCGACGCGTTGCGCAAGGATCTGCACAAGCTGACTGGCAAGCCGGTCAAGGTAAACATCCGCGAGGTGAAGCGCCCGGAGCTCGACGCCAAATTGGTTGCCCAGTCGATCGCCGAGCAGCTTCAGAACCGGGTCGCCTTCCGGCGCGCGATGAAACGCGCCCTCACCTCGGCGATGCGCTCCGGGGCCCAGGGCGTCAAGGTTCAGGTCTCCGGGCGCCTCGGCGGCGCCGAGATGGCAAGGACCGAAGGCTATTCCGACGGCAGGGTTCCCCTGCACACGCTTCGCGCCAACATCGACTACGGATTCTTCGAGGCCCGCACGACGACCGGCCGCATCGGCGTCAAATGCTGGATCAACAAGGGCGAAGTGATGCCAGAGGGCTTCCGCTCCGATCAGCTGGGCGAGGACGAGCCCCAGGGCAGCAGCCAGCGCGGCGGCCGGCCCGGTGGGGATCGCGGCGGCAGAGGTCCCGGTGGAGACCGCGGCGGCAGAGGCCCCGGTGGAGATCGTGGCGGCAGGGGTGGCGACCGGGGCGGTCGTCCCGGTGGCGATCGCGGTCGCGGCGGCCAGCGTGGCGGAGGCGGTCGCTGATGCTGATGCCGAAGCGGGTCAAGCACCGCAAACAGATGCGCGGCAGGATGCGCGGCAACACCACCGGCGGCAGCACCGTCGCCTTCGGCGAGTACGGGCTGAAGTCGCTGGACCGTGCCTGGATCACCAACCGCCAGATCGAGGCCGCCCGTGTGGCGATGACCCGCAAGATCAAACGCGGTGGCAAGGTCTGGATCAACATCTTCCCCGACAAGCCCTACACGAAGAAGCCGGCCGAGACCCGGATGGGCTCTGGCAAGGGCAATCCGGAGGGCTGGGTCGCCGTGGTCAAGCCGGGCAAGGTGATGTTCGAGCTGGCCGGCGTTCCCGAGGATCTCGCCCGCGAGGCGCTGCGCCTGGCGGGGCACAAGCTCCCGGTCAGGACCAAGTTCGTCAGGCGCGAGGGAGTCGAGGCGCAGTGAAGGGCTCCGAGGTGCATGACATGAAAGACGACGAGCTGGTCGCGAAACTGATCGACGCCAAGCAGGAGGCCTTCAACTTGCGCTTTCGCCAGGCGACCGGCGAGCTGGAGAACACCTCGCGGATCGCGGTCGCGCGGCGGGATGTTGCCAAGCTGCTGACGGTCGCTCGGGAGCGGGGGATCGATGTGGAGAGAGAGTTGAAGAGATGAGTGACGAGACTAAAAAAGACGACGCAACTGACGAGACGCCTCAGGGCGAGGCCGCCGAGGCCGCGGGTCCTGTCGCTGCAGGGGACCCACCTCCCCCTGCGGTCGCTAAAGCGTCCTCGGGGGAGGTCCCCCCTACAGCGCCACCCGCGGACGAGGCGGATGGGGCTGACGCGAAGGACGCGGCTGCCGAGGAGTCCGCGCCCGCTGTTGAGGCTGAGCAGAAGAAGCCCGCTGCGGCTGAGGCGGAGCCCGCTGCCGAGGCTAAGAAGGAGAAGCCTGCTACCGAAGAGGCTGAGCCGAATCCTGAGGATGAGCTTCCCTGGAAGGAGAAGCTGCGCCTCCAGAGGTCTCGCCGGCCCCATAAGGCTGGGCCGGCTCTCACGGTTGAGGAGCGGGCTACGAAGCGTGGGGAGGGGCGGAAGCGCAAGGCTGAGTCTCGGCGCAAGGAACGGGCTGCTGCCAAAGCCGGCAAGACCGCCGGGACAGGAACGCCTGTCGCCGAGAAGGACGCCGTTGCCGCCAAGATGCGACAGGGGATCGTCGTCTCCAACAAGGGTGAGAAGTCGATCACCGTGCGGATCGATATTGCTCGCCGGCATCCCACTTACGAAAAGGTCGTGCGCCGCTCACGGACGCTGCACGCTCACGATGAGCGCAACGAGGCCGGCGAGGGAGACATCGTGCGCGTGATCGAGACGCGGCCGCTCTCGAAGACGAAGCGTTGGCGCTTGGTCGAGGTATTGGAGAAGGCCAAGTGATCCAGCAGGAGTCGAGACTGAAGGTCGCCGACAACTCGGGCGCCCGCGAGATTCTCTGTATCCGCGTCAAGGGCGGATCGCACCGCCGCTACGCCGGCGTCGGCGACGTGATCACGGCGACTGTCAAACAGGCGAGCCCGCAGGGCGGCGTCCGCAAGGGCGAGGTCGTCCAGGCCGTCGTCGTGCGGACGAAGAAGCAGCTCGGCCGCCCCGACGGCACTTACATCTCCTTCGACGAAAACGCCGCGGTGTTGATCGACCCGGCGAGCAACAACCCGCGCGGTACCCGCATTTTCGGCCCCGTCGCCCGCGAGCTGCGCGATCGCAACTTCATGAAAATCATCTCGCTCGCACCCGAGGTCCTCTGATGCCCAAGCCCCTGCGCATCCGCAAAGACGATCAGGTCATGGTGATCGGCGGCAAGGACGCCGGCAAGAGCGGGCGTGTGGTCCGGACCGAGCCGAAGAAGGAACGGGTCTACGTCGAGCACCTAAACATGGTCAAGCGCCACGAACGCGCACGATCGCAGGCCGATCTCAAAAACCCCCAGGCCGGCGGAATCGTCGAGAAGGAGGGGCCGATCCACGTGTCCAACGTGATGTTGCTCGACCCCAAAGACAACAAGCCGACGCGGGTCGGCGTGCGCCGCGACAAAGGCGGCAAGCGCGAGCGCTTCGCCAAGCGCAGTGGGGCGTCCTTCTAATGGAGGCGACCGTGGACGCGCAGACCCAGGCAGCGCCGCCGCCGCGCGTGCGCGAGCGCTACGAGCAGGAGATCCTGCCGGCGCTGATCGGCAAGTTTGGATATTCGACTCCGATGCAGGCCCCGCGCCTGGAGAAGATCACCCTCAACATGGGGTTGGGCGAGGCCAAGCAGAACAACAAGATGCTGGAAGCGGCCCAGGAGCAGCTGGCGACGATCGCCGGCCAGCAGCCCAGCGTGCGCCGCGCCCGCAAGTCGATCGCTTCCTTCAAGGTTCGCGAGGGGATGCCGGTCGGCCTCTCGGTGACGCTGCGGCGGGCCCGCATGTGGGAGTTCCTCGACCGGCTCTGCTCGATCGCCGTGCCGCGCATCCGCGACTTCCGCGGCCTCAACCCGCGCTCCTTCGACGGGCGCGGCAACTACTCGATGGGCGTCAAGGAGCAATTGATCTTCCCTGAAATCGACTACGACTCGATCGACGAGGTGCGCGGTCTCGACGTCACGATCACGACCAGCGCCGCGACCGACGAGGAGGCCTTCGAGCTGCTGCTGGGGCTGGGAATGCCCTTCGCCAAAGAGGGCCGGCCCGGCAAGCCCGATGCCGATGTCGAGGCCCAGGAAGCCGTCGAGGAGGAGAAGCGCAAGGAGGAGGCCCGCCTGCGCGCCGAGGCCGAGCAGGCGGCGCTGGAGCAGCTCAAGGAAGAGAACCCGGAGGCTTACGCCAAGCCCGAGGCGCCGGAGCCCGCGGGTCCTGTCGCCGAGGACGGCGAGTCGTCCTCGCAAGCTGCGGGCGACTCCCCATCCTCGACGCCACCCGCGGGAGAGGCGGATGCCTCGGACGAGGCAACTAAAGCTGAGAAGGAGAACTCCTAGAATGGCTAAGACTTCGCTTAAGGTTAAGCAGGGGCGTAAGCCCAAGTTCAAAAGCAGGGCGTACAACCGTTGCCGCCGCTGTGGCCGGCCGCGGGCCTATTACCGCAAGTTCGGCCTCTGTCGCATCTGCCTGCGTGAGGCCGCCCACGAGGGATACATCCCTGGCATGACCAAGTCCAGCTGGTGAGAGACGAACGATGCTGACCGACCCCATAGCCGATTACCTGACCCGGATTCGCAACGCGCTTGGTTCCGGCCACGACGCGGTGGACATTCCCGCTTCCCGGTTGAAGATGGAGATGTCGCGAATCCTCAAGGAGCAGGGCTACATCGTCGATTTCGCCAAGAAGCCGGCGACGGTTGGCGAGGAGATCGAGATCCGCCTCAAGTACACCGAGGACCGGCGCCCGGTAATCGCCGGCCTGGAGCGCGTCTCGCGTCCCGGCCGCCGCCGTTACGTCGACCACAAGCAGGTTCCTCGCGTGCACGGCGGCACCGGCACGGCGATCGTCAGCACCTCGGTCGGCGTGATGACCGGCCACGAAGCGAAGGCGAAGGGCGTCGGCGGCGAGGTCGTCGCCTACGTCTGGTGACCAGATCATGAGCCGGATCGGAAGAAAGCCCATTCCCGTTCCCGAGGCCGTTACGGTCGAGGTCGGTCCTGGCCGCGTCGCGGTCAAGGGCCCGAAGGGCGAGCTGGCTCAGGTGCTCTCGACCGAGATGAAGGTCGAGCAGTCCGACGGCGTGCTCACGGTGGATCGCCCGACCAACCGCGGCGAGCACCGCGCCCTGCACGGGCTCACCCGCAGCCTGATCGCGAACATGGTCGAGGGCGTCACCGAGGGCTTCGAGAAAAGGTTGGAGATTCAGGGCGTCGGCTACCGCGCCCAGCTCAAGGGCAAGAACCTGGAGCTGGCGCTCGGCTACTCGCACCCAGTTGCGGTCGAGGCGCCGGATGGGATCGAGTTCGAGGTCCCGCAGCCGACTGAGATCATCGTGCGTGGGATCGACAAGCAGCTCGTCGGGCAGGTCGCCGCGGACATCCGTAAGCGCCGTCCCCCGGAGCCGTACAAGGGCAAGGGAATCCGCTATCGCGGCGAGCACGTCGCGCGAAAGGTGGGCAAGCGCGCATGACGGTTGTCACGAAGAGGCAGGCCCGCCTGCGCCGCCGCCGCCGGGTACGTGCCCGCGTCACTGGCACCGCGGAGAGGCCTCGCCTGTCCGTTTACCGCTCCAACCGCGGCGTCTTCGCGCAGCTGATCGATGACGGCAAGGGCTACACCGTGGCCGCCGTCAACTGGATCGAGCCGGATCTGCGCAAGCTCACTGCCTCCGAGCAGGCCAAGCGGGCAGGAGAGCTGCTGGCCGAGCGTGCCAAGGCGGCCGGGGTCGAGACCTGCGTCTTCGATCGCGGCGGCTATCAGTACCACGGTCGCGTCAAGGCCCTGGCCGACGGAGCACGAGAGGGAGGGTTGGTCTTCTAGTCCGCTACCTTGGACCGCTGCTATGAAGGGAATGGATACAACCAACGTCGAGACGGTCAGCCCGCGCGGGCTGGATCTGCAGGAGCGCGTGATCGAGATCAACCGCGTTGCCAAGGTGGTCAAGGGCGGCCGGCGCTTCTCGTTCACGGCGCTGGTCGCGGTCGGCGACGAAGAGGGCGTCGTCGGGATCGGCTACGGCAAGGCGCGCGAGGTGCCGCTGGCGATCCAGAAGGGCGTCGAGAACGCCCGCAAGGACTTGATTCGCATCCCCAAATACGGCCAGACGATCACCCACAAGATCATCGGCCGCTACGGCGCCGGGCACGTGGTTCTGCGCCCGGCCAGTCCCGGTACCGGGGTTATCGCCGGCGGTGGGGTGCGGGCGGTGCTCGAGCTGGGTGGGGTGAAGGACGTTCTGACCAAGAGCATCGGGACTCAGAACCCGATCAACCTGGTCAAGGCGACGATGGACGGTCTTATTCGCCTGAGGCGGCCTGAGGAGGTTGCCGAGCTGCGTGGGTTGACCGTGGCTCAGGTGCTTGGGATTCAGAAGAGCAATGGCAATGGGGCGGTCTCTGTTGAGGCTTCCAACGCGGCAACCGCGGGTCCTGTCACTGCAGGGGACCCACCACCCCCTGCGGTCGCTAAAGCGTCCTCGGGGGCGGTTCCCCCTACAGCGCCACCCGCGGACAAAGCGGCTGAGGTGCCTAAAGCTGAGGAGCCTGCTGCGGTTGAGGCAGAGTCCGCTGAGGAGTCGAAAGCTGAGAAGGCTCCGGCGGCTGAGGAGAAAGCTTCCGAGATTCCTGTCGAGGGTGAGGCTTCGTGAGCGCTGTGAGGATCAAGCAGGTTCGGTCTGCCAACGGGACCAAACCGGCTCAGAAAGCGACGCTTTCGGCGCTTGGGCTTGGGCGGATCGGGAAGGCTGTGGAGCGGAAGGACAGTCCACAGTTGAAAGGGCAGCTTCGAGTCGTCTCCCATCTTGTCGAGGTGGATGGCTGATGGCTGCTGAGACGCCTCGGTCCGAGGAGATCGGGCTTCACAACCTTCGGCCCAAGCCTGGGTCGCGCAAACCGCGCAAGCGGTTGGGGCGTGGCGAGGGCTCGGGGCTGGGCAAGACTTCCGGTCGTGGGCACAAGGGCGCGGGGTCGCGTTCGGGGTCCAAACGGAAGGCCGGCTACGAGGGCGGTCAGAACCCGATTCACATGCGGATGCGAAAGCTTCGCGGGCCGCACATGAAGAAGTCGATGCCCTTCGAGAACTTCCGCACGAAGTCGCAGCCGGTAAACCTCGCCGACCTCGAGGAGCGCTTCGATGCCGACGCCGAGGTGACGCCGGAGACGCTGAAGGAGAAGGGGCTCGCCAAGCGCTCCGATCCCGTCAAGATCCTCGCCCGCGGCGAGATCTCGAAGAAGCTGACGGTGCGAGCACACGGCTTCAGCGCGGCAGCCAAGGAGAAGATAGAAGCGGCAGGCGGTTCCTGCCAAACTCTGGAGCCGTAATGCTCCGGACTATTGCGAACGCCTTCAGCGTCGCCGACATTCGCAAGAAGCTCGCCTTCACCGCGGCGATGCTGCTGCTCTATCGGCTCGGCGCCTATATCCCCGCCCCCGGCGTGGACATCGACGCGGTTAAGGAACTGCAGGAAAACTTCGGCGGCGGCGGCATCCTCAACCTGCTCAACACCTTCTCCGGGGGAAGCTTCTCGAGGCTCTCGCTCTTCGCCCTGGGGATCATGCCCTACATCACGGCCTCGATCATCCTGCAGCTGCTGACCGTCGTCGTGCCCTCGCTGGAGAAGCTGCAGAAAGAAGGCGAGGTCGGGCAGCAGAAGATCACCCAGTACACGCGTTATCTCACCGTCGGGCTGGCCTTTGGGCAGTCCTTCGGCTACGTCTTCCTCTTCCAGTCCTTCGGGTCCCAAGCGGGAGGCAACAACTTCCTTGGCAACATCACCGGCGCCAAGCTGCTGCTGATCGTGATCTCGCTGACGGCGGGCTGCACGCTGCTGATGTGGCTCGGCGAGCTGATCACGCAACGCGGCATCGGCAACGGGATCTCGCTGATGATCTTCGCCTCGATCGTCTCCAGCCTGCCGCAGGGGATCCAGTCCTGGTGGGAAAACCCCGATCAGGTCTTCGTCGTAATGATGCCCTTCCTCGCGCTTGCGGTGATCGTCGCGATCGTCTTCGTCCAAGAGGGTCAGCGCCGCATCCCGGTCCAGTATGCGAAACGGATGGTCGGGCGCAAAATGACCTCCGGCGGCTCGACCTACCTGCCGCTGCGCGTCAACATGGCCGGCGTCATCCCGGTCATCTTCGCCGCGTCGATCATGGCCTTTCCGCCGACGGTCGGCCAGCTCCTCAATACCCCGGCGGCGCTCGACTTCGCCGCTTTCTTCAGCCCGAGCGGCTGGGCGTACGTCGTCGGTGAGGTGTTCTTCATCGTCATCTTCACCTACTTCTATACGGCGGTCACCTTCAACCCGGTCGACCAGGCCGACAACCTGAAGAAGTACGGCGGCTTCATCCCGGGCGTGCGCCCGGGACGGCCAACGGCGGAGTATCTGGACCGCATCCTCTCGCGGCTGACCTTCCCCGGCGCCCTCTACCTCGGCGCGGTGGCGGCGCTGCCGACGCTCCTGCTCAGCCAGACGTCAGCCAACTTCGCCTTCGGCGGCACCTCGATCCTGATCGTGATCGGGGTCGCGCTGGAAACCGTGAAGCAGCTCGAGGCGCAGCTGATGATGCGCAACTACGAGGGCTTCCTCAAATAGGCTCCGGCCGGTGTCCGAGCTGAACCTAGTCCTCCTCGGTCCGCCCGGATCGGGGAAGGGAACGCAGGGGGAGCGGCTGCAGGAGGACTTGGAGCTGCCCTATTGGGCAACCGGCGACATCCTGCGGGCGGCGGTTCGCGAGGGGACCGAGCTCGGTCGTGCCGCAAAGGACTACATGGACCGCGGCGATCTGGTGCCCGACGACGTCATCGTTGGCATGATCGGCCAGCGGATCGACTCCCCTGAGGCTGCCGACGGCTTCATCCTCGACGGTTTTCCGCGCACGGCGCCGCAGGCCGAGGCCCTGGCGGGAAAGCTCGAGGAGCTGGGCCGGGAGCTGACCGCGGTGCTGCTGATCGACGTCGTCGACGAGGAGGTGGTGCGCAGGTTGGGCGGTCGCCGCACCTGCGTCGAGAACGGCCACGTCTTCCACGTCGAGTTCAGCCCGCCCCAGGAAGAGGGCGTCTGCGACATCGACGGCGGCGAGCTCGTCATCCGCGACGACGACAAGCCTGAGGTGATACGCCACCGGCTCGAGCAGTACCACGTGAAGACCGCACCCTTGATCGAGCACTATGACGGTCAGGGTCTGCTGCGGCGCATCGACGGCACCTCGTCGCCGGAGTCGGTTGCCGACGAGATCCGCCGTACCCTGGCGACGCTGCGCCTCGAGGCCGACGAGGCCATCTAGTGCCCTGTCACGCAACATCTGACCGAAAATGACGGCGCCAGATCACCGCCATACGGCGTCCTCAGTCGGCCGAATAGCGCTGCTATTCGGCCTCCCTGCGTCCTTGTCTGGTCGGCGCCTGTCCCTCGTCATTTCTCGGCCAATGTCACGCGACAGGGCACTAGCTTGTACGGGATGATCGTCAAGAAGACTCCCGCCCAGGTAGACGAGATGGCGGCCGCCGGGGAGATCCTCGTCCGCTGCCTGCAGATGCTCGCCGCCAAGGCGCGCCCGGGGGTATCCACCAAGGAGCTGGACCTGGCGGCGGAGAAGCTGATCCGCTCGCAGGGCGCCGAGCCGGCCTTCAAGGGGTACCGTGGGTTCCCCGCCTCGATCTGCGCCTCGCCCAACTCGATGGTCGTCCATGGGATTCCCGCTGCCGACGAGCTGAGGCGCGGCGACGTGCTCTCGATCGACGTCGGCGTGATCAAGGATGGCTGGGTCGCCGACGCCGCGATGACGGTGCCGATCGGGCCAATCGACGCCGGCGCGCGCAAGCTGCTCGACGTGACGAAACAGGCTCTGTTCACCGGGGTCGAGCAGATGCAGCCCGGCAACCGGCTCGGCGACGTCTCGGCGGCGATCCAGCGGGCGGTCGAGATCGAGGGCCTCTCGATCATCCGCACACTCGTCGGTCACGGGATCGGCCGCGAAATGCACGAGGATCCGCAGGTGCCCAACTTCGGCACCCCCGGCAAGGGCCCGCTGCTCGAGGAGGGAACGGTCCTGGCGATCGAGCCGATGGTCAACGCCGGCGGCCCGCTGGTGCGGATGGGCGAGGACGGCTGGGCCGTCTACTCCGACGATGGCTCGCTCGCCGCCCACTTCGAGTTCACCGTCGCCGTCACGGCCGACGGTCCGCGGATTCTCACTCCCTGGCACGAAGACGCTTAGGCCCGCGGTCGCCATTTCTTTCGCATAGCGATTGAAATGACGACCGCTCTGGGCGGGGCGGGTATCCTGGTTCTGCGGTGGGCGCCGCTTGGACCCTGGAAGGAGGGCCTTTGCACCGTCCACGCATTTTCCGGGTTGCACTAGGCGCCTCACTCATCCTGATCGCGCTTTCCGCTGCGGCCGTCGCGGCCGCGCCGCAGCCTTACGGGACCAACGACGCCGGTGGTTTCCGCAACGTTCTGCCTCCGGGCGAGAACGGGCTCGACAACCTGGCGCAGCTCTTCGCCTTCCGTGGCACCGGCGCGCTACCACCCCATTTCGCCGATCAGCAGCCGCTCTACGAAAACCTCGTCTACGGGGCACCCACCCTCACCGACGCGGGGGTCCTCAGCTACTACAAGGACGCGACCTTCGGCGTTCCAGCCGCCGAAGTCGAATCGACGATCGAACCGCGCCCGGGGGCGACGATCGTTCGCGACTCTGCCTATGGAATCCCCCACATCTACGGGACCACCCGTGCCGACACGATGTTCGGCGCCGGCTACGCGGGTGCCGCCGACCGGCTCTTCCTGATGGACGTGCTGCGTCACACAGGCCGCGCGGAGCTCGCCTCGTTCCTCGGTGGCTCCAACGCCGGGGCCGACGCGAGCCAGTGGGGATTCGCCCCCTACACCGAAGCCGATCTCGAGCGGCAGCTTGCCGAAGCGCCGCGGCTCTACGGCCAGGCCGGCCGGCAGGCAGTCGAAGACGTGCAGAGCTACGTCGAGGGGATCAACGCCTACATCTCCGCCGCCAACGCCGATCTCGCGCTGAAGCCGGCCGAATACTCGCTGCTGAGCAAGCCGATGGAACCGTGGAAGCCGACGGATGTAATCGCGATCGCCTCGCTTATCGGCGGGATCTTCGGCCGTGGCGGCGGCAACGAGGTGGGCTCGGCGGAAGCCATGCAGGCCCTGGAAACGCGCTTCGGCCGCAAGGCGGGGCGCAAGGCATGGCTCGGCTTCCGCTCCAAGAACGACCCCGAAGCCCCGACCACGATCTCCAAGGCATTTCCCTACGAGACGCGCAGTGCCTTCGCCAAGCGGGGTCTGGCGCTGCCCGATCCCGGCTCGGTGCGAGCCAGCAAGATTGCCACCGCCTCGAGCGGCGCCGTCGCTGGGGGTGGCTTTGGCGCCACGATCGAACGCGCGCTACGCGAAGGAGCGCACGCCTCCAACTGGGAGCTGGTCTCGGCTAAGCACTCGGCGACGGGTCATCCGATCGCGGTGATGGGGCCGCAGGTCAGCTACTTCGTGCCGCAGATCTTGATGGAGGAGGACCTTCACGGCCCGGGCATCGACGCCCGCGGCGCCGCCTTCGCTGGGGTCAACCTCTACGTCGAGCTGGGCCACGGTCGCGATTACGCTTGGAGTGCGACGACGGCGACGTCGGACAACGTAGACACCTTCGCCGAGGTGCTCTGCCGCGACAACTTCCACTACCTCTACCGCGGCAAGTGCAAGCCGATGGAAAAGCTGGAAAAGACGGAGAGCTGGACGCCGAACGCGATCGACTCGACCGAAGCCGGCGCGCAGACGCTGACCTCTTACCGCACGCTGCACGGGATCGTCTTCGCCCGCGGAAAGGTTGGCAAGCGCAAGGTGGCCTTCGTCCATCAGCGCAGTACCTACTTCCACGAGGCCGACTCGGTGGTCGGCTTCGGACAGCTCAACGAACCCGGGTTCGTCACCGGGCCCTCCGGGTTCAAGAAAGCCGTCTCCCACATCAACTTCCTCTTCAACTGGGCCTACGTCGACTCCGAGCACATCGCCTACGCGCTATCCGGTGCGATGCCGCAGCGCTCACGCGGAACCTCGCCCGATTTCCCGATTTTTGGCACCGGTCAGTACGACTGGAAGGGCTTCAAGCCGGCCACCCAGACCGCCGAGTACCTGCCCTTCGCCAAGCATCCGCAGGCGGTCGACCCCGCCTCCCTCGTCTCCTGGAACAACAAGCAGGCTCCTGGCTGGGCCGCGGCCGACGACCAGTACGGCTACGGGCCGCTGCAGCGCGCGCAGATGATCTCCGACAAGGTGCGCGCCGGCGTCAAAGGCAAGCGCAAGATGACGATCGCCCGGCTTGTCCAGGCGATGGAGGAACCTGCGACCCAGGACCTGCGCGGGTACCGGTTGCTGCCGACGATCTTCAAGGCCGTTGGCAAGCCGAAGCAGCCGGCCCTGCGCAAAGCACTCGCCACGCTTCGCGCTTGGCACGACGCGGGAGCGCACAGGCGTGACCTCAACCGCAACGGGGTCGACGAGGAAACCCCGGCGATCGAGCTGATGGATGCTTGGTGGCCGAAGCTGGTCGAAGCCGAGTTCAAGCCGTCACTGGGTGCGAAGGCGTTCGAACGCTTGCAGGCCATGCTCAAAATCGGCGATCACACCGGCGGCTCTCCGGAGGCCCCCGACTTCTTTGACGGCTGGTGGGGCTACGTCTCGAAGGACCTGAGGGGCCTCTTCGGCCCGAGGCCGAAGGCACCGTACAGCCGCATCTACTGCGGCAAAGGCTCGAAGGCCCGCTGCCGCAGGAAGCTGCAGCGCAGCCTCGGCCAAGCCCTCAAGGTCACCCCGGCGGAGCTCTACGGCGGCGGCAACGGCAAGTGCGCCGCAAACCCCCAACCGGCCTGCTTCGACCAGAACCGGCCGACGGTCACCTCAGGCATCGAACTGGGCCCCTTCCCCTTCCAGAACCGGCCGACGTTCCAACAGGTGGTGACGCTGACCCAAAGGCTGCCGCGGTAGGGGTTTGTGGGGAGGAGCGCCGTCGGCCCCTCCCAAAACGCGCGGCAGAGCCGCGCTTGAGTGTTTTGGGAGGGGCCGTCGGCGCTCCTTCTACGAGCGTTCGTCCCGCCCAATCTCCGAAACCGAGGCGCCTCCGGTCGATCGCCCCGCTTCGAGAATGCGACGGGTCCGAGAGCGCGCCAGGAGGCTGGAGTCGGCCGGAGCTGGCACTCCGCATTCGAAGCTTCTCGTCTCTCGGG
>JBJMKO010000026.1:0-80024 GCA_045805805.1 Solirubrobacterales bacterium | reverse complement strand
GGCACCCCTCCCAAAACGCGCGGCAGGAGCCGCGCTTGAGTGTTTTGGGAGGGGTGCCGCCTCCCCGGTTACCCGCTACCATGCGCCACTGCTTATGGCTGTCCCGAAGAAGAGAACTTCCAGTGCGCGGCGCGACAAGCGGCGCGCCAACCACAAGGCCGGCAAGGCGCGGCTCAACCAGTGCCCGCGCTGCCACAGCCCGCGGTTGCCGCATCGTGTCTGCCCGACCTGCGGTACCTACGCCGGTCGCGAGGTGATCGCCCACAAAGTCGTCGATCCCTCGGCGGCGCCCTCCGACGCCCAGGAGTGACGGCGGCCGGGAACGGCGTGACCGTGGCCCTGGACGGGTTCGGGACCGAGCAGGGCTTTGGCGTGCTCGCCGAGGGCGCGCGGATGGCAGCGGCAGACGGGATTCGCATTCGCGTCTTCGGCCCGCCCGGCGAGTTGAAGCTGGACGGGGCCGACGGGATCGAGGTCGTACCCACCTCCGAGTCGATCGGCAACGACGAGAACCCGGTGGCCGCGGTCCGGGCGAAGAAAGAGGCCTCGGTGGTGCGGGCGGCTGCCGACGTCGCCGAGGGCCGCGCGGAGGCGATGGCCGGCCCGGGCTCGACCGGGGCGGCGATGGCGGCGGCGACCTTCGGCCTGCGGCGGCTCAAGGGCGTGCAGCGGCCGGCACTCGCGGTGCGGCTTCCCGTCCCCGGCAAGCAGGTGCTCTTCCTCGACGTCGGCGCCAACGTCGAGGTGCGCGCCCAGCACTTGGTCCAGTTCGCCTTCCTCGGCGCCGCCTTCAGCGAGGCGGTGCTCGGCGTGGAGCGCCCCCGCGTCGGCCTGCTCTCGGTCGGCGAGGAGGCGAGAAAGGGGCGCGAGGAGGTCGTAGCCGCCCACGACATCCTCTCCCGCACCGGGGGGATCGAGTTCGCCGGCAACGTCGAGGGGCGCGACCTGCCGGCCGGCGTCGCCGATGTGGTCGTCACCGACGGCTTCACCGGAAACGTCTCGCTGAAGCTGATGGAGGGGACCGCGAAGACGGTCACAGCGGCGATCCGCGACGCCGCTCGCTCGAACCCGCTCGCCGGGCTGGGCGGCCTGCTGATGCGCCCGGCGCTTGGCGGCCTGCGGCGTGAGCTGCACCCGGACGCCACCGGCGGCGCGATCCTGCTCGGCTTGCGCGGCATCGCCGTGGTCGGACACGGTAGCTCCGGTGCCGAGGGAATCGCCAACGCCATCCGCCTCGCCGCCCGCTGCGTCGAGGTCGACGCGATCGGTCGCACGGCGGCGCTGCTCCGCGAGGGCGGTGCCGGCCGGGGCGAGCTGGCCGCCGATCGAGCCGAGCGGGGCAGGGCGTGATAGGAAACCCGTCGATGACCCGCGAGGAAGTCCTCACCCTGGTCCGCGACCATCTCGCCGAGGAGCTCGAGGTGGATGCGGCAAAGATCGGCGAGGCGACCCGCTTCAAGGAGGACCTCGATGCCGACTCGCTCGACCTCTACGAGCTGGTGATGGAGCTGGAGGACACCTACGGGGTCTCCGTCTCCGAGGAGCAGGCGGGGAAGATCGCGACGGTCGGCGACGCGGTCGAGTTCGTGCTCGAGCACTCTCCGGCGTGAGCGTCGCGGCGCTCTCAGATCTGGTTGCGCAGCTTCCCGACGACCTGCGACGTGAGGCGCTGACCCATTCCTCCTGGGCTGAGGATGAGGGAGAGTCCTATGAGCGCCTTGCCTACCTCGGCGACAGCGTGCTCGCCCTGGCCGTGGCCGGCGACCTGGTGGAACGCTTCCCGGAGGTCGACGCCGGTGGCCTGACCAAGATCCACAACCAGTCGGTGAGCGGGGTTTCCTGCGCTGAGGTCGGGCGCCTACTCGGCGTGCCGGAGATGCTGTCTGCCAACGAGCCCGAAGATATGGAGATGGGAATTCCCGCCGAAGTTCTGCTCAGCGGCGAGCGGCCGGTGCCGGAGGCGACCGAGGCGCTAATCGGCGCCTGCTTTCTCGCCTTTGGATTCGAGCGGGTCGCCGGGCCGACCGCGGCTGCCTTCGAGTCCCGGATCGAGCACGTTGCCGAGACCACGATCGATTTCAAGTCGGCCCTGCAGGAGATGCTCGCCCGCCACCGCTCGCACGTAAGCTACGAGGTGATCGCCGAATCCGGCCCGCCGCACCGGCGGAAATTCGAGGTCGCGGCGATCGTCGATTCCAAGCGGGTCGGCGAAGGGGTTGGGCGGAGCAAGAAGGCGGCCGAGCAGATCGCGGCCGAGCAGGCGCTGAAACGGCTTGGGGAGTAGCCATGGCCGTCGCGTCCGACTCAAACGAGAGCCTGTGCGACCAAGGGCTGAGGGACTGAAGAGATGTATCTGAAATCGATCGAGATGAAGGGGTTCAAGTCGTTCCCCGAGCGGGCGAGGCTGGAGTTCTCGCCCGGCGTCAGCGTGATCGTCGGCCCCAACGGCTCTGGCAAGTCGAACATCACCGACGCGGTGCTCTGGGCACTGGGCGAGCAGAGCCCCGGGGCGATCCGCGGCGCCTCGATGCAGGACGTGATCTCCGCCGGCGGCAAGGGCGTCGGCCAGCGCCGCATGGCTGAGGTCGAGGTGACGATCGACAACTCCGAGGGCCGCGCCGCGACGGAGCTCTCCGAGATCGCCGTGAAGCGCACCCTCGACCGCTCCGGCGACGGCAGCTACCGCCTCAACGGCGCCCGCTGCCGCCTCGTCGACGTGGTCGAGGTGCTCTCCGACACCAACCTCGGCCGTGAGATGCACTCGGTGATCAGCCAGGGCAGGGTCGAGTCGATCGTCCACTCCAAGCCGCGCGAGCGACGCCTGCTGGTCGAGGAGGCGGCCGGGCTGGGCAAGCACCGCAAGCGCCGCCGCCGCGCCGAGCTGAAGCTGCGCGCCGCGCGCGACAACCTCGACCGTGCTCTCGACCTCGAGCGCGAGGCGCGCGCCCGCCTGCGGCCGCTGAAGCGCCAGGCGCAGGCCGCCGAGTTGGGGGCGCGGATCGAGCGCGAGGAACTGGGCCTGCGCGGCCAGCTCGTTGCCGAGGAACTGCGCTTCGGTGCCGACCGGGCCGAGGCGGCGGAGAAAGCGGCCGCCGGGGCGCGGGCTCAGCGCACCGCGATCGAGAAGCGCCTGGCCGAGGTGAGCGAGAAGCGCCGCGCCGCCGAGGAGCGCTTCGCCGCCCGCGACCGCGAGCGCACCCAGGCCTGGGGCGTGCTGACCAAGCTGCGCGGAGATCAGCAGCGCGTTGCCGTACGCGCCGCCGGCCTCGGCGACCGCGAGGGAGAGCTGCACGCCGGACTGGACGCGCTGCGGGCCGAGCTCGGCCCGCTGACGCTCGACGTCGGCGACGGCGCCGCGCCCGGCGAGCGAGCGCGGAAGCTGGAGGAGGAGCTGGGGGAGATCGACGCCGGCTTGGCAGGCGCCACCGACGGTCTTGCCCGGGCCCGTTCCGCCGCTGCCAGCGAGGCCGCGCGCGAGGCAGCCCTGGGAGCGGTGCGCAGCGGTGCCGAGCGGGCCTCCCGCCACGCCCGCCGGGCCGAGGGGCTGCTCGGCGAGCGCCACCGCGAGGCCCTGCGCAAGCGCCTGGCCGCGGGCGAGGAGCTGCTCGACGACGTCCGCGCTGCCGCGGCCGCCGCGTCGGCGGCGGAGGCGGCGATCCGCGCCCGGGTCGGGCGGATCGAGCAGCTCGTGGTCGGCGGCGACGGCGACGGCGACGAGATCGCCGAGGAGATGCGGGCCTGCTCGCAGCGCGAGTACGAGCTGCAGTCGGAGATGACGGCGGCTTCCGACAGGCTGACCGAGGTCGAGGTCGAGGCCGCCCATCTCGGCGACCGCCGCGCCGAGGCCGCGAAGGAGCTGGCCTCGATCGCCGAGCGCCTCGGCGAGGAGGTCGAGCCGGCGACCCAGCCCCTGGCCGCCGAGGAGCGAGCCGAGATCGACCGCCGCCTCGAGCGCCTGGAGCGTCGCCGCGCCCAGATCGGCCCGGTCAACCCGCTGGCCGAGAGCGAGTACGAGGAGGCTCGCGAGCAGGTCGAGACGCTGCAGGCCCAGCGCGAGGACACCGAGCGCGGGATGCGCGAGCTGGAGGCGCTGATCCGCGACATCGACCGCGAGATCGAGCGCGCCTTCGAGCAGACTTTCGAGGCAACCGCGAAGAACTTCGAGGAGATGGTCGAGCACCTCTTCCCCGGCGGCCGCGGTCGGCTGCGCCGGGTCAGCCTGCGGGCGGTCCAAGACGCCGAGGTGGAGGACCCGGAGGCCGAAGCGGAGGGCGACGAGGAGGAGGGAGAGGAGGAACGCGAGGAGTTCGGGGTCGAGATCGAGGTCACCCCGGCCGGCAAGTCGACGCGCAAGCTCTCCCTGCTCTCCGGCGGTGAGAAGTCGCTGGTCGCGATCGCCTTCGTCTTCGCCGTCTTCCTCGCCCGGCCCTGCCCCTTCTACATCCTCGACGAGGTCGAGGCGGCCCTCGACGACGCCAACATCGACCGCTTCCTGCAGCTGATCCGCCGCTTCTCCGACCGCGCCCAGTTCGTCATCGTCACCCACCAGAAACGGACGATGGACGCCGCCGACATCCTCTACGGGGTCAGCATGGGAGGCGACGGGATGACCAAGGTCGTCTCCCGCCGCCTGCCGCGTGAAGTCGAGGAGGGCGGGGAGGACGGGGACGCCGAGGTGGGTACCGCGGCCGCCGCGCCGCCCCCCTTCGCCGGCCTGGACGGCGATCCGGCCGAGCACGGCGATAGCGAGATCGCTCCCGGCCCCGGCCTGATCGGCGAGGAGGCGGCGGCGTCAGCGGAGCCTCCAAGCTCGGTTGAAGCTGCCTAGCGCTCCGGCCTCCCTTAAAGAAAACCGAATGTTCCTGGACGAGGGCCCACGCTACGCTGTCCAGCGGGAAGGAAAGGAGAACGGTGGCCCAACGCCACATGGACAGGCTCACGTCGTTTGACACCTCGTTTCTGGTCAACGAGAAGTCAAATGGGCATATGGCGATCGGCGCCGTGCTGATGTGCGGCGGCGCGCCGCCGAGCCAGGAGGACTTCGAGACCCAGATCCGCAGTCGCGTCCACCTCTTGCCCCGCCTGCGGCAGCGGCTCGTCTTTCCGCCCCTGCGCCTGGGCACGCCATTCTGGATCGACGATCCCGAGTTCGACCTCGTCAATCACGTTCGCCGCACCAGCCTCTCGCCTCCGGGCGATGACGCTCAGTTCCACGATCTCGTCGGCGAGGTTCTCTCGCCGCCGCTCGATCGCTCGCGCCCGCTGTGGGAGCTGGTGCTGGTCGACGGCTTCGACGACGAGCGCTTCGCGGTCGTCTACAAGACCCACCACGCGATGGCCGATGGGTTCTCGGCGGTGGATATCGGCGCCCTGCTCTTCGACCCCGAGCCGAATCCGACGCCCTCGCGGGACGAGGAGCCCTGGAGCCCGCAGCCCTCGCCTTCCAATCTCGACCTCGCCGGCCGTGCCGTCGCCGGCATCTGGGCGACCGCGCGGCGCATGGTGAGCTGGCTCGCGGGCGCCATCCGCCGGCCTCGCCGGGCGGGCAAGCGCGCCGCCGACGGCATCGCCGGCCTCTGGGAGGTGACCTGGGCGCTGACCAAGCCGGCACCGAAGGTGCCGCTCAACGTCGAGATCGGCCCCGCGCGCAGCTTCTCCTGGGCCAACTTCCAGCTCGCCGACTTCAAGCTGATCAAGAGCGCGCTCGGGGTGACCGTCAACGACGTGATCCTCGCTGCCACGGCCGCCGCCCTGCGCCGTTGGTTGGGCGACCGGGATGTTCCCGCCGACGGCCTGGAGCTGAAAGCGCTCGTGCCCGTTTCGATTCGCACCGTCAACGAGCAGGGCGAGCTGGGCAACCGGTTGACGGCGATGCGCGGGCCCCTGCCGGTTGGCATCGCCGACCCGGTCGAGCGCCTGCGCGCTGTCCACGAGGGAATGGAGGCGCTGAAGGACTCCAAGCAGCCCCTGGGAGCGGAAGCGATCTGGGGGCTCAACGACTGGTTCCGGGACTTCGCACCGCCGGTTCTGCTGGGCCCGACGGCCGCGATCAACTTCTCGACCCGCCTCTTCAACCTGCTCGTCACCAACTTTCCCGGGCCGCAGATCCCCTTCTACCTGCTCGGGCGTGAGGTCGAGGGAGTCTTCCCGATCGGCTTCCTCGCCCGCCGCCACGCGCTGGCGATCGCGATCGTCAGCTACAACGGCAAGGTCGGCTTCGGCATCCTCGCCGACCGCGCCTCGATGCCCGACCTCGAACGGATCTCCGGATACCTGCGGGAGGCCGTGGACGAGCTTCTCGGCGCCGCCCGGATAGCCTCCACGGGGAAATCGGATGGCGACGGAGTGGCGGGAGATATTCGACCTCGGTTCGCGCGAGAGCGCGAACGCCTCGGCGGCTGAGAGCCCCGAGCAGCGCCGCGGCGTCTTCCGCCGCCTGCGCGAGAGCCTCTCCAAGAGCCGCCAAGCGCTGGCCGAGGAGATCTCGGCCAGCCTCTTCGAGCGCATCGACGACGAGACCTGGGAACGGCTGGAGGAGGCGCTGATCTTCGCCGACGTCGGGGCCCCGACCACCGCCAAGATCGTCGAACGGCTCGAGCACGAGGTCGACAGCGGCAGCGTCGCCGCCGACGGCGAGGCCGTGCGCGAGCGCCTGATCGAGATCCTCGCCGAAGTGGCGTCCACCGCGCGTGCCCCGATCGACCTCAGCGACGAGCCGGCGGTGCTGTTGATGGTCGGCGTCAACGGCACCGGCAAGACGACGACGATCGGCAAGATCGCCTGGCACCTCTCGAAGGAGTTCGGCCTCTCCGTCGTCCTCGGGGCCGCCGACACCTACCGCGCGGCCGCCGCCGAGCAACTGGCCGAGTGGGCCGAGCGGGCGGGCGCCGAGCTGATCCGTGGGGAAGAGGGAGCCGACCCCGGCTCCGTCGCCTTCGACGCCGTAGAGGCCGCCCGCGCCCGCAACGCTGACGTGGTCATCATCGACACAGCAGGCCGCCTCCATACCCAGAGCAACCTGATGGACGAGCTGGCCAAGGTCCGCCGCGTCATAGCCAAGCAACTCCCCGGCGCCCCCCACGAGACCCTGCTCTCCATAGATGCGACCACGGGCCAGAACGGCCTCCGCCAGGCTCAGCTCTTCGCCGAGGCAGCCGAGGTAGACGGCGTAGTCCTCACCAAGCTCGACGGCACCGCCAAGGGCGGCATAGTCCTGGCCATAGCCGCCGAGCTCAACATCCCCGTGAAGCTGATCGGCACCGGCGAGAAGCTCGAGGACCTGCGCCCGTTCGATCCCACTGATTTCGCCAATGCGCTGCTGGGTTCGGAGGGCCTATCCCGGTAGGGATTCCACTTAACTTTTTCGAGCCACGTCTTTGGCGACTGACAATGGCCGCTCGCGAAAAAGTACAAGACGTTCCACCCCTACCGGGATAGGCCCTAAGCTCACCGCAGTGTTCGACCAGCTTTCAGATCGGTTGCAGGCCACGCTTTCCGAGGTTCGCTCGCGGGGCAAGCTGAACGAGGCCGATGTCGACGCGGCGATGCGGGAGATCCGGCTTGCTCTGCTCGAGGCCGACGTCAATTTCAAGGTCGTCAAATCGTTCACGGCAACGCTGAAGGAGCGCTGCCTGGGGGCCGAGGTGCTGGAGAGCTTGGATCCGGGCCAGCAGGTCGTGAAGATCGTCAACGAGGAGCTGACCGGACTGATGGGCGGGACCGGGAGCGAGCTGGCGATGTCCTCGAGCGGTCCGACGGTGATCCTGATGGCCGGGCTGCAGGGCTCGGGCAAGACCACCGCCTGCGCCAAGCTCGCCCGCTTCCTGCGTGAGAGCGGCAAGAAGGACGTGGCTCTCGCCGCCTGCGATGTCTACCGCCCCGCAGCCGTCGACCAGCTGGTCACCGTCGGCGAGCGTGTCGGCGCCCACGTCTACCAGCAGGGCACCGACGCCGACCCGGTCGAGATCGCCGGCTGGGCGCTCGACCGTGCCCGCGAAGAGCGCCGCGACGTGCTGATCGTCGACACCGCCGGCCGCCTCCACATCGACCAGGACCTGATGGACGAGCTGGCGCGGATCCGCAAACGGGTCACGCCCCACGACGTGCTGCTGGTCGTCGACGCGATGACCGGCCAGGACGCCGTCGGCGTCGCCGAGTCCTTCGCCGAGGCCGCCGAGTTCGACGGCGTGGTGATGACCAAGCTCGACGGCGACGCCCGCGGCGGCGCCGCCCTCTCGGTCAAGGCGGTGACCGGCAAGCCGATCCTCTTCGCCTCGACCGGGGAGAAGCTCGAGGCCTTCGACCGCTTCCACCCCGACCGCATGGCCTCGCGCATCCTCGGCATGGGCGACGTGCTCAGCCTGATCGAGAAAGCCGAGCAGCAGATCGACGAGAAGCAGGCGCTCGACCTCGAGCAGAAGCTGAAGAGCAACCAGTTCACCCTCGAAGATTTTCTCCAGCAGCTGAAGCAGGTGCGCAAGATGGGGCCGCTCAGCAGCCTGCTCGGGATGATGCCCGGCATGGGGGCGATGAAGCAGCTGAAGAACGCCAAAGTCGACGAGTCCGAGCTCGACCGGGTCGAGGCGATCATCCTCTCGATGACGCCGGAAGAGCGGGCCAACCCGGCACTGATCAAGGGCTCGCGCCGCAAAAGGATCGCCAATGGCTCGGGGACCAAGGTCCAGCAGGTCAACCAGCTGGTCAAGCAGTTCGACCAGATGCGCAAAATGATGCGCCACATGGCCTCCGGCAAGATGCCCGACCCGCAGCAGCTCGCCCAGATGACGGGGACCGCGCCGCGCCCGAAGATACGCAGGCGCTAACCTGCCGCAGTCCATATGGCAGTCCGAATCAGACTAAGACGCGTCGGGTCCAAGAAGAACCCGATCTGGCGGATCGTCGTCGCCGACAAGCGCTCCCCGCGCGACGGTCGCACGATCGAGACGATCGGTCGCTACAACCCGCAGACCGAGCCCTCGATCATCGAGTTCGACGAGGCGCGCGCAAGGCACTGGCTGGAGCACGGCGCCCAGCCGTCGGAGGCCGTCGCCACCCTGCTGCGCACCAAGGGCATCGCCGCCTCGGGCAGCTGAGCTTGACGTGACCGAGCTCCTGGAGTTCCTCGTCAGGTCGCTGGTCGAGGACCCCTCGGCGGTCGTGGTCGAGGAGCTGGAAGAGGACGGTGACCTGGTCTACGAGATTACGGTTGCCGAGGATGATCTTGGGCGGGTCATAGGGAAGGGTGGCCGCGTGGCCAATGCGATCCGGACTATTGCCAAGGCTGCTGCTGTGCGTTTGGATCGGCGAGTGATCGTCGACATTCTGGACTGAGGCGTTAAGCGGATCCGGGTGGGGGTTCCGCTTAACTTTTTCGAGAAGCGGCTATAGCTGGCGCTCGAACCAAACTCGCGAAAAAGTACAAGACGCTCCACCCCCACCCGGATCCGCTTATGAGGCTCGACATCTTCTCTCTGTTTCCCGAGGCGTTCGACTGGTTTCAGTCGCAGCGGTCGGTTCAGAATGCGTTGAGCTTGGGGAGCGAGCTTCGGTTGTTCAACTATCGCGATACGACTCCGCTGGGAGCGGGCCAAGTCGATGACTCGCCGTATGGAGGAGGAGCTGGGATGGTTCTCCGCGTTGACGTGGTCGACGCGGCGCTGCAGGCGGCTTATGCGAACGAGGAGAGGCCGCGGGTGGTGTTGCTGTCGCCTACGGGTCGATTGCTTGACGACGAGCTGGCCGATGAGCTGACTCGGGAGCCTCATGTTGCGTTGCTCTGTGGGCGTTACGAGGGGTTCGATGAGCGGGTGCATGAGCACTTTGCCGATGATGAGGTTTCGATTGGGCGGTATGTGCTGGCCGGGGGGGAGCTGCCGGCGATGGTGGTGGCCGACGTGGTGATGCGCAAGCTGCCGGGGGCTCTTGGGCACGAGCGTAGTGCGGTCGAGGAGTCCTTCAGCCAGGTGCTGGAGGGGGCGCCCGAGTACCCCCACTACACCCGCCCCGCCGACTACCGGGGCTGGGGCGTTCCGGACGTCCTGCTCTCCGGCGACCACGAGCGGGTGCGGCTCTGGAGAGCGGAGCAGAGCAGGGCGCGGGCGGAGCAGCTCGAACAAGGCCGCAAGTAGGTACGATTCCCGGCACCGCGCGGCGCCCACTCGGGCCCGGCGGTCTTTTTTCGCCAATGAGCAGCGTCATCGACGACATCGAGCGCAGTCAGCTGAGGAAGGGCCTCCCTCCCTTCGATGCTGGCGATCGCGTGCGCGTCCACTTCCAGGTCGTCGAGGGCAACCGCCGCCGCACCCAGGTGTTCGAGGGGATCGTCCTGCGGCGACAGGGCTCCGGCGCGCGCGAGACCTTCACGGTCCGCAAGCAGTCCTTCGGAGTCGGCGTCGAGCGAACCTTTCCGCTGCACTCGCCGAAGATCGAGAAACTGGAGATCGCCGCGCGCGGAGACGTGCGCCGGGCGAAGCTCTACTACCTGCGCGGCCGGATCGGCAAGGCGGCGCGCGTCGCCGAGCGGCGCTGGGGGATCGACGAGGAGCTGATCTCGGCTCCGACTGAGGCTGCAGAGCCCGAAGCGGTGGATGCCGAGGGGGTCAGCCAGGCTGAGGAAGATTCGGAGGCTCAGGCGGATCAGCCCGAGGGCGCTGTGGCCACGGGTCCTGTCGCGGAGGAGGACTCCTCGTCCTCGCAAGCTGCGGGCGAGGAGCCCACCTCCACGCCACCCGCGGCAGAGGCGACGGAGGCTGACGAGCCTGCTCCCGAGGAGGCGACTGAGGAGCCCGAGACGGCTGCCGAGGAGCCGGCCGCAGAGGCTTCCGAGGAGGAGGCCGAGGGGGCTGAGGAGCCTGCGGCGGAGGCTGAGCCCGAGGCTTCAAGTGAGACGGCGGCAGACACGGACGCTGAGGCGCCCGAGGTTGGGGAGACCGAGGACAACGCCGCGGCGCAGGATGCCGAGGACGAGGAGCCGGACAAAGAGCCCGGCGACTCCGGCGGAGACCCGGCCTGAAACTCTCGATCCCGAAACCGAAGACTCGAGGCGGCGGACTGGTTGAGCTGGTCGTCATCGTCGCCCTGGCCCTGGGCCTTGCCCTGGCGATCCAGGCCTGGCTGGTCAAGCCCTACCAGATCCCCTCCCAGTCGATGGAGCCGACCCTCGACGTCGGTCAGAGGGTCCTCGTCAACCGCTTCCTCTACCACTTCACCGACCCGGGTATCGGCGACATCATCGTCTTCCACCCGCCGGCCGGAGCCGACAACGGCACGGAATGCGGCGTTCCCCACGGCCCCAACGAAGCCTGTCCGCGCCCGACTACCGCTGAGTCGAGCCAGAACTTCATCAAGCGCATCGTCGCCGGTCCCGGCGACACGCTCGCCGTCCGCAACGGCCATCCGGTCGTCAACGGTGTCGAGAAGACCGACGAGCCCTACATACGGCCGTCCACCACATGCGCCGTCTGCAATTTGCCCAAAGCGATCACGATTCCACCCGACCACTACTTCATGATGGGCGACAACCGTGGCGAAAGTGACGACAGCCGCTTCTGGGGACCCGTGCCTCGCGGATGGATCATCGGCAAGGCCTTTGCCACCTACTGGCCTCCCGATCGCATCGGCACCCTCTAGGGCCCCGGCCAAGGGCAAGGCCCACCGCCGCCGCCTGGTCCGGACCCGGAAGCTGTTCGCCTTCGATCGGGGCCTTGGCAGCCGATTGGTTGCTGGCGCCGACGAGGCCGGGCGCGGCTGTCTCGCGGGCCCGCTGGTCGCCGCGGCCGTGCTGGTCGACTACGAGAAGCTCTCGCACGCCGACCGCCGCGCCCTCGCGGGCCTGCACGACTCCAAGCAGATGAGCGCCGAGAAGCGGGCGGAGCTGTATCCCTGCGTGCTGCGCGCCGCCGAGCGCGTCAGCGTCGTCGTCCGCGGCGCCCGTGGCATCGACGACCGCGGCCTGCACGTGACCAACATCGAGGCGCTTTCCAGCGCCCTGGAACGGTTGCGTCCGGACGAGAGCGCGACCTGCCTCGTCGACGGCTTCTCGCTGCGCGACTGCACGGTGCCGCACCGGGCCGTGATCGAAGGCGACGGGACCAGCGCCGCGATAGCCGCCGCCTCGGTGATCGCCAAGGTCACCCGCGACCGCTACATGCACGGCGCCGGCCGCGACTATCCCGGCTGGGGCTTCGAGGAGCACGTCGGCTACTCGACCCCCGAGCACCGCGAGGCGATCGAGCGGATCGGCATCTCGCCCCTACACCGCCGCTCGTTCCAATCGGTGGCGTATAGCCAGCTGGAGCTGGCGGGCTAGAACGCACCGCGGATGTGCTCCACGTCGACGGCGCGGCCCGCGCGGTCGACGGTGACGCCGACGGCGTCGAAGCGAATATCTGCGTAGTAGGGCGCGTCGCGGCGTTCTCCCATCCAGGCGGTGGCGAGATGGCGGACGCGCTGCTGCTTGCGGTGGTTGACCCCGAGGACCGGGCGCTCCGGGCCGTAGGTCGAGTCGGTTCGTCCCGCCTTGACCTCGACGAAGACGAGGGTGCGGCCGTCGCGGGCGACGATGTCGAGCTCGCCGAATCGGGTGCGGGCGTTGCGCTCGACGATCTCCCAGCCGGAGTGGGCGAGGCGGGCGGCGACGAGGTCCTCCGCGGCTCGTCCGATTTGCTGTCTCTGCGCGGTCATGCCGGGGACCATAGGGCGCAGATTCGTCTTTGCCGTCCGCGAAGAACCTCTCGCCCCAGAGAATTTTCAGTCTGGGCACATTCAGCGCACCACGCGTCGGATTTGGCTCCCTAGCGTGGTCTCCGTGCTCGCCACGGCGCAGACATTCACACTCGACGGCATCTCCGCCCGCCCGGTCCGGGTCGAGGTCGACGTCCATCGGGGCCTGCCCGCCTTCTCCGTCGTCGGCCTCCCCGACGCGGCAGTCCGGGAGGCACGGGAGCGGGTGCGAGCGGCATTGGTCAACTGCGGCTTCGAGTTCCCCCTTCGCCGGATCGTCGCCAACCTCGCTCCGGCCAGCCTCCGCAAGGCAGGGCCGGGGATGGACCTGGCGATCGCCGCCGCGCTGCTGACGGCATCCGGACAGCTCGATCTTGGCCGGATGCCGAAGCTGGCCATGGTCGGCGAGCTCGCCCTCGACGGCTCCGTCCGTCCCGTTCCGGGAGCGCTTGCGATCGCCGAGGCGGCGCGGGAGCGGGACGCCGAGGCGATTGTGGTCCCGGCTGAGAACGGTCCAGAGGCGGCGCTGGCGGGAGATATCGGGGTGATCTGCCTGGAGAGCATCGCTCAGCTTTCGGCCCTCGCCGCCGGCGAGTGGATGCCGGAGCGGCCGCAGCCGATGGCGCTGCGGCTCAGCTCTGCGGAAAAAGCCCCCGACCTCGCCGACCTTCGCGGCCAGCGCCACCTGCGCTACGCGCTCGAGATCGCCGCCGCGGGTGGGCACAGCGTGCTGATGGTCGGCCCGCCCGGCGCCGGCAAGTCGCTCGCCGCCAGCCGCCTGCCCTCGATCCTGCCGCCACTGGCGCCCCCCGAGGCTCTCGAGGTCGCACGGATCGCGAGCGCCTGCGGGCGTCTCGGCGAGGACCGGGCGGGGGGAAGGCCGTTCCGGGCGCCGCACCACACGGTCAGCCCGGCGGGGCTGGTCGGCGGTGGCAATCCGCCCAGCCCGGGAGAGGCGACGCTCGCCCACCGCGGCGTCCTCTTCCTCGACGAGCTCTGCGAGTTCCGCCGCGACACGCTGGAGGCGCTGCGGGCACCGCTGGAGACGGGCTGGGTCTCGATCGCCCGGGCGGGCGCCTGGCGGCACCTCCCCTGTCACTTCATGCTGGTCGCGGCGGCAAACCCATGTCCCTGCGGGCGCGGAGAGGCGGACCCCGAGTGCAGCTGCGCGCCGCTGGCCGTGCGCCGTTACCAGGCGCGGCTCAGCGGGGCACTCGCCGACCGCATCGACGTCCTCGCGGCGATCCGCCAGCCCAGCGCCGAGGAGATCGGCGGACCGCCCGGGGAGCGGTCGACCGCGGTGCGTGAGCGGGTCTGCGGGGCGCGCGAGCGCCAGGAACGTCGCCTCGGCTTGGGTCGCTGCAACGCGGCGATGACGCCGGGAGAGGTGCGCGAGTGCGCGCTCGATGAGGCGGCCGCCTCGTTGCTGGCCGATGCCTACTCGCGGCGCCGGCTCAGCGGCCGGGCTCACGACCGCGTGCTGCGCTTGGCGCAGACGGTCGCCGATCTGGCTGCGAGCGAGACGATCGGCCGCGAGCAGATGGCCCAGGCACTGCAGCTGCGCCGAAGGGACCAGGAATGAGCTTCCGGTGCGCCTTTTGCACCCGGTGCGTGCATAAAGCGCACCGGAAGGAGGGAGAGTGAGCAAGCCGAGGGCCTGCCCCGATTGCCTGCGCCGCTCGCGGCTGCTCGCCCATCTCGCTCCTTACATCGAGAAGGTGGCCACCGGGGCGGTCGGCTCGCGCTCTCCCGAACTGCTGCGCCTCTCCAGCGAGGATCTTGCCGCGGCCGTGGCGCCCAAGATCGCGGCGCAGGTCCTGGCGCAGGTCGAGGCGGTGCCGGAGGACCGCCTCGACGCCGACTTGACCGCGGCGCATTGCTGGGCCTGTTGCCGGCACGATCGCCGTTTCCCGGTTGGCCTTCACGATGCCGCCGATGCCCCCTGGGCATTGATCGGGCGTGGCGATCCGGCCCTGCTGGACCAGCTCGACCCGGAGGGCACGGTCACGGTCGTCGGCGCCCGGCGGGCCAGCACCTACGGCCGCGAGGTGGCGCGTGAGCTGGGGCGTGAGCTGACCGCCGCCGGACTCCTCGTCACCAGCGGGCTTGCCTTCGGCATCGACGCCTGCGTCCACCGGGGGGCGCTCGACGCCGGGACGACGGTCGCCGTCCTCGGCTGCGGCGCCGATATCGCCTACCCGGCTTCGCATCGTTCTCTCTGGCGGCGGATCTGCGAGCGCGGCCTCGTCCTCTCGGAGCTGCCGCCCGGGACCGGCGCTTGGCGCTGGACCTTCCCGGCGCGCAACCGGATTATGGCGGCACTGGCCGGGATGACCGTGGTTGTCGAGGCCGCGCAGCGCTCCGGCTCGCTGATCACTGCCGACCTTGCCGCCGACCTCGGTCGCGACCTCGGGGCGGTGCCGGGCCCGGTCAACTCGCGTGCCTCAGCGGGCACGAACGACCTGCTGGCCGGCGGCGCCTGCCTCGTTCGCGGCGCCCAGGACGTCCTCGACGCGATGCTCGGCCCGGGGATGCGCAAGGCCGAGCGTGCGGGGCCGCACCTCGATCCTGCGCTGCTCGAAGTCCTGGGGGCGGTGGAGAGAGGGGAGGCGACCTGCGACGCGATCGCCTCCGAGCTGGCCCTCGGCGGTGCCGAAGCCTCATCGGCTCTCGCCACGCTCGAGGCACTCGGCTACGTCACCTGCTCTCTGATCGGCACCTACTCACGGACCCTGCTCACGGTGCCAGGTGTCTAGGCCCCCTGACGGGATAGGCCCTAGGCTGCGCGGCATGGAGCCGGAGCGCATCCCGGCCGTGCTCTCGATCGCCGGCTCGGACTCCGGCGGCGGCGCCGGCATCCAAGCGGACCTGAAGGCGTTCGCCCGCTGCGGCGTGCACGGGATGACCGCGATCACGGCGATCACGGCCCAGAACACGGTCGGGGTCGAGGCGGTGGAGACGGTCTCACCGGCGACGATCGTCGCCCAGGTCGGTGCGGTTGCCGAAGATATCGGGGTTGACGCGGTGAAGATCGGGATGCTGGGTACCGCGGATACCGTCGACGCAGTGGTCGAGGCGCTGAGCCTGATTGGCGAGGCGCCGGTGGTCGTCGACCCGGTGATGGTCGCCGAGAGTGGCGCCGTCCTGCTTGACGAGGAGGCGCGGGCGGCGCTGGTCGAGCGCTTGCTGCCGCTGGCCACGGTCGTCACTCCGAACATCCCCGAGGCGCGGGCGCTGGCCGGAGCAGGGGAGCGCGACTCGCAGGAGGACCTGGCCCGCGAGGTTCTCGCCCTCGGCCCGCACGCGGTGGTCGTCACTGGGGGCCACAGCGAGCGGATCGTGGACGTCTTCTACGACGGTCGCGAATCGGCCGAGATCGCCGGCGAGCGGCACTCCAGCGATTCCGCCCACGGCTCCGGCTGCACCCACTCCTCGGCCCTGGCCGCCTTCCTCGCGCTCGGCGAGACACCGCTCGAGGCGGCGCGGCGTGCTCGGCAAATCGCCTCCGCCGCAGTAGCTGCGGGCCTGCGCGGGATCGGCGCCGGGCCGGGCCCCGTAGACGTTCTCGGCCTTCGTTGAAGGATTACCGGGGTCAGGGCCCCGGTAATCCTTCAAGCTCGGATGAGTAGATTTCCAACATGAGCTCAAACGGCGCTACAACGACCAAGCTTCCTCGTCCGCGTTCGAGTGCGGTCTTCGACGGCCCCGACCGGGCCGCCGCCCGTGCCTACATGAAGGGGGTCGGCTTCGACGACGATGCGCTCAGCCGGCCGACGATCGGGATCGCCAACACCTGGACCGAGGCGATGCCCTGCAACTTCCACCTGCGCGGTCTCGCCGAGCACGTCAAGCAGGGAGTGCGGGCCGCTGGCGGCACGCCGATGGAGTTCAACACGGTCGCGATCTCCGACGGGATCACGATGGGGACCCAGGGGATGAAGGCATCGCTGGTCAGCCGCGAGGTGATCGCCGACTCGATCGAGTTGATGGCCCGCGGCTACCAGTTCGATGCGATCGTCGTCCTCTGCGCCTGCGACAAGACGATCCCGGGCGGGGCGATGGCGATGGCCCGGCTCGACGTGCCCTCGGTGTTGCTCTATGGCGGCTCGATCGCCCCCGGCCGCTGGCATGATCGCGACGTCACCATCCTCGACGTCTTCGAGGCGATGGGTGCGCACGCCGCCGGTGACATGAGCGACGAGGAACTGCACGAGCTGGAGGGCGTTGCCAGCCCCGGCGCCGGCGCCTGCGGCGGCCAGTTCACCGCCAACACGATGGCCTGCGCCTTCGAGGCGCTTGGAATCAGCCCCGGCGGCTCGGCGATGGTCCCGGCCGAGGATGACGACAAGGGCACGGTCGCCGAGAAGATCGGCGCGCTGGTGATGAAGGTGCTGGCCGAGGACCTGCGCCCGAGCCAGGTGATCACACGCGACTCCCTGGAGAACGCGATCGCCTGCGCCTGCGCCTCGGGCGGCTCGACCAACGTCGTCCTGCACCTGCTCGCCCTCGCTCACGAGGTCGGCATCGAGCTCGAGATGGACGACTTCGAGCGGATCTCCCGCGCCACGCCGCTCTTCGCCGATCTGAAGCCGGGGGGGCGTTTCGTCGCCACCGACCTTTACGCGGCCGGTGGCGTGCCGGTGATTCTCAAGCGCCTTGCGGAATCCGGCAACCTGCACGAGGATGCGGTCACGGTCACCGGGAAGACGATCGGCGACGTGGCCACAGAGGCGACCGAAGCCTCCGGCCAGGAGGTCGTGCGCCCGCTCGACGATCCGGTAAAGGCCAAAGGGGGTCTGGCGATCCTGCACGGCAATCTCGCGCCCGAAGGAGCCGTGGTCAAGATCGCCGGTACCGAGCGGACGCAGCAGACGGGACCTGCCCGCGTCTTCGAGTCCGAAGAGGAATGCTTCCGTGCCGTCAAAAACCAGCAGATCGAACCAGGCGACGTCGTTGTCATCCGCAATGAGGGCCCGGTCGGCGGACCCGGCATGCGCGAGATGCTGCAGGTCACCGCGGCGATAGTGGGGGAGGGCTTGGGGGAGAGCGTCGCGATGATCACCGATGGGCGCTTCTCCGGTGCCACCCGTGGCCTGATGATTGGCCACGTCGCCCCAGAGGCAGTCAAGGGCGGGTCGATCGGGGCCGTGCGCGAGGGTGATCGGATCACCGTCGACATCGACGCTCGCCGCATCGACGTCGACCTCTCCGACGAGGAGATCGCAAGACGTGTGGCCGACTACAAGCTCCCGGAATCACCCTTCGGCCGCGGCGTAATGGCCAAGTACGCCGCAACGGTTTCCTCAGCTTCCCAAGGGGCGATCACGGGCTGACGGGCGGGGCCAGGGGGTTCCGCCCGTCAGACGAGGAACTCCTCGAGAAGCGCGTTGAACCTTTCGGGCCGCTCCATCTGCGGCACGTGTCCCGTCTGCTCGAAGATCTCAAGGCGGGCGTGGGGGATGCGACGTTGGTAGCTGTGCGCGGCCAGGGACGGGATCACCCAGTCATCCGTGCCCCAGGCGATCATTACGGGTATCTGGATCTCTTCGAGCCGGTCGCGGGCGTCGTATTCGATCACCGCGTCGAGCGCGTCGGCGAAGCCGGGGCAGGGCACGCCCGAGGCCATCTGCTCCCAGAGGAGCTCCTTGCGCAGCCGGTGCGGGTAGCGGATCGCGAAGCGGAACATCAGGTAGCGGGCGCGCCGGTGGCTGACGAAGAAGCGGGCAGCGGCGCCGAAGGGGCGGCCGAACGTGTTCCAGGCCTGTGAGGTTGCCTTGCCTCTCTGGTGTGGCAGCCAGGTATTGATGAAGCCCGCCGCCGAGACCAGGACCAGGCGCTCGAAGCGTGCCGGAGCTGAAAGCACTGCCTCGGCCGCGACCAGGCCGCCCATCGAGTTGCCGACCAGGGTGACGCCGCCGTCGAGGCCGAGCTTCTCGCAGAAGTCCTGCAACAGCCGGCCGTAGGCGGGCATCTCGATCGGCCAGGAGGGCATCGGGCTGGCGCCGAAGCCGGGCAGGTCGAGGGCGATCGCACGGTGGCCCCGGCTTGCGAAGTGGGGCAGGTTTTCCAGCCAGGCCTGCCAGGAGCTGGTGATGCCATGGATGAAGACGATCGGGGCCCCCTCGCCGATCTCGGCGTAGTTGATCGTGGCGCCGGGCAGCTCGACCCGGCGCAGGTGCGAGCGCCAGTCGAGCTTCAGCCAGTCTGGATCCGGATTGCCGTAGTCGTCACGCATAGCCCATACGTTCGAGTATGGGTATCTCGCGGATCTGGGGCGGCTGCAGGTGGTCCCAGAGGATGCCCCGCGGCCGCTCGTACTGGCGCTCGACCTCGATCACCGCGCGCGGCGTGGCGATCATGTCGACCGGCAGGTCGTGTGCGGTCATCATCAGGTGGCTGCGCAGGACCTGGGTCGGGTGGACTGTCGTCGCCACGGTGGTGTGGCTGTCGATCTTGCCGGCGTCGATCAGGACCCCGTACTCGAGGTCGGAGTAGCCGCCGCCCTTGCCGACCCGGGCGCCGCTGAGGTTGACCGCGACCGAGCCGCAGAGGACGAAGTCGATCTCCGGCAGCTCGTCGAGGGCCGTCACGCGGCCGTGCTTGAGCGCGCCCTTGATCGTCGCCGCCTCTTTGACCGCGCGCTTGGAGAGCTTCTTCGGATCGAGGACGCGGAAAGGATGGGGGTCACGCAGCCGCGGTACCGCCATCACCACGACCTTGCCCTCTTCGAGGGCGATGCGACGAGCGTAGGTCTGGGGCGAGTCGGGGTTGGCCTTGATCACCCTGGCGCGCTTCCAGACCCGCTGGCCGGCGAGCTTCTCGGCCGCCAGCTTGGCCCCGGCGAAGTTGGGGATGCGGCCGTCCGCGCCTGGGAAGCGGGACACGCCCGCGCGGTCCATCGCCTTCCAGACCTCCTTGCGGACATCGTCCTTTGAGCGCATCGCGGTGAAAGATATCCGCCGGAACGACCGGAGGGTGTGCCTAAACTCCCCACGATGGGGCGCGGAGCCAAGATCGCGATCGTCGCCGCGGTGGCGTTGCTCCTGCTGGTGGCCGGCGTCGGCTACGCCTACGACACCACGCAGAAGGACAAGATCGCCGACGGAGTGACGATTGGCGGGGTCGACGTCGGCGGCATGGACGAAGCCGAAGCGAAGCAGGAGGTGCGCCGCCGCCTGCTCGGGCCGCTGCGCCATTCCCTGCGGGTCGGCTACGACGGCCACAGCTGGGCGCTGTCGGGCAAGAGCCTCAAGGTCCACGCCGAAATCGACTCGGCGGTCGAAGAAGCCCTCGCCGACAGCCGCGACGGCGGTTTCCCCGGCCGCCTCGTCCGCTATGTGACGGGCGGCAACCTCGACAAGCAGGTCGCCGCCGACGTCACCTACTCGCAGCCGGCGATCAACCGCTTTGTGCGCCGGGTGGCCCACGCGGTCGGGCGCGAAGCCAAGGACGCCACGGTCGAACCCAGCGGGGACTCGCTCAGCGTGGTCAAGGCCAAGAACGGACGCAAGCTGCGCGACAAGCTGCTCACCCGCCGGCTCGAGGCGGCGGTGTTGAACGCCGACGCCGACCACACGATCGCCGCCCGCACCCACTACACGAAACCCGAGGTGACGACGAAGGAAGTCGCCGCCGCCCACCCGTCCTACCTGACGCTCGACCGGGAAACCTTCACCCTGCGTCTCTGGAAGAACCTGAAGCTGGCCAAGACCTACACCGTGGCGGTCGGGCAGGAAGGACTGGAAACGCCCGAAGGGCTCTATGCGATTCAGGAAAAGGAAGAAAACCCCTCCTGGCATGTGCCCAACTCGGCTTGGGCGGGGGACCTCGCCGGCCAGGTGATCCCGCCGGGGCCCGCGGACCCGATCAAGGCACGCTGGATGGGGATCTTCGAAGGCGCCGGCATCCACGGCACCGAAGAGGTCGAATCGCTCGGCTCCGCCGCGTCGCACGGTTGCGTGCGGATGTCGATCCCCGACGTCGAAGAGCTCTACGACCTGGTCGAAGTGGGAACTCCTATTTACATTGGGTAGAGGCTCGCGTCCCCGTGCGGCGAACTTCACCAGATGACCTGGGACGAGGCGCTTGCCGCATACGACCGAGACCTGAAGGGTCGAAGCGCGGCCGAGAGGACCCGTCATGCCTATGGCGTCGACCTCGGTCAGTTCGTCGAGTGGGCGGGGGAGAGGGCGCCGGGTGAGATTCGCCACCGCGACGTGCGGCGCTACGCGGCGGGGCTTTCCTCCGGTGGGGCCGCCCCTGCCACCGTCGCCCGCAAGCTCGCCGCGATTCGCGGGCTCTTCGACTTCCTCGTCCGTACCGAGCGAGTGGGGCAAAACCCCGCCGACCTCGTCTCCAGTCCGAAGCGGGAGGAGAAGCTGCCCCGGGTGCTCTCTGCCGAGCAGGTCCGTGCCCTGCTCGAGGGGATCCCGGCCCGCACCCCGCTGGAGCTGCGCGACCGGGCGATGCTGGAGCTGGCCTACTCCTGCGGGCTGCGCTGCGAGGAGATCGTCAGCCTCGACCTCGGCGCCCTCGACTTCGAGACCGAGCAGCTGCGCGTGCTCGGCAAGGGCTCCAAGGAACGGATGCTGCCGGTCGGGGAGCCCGCCCAGCGAGCATTGCAGCGCTACTGCGAGCGCGGCCGCCATGCGCTCGCCGGGGATCCGCGCGAGCAAGCGCTCTTCCTCTCCAAGAGCGGCCGCCGCCTCTCCAACTCCGACATCACCCGCCGCCTCGGCTTCTGGGTCCGCGAGGCGGCGCTGGCCGCCGGCGTCTCCCCGCACTCCCTACGCCACAGCTTCGCCACGCACCTGCTCGAGGGCGGCGCCGACCTGCGCACGATCCAGGAGCTGCTCGGCCACGCCTCGATCTCGACCACCCAGGTCTACACTCGCGTCGATGCGGCCCGCCTCCGCGACGCGTACGCTGCCACCCATCCCCGCGCATGATCCCCAATAAGCTGCCTGCGACCATAGAATCGAGAAAAAGGCCATGGAAACAGGCGTAAAAGAGGTTGAGCTGCGCGATCTTTGGCGCCGCTACAAGGGCGATGGCGATGCCAGCGCGCGCGAGCGGCTGGTGGTCGCCTACTCGCCGATGGTCAAGTTCGTCGCCGGCCGCCTGGGCGCGGGCCTTCCCTCGCACGTCGACGACGCCGACCTGATCTCCTACGGCCTGATGGGCCTGATTGGCGCGATCGAGCGCTTCGAGCCCGAGCGCGGGATCAAGTTCGAGACCTTCGCGATGACCCGCATCCGCGGCGCGATCATCGACGAGCTGCGCTCGCTGGACTGGGTGCCGCGCTCGGTGCGCTCGCGTGCCCGCGAAATCGAGGCAGCGCAGACCAAGCTGGAGCACGAGCTGCAGCGGGCGCCCAGCGAGGCCGAGCTGGCAAAGGCGCTCGACGTCAGCGAAGAGGAACTGCAGACTTCGCTGCTGGAGATCGCCAACTCCTCCGTCTACGCGCTCGACGAGCTCTGGACCGTCTCGGACTCCTCCGGCGACCAGGTTTCCCTGCTCGACACGATCTCGGACCCGCGTGCCGCCGACCCGCAGGAGTCGCTCGCCACCAGTGAGATCAAGGACCGGCTCACCGAGGCGATCTCCTCGCTGCCCGAGCGCGAGCAGCTCGTCGTCGCCCTCTACTACTACGAGAACCTCACCCTGCGTGAGATCGGCGAGGTGCTCGGGGTCACCGAGTCGCGCGTCTCCCAGCTCCACACCAAGGCAGTGATGCGGTTGAAGTCCGGCCTCCAGGTCGACTGACCTGCCCGGGGACCGGAGAGGTCCTGAGTAGTTTGAGTTGAGCGATTCCGGGTGTACCTTGATTGCGTGCCTCACAAGGCCGCAGACCGGATTCGCAACGTCGCCCTGATCGGGCACCGGGGCTGCGGCAAGACGAGCCTGCACGAGGCGATGCTGTTCGAGGCCGGCGCGGTGGGACGTCTGGGCACGGTCGCCGACGGGAACACGGTCTCCGACCACGAGCCCGACGAGCAGGAGCGCGGGATGTCGATCGACGCCGCGCTTGCCTGCTTCGAGCATGCCGAGCGGGAGATCAACCTGATCGACACCCCGGGGGAGCCGAGCTTCGTCGCCGACGCGATCTCCTCCCTGCGGGTCGCCGACGCGGCCGTGGTCGTCGTCAACGGCGTGATGGGGGTCGAGGTGCACACCGAGCGGCTCTGGCGCCGGGCGGACGCCGGCGGGCTTGCCCGCCTCGTTTTCGTCAACATGCTCGACCGCGAGCGGGCCGACTTCTTCCGCGTCCTCGACTCGCTGAAGTCGGCCTTCGGGCCGCACGTGGTTGCCACCGAGATCCCGATCGGCGCCGAGCAGGATGTTCGCGGCGTCGTCGACCTGATCGACCGCAGGGCCTTCGTCTACGGGGGGGTCGGGCCGGGCGCGGCCGAGGAGGTCGAGATCCCCGCGGAGCTGGCGGACCGGGTCGAGGAGTACCGCGAGAAGCTGATGGACGAGGTTGCGGAGAACTCCGACGAGCTGATGGAGCGCTACCTCGACGGCGAGGAGATCGATCACGACGAGATCGTGCGGGCGCTGAAGCGGGGGGTGACGGCCGGGCGCCTCTTCCCCGTCACCTGCGGCGTGGCGACGCGCAACCTCGGCACCGGCCGTCTGCTCGAGGCGCTGGTCGAGGACCTGCCTTCGCCGGCGATGCGCGGCGCCGTGGAGGCGACCGGTGCGGGTGGCGAACAGGTCGAGATCGAGCCCGACGAGGACGGGCCGCTGGTCGCCTACGTCTTCAAGACGCTCGCCGATCCCTACGCGGGCCGGATCAACCTCTTCCGCGTCTATCGGGGCACGCTGCGCTCCGACACTCACGCCCATGACGTCACCAGGGGGGAGAAAGAGCGGATCGGCCAGCTGGGCCAGCCGCACGGCAAGGAGATGAGGCCGGCAGCCGAGCTGGGGGCGGGAGACATCGGTGCCGTCGCCAAGCTGAAGGAGACCCGCGCGGGGGACGTGCTCTGCGCCGGCCAGGAGGAGATCGCCTTCGCCCCGCTGGACCTGCCGGCACCGGTGATGGCCTTTGCCTATGAGGCAAGGTCGAAGGGCGACGAGGACAAGGCCGCGGCTGCCGTTCGCCGCCTCACCGAGGAGGATCCGACCCTCGACGTGCACCGCGACGCGCAGACCGGCGAGCAGATCATCGCCGGGCTCACCCAGGTCCACGTCGAGGTGATCGTCGCGCGGATGAAGCGGCGCTTCGGGGTCGAGATCGAACTGCACCCGCCGCGCGTCCCTTACCAGGAGTCGATCCGCGCCCCGGCGAGCGCCCACGCCCGCTACAAGAAGCAGTCGGGGGGACGGGGCCAGTTTGCCGACTGCCAGATCGAGATCGAGCCGGCCGGGGACGGCACTGCCCTCGACTTCGTCAACAAGATCAAGGGCGCCGCGATCCCCGGCAGCTTCATCCCGGCGGTGGAGAAGGGCATCGAAGAGGCGATGGCGCACGGCACCGTCGCCGGCTACCCGGTCAAGGGGGTGCGGGTGCGGCTCGTAGACGGCAAGCACCACGACGTCGACTCCTCGGAGATGGCCTTCAAAATCGCCGGCGCGATGGCCTTCAAGGAGGCGATGGAAGCCGCCGACCCCGTGCTGCTCGAGCCGATCGTGCGGCTCACCGTCAGCTGTCCCGGCGACGTCGTGGGCGATGTGATCGGCGACCTCAACTCGCGTCGCGGCCATCCGCTGGGGATGGAGCCGAAGGACACGATGACCGAGGTGAAGGCCGAGGTGCCGATGGCCGAGGTGCTGGAGTACGCCCCGGACCTGCGCTCGATCAGCGGCGGGCGCGCGGACTTCGAGGTGGAGTTCGACCGCTACGAAGAGGTGCCTGCACATCTTGCGTCGAGGGTCGTCGCGGCGGGGTGATGTGCGCGCTGGTGGACTAAGTTTCTGGGCGTGAGTATCTATCAGCGTGACCCTGCGGCCCCGGGCGCCAACGTCGGCAGGGCGCGCGGTCCGTCCGGGGGGCACCTCGAGCGCGCCGTCGGTCGCTTCAACGCGAGCGAGGCTGCGCGCACGGCCGCGGGGTTGACCCGAAGCATGGGCAGGCCTCGGGCTTCGGTTGGAGCCGCGGCGGGCTCGGCCAGGGAGGTGCGGATCACCATTGCCTGGCAGCTCTGCTGGTACCAGTGGGGGGTCGACCTCGCCGACGAGCTGCGACCCGTCTTCCTGATTAACAGGGGCGAGGAGGTCGACCAGCTCGACCGCTCGGCGCGCCAGTGGAACGCGAAGGCGAGCGAGGACGGTCGGCTTGCGCTTGGTTCCGCTGTCTTTGGCGGCCGTCGCCGCGAACGAAGAACCGCGTGGCTGAGACGCCCGAGAAGCTGGTCGTAAACGTCGACGGCGGCGCCCGGGGCAACCCTGGCCCGGCGGCGATCGCGGCCGTGGTGCAGGGCCCGGGAGGCGAGGTGCTGGAGGAGCGCGGCGAGCGGATCGGCCGCGCGACCAACAACGTCGCCGAGTACAAAGCGCTGCTGCTGGGGATCGAGCTGGCGGCTGCACAGGGCGCCACGGAGCTGGAGCTGGTCGGCGACTCCGAGCTGATCGTCAAGCAGGTCAAGGGCGAGTACAAGGTCAAGGACGCCAACATGCGCAAGCTCCACGCCGAGGTGAAGGCGGCGCTGGGAGCCTTCGACCGCTGGTCGATCCGCCACGTCCGCCGCGAGCACAACGCCGAGGCCGACCGCCTCGTAAACGAGGTGCTGGATGGGGAGCCGAGCTCGCCCAACCGACTTTCACCACATTCCAGTGGGGTCAAGGTCGGAAGCGACGCGATCGACCCCGCCGTGGACATCGGCCACGTTCACCTCAAGGTCGCCGACCTCGAGCGCTCTCTCGATTTCTACTGCGGCGTGCTCGGCTTCGAGCTGCAGCAGCGCTATGAGGAGGACGCCGCCTTCGTCTCGGCCGGCGGCTACCACCACCACATCGGGCTCAATACCTGGCACTCGAAGGGCGGCTCGCCGCCTCCACCGGGGGCGACGGGCCTTTTCCACTTCGCGATCCGCTATCCGAGCCGCGCTGCCCTGGCGGACGCCCTGCGCCGGCTGGCGAGCGCCGGGGTCGGCATAGAGGGAGCCTCGGACCACGGGGTAAGCGAGGCCCTGTACCTCAGCGACCCCGACGGCAACGGCATCGAGCTCTACTGGGACCGCCCGAAGGAGGAGTGGCCCGCGCCCCAGCCCGGCCAGAAGGTCGAGATGTACACGCGGCCGCTCGACCTTCAGGACCTGCTCGCCGAGCCGGAGTGAGCTCCTCAGCGAATGCCTGGCTCCCGGATGGACGGTCGCCGTGTCGGTGGGTGCCTGGGCCAGGCGATAGAGGGAGGGACCGCCTTGCCCCGAAGCACCCGCGAGCAACGAAGCGGGGCATGCGCTTCATCTGCTTGAGCCCCAGTTGTCTCGCTGACCCGGCGACCGTCCGGCCGGGGGTTGAACAACCCTACCAAATATTGGGTATCACCTCCAAGACCTCCGCACTAAGGCTAGAATCCGCCCCCGTGCGGCTGTAGCTCAGCTGGCTAGAGCGTCTGCTTGCCATGCAGAAGGTCGTGGGTTCGAATCCCATCAGCCGCTTGATCGAAAGCCCGTTCCGGGAGCGGGCTTTCGTATTTCGGGGCTGATGAAGGAGGTCGTGCCGAAAGGCTTGGACGGCTCGCTGCCCAAGCAGGCGGTCGCCGAGTCAGGTGTTTTCTAAGATCATGCAGTGGGGATTCTGAGCACCGCCGAGCTACGGGGCTTCTACGCGGAATACGTCGCCGCCTGGAATCGCCGGGACATGGAGCGTTACTACTCCCTCTACAGCGAAAACCTGGTCTTTCAGGACAGCATTAAGGTCTTGCATGGCGTAGGCGCTCTTCGAGAGCGCTACGAATCCGAACTGGCAGCCTTTCCCGATCTCACGATCGAGTGCAAACGACTATTGGTCGACGAAGGAACGCAAACTCTCGCCGCTGAGAACCTTGAGCGAGGAACGCATAGCGGCGACTTGGTGGTGGGCAACGAGAGACTTTCGCCGGACGGGAAGAAGGCTAGAGCTGCGGGGAGGCCTATTCATAGCTCTCGATGAGGACGGGCGTATAGCCGAGATGAGCGAGTACTTCGATTTCGGGCAGTTCCTTGCCCAGCTACGCCCAGAGATCCCGTCTGAGTAGGCTCTCGCTCCCTAAACCCAGTCGAACACAAAAGGGCGGCCGAAAGCGCTCTCTAGAGCCAAACGTGCTCGAAAATCAACCCGCTCGAGTAGCTGAGCAGCCCCATCGAGGCGCGCGGCGCCCGGCGCCGCTCGGTAGGGCTGCCGGGATTGAAGATCTGAAAGCCGTCCTCCTGCTCGTGCAGAGGAAGGTGGCTGTGGCCAAAGATCACGGCGTCGGCCTCGGGGAAGCGGCGGCGCAGGCGGGCGAGGCGGCCCGCGGCCGGGCCCGCATCGTGGACGAGCGCCAGCGCGCGGCCGCCGAGCTCGACCTCCAACTCCTGCGGAAGCTCACGCCGCAGCACCGGCTCGTCGACGTTGCCGTGCACGGCGAGCACCGCCGGGCAGAGCGCTCGCAGCTCCGCCAGCATCGAGGCGGCGCAGAAGTCGCCGACATGGATCGTCGCCTCGGCCGCGCCGATCAGTTCGAGGCAGCGCTCCGGCAGGCGGCGATTGCCCTTCGGCATGTGGGTATCTGCAATGACGGCAATCAAACTGTGAGTCGATTCTGATGGCTACGCGACCGAAAAAGGCGAAAGAAAGCGGCAAGAAGCGCAATGGGCTGAGCGAGTACGAGCGCAGGCGCGACTTCGAGGCGACGCCGGAGCCGGCACCGAAGCGGCGCCGGCGTAAGAAGGCGCCGCCGCGCTTCGTCGTCCAGGAGCACAGCGCCCGCCGCCTGCACTGGGACCTGCGGCTCGAGCACGACGGCGTCGCCGCCTCCTGGGCGATCCCCAACGGCATCCCCGACGATCCGAGCCAGAATCGCAAGGCGGTCCACACCGAGGACCACCCACTCGAGTACCTCGAGTTCGAGGGCGAGATCCCCAAGGGCTCCTACGGCGCCGGGACGATGAGGATCTGGGACCGCGGTATCTACGAGCTGGAGAAGTGGGAGGCGGAGAAAGTGATGGTTCGGTTCGAGGGCGAGCGGGTCAAGGGCCGCTACGCGCTCTTCCGCGCCGGCAAGGACGAGAAGGACTGGATGATCCATCGCATCGATCCGCCGTTGGAGGAGCGCGACCCATTCCTCGAGTCGGTGGTGCCAATGCTGGCCAAGCCGGCGTCGCTGCCGGCCGGCGACGAGGGCTGGGCCGCCGAGGTGAAGTGGGACGGGGTGCGGGCGATCGCCTACTGCCGACCAGGACGAGTCGAGCTGCAGACTCGCAACCTCAACGTGGTCACCGCGCAGTACCCGGAGGTGCGACGGCTCTCGCGCCGGCTCGGTGCCTGCGACGCGGTCCTCGACGGCGAGCTGGTCGCCTTCGACGAGCAAGGCAGCCCCAGCTTCGAGCGGCTTCAGCAGCGCATCCACCAAACCGATGCCAGCGTCGTGCGGCGGCGGATGAAATCGCACCCGGTCACCTACGTCCTCTTCGACCTCCTCTACCTCGACGGTCACGACCTCACGACCGAGCCCTACACGCGCCGCCGCGAGCTGCTCGAGGGTCTGGGCCTGCAGGGGGAGAGCTGGCAGACGCCGAGCTACTCGGTCGGACACGCCGCGGAGCTGCTGGCGGCGAGCGCCGAGCAGGGACTGGAGGGAATCGTCCTCAAGCGTCTCGACAGCCGTTACTCCCCCGGCAAGCGTGGGGGAGCCTGGCTGAAGGTGAAGAACGTCGGCCGCCAGGAGTTCGTAATCGCCGGTTGGGTGTCGGGCGAGGGACGGCGCCGCGGTCGCATCGGCGCGATCCTCCTCGGCACCTTCGATGCCGAGGGCGAGCTTCACTACGCCGGCAAGGTCGGCACCGGCTTCTCCGAGCGCGATCTCGACGAGCTGGCGGAGCGGCTGCGCCCCCCGGCCCGCGCCGGCAACCCGTTCGCCGGTCGCTGCGGCCCCCGCAATGCCAACTTCGTCGAGCCGGAGCTGGTTGCCGAGATCGAGTTCCGGGAGATGACCGCCGAGGGGATGGTCCGCCATGGCTCCTTCAAGGGCCTGCGCGAGGACAAGGCGGCGAGCGAGGTGCGGCTGGAGCAGCCGGATGCGGCAGCCGCGGCCGAGCGCGCTGCGCCGGCGAGCGAGCCGGCGTTGGCCGAGGCCGTCGCCGCCCGGCGCAAACGCGCCCGTGTCCGCGTCGGCGAGCGGGAGCTCAGCCTCTCCAACCTCGGCAAGGTGCTGTACCCGGCGACCGGCTTCAGCAAGGGGGAGCTGATCGAGTGGTACGCGCGGATGGCCGAGGTTCTGCTGCCGCACCTGCGCTGCCGTCCGCTGACCCTGAAGCGCTACCCCGACGGTGTCGAGGCCGAGTACTTCTACGAGAAGCGCTGCCCCAAGCACCGCCCCGATTGGGTGCGGACGGCGCGGATCTGGAGCGAGCGCCACGACGAGGAGATCGACTACTGCCTCGTCGAGGACCTGCCGACCCTGGTCTGGGCGGCCAACCTCGCCGATGTCGAGCTGCACACCTCGCTTTCGCGGGCGGCCGCGATGGAGCGGCCCACCGCGGTCGTCTTCGACCTCGATCCCGGCGCCCCCGCCGGCGTCCTCGACTGCGCCCAGGTGGCGCTCTGGATCCGCGGCATGTTCGAGCAGCTCGGCCTCGACAGCTACCCGAAGACCTCCGGCTCGAAGGGCATCCAGGTCTATGCACCGCTCAACACCGATGTCACCTACGAGCGCACCAAGCCCTTTGCCAGGGCGGTCGCCGAGACCCTGGAGGCGAAGTTCGGCGACCGCGTCGTTTCCCGCATGACCAAAGCCAAGCGCGCCGGCAAGGTGCTGGTCGACTGGAGCCAGAACGACCGCCACAAGACCACCGTCTGCGTCTACTCGCTGCGGGCCAAGGAACGGCCGACGGTCTCCACCCCGCTCGAGTGGGACGAGCTCGAGGCGGCATGCGAGGCCGGCGACCCCGACCGCCTCGTCTTCGACCACGCCGACGTCCTGCGCCGGGTCGAGGACCGCGGCGACCTCTTTGCGCCACTGCTCAGCCAGAAGCAGGAGCTGCCTGGTTGAGGTTCGAGCCTTCCTGATCGATCGCCAGATCCGATCTGGCGTTTCGTGGCGGGCAAGTCAGGGCATTTGAACGCGCATGAAGGGCGATACCGCATCGGATCGCTACGACCACAGGTTCGGCAGCTCTCCGCCGCTCTCGCTCGGCGTCGAGGAGGAGCTTCTGCTGGTCGATGAGCGAAACCAGCTGGTTGCGGAGGGCGAGCTGGTGCTCGAGCGGTTCACGGGCCCCGCGGCGGAACGCATCTCTACCGAGATCTTCACCGAACAGATCGAGTTGAAGACGGGGATCTGTCATGGAGCCGACGACGTGCTGGCGGAGCTGGGCGAGCTGCGTCGCATGATCGCCGCCGAGGGCTTTCGGATGCTCGGAGCCGGTCTTCATCCGGCCGGCTCGAGCGAGCCGGTGCTCGTCTCCAGCCCGCGCTACGAAGTCGTCCAGGAAGACTTCGGCAACCTGCTCAGGACGCCCCCCTGCGGACTGCACGTCCATGTCGGCATTCCCGAGCCGGATACCGCGGTTCGCCTGGCAAACGCCTTTCGCATCTATCTCCCCGTTTTGCAGGCCCTGAGTGCGAACTCGCCCTTCCAAGAGGGCGTCGACTCCGGCCACGCCAGTGCCCGGACCTCGATCGTGCGCAGCTATCCCCGCTTCCAGGTGCCGCGGGAGTTCCGCGACTACGAGGATTTCTGCCGGGTCGCGGACCAGCTGATCGCCGCCGCCGGGGTGGACGATTACACCTACATCTGGTGGGACGTGCGGCCTCATCCTCAACTCGGCACCGTCGAGGTGAGGGCCGTGGACGTGCAGATGGACGCTGCCGGCTCCAGCGCGATCGCGGCGCTGGTCCAGGCGATCGCCGCGAAGGAGCTGGCCGATCCAAGTGACGGCGACCTCTCCCGGGAGGCGCTCGAGGAGTCCTATTTCCAGGCCGCGAGCCACGGGCTCGACGCCGAGATCCTGCTCGACTCGGCTGCGCCCGAACCGGTACGAGAGGCCTGCCGCCGCGTGCTCGACTCGGTTCGCCCGTATGCACGCGAACTCGGCGGCGAGACGGCCTTGACCGAGATCGAGCGAATCTTGCGCGAGGGCAACGGAGCCGACGAGCAGCGTCGTGTCCACCGGGAAGTCGGGATGGAGGGCCTGCTGAGTCATCTCGCAGAGCGCACGCGATGACCTTCGAGTCCGGTGGATGCGAGGCCCTGGTTTCCGGATGGGCGGCTGAGGGGAAACGAACAACGTGACCACGGTGGTGGAGAAGGGAAGCGAATCGAACACAGCGCTGCCCTCGGCGGGCCCCATCTGCGACCTGGTGGTGGGGATGCTCTCGGCGCCGCGGGCCGATGCGGGTCTCTCGGCCGAGCCCGCCGAGGAGGTGGCGCGGCTGGCCGCTGCCGTTGAGGACCCTCTCGGCGACGACGACATCCAGCTGGCCCTGTACCTCTGCTTCGAGCTGCACTACCGCTCTTTCTCCGGCGTCGACCCGCGGTGGGAGTGGGATCCGGGCTTGATCGCGATTCGCAATGCGCTGGAGGACGTCTTCTTCGCGGCGCTCGCCGAGGCGGTCGGCCCGGTCGAGGCGGTCGATTCGGCCGAGGTGGGGGATCTGCTCTTTCGGCTCGAGGCCGAGGACGACGGCCCCTCGCTCTCGCGCTACCTGGAGCGTGAGGCCGGCATCGAGCAGTTCCGCGAGTTCGTCGTCCACCGGTCCCTCTACCAGCTGAAGGAGTCCGATCCGCACAGCTGGGCGATTCCCCGCCTCGACGGTCCGGCGAAGACGGCGCTGCTGGAGGTGCAGGCGGACGAGTACGGCGGCGGCCGGCCGGAGCGGATGCACTCGCGGCTCTTCGCCAAGACGATGCGGGCCCTCGGCCTCGACGATCGCGAGAACGCCTACCTCGGCCGCATCCCGGGGACGACGCTGGCGACGGTGAACCTGATGTCGGCGACCGGCCTGCGACGGAGCCGGCGCGGCGCCATCGTCGGCCACCTGGCGATGTTCGAGATGACCTCCTCGATCCCCAACCGCCGCTACGGCAATGCCCTGCGCCGCCTCGGCCTCGATGCCGAGGCGACCGACTTCTACGACGAGCACGTCGAGGCCGACGCCGTGCACGAGAACATCGCCGCCTATGACCTCGCCGGGGCCCTGGCGCGGCAGGAGCCGGAGCTGGCGCCCGACATCGTCTTCGGCGCTCGCGCCCTGCTTCTGCTCGAGGCCTGCTTCGCCCAGCAGCTGCTCGAGGCATGGCGAGACGGCGAAAGCTCGTTGCGGTGAGCGACGGCGTCGCCTACGTCCTGCCGCTTCGCTGGACCGAGCCGGGGCCGATCGGGGAGGTGGCGGACTACCTGCGCACGATCGCCGGCGAGGTCGAGGAGATCCTCGTGGTCGACGGCTCGCCCGAGCCGCTCTACGGCCGGCATGCCGAGACCCTGCGCGGCGTCGCCGGCCACCTGCGACCCCACCCGGACCTGTGCTTTCAGATGGGCAAGGTGAATGGGGTCCTCACCGGCGTGCGCGAGTGCTCTTGCGAGCGGGTCGTCCTCGCAGACGACGACGTTCGCTACGAGGCTGCGGCGCTCCGCCGCGTCGCCGGCCTGCTCGACGAGGCCCAGCTCGTGCGCCCGCAAAACTATTTCGACGAGCTGCCCTGGCACGCTCGCTGGGACACCGCCCGCACGCTGCTCAACCGCGTCTTCACCGGCGACCGCGAGTTCCCGGTCGGCGATTTTCCCGGCACTCTCGCTGTCCGCCGCTCCGCCTTTCTCGCTGCCGGCGGCTACGACGGCAACGTGCTCTTCGAGAACCTGGAGCTGATGCGGACGATCCGTGCGGCTGGGGGAACGGTGCTGACTCCACTCGACCTCTACGTCGCCCGCCGGCCGCCCAGCACGGCGCATTTCCGCTCCCAGCGTGTGCGCCAGGCATACGACGACTTCGCGATCCCGGCTCGAATCGGCTTCTTCCTGGCGGTGCTGCCGCTGGCGCTCGCCGAGGCTGCGGCGATCCCGCGCCGCCCCGCGGCCGGCCGCAACCTCGGAGCCGCCGCCCTGGCACTGATCCTCGCCGCCGAGAGCGGCCGCCGCCGCGCCGCCGGCGCCGGCCGCTTCCCGGCCGCCGCCGCGCTGCTCGCTCCGGCCTGGGTCGCCGAACGCTCGCTCTGCGCCTGGCTGGCCCTCGCGGCCCGGCTGCGTGGCGGCGTCCGCTATGGCGAGGTCCGCCTGGGTCGCTCGGCCACACCCTCCCGCGTCCTGCGCCGGCGCTATGCCTCGAAGTCCGCCGGCAGCTCGGCCGGCGCCGGGAGCCCGCTCTCGGCCCGGAACCCGATCGCCTTGTGAGTGCCGTCGCAAAAAGGCCGCATCTGCGAGCGCCCGCAACGGCAGAGAGCGACGACCCGCCGCCTGACCTCGATCTCCTCGCCATTCTGGTCGACGATGGAGAAGGGACCGCGGACCAGATACGGGCCGTCGCGGTATGGGGTGATCTTCGCCTGAGCCTCAGCCATGTCTTGGCCCTGAGCCGCTCAGGCCTTCTTCTCGCCCCAGACGCCGGCCGCAGCGTCTCCCTCCCCGGACGCCGGCTTGCCACTTGGTGTCGCCACCTTCTGGTCGGCACGGCGGCTGAAGCCCACGTAAGCGAGGAAGAGCAGGAACAACGGTATGGCGATGACCAAGGCGAAGACCGGCGACCACACGGCACTGATTGCGATCACTACCGCGAGGACGATGATGGGAATTACGTACACGTTGATCTCCTTTGGCTTGCCTGTCCGCTCCGCCTACCCTGTTTACGAGCGTTTCTCACCCCGGCCGCGGAGTTCTTGGGGGACGGTCGGCGCCTGGGCCACCGACTCGGCTACGTCGGAAGCGGATCGATCGAGGAGCATCGAGAGCGCCTCGATGACCTGGTCGAGCGCCTCTGCGACCTTCTCGACGTGAAGCTGTGAGCTGCCCAGCCCGGCAGACGAGTGGCTTTTGCCACGAGGCGCTGTTCTACGCCGATAGCGACGAGCTGCTGGCCGGGACCGTGCCATTTCTCCACGAGGGAGTCGAGGCGGGGGAGGCGATCCTGGTTGCGATGCCGGAAGCGAACCTCGATCTCCTTCGTGGCAACCTCAACGGCGAGACCGAGCAGATCCAGTTCGTGAACATGGAGGATCTCGGTCGCAACCCGGCCCGGATCATCGCCGCCTGGCGCGACTTCCTCGGCGAGCACTACAGCGAGAGCCGAGGCGTGCGCGGAATCGGCGAACCGATCTGGGCCGGACGCTCCGCCGCGGAGCTCGACGAGTGCCGGCGCCACGAGTCGTTGCTCAACCTGGCCTTTGTCGACGCGCCGGCCTGGTCGTTGCTGTGCCCTTATGACGCCGCCAATCTCGACGACGAAGTGCTGGTGGCGGCGGAGCACAGCCATCCGGCTCTCTCGGGAAGGAGCCGTTCGGCGGAGTTTGCGGCTGATGGTGGAGCGGCCTTTGCCGGGGAGCTGGCCCCGCCGGCGGGGGATCGTTCCGTCGAGCTTGTCTTCGACACTTCAGATCTTCACCTGGTTCGCTGTCTCGTCCGCGAACAGGGGCTGCAGGCGGGACTGGAGGAACAGCGACTCGATGACCTCGTCTTGGCGGCCGGCGAGATCGCGACGAACAGCCTCCGCCACGGCGGCGGCCAGGGCACCGTCGAGATCTGGGGGGTGGGCAATGCGCTCGTCTGTGACTTCCGTGACTCCGGGCGGATCGAGGATCCCCTCCTGGGCAGGCTGCGTCCGAACAGCACCCAGGTGGGCGGCCGGGGGCTCTGGCTCGCCAACCAGCTTTGCGATCTGGTGCAGATCAGATCCAATGGGACCGGCAGCCTCGTGCGGCTGCAGATGAGCATCTGACGCGGGCTATCCCGCCAGGGATAGGCACTAACAACGACCCGCTTGGCCATCGGCTTAACCAACCACGGGATTGAATCTCCCGGCTAAGGGGCATAAGGACAGACCACCGGATGTAGATCCCGCCGCAAGCAAAAGAAGGAGCATGCGATGGCACAACCAACTTCGGACCTCGCCGAGGACGGGCCACGTCGCGACTACCGGCCCGAGGGGGCCAAGCGTGAGGCCGGGGCTTTCGCCACGCTGAAGCGCACCGCGACCGAGTTTCAGGAGGACAACCTCTCCGACTGGGCGGCGGCGCTCACCTACTACGGCCTGCTCTCGCTGTTTCCGGCGCTGATAGCGATGGTCTCACTGATCGGGATCTTCGGCGACCCGGGGTCGACGACTCAGAGCCTGACCGAAATCATCACCGAAATCGGCCCTCAATCGGCCGCCGAAACCTTCCAGGGGCCGATCGAATCGATCACCAAATCGAGCGGCACCGCGGGTATCGCCTTTGTGCTCGGCTTGGCGGCGGCGCTGTGGGCCGCCTCGGGCTACGTCGGCGCCTTCACCCGAGCCTCCAACGTCATCTATGAGACTCCCGAGGGACGCCCGTTCTGGAAGTTGCGGCCGCTGCAGATCTTGGTGACCCTGGCGATGATCCTGATGATGGCGCTGCTCGCCCTGGGCTTGGTGCTGAGCGGGCCGGTGGTGGAGGCGGTTGCGGGCCCGATCGGCCTCAGTGGCACCGCAGTCGATATCTGGAACATCGCCAAGTGGCCTGTGATGGCCGTGATCTTCATCGTCATGGTCGACGTCCTCTACTACACCACGCCCAACGTCAAGCTCCGCGGCTTCAAATGGGTCACCGCAGGCAGTCTGGTCGCGATCGTCGTCTGGGCGGTCGCCTCGGCACTCTTCGCCTTCTACGTTGCCGGCTTCGGTTCCTACGACAAGACCTACGGCACGCTCGGCGGTCTGATCGCGCTGCTGGTCTGGTTCTGGATCAGCAACCTGGCGATTCTCTTCGGGCACCAGTTGAACGCCGAGCGCGAGCGCAGCGTCGAGATCGAAGAAGGGCTACCGCGAGCCGAGCGGGAGATCCAGCTCGAGCCGCGCAGCGAGCCCAAGGAGCAGAAGACCACCTAACTCGCGCCCATGAAGATCGTCTTCACCCCCTTCAGCATCCTCCTCGGCCTGATCGCCGGGATGGTCGGCAAGAAGATCTTCGAAAGAGCCTGGAGCCTCGTCGATGACAAAGAGCCGCCTCGGCCCGAACATCGCGAGCTCTCCTGGCCGAAGCTGGTCGTCGCGTTGCTCGCCGAGGGAGCGATCTTCCGCCTTGTCAAGGGCCTCGTCGATCATGGCGCCAGAACCAGCTTTGCCAAGGCGACGGGAGCGTGGCCTGGCGAGGAGGCCCCGGAACGCGAGTAGCTGGGGCAGGCCGGCCATAAGGGTCGCCATGTGGGTAAGCGCGCGCCGGCGGGTAATGGGACACAACCGATCATGACAACCGAAGGGCCTCGCGAAGGTGCATCCAGGCAAGGATTTCTCCATCAAGGTTTCGGCGCAGCCGGACCAGATCGCGCTCATCCGCGAGAGGGTCGGCGAACGCGCCCGCGAGCTCGGCGCCGATCGTCGCGTCGTCGACGACCTGCGGACCGTCGTCTCCGAGGCCTGCAACAACGTAGTCCTGCACGCATATCCCGAGCGCGCCCGGGAGCGCCCGCTCGAGATATTGCTCCATCAAGAGCAGGACGGCCTGCAACTCATCGTTCGCGATCGAGGCCAGGGCCTTCGACCGTCGCACGACGATAACTCGGGGGGACTTCGAATGGGCCTCCTGCTCGTGGGAGCGATCTCTTCCCACTTTCAGCTCCGGAGCAGGCGTGGGAAGGGTACCGAGCTGGCTCTCAGCATTCCGCTGCAGGCAGACTCAGCCTGAGCGATCCGCGGCGCGGCCGATCGCCACATCCAGTGAAAGCGGTTGATCTCTCCGGATTCGGTGGGGCCGACCTAAGTCAGTACCACTTGTCGCGCGCGAAGCCGCCGAAGGCAATCAAGCCGATCAGGGTGACGATCAGGCCCGCCCAGAAGCTCCAGACGAACATCAGGACAATTCCGATGATGACGAGGATTCCGCCTAGCGAGATTCCCATGCTCTCCTCCTGTGGTTGTAGGGGTCGGCCTTAGCCCTGCAGCCGCTTGGCCAGGGCTTCCTTGCCCTGCTCGGCGCCCTTGCGGCTCGTCTCCTGGGCACGGCGGAAGAAGTCGGCCAGCTCGGAGTCTCCCTCGCGATCGGCGTCCTCTATGTAGGTCTCCAGTCGCAGCACGTTGCTCAAGCACTGCTCGGTGAACCAGATCACGTTGTAGTCCTTGTCCTTGGTGCCGGTGATCTGGCCGGTCTCTTGAGAGCCCATCTGTTTAGCCTCCTGGTTCGATTGCGGTACTGGGCTACCCCCGAAGACCGTGAGCAAAACGATTCCGGCTCGATCCTGGCAGCGAACGGGTTCGACACGTTGAACAGGTTTGACGCGATCTCCCTCTGGGTAGATCGTCGCCATGCCCCGGGAGAAAGCAAGAGCCCAAGCGCCAAGCACGCGAACGGCACCTTCTCTTGCCCGCACCGTCCAGGCTTTGCGGACGATTGGCGGCCGTCCCCCCCGCGCGCTGAATACGCGCCAGCTTCATCCTCGCTGAGAAGTCCTTGCTCTGATTGCGAGACGGCCGCCGGGCGCCACGTTTTGCGCCAGCCTCTGGGGGTAGAGACGCCAAAGAGGCCTAAAGGAGCGGCCCCCGCGCACTCCTCGCAAGTTCAAACCTCTAGATCCAGGAAGTCGAGAAAGAAGATGAAGGTAGTCGTCACTGGCGCGACGGGCAACGTCGGCACCAGCACGGTCCAGGCCCTTGGCGAAAGCCAGGAGATCGACGAGATCGTCGGGTTGGCCCGGCGCCGGCCAACCTGGACGCCGCCGAAGACCAACTGGGTGGAGGCGAACGTCCTCACCTCCGACCTCGGCCCGATCTTCGCGGGCGCCGACGCGGTCATCCACTTGGCTTGGGCGATCCAGCCCTCTCGGGACGCGGTGACGCTGGAGCGGATCAACGTCGAGGGTAGCCGGCATGTCTTTGAGGCCGTGGCCGCAGCCGGCGTGCCCAGGTTGGTTCACGCCTCTTCGGTCGGTGCCTACTCGCGTGGCCCAAAGGACCGCGAGGTCGATGAGGGTTGGCCCACCGAGGGCACCCAGACCTCGTTCTACTCGCGCCACAAGGTCGCGGTGGAGCGTGAGCTGGACCGCTTCGAAGTCGGCAATCCCGAAACGCGCGTCGTGCGGCTTCGTCCCGCGTTGATCTTCAAGGACGAGGCCGCGACCGAGATTCGCCGCCTCTTCGTCGGGCCATTCCTCCCCAACTTCCTCCTGCGCCGCGGTCTCCTCCCGGCCCTTCCCCGAATCGATCGCCTGCGCTTCCAGGCCGTCCACTCCGAGGATGTGGGGCGGGCTTACCTGCGTGCCGTCCTGGCAGATGTGGAGGGAGCCTTCAACATCGCCGCCGAGCCACCGCTCAGCCCCGAGGAGATGGCCGAGCGGATCGGAGTGCGCAGCTTCCCGGTGCCGGCCCGGGTCGTGCGGCGCCTCGCCGATCTGAGCTGGAGGATGCGCCTGCAGCCGACGCCGCCGGGTTGGCTCGACATGGCGCTGAACGTGCCGCTGATGTCCTCCGACCGGGCGCGAGAGGAGCTTGGCTGGGAGCCACGCCACAGCGGAGTGGAGGCGCTGGAAGAGCTGCTGGAGGGCCTGCGTGAGGGTCACGGCGCCAAGACCCCGCCGCTCGCAGCCGACAGCGCCGGTGCCCGGCTCGATGATCTGAGGACCGGCGTCGGCGCCCGCCAGTGGGATCGCGACCGCGACGAGCAGCTTGTCAAGTACCTCGCCGACGTGCACTCGATCGAGCTGCAGGCGCTGGCGCAGCTTCGCGCGGCGCCGAAGATCGCCGGCGACGAGCGCCTCTGCCAGGCGTTCGAACAGCATCTGGTCGAGACCGAAGGCCAGGAGCGGCGCGTGCGCGAGCGGCTGGAAGCGCTCGGCGGCGAGCCCTCGAAGCTGAAGGACGCGGCCGGGGCAGCCGGCGGCTGGGGAATGGTCGCCTTCGCGGCCAGCCAGCCAGATACCCCCGGGAAGCTGACCATGCACGCCTACTCCTACGAGCACATGGAGCTTGCCGCCTACGAGCTGCTGAAGCGATTGGCCGAGCGTGCCGACGATGAGGATACGGCGCGGATGGCGGCCGACATCGCCGCGGAGGAGGGGCGGATGGCCGAGCGGCTGGAGCAGTCGTTCGATGCCGCGGTCGAGGTCTCGCTTGGGGGGGTCGATCCCGACCAGCTCGACTCCGCGCTGCTTGCCTACCTGCGCGACGTCCACGCGCTCAAGGGACAGGCCGAAGAGCTGCTGAAGGCCGGTGCCGAGCGGGTCGAGGACGAACATCTCGAGGCGGCCTTCCTCGACCACCTCGAAGAGACCCGGCGCCACCGGGAGCGGATCGAGGGTCTGTTGGACGAGCGTGGCGCCCGGACCTCGCTGGTCAAGGACGCGATGCTGAAGGTCGGCGGTCTCAACCTCTCCGCCTTCTTCGGCGCCCAACCGGACTCGACCACCAAGCTTGCCGGCTTCGCGTTTGCCTTCGAGCATCTGGAGATTGCCGCCTACGAGCTGCTGGCGCGGGTCGCGGCACGGGCCGGCGACGACGCCGTCGTCACCGTAGCCGAGGAGACCCTCGTCGAGGAGCGCCGCGCGGCCGAGCGGGTAGCCGAGAGCTGGAACCGGCCCGACGTCCCTCTCGGGGTGGCTTCCTAAGCGCAGAACAGAAAGAAGGGAACTTCGATGGAGCCTGGACAGAGCAAGGAATTGGCAGTGGTTACGGGCGCCTCCAGCGGCATCGGCTTCGAGCTGGCGAAGGTCTTCGCCGAAGAAGGCTTCGACCTGCTGATCGCCGCCGAGGACGCCGAGCTGACCGGTGCCCAAGAGAGCTTGAAAGCGACCGGAGCCGAAGTGCAGGCTCACAGGGTCGACCTCGCTGCTGAGGCCGGCGTGATCGAGCTCTACCGCCATATCCAGAGCGACGGGCGCCCGGTCGATGCGCTTGCGCTCAACGCCGGGATCGGCGCCGGCGGCGCGTTCGCGACCGAAACGGACCTTGCCGACGAGCTGCAGCTGATCGACCTCAACGTGCGCTCGACCATCCACCTCTGCAAGCTGGTGATCGCCGACATGGTCGAGCGCGACGAGGGACGGGTCCTCTTCACCTCCTCGATCGCCGCGACGATGCCCGGCCCCTTCCAGGCCGTCTACAACGCCTCCAAGTCCTTCGTGCAGTCCTTCGCCCTGGCGCTCCGCAACGAGCTCAGGGATACCGGCATCGCCGTCACATCGCTGATGCCGGGGGCGACGGAGACCGAGTTCTTCGAGCGCGCCGGGATGGAGGACACCGAAGTGGGCGCCGGCGAGAAGGACGACCCCGCCGAAGTCGCGCGTCAGGGCTTCGATGCCCTGATGGCTGACAAGGAGAGAGTCGTCGCCGGCGCCTTCAAGAACAGAGCTCAGGTCGCCGCCGGCCGGATTCTTCCCGACAGCATCAAGGCCGAGAAACACAGGGAAATGGCCGAACCCGGCTCGGCGAAGGAGGACTGAGATGAAGGCACTTACTTTTCACGGCAAACGCGACGTCAGGGTCGACGAGGTCCCCGATCCATCGATTCAGGACCCCACCGACGCGATCGTGCGCATCACCTCTACCGCGATCTGCGGCTCCGACCTGCACCTCTACGAGGTGCTGGGGATGTTCATCGAAGAGGGCGACATCCTCGGCCACGAGCCGATGGGAATCGTCGAGGAGGTGGGATCGGAGGTCAGCCAGATCAAAGCGGGCGACCGGGTCGTCATCCCTTTCAACATCTCCTGCGGCGAGTGCTGGATGTGCAAGGAAAAGCTCTTCGCCCAGTGCGAGACCACCCAGAATCGCGAGCAGGAAAAGGGCGCCTCCCTCTTCGGCTACACCAAGCTCTACGGCGAGGTGCCGGGGGGTCAGGCCGAGTACCTGCGGGTTCCCCAGGCCCACTTCGGGCCGATCAAGGTGCCGGAGAACGGCGCCCCCGACGAGCGCTACCTATTTCTCTCCGACGTGCTGCCGACTGCCTGGCAGGCGGTCGAGTATGCGGCGATCCCCAAGGGAGGGAGTGCCGTTGTCTACGGCCTCGGGCCGATCGGCCAGATGTGCGCGCGGATCGCGCGTCACCAGGGTGCCGAGACGGTAATCGGCGTCGACTCGGTTCCCGAGCGCCTGGAGATGGCCCGCCGTCACGGCGTCGAGGCGATTGACTCCTCCCAGCACGAGGACGTGCCGGAGATCATCAGGGGGATGACCGATGGCCGCGGCCCTGACGGCGTGATCGACGCGGTCGGCATGGAGGCCCATGGGGCTCGCGTTGCCGAGCTGGCTCAGAAGGCGACCGGCCTCTTGCCCGATCCGCTCGCCGCCAAGGCAACCGAAAAGGCCGCGGTCGACCGCCTCTCGGCATTGCTCGAGACGATCGACACGGTGCGCCGCGGCGGCACGATCTCGATCTCCGGTGTCTACGGCGGCCAGCTCGACCCGCTGCCGATGATGCAGCTCTTCGACAAGGGGGTGCAGATCCGCATGGGCCAGGCCCACGTGCGGCGCTGGACCGACGAGATCCTGCCCCTGCTCGAAGGCGACGAGGACCCACTCGGCGTCGATGACCTCACCACCCACCAGCTGCCGCTGGCGGAGGCGCCGGGCGCCTACGAGATGTTCCAGAAGAAGGAAGACGGGGCGATCAAGGTCGTTCTCAAGCCCTGACCACACGGCGTCCGACGAGCCTTGCGAGGGAGCTGGAACCTGGCGGGACGAGGAACGACCCGAGTCCGAGTACCGAGCCCTTACAACAGCACTGCCGGCCCGGCGCGGCTATGGACAGCAGTTTTGTGGAGAGCTACTGTCTTTAGTTATTAAGTGCCCGGAGGTGGAATGAGCTGGATCGGACCAATCGAGGTTGCGCTGCTGCTCGCAACGCTTGCGGCACTGCTCTGCCTGTTTTTCGTTCGCGAACGCAGGATGCGACGACGCTTTCAAGTCCTTGCCGACGTCGCCTCCATCTCCGACGCGGGCGGCAGCCTCGAGGAAACCTTTGACGCGATCTGCGCCATCCTCGTCCCGCAGCTGGCCGACTTCTGCATGATCGACGTGATCGACAAGGATCGCGTCCCGCGCCGGGTCATCGTTCAAGTCGCCCCGGGTGGGGATTCCAACGTGGAGCAGGGGCTGTATGAACGCATGCCTTCCATGCCGGCGCAGATGCTCGAGGAGGGAACCCACGATTCGCTCCGGCCGCGCTTCTTCGAGCGCATGTCCGAGGAGGACCTACGCGGCATTGCGCATGACCCCGAGGACCTGGAATTTCTCAGGAGCATCGGCATCCGCTCCGCGATCACCGTTGCGCTGAACGCACGCGGCCAGGTGACCGGAGCATTGACGATGGGAGTTGCCTGGTCGCGCCGTCGCTACCGGCGCGAGGATGCGCGCTTCGCCTGGATCCTCTCCGGCAGGATCGCTCTGGCGCTCGACAATTGCGGCCTCTTCGCCGACCTCGAGCGGGCCGAGCAGGCGCGCTCGCATATCGCCGACACGCTTCAGCGCGGCCTGCTGCCATCGCGGCTTCCCCACATTCCCGGCTGGTCGGTGGCCGCGATGTACCGACCCGCCGGGGCCGAGAACGAGGTGGGCGGGGACTTCTACGACGTCTTCCGGGTGCCGGGTGGTTGGACGTTGGCGATCGGCGACGTCACCGGGCGCGGGGCCCATGCCGCCTCGATCACCGCCGTCGCCCGCTATACCCTGCGCACCGCGATTCAGCTCAGCGACGACCTGCCGGGGGCGTTGGAGGCCCTCAACCGGGCTCTGCTGGAAAGGGGCGATAGCGCCCTCTGCAGTCTCGCCGCCCTGACGATAGGGGAGGAGCCAGGCGAGCCGGTGAGACTTGTCGTCGCCGGCCACCCGCCGCCTCTGCTCGTCAACGGCGAGCGGGTCATGGAGGCGGCTGCCGGCGGTCCCGTGCTCGGCGCCTTCGAGGATGCCGAGTGGGCGGTCGAGCTGATCCCGGTCGAGCCTGGCCAGCAGCTGGTCATCGTGACTGACGGAGTTACCGAGGCGGAGGGGTCGGAGGGGCGCTTCGGCGAGGCGCGCCTCCACGCCGAGCTCCGCGGGGCCACGAACCCGGCGATGGGCCTGCAGCGGGTCGAGGGCTCGTTGAGTGGGTTCACCGGCGGCGGCATCGCCGACGATGTGGCCATCCTGGCGATCGCCCGGGCGTCGAGTGAGAGCAACCTCCTGATGTCGACGGGCGAGGACCCCCACGTGGCGCTGGTAAAGCGCCTCTTCGCTGCCTTCAACAGCCGTGACAGCGAGGAGATCGTGGAGCTCTGCTCCCCGGAGATGGAGTTCTTCCCGGCGGCCACCGCGGAGGCAGTCCACCGCGACGCCCCCTATACCGGTCCCGAGGGCCTCCACGAGTACCTCGCCGACGTAGCCCAGACCTGGGAAGAGCTGCAGATAACGCCGAGCGAGCTGCACCGCCAGGACGACACCCTGCTGGTTCGCGGCCGTGTCTACGCGCGTAGTCGCGATCTCGGCATACGCGATCTGCCTGTCGCTTGGATCTGGCGGATGCACGACGGCCTCTTCGCCTGCGGCGAGGTCCTCCCGGATCCCGAGCAGGTGGCGGGCCGCTTTGCCTTCAGCGACACCGGCTTGATCAGTGGCTGAGCCTCAGGCGCGCAACTCGGCGATCGCCGCCTCGCGCTCCGCGCACATCGAGATCGAGTCCTCGACTCCAGTGATCTTCAGCAGTCGCCACACCTGGTGATTGGAACAGCAGAGAACCAGCCGCCGCTCCTTCGAGCCGTCATCCTCGAGGCGCTGCCAGTTGCGCACGATCAGCGCGATCCCGGTTGAGTCGATGAATTCGCAGTCCGAGAGGTCGACCATGATTGAAGCGGATGAATTCTCAATCGCGTCGCCGAGACGCATCTCGAACTCCGGTGCCGTGTTCAGGTCGAGCTCGCCACGTACCGCGAGGATGCGGATTCCGGGCTCGACCTCTTCGCTCACCACCTGAAAAGGGACCGGGTTCATTGGCCGTGATCGTACAACAGCCAAACGGGTCCCCCGGCGCCGTGGGACCGGTCACCCACCACTCGTCTCGTCCCTGGGTTTGCGGCTGGAATCGAGAGGGTAGGCAATGAATCCCGAACCATGGCTATGCTCGGCGTCCTGACGAGCTCGGCCCGGCGACGAGGATGCGACTGACGTCCGAAACTATGCTGATGCAAGGTCCGCCTGGGGGGGGACTGCAAATGGTGCTCTCCGCAAAGGCAGAGAACGTCTCTGTGGTCCGCCACGCCCTGTCCGGGTTGGCCGAGCAGATTGGAATGGACGAGCCTGGCCTCGCGGATCTGAAGACGGTCGTCACCGAGGCCTGCATGAACGTCGTCGTCCATGCCTACCGAGGGGAGCCGGGACCGCTCGGCGTGGAGGCCCATCCGGATGCGGAGGGCCTCACCGTGGTGGTCCGCGACGAAGGGCTTGGGCTCAAGCCCCAGGCTGACGGCTCCGCACACAACAGCCTGCGCCTGGGCCTTTCGTGGATCGCGGCGCTCTCCAGCAACTTCTCGATCTCAGGCGGCTTTGACCGAGGCACGGAGGTCACGATGCGCATTCCCTTGCGGGGTGGCGGCGCCGATGGAAGCGGGGACCCGATCGAGCTGGAGTCCAATCGCGTAGATCGCACCGAGATGGTGATCGACCGCTCCGAGCTGCTCGCCCCGGTTCTCGCGCGCGTGGTTGGCGCGCTGGCCGCCAGGCATGACCTTTCGGTGGACCGCGTCTCCGACACGGTCCTGGTCACCGATGCGATCGCGGCCGCCGCCCCTGAGAGCTTCGCCGACGGCCGGGTGCGCCTCGGGTTGGAGGAGGACTCCGGTGGGATCGAGCTGCGATTGGGGCCGATGGAGGCGGGCGCCGCCGGCCGGATTCGCCAAGAGCTTGCGTTGCCCGGGATCGGGGGCTCGCTCGAGAGCCTGGCCGCCGCGCTCTCCGTCGATGAATCGGAAGACGGCGACTATCTGCTCATTCGCTTTGCTGCTGTTCCCTGACTTGCTCTCTGATCTTGTTCAGGGCGTGCCGCAGGATGCGCGATACATGCATCTGCGAACAGCCGATCCGCTCGGCGATCTGAGACTGCGTCATGTCGTCGGTGAAGCGCATGCGCACTACCAGGCGCTCACGGTCGTCGAGATGCGGTAGCGCCGCCTCGAGAGCGATCCGACCTTCTGCCAGCTCGAAGCTCTCATCCACCTCCCCGATCCACTCGGCCAGGGGAGCTTCCTCGGCATCGTCGGGTCCGGCCGGACGGTCCAGCGAGAGTGGGCGGCGGTTATGACTCGCCTCCATCACCTCGAGCACGTCGGTCTGGTCCAGGCCAAGCCGATCGGCGATCTCGCCGATCGACGGGGATCGCTGAAGCTTCTTTGTCAGCTCGGTGATCGCCTTGTCGACTTCGGCCATCCGGTCGTGCAGGCCGCGGGGCACCCGGACCGTCCAGACCCGGTCGCGAAAATGTCGCTTCAGCTCGCCGAGGATGGTCGGCGAGGCGAAGGCGGTGAAGGGGATGCCGCGGTCGGGATCGAAGCGATCGACCGCGTTGAGCAGGCCGAGCGCGGCTACCTGCAGCAGGTCGTCGAATGACTCGCTGACTCCTCGGTATCGAAGTGCCAGCCGTTTTGCGAAGGCCATGTTGCGGCGGACCAGCTCCTCCCGAACCGCCGGATCCCTGTCGTGCGCAAAGCGCTGCCAGAGCTCCCGCTCGCCGACGAGCTGAATCTCGGCCTCGGGTGCCGGTGTATGGCTTGCTTCCTCTCTGTTCCCCTCAGCTGGTGGCATCTGGCCCAACGGTCGGATGGTGGACGGACTTTCGCGCCCGGCACCGCTCAAATGCAAATGGCCTGTGCGGTTCCAGCAGTCATTGTGGCGGAGTTGTCTCTACCCGATGCCGTCTCCGTGAAAACTTGCTCACGTTTGAGCCGGCACGGGGCGGGGCAGTAAGCCTGAGACCAGCAGATCGTTCAGGAGGGATGAATGGCCAGGCAGAGATGAGGGGACCTGGGTCTCGCCCGCGGGGGCGACTCAGGCGCTCGGACTGCACTGGTCCCGGCATCGTCCGTCGTCGCCGTGGGGGCGGCTTCAGCTACCTGGATGCCGATGGCGGGCGGGTCGAGGACGAGGACACCCTCGCGCGCATTCGCGAGCTCGCGATCCCGCCGGCGTGGCGAGAGGTCTGGATCTGCGGCGATCCCTTCGGCCACATCCAGGCGACCGGCCTCGACGAAGCGGGTCGCAAGCAATACCTCTACCACGAGCGCTGGCATCTCTGGGCTGCGCAAAGGAAGTTCGAGTCGATGCGCGAGTTCGCCTCCGCACTGCCTCGGCTTCGCCGGGCCGTAAAAAAAGACCTTGCTCGCGAAGGGATGCCGCGCGAGCGCGCGCTGGCATGCGCGGTGCGCCTGCTCGATCTCGGTTTCTTTCGGATCGGGGGGGAGGAATACGCGGAAGCGCACGAGAGCTACGGGGTGGCGACGGTGCAGCGCGAGCACGTCTCGATCGAGGGTGGGGAGGTCGTCTTCGACTTTCCGGCCAAGAGTGGCCAGCGCCGCATCCAGGCGATCCGCGATCCGGGGGTCAAGTCGGCGGTCGAAGCGATGCGTCGCAGGCGCAGCGGCCCCGGCGACCTTCTCGTCTTCCGTGAGGACGGCGCGTGGCACGACGTCCGCTCGGAGGACGTCAATGCCTACCTGCAGGCAAAGGCCGGCGAGGAGTTCTCGGCAAAGGACTTCCGCACCTGGCACGGGACCGTTCTCGCCGCGGTCGAGCTGGCGCGTGAGGAGTCGCCCACCTCCAAAGGGAGCCGAGAGCGCGCGATCCGAGCGGCTATCGGGCGCGTCGCCGAGCGGCTCGGCAACACCCCGGCGGTCTGCCGGAGCTCCTACATCGACCCCCGGGTGCTCGATCGGTTTCGAGACGGCAAGACGATCGAGCTTCCGAACCTCGCTCCCGATGACACCGTCACCCCGCGCCAGCAGGGCCTGCTCGAGCGCAAGGTCTTGGATCTGATCCTGTAGTGAGGGGCTACCCGGCGGCCTTGGAAGCGATCCGCTCGGGGCTGACGCGGACCACGTCCCAGGCCAGGCCGACTCGCTCCATCAGCGAGATCAAAGCCCCCGAGGGATCGAGCTGACCACGTCCCAGGCCATGCCGAGCCGAGGTGGGGAAGGCGTGGTGGTTGTTGTGCCAGGCCTCGCCGAAGGTGAACGGCGCCAGCAGGGCCAGGTTGCGCGACTCGTCCCCGGTGGCGAAGTCGCGACTGCCGAAGAAGTGGCAGAGGGAGTTGATGCAGAAGGTGATGTGGTGGAGGACGAAGATCCTCACGGCGCCGCCCCAGAGCAGGCCGAGCAGCCCGCCGTAGATCGTCCCGGTCAGCGCCACGCCGAGGCCGAACGGGATCGCCAGTCCGAGCACGGCCCAGAGCACGAAGGTGCGGTCGACGAAGCGCACGACCCGGTCCTCCATCAGGTCGGGGGCGTAGCGCTCCTCTTCGGCCGGCTCGGTGCTGAACAGGACCCAGCCGACGTGGGCGTAGAAGAGGCCGCGTAGGGCGCCCCGCCAGCCGTCGCCATGACCGACGTGGGGGCTGTGCGGATCGCCCTCTTCGTCGGAGAAGGCATGGTGGCGGCGATGGTAGGCGACCCACTCGATCACCGGGCCCTCCAGCGCCATCGAGCCCAGCACCGCCCACAACCCCCGCATCGGCGCCGAGGTCTTGAACGAGCGGTGGGTGAAGAGGCGGTGGAAGCCGACCGTGATCCCAAGCCCGAAGGGGATCAGGGTGGCGAAGAAGATCAGCACCGCCTGCCAGTCGAGGATGCCGCCCCAGACGAGCCAGGCGGCGTAGCCGACCAGCGCCAGGGGCACGACGGTGACGGTCATGTTGGCGATCCGGTCGACCAGACTGCCCTCGGCCGGCATCCCCTTCTTGTGCTCGGTGAGCTCCTGCTCGGGAAGCTCCGGTGCGGGCGTGGCCACGATGAGCCTCCTTCGATCCACTCGGACGGCCGGGGAACCCGGCGCCCTGAGGGTGATAACGGGTCTCCGCGCGGTCGTCGAACAGCTCGTGGCCCTGGATTGAGCAAGGACCCTACTCCGGTTGCCGGGCGCTGTGCCGGCACGAAACGACCTGCCCGCAACGCTAGACTCAGCAACCGCGATACGAGTCTCCTGGGGCTGTAGCTCAGCTGGAAGAGCGACGCGCTGGCAGCGCGTAGGTCGAGGGTTCGAGTCCCTCCAGCTCCACTTCTCAATCTTCTCGCCCGCCTGCCGATGAGTGAGCGATGAACACGGCCAACGAGCACGTCTTCTCGCATGGGATGGAGGACACGCGAGAAACGCTGGACGCTTGGAGCGAGGGGCGCTGGGCGGTCCTGCGCGGCTGGCTGGCGCTGAGCGTGGCGATCGCGCTGGCCCTGCTCGGCGCCGTGTGGGTCGTCGCCGGCCTGCTCACCCCGGACATCACGCCGATCCACCTGCCGGGCTTGACCGAACCTTCGCAACCCGGCGACCTGCTGCCGATCCTCTGGCGCAACTCGCTGGTGCTGGCCCTGCATGCGACCGCCTGCGTCGCCGGCTTCATCGCCGGTGCCTCGATGCCGATCGCCGCCGCCCAGCGCAAGGGCCTCTCACAGTGGATTCACGTCAAGGCCGGGGAGTTGGCGATCCTCTTCGTCTGCGCCGTCACCCTCTTCTCGCTCTCGACCCAGGCCCTCTACCTCGGCTTCCAGGGCTCGACGATCTCCTACCAGCTCCACATGCCGATCGGGTTGCTGCTCCTCAGCGTCCTCCCGCACGCGATCCCCGAGCTGGCCGCGCTCTTCCTGCCTCTCGCCGCATGGCTGATCGCCAGTCGCCGGGGCGAGTGGAACCAGCTCCTCGCCGCCACCCTGATCACCGTCCTGATCGCGGTCCCCACCCTCATCTTCGCCGCGACGGTCGAGGTCTACATCTGGCCCCACATCCTCGAAGCCCTTTCGCCGGTCATCTGACGCCAGGCAAGCTGGTCAATTTAGTCATCCGCTGAGGCCAGCAGCCTGGTTTTCAACTGCTCCGGGCAGACTTTCTGGTAGAAAGGGCGCGCGTGCAGGTCAGAAGGCTCACAGAGGCGCCGGTCGAGGAGTGGCATCGACTGCGCACCCGCGTGCTCATGGACGCGGGGGAGCTCGGCTCGCGCAATCTCTCCGTCACCTGGCTCGAGCTGCCGTCGGGCGCCGAGCAGACCCTTCGCTCCCACGAGGAGGCCGAGCAGGCCTATGTCGTGGTCAGGGGGACCGGGACGATGTCGGTGGCCGGCGACACGCAGCAGGTCGCCGAGGGCGATCTGATCCTCGTTCCTCCCGCCACCGAACACTCGATCGCCAACGATGGCGACGCCGAGCTTGCCTGCGTCTCGGTCCAGTCGCCACCGGTCGCGGCCTCCGAGCTCTACAGCGACCAGCTCGCAGAGGTGGCTGGCTATGACGACGAAGACTTGTAGCTAAACCGTGTGAATGTGCGCGCCACGCGCGCGCCGGCATCGGGGACGGTTCGGGCAATGCCCGAGCTGAGCAGGTCGCAGATCGCCGTCTACGGCGCCATCGCGGTGGCGCTGCTGCTGCTCGGGGCGCGGGCGATCCGGGCCGAGGGGAGTGGCGGCTCCAGCTCCTCGTCGAGCTCTTTCTCAGCGTCTCCGAGCTCGGGCGGCAGCAGCTTCGCACTCGGCAGCGGCGGCTCGAGCGGGGACGTGGTGGTCGACGTCACCGGCGCCGTCACCCGCCCTGGCGTCTACCGGCTGCCCGGCGGCGCCCGGGTGACCGATGCCGTCGAGCGTGCCGGCGGGGCGACCGGCGGCGCTCTGCTCGAAGCGATCAACCTCGCGGCGCGCCTTGCCGACGGCCAGCAGGTCGTGGTGCCGAGGAAGGGGCCGGGCGGAGCGCCGCTTGCGGCGGCGGGGGCGATGAGCGAAGACGGGCCGATCGGCCTCGGCACAGCCACCGTCGAGCAGCTCGACACGATCGACGGGATCGGCCCGGTCACGGCACAGGACATCGTCGAGTTCCGCGAACAGCACGGTGGCCTCTCCTCAGTCGACCAGCTCGATCAGGTCAACGGCATCGGGCCGGCGACGATGGAGTCGCTGCGCGCCCGTCTTCAGCCCTAGCGGCGCGATGCGGAGCGGGTGGCCATCGAGGCTGGTCGTCCTCTCCGCCGTGGCGGTGGCGGTGCTCGCGCTTGCCCACCGCGGGGAGATCCGCGGCCGCGCCGAGATAGCGCTCGGTCGCGGTATGCCGTCTCGCGAGGCTGCGCTGGCGAGGGGCTTCGTCCTCGGCGAGGACGAGCGCATCGACGCGGGCACGGTCGAGGACTTCCGTCGCTCGGGCCTCAGCCACCTGCTCGCGGTCAGCGGTCAGAACGTAGCGCTGCTCGCTCTGCTGGCGATGCCGCTGCTGGCGGCACTTGGCATGCCGCTGCGGACCCGCCTCGTCTGGATCCTCGTCGCGATCGTCGTCTACGTGCCCCTCGCCGGCGCCGGGCCCTCGATCCTGCGCGCCGGCGTGATGGGTGCGCTCGGCCTGCTGGCGACCCTTGCCGGACGGCGTGCCTCGCGCCTCTACGGGCTGGCCGTGGCAGCCGTCGTCACGCTTGCGGTCGACCCCAGCATCGCCGTCGATGTCGGCTGGCAGCTCAGCTTCGCCGCCGTCCTCGGCATCCTCATCCTGGCTGCGCCCTTGCGCGCGGGGGTCGTATCGCGGATCGGAACCGGGGGCTGGCGTGGCGCGCTCGCCGAGGGCGTCGCGATGACGGTTGCCGCGACCCTGGCCACCGCGCCGCTGATCGCCTTCCACTTCGGCGCCGTCTCGACCATGACCCTCGCCGCCAACCTGCTGGCCCTGCCGGCGGTGGCTCCTGCGATGTGGCTGGGAATGCTCGCCGCGGTGGGCGGCCAGGTCCCAGGCTTTCCCGTCGAGATCCTCAACGCGGCCGAGGCCCCACTGCTCGCTTACATCGCCCAGGTGGCGGCATGGTGCGCTCGCCCGAGCTGGGCCTATCTGCACGTGCGGCTCGGCCCGATCGGCCTGATCGCCACCTACGTCGCCCTGGCCGGGGCCGCCCTCGGCACCCCATGGTTGGCGCGCCGCCACCGTCTCTCAACCCTGAGGCGCCGGCGGAAACCCCCTGCCGACGGGACGAAATCCTCGCCTATGCGGCGGATTTCGTCCCGTCGGCCCCTGCTGCGGGGATGTGTCGTGGTCGGGCTGGGGCTTGTTGCCGCGGGGGTGGTTTGGGCCGGTGCGGGGGGAGGCGCCGATGCAGCCGGGCCCGCCTCGGGCTTGCGTGTCTCAGTGCTCGATGTGGGGCAGGGCGATGCGATTCTGCTCCAGCCGGCTGGAGCTCCTGCCGTCCTCGTCGACGGGGGGCCGCCGGGGGACGACCTCGTCGCGAAGTTGCGCTCCGCCGGGGTCGGGCGGCTGGGCGCCGCGATCGTCACCCACGAACAGTCCGACCACGCCGGCGGGATCGAGGAACTGCTCGGGCACTTCCCGGTCGCCCGGCTCGCATACGCCAGGCTCAGCCGAGATCTACGCGATGAGGCTGAGGCGTCTGGCGCCGCTCCGGCACGGATCGCCGAGGGCGACACGCTTCGCTCCGGGCGGCTGCGGATCGAAGTCCTCTGGCCGCCTCCCGAGCTGCTTGCGGAGCCGCTTGCCGGCGACCCCAACGCCCAGGCCCTCGTCCTGCTGGCCCGCTGGCGCGACTTCTCGATGCTGCTGACAGCTGACGCCGAGGCCGAAGCTGTCCCGATCGATCCCGGTCCGGTCGACGTCCTCAAGGTGGCCCACCACGGCAGCGAGGACGCCGGCCTCGACGGCCTTCTCGACCGGATCGGGCCAAGGCTCGCCGTGATCTCGGTCGGAGCCGACAATCCCTACGGTCACCCGACGGCGGCCCCGCTCGCGATCCTCGCCGCGCATCATGTCGCCACCTTGCGCACCGATCGCGACGGGACGATCGTCCTCGACGTCAGCCGCGCCACGGTGGGGATCCGCAGGAACGGCTGAGGCGCACCTCAACGGATCTCCGACCCAATATTGGGTGTTTTGGGTGAATTCGCTTTCGCAACGGCGCGGTGCCGCCGATGGACGTATCGGTGGTCTCCAGGATCCGACAGGCGCTTGCTCCCTCGACCTTGTACTCGAGCGTGGTGGGCGACAGCATGCTCGCGAGGTTGCGAAACACGACGATCGCGCTGTTGGGGACGGTCAGCGTGGTCGGCTTGGGCCTGGTCGCGTTCATCTCCCAACTGGGCTTCCCCGGCGTTTTCAGCGGAGCTATCCCAGATGGCCCGGGTGGGTCCGCCGCCGTCGGTGACGCGATCGCGCTGACACAGCGAAGTGGGGTAGGGCACACCGGGTTTGCCCACCATCGGGCGAGTGCTCTCACCGACTCGTCTTCCCCCGGTCGATCCCGCTCGCCCGCCGGCCGGGGCCTCGGTGAGTCGAACCAGGTCGGTCATGAGCCCACCGGGAAGGCGCCTCCGGTGCAGGCGCAGCCGCCCTCCGCGCCCGCTCCCGAACCGGCGGGCGAACCGGCGACGGCACTGCCCACCCCCTCCTCCCGGCCCGAGTCGTCGCCGCAGCCCGGGAAGGCCGCGCCGGCGAAGGCGAAGGCGAAGTCGAAGCCAATGGCAAAGGGCCACTCGCAGGGCAAGGCGAAGGGCCAGGGGAATGCCAAGCCCGCCACCTCTTCGACGGGGGAGTCGAAGAGCCACCACTCCGGCAAGCCCCGACATGCCAGCGCTCCCGCGAAGCCGACCGACGATTCGTCCGGCAAGTCGGGGGAGGGGGGATCTGTCGCATCGCCCTCACAACCCTCCGGCGGGCCACCGTCCGCAAAGCCCGGCGAAGGGAAGCCGGAAGCCGGCGGCCCCGGCAAGTCGGCCAAGTCCCATCACTAGACTCGGCCGCGATGGCCGAGGACTTGGCAGCGCTTTACCTGATCGCCGGTACCGACCAGGCCAAGATCGACGCGACCCGCTCCAGGTTGAGGGCGAGGGCCGAAGGAGACGGCGGGGCCGGTGCCCTGGAGGTCTTCGAGCCGAGCGAGGGCAGGGGCGCGCCCGATCACGAGGCGCTGCTGGCCGGCATCCCGGCGATGTCCCTGACCGAGGCCCGCCGCTACCTGCTCGCCGACGGAGTGGAGCGCTGGCGCGACAAGCAGCTCGACGCGGTTGTCGCGGCGCTCGCTGTCCTGCCACCCGACCTGACCGTGGTCCTGATCTCCCGCGCAAAGGCGCCGGCGAAGCTGTCCAAGGCCGTCAAGGCGGCGGGCGGGGAGATCCACGAGTTCGAGGCGCCGAAGGCGCGCGACATGCCGCGCCTGCTTGTCGGGGATGCCAAGCGGCTCGGCTTCGCCCTCGAGCCGGCCGCGGCCCGCATCCTCGTCGACCGCATGGGGGCCAACCCGGTGCGCTTGCGCAATGAGCTCGAGCGCCTGGCGCTGTGGGCCGGGGACGGGGGACAGGTCGGAGCCGCCGATCTGGACGCGATGGTCTCCGATACCTCCGAAGCCGCGGTCTGGGCTCTCTCCGATGCCCTGCTGGAACGCGATCCCATCAAGGCGGCTTCGATCGCCGAGCGGCTCGTCTCCCAAGGCGAGAACGTGACCGGGCTGATCTACGGCCTCGCTTCGCGCCTGCGCAAGGCCTCCGCTGCGGTGGCCCAGCTGGAGGAGGGGGTGTCACCAAAGCAGGTCGAGTCCGGCCTGAGGATGCACCCCTACGCGGCTAAGCAGCTGGTCGCCCGGCTCGGCCAAACAAGCCTTGACGACCTTCATGAGGCGACGATCGCCCTTGCCGATCTGGAGGTCTGGTGTCGCGGCGGCGCTGACTACGGCGACGAGCTGGCGCTGACCCTCGCGCTGAGAAAAGCCGCGGGAGCAGCTGCTTAGCTGCTTGCGGGCGCCGCGGCGGTGCGTGCCGCTTTCGACTTCTTGCGGGCGCCGGTGTTCTTGTGCATGGCGCCCTTCTGCACGGCCTTGTCGATCTTGGAGACCAGCGCGCGGTGCTCGGCTCCGACCTTGCTCGCGTCGCCCTCCTCGACCGCGCTTTCCAGGCGGCGGAAGTGGGTCTTCACCGTGCTGGTGAGCAGGCGGTTCTCCGTCCGCTCGCGCTCGCTGCGTAGGATCCGCTTCTTCTGTGAGGCTATGTTGGCCATTCGCGGCGGCCGACTATAGCGAGTGAGATAGGTATTGGAGACCCCCGAGACGCCGGATGGGCGCAACATCGATGCGGACGCCGCGCTGCGCACCGCCGAGACGATCGACCAGGGGGAGGAACCCACGCCCGAGCCGAGGCCCGGTCGGATCGCCCGCTCGACTGCCTTCTTCTCGATCGCGACGGCCGCCTCGCGGATCGCTGGGCTCGTCCGCGAGATAGTCGCCGCCTCCTACTACGGCATCTACGGACCGATGTCGGCTTTCACGATCGCCTTCCAGGTCCCCAACCTGGTTCGTGCGCTCTTCGCCGACGCGGCTCTGCAGCCCGCTTTCGTGCCGATCTTCACCGAGCAGCTGGAGAAGAAGAACTACCGCGAGGCGTTCCGGCTCGCCTCGACCCTGCTGCTGCTGGTAACGCTCGTCCTCGGCGCGATCACGGCGCTCTTCGTGCTGATCGCACCGGTCCTGATGCCGCTCTTCGCTCCCGGCTTCGAGGGCGAGATCCTCAGCCTGACGATCACCCTCTCCCAGGTCCTCTTCCCGATCCTGATCCTGCTCGGGGTCAGCGGCGTCGTCGTCGGCGTCCTCAACAGCTACGACCGCTTCGGCGCCTTCGCGATCTCGCCGCTGTTCTGGAACCTGACGATCATCGCGGTGACGATCTTCCTCACCCCGGCCTTCCATGGCCAGAACCGCATCTACGCCTACGCGATCGGCATCCTGCTCGGCACCCTGGTCCAGCTGCTGATCCCGGTCTTCGACCTGCGCAACACGCCGTTCAAGTTCGAATGGAGCTTCGAGTGGCGCAACCGCGACGTGCGCCGGGTACTGCTGTTGATGCTGCCGGTGACGATCAGCCTCGGCCTGATCAACTTCAACATGCTGGTCAACAGCCTCTTCGGCAGCCTCGTCAGCGACCAGTCGCCGGCGGCGATCGACAAGGCCTTCCGCATCTACCAGCTGCCGCAGGGCGTCTTCTCGGTGGCGGTCGCGACGGTGCTCTTCCCGACCCTGGCCCGCTTCGCCGCCCGCGGCGAGATGGAGAACCTGCGCGCGACGATGGCCAACGGCATGCGCCAGATCCTCTTCGTCCTGATCCCGGCCGGGGCTGCCGTGCTGGTTCTCTCCGATCCGATGATCCGCCTCATCTACCAGCGCGGCGAGTTCACCCCCGAGCAGACCACGCTGGTCGCGACCGCCCTCTTCTGGTTTGCCTTCTCGCTGCCCACCAACGGCCTCTACCTGCTCCAGACCCGCACCTTCTTCAGCCTGCAGCGGCCCTGGATGGCAACCGGCCTCGCCGGCTTCGACCTCGCCGTCTCGGCCCTCGCCGCCCTCGCCCTCTACAAGCCCTTCGGCACCGGCGGCATCGTCGCCGGGACCGGGATCGGCACGACGGCCGCGGTGGTCGCGCAGGCGGTGGTCCTGCGCCGCGAGTTCGACGGCCTCGAGCTCGGGCGGCTGTTTGCCACGGCGACCAAGATCACGATCGCGGCAGCGGCCCTGGCCGCGGTTTCCTTCGGCACCTGGGACCTGCTCGACAACGTCCTCGGGCGCGGGCTCGGGGGGCAGATCGTCTCGCTCGGCGCCGCATTGGGCCTCGGCGGGCTCGTCTACCTGGGCTTGGCGCGCTTGCTCCGAATCGCCGAGCTCGACCAGATCTTGCGCCTCGTCCGCCGTCGCTAGATGCTGGGTCCCGGCCACTATCTCCTCGGGGTCATCGAGATCTTCTTGCTCACGGGGTTTGCGTGGCTCGGAGGGGGATCGATGCGCCGGAAGCTGGTCGGTGAGCTTCAGGGCACATCCGCGCACCTTGCAACCTCTGTGCTCACCCTTGCTCTTCTGCTTTGGGTAGCCGAGCTGCTTGGCAGCTTTGGCGCCTTCAAGCCCATCCCATATCTGGCTGTGGTTCTCCTCGTGGGAGCGGGCCTCTGGCTGACTGTGGGAGGAGGGCGGGGGGGTCCCTCCGGCGCAGCGGCGTCCTGTTTTTCGCCCCGGCGACGCTCGCCATCGACCCCGACCTTCCCTGGCGAAAAACCCAGCAAGACGGAGGGACCCCCCCGCCCTCCATCTCTTTCCGCTCTGATTGCCTTGGCAATCGCCGCGGTGGCGACCATCAAGTTCGGGCTGGATGTCAAGCCGAAGCTGTCGACCGGGATGACCGGGTTCGATTCGACCTGGTACCACGGGACGTTCGCTGCCGGGTTCTTCCAGAGTGGCGATACGTGGAGCTTGCACTTCATCGCGCCGCAGTTCCTGGCCTGGTTCTATCCGGCGAATTCGGAAGTGCTTCATGCGGTTGGGATGGTTGCTTTTGATCGGGATCTACTTTCGCCGCTGCTTAATCTCGGCTGGTTCGTCGGTTGCTTGGTTGCCGGGTGGTGCATCGGGCGGCCGTACAGGGTGGCGCCGATCTCGCTGGCGCTCACCGCGGTGGCGTTGAGCGTTCCGGCCCTGAGTGACCAAGCCGGCGAGGCGCGAAACGACATCGTCGGGATCTTCTTCCTACTTGCTGCTGTTGCTGTTGCCCTGAACGCCTGGGTGGCGACGCGGTCGGATCCCGACGGAACGAGTGTCGGTGAGATCGAGTCGGAGTGGGGGGTATCGGAGGCGCATCGCGGCAAGTCGGCCGGAGCCGACAGCGGCCTCTCGACCGGGGCCCTGGTCGTCGCCGGGCTGGCCGCCGGGCTGGCGGCCGGGACCAAGCTCAACTTCCTACTGCCCGCGGGAGTCCTCGTGATCGGCCTCGTCCTGACCGCGCCCCGAGGAGGCAGGTGGCGAGCGCTTGCCGCGACCGGCCTCGCCGCACTTGCCGGCGGCGGCTACTGGTATCTGCGCAACCTCGTCCACACCGGCAACCCGCTGCCGTGGGTCAAGCACCTCGGCCCGATCACGCTGCCCGCTCCGGAGCAGGCACTGGGTGGGCGCGAAGGTCACAGCGTCTTCGGCTACCTGACCGACGGCTCGGTCTGGTCGGACTGGCTTCTTCCCGGCCTCCACCACGGTCTGACGATCTTCTGGCCCGTGCTCGGCGCCCTCGCTCTGGCGGGCCTGCTCCTCTGCCTCGGCCGCCGCGCCGGTCCCGTCCAGCGCGTGGCGGGCCTGGTCGGCCTGGCCGCCGTCCTGGCCTGGCTGGTCGCCCCAACCTCAGCCTCCGGCCCAGACGGCTCCCCCCACGGCTTCGAGTCCGGTCTCCGCTACCTGACCCCAGCCCTGGTCCTCGGCCTCGCGCTCCTGCCTGTAACCCGGCAGGTGCGACATCACATCGCCCGCTTGGGGAACGAGACGCCAATTTTCCATCTATGGCATGGAAAATCGGCGTCTCGTCACGGCTGGCAGGTTGGGATCGTTGCGCTGGGAGTCTTCCTCGTCGCGGCTATCGGCTACCCGGTCCAGCGCCGCTACCTCCAGCACCGCTACGAGAGTCCTGCCTTCACCACCCCGGGCCTCAACGCCGCCTTCAAGTGGGCCCAGGGAATCACCGCCGCCCGCATAGCCACCACCAGCACCCGCCAGTACCCCCTCTACGGCAAGGACCTGACCAACCACGTCGACTACATAGGCGTACAACAACCCCACGGCGGCTTCACAGCCCCCACCACATGCCAATCCTGGCGCCGCCTCCTAAACGCCGGCAAATACGACTACGCGATAACCACCCGAGACCGCATAGAACCAGGCAAGCCCCCATACCCACCTACGGCCCGCTGGACCAAGGCCCCCGGCACAAAGGTCGTCCTCCGCAAGCCCCCCACAGTCGTATTCCGGCTTCAAGGCAAGCTCCCCGCTTCGTCCTGTCCCCGCTGAGGAGAAAAGGGATCTGGGCGATCCCAGCTTTCGACTGATCCGTCGGGGCTGAAACGTTCAGCGCTTCTCTGGCGGGTGGCGCGGTGGCGGGGGTCCCCCATAGCGCAGGGCGCCGCTTTGCGGCGTCCGAGCACATGGGGGAGGGCCGCCGCGACAGGACCCGCCCAGCCAATACGCAGGTCATACTCCGCCCCCGCCCATGGACCACATCCGCAACTTCTCGATAATCGCCCACATAGACCACGGCAAGTCGACGCTGGCCGATCGCATCCTCGAGCTCACCGGCGCCGTCGACCCGAAGAAAATGCAGGCTCAGATGCTCGACTCGATGGACCTCGAGCGCGAGCGCGGGATCACGATCAAGGCCCAGGCGGTGCGGGTCGAGTACAGGGCCGCCGATGGCCAGGCCTACCACCTGCACCTGATCGACACCCCCGGCCACGTCGACTTCTCCTACGAGGTCTCGCGCAGCCTCGCCGCCTGCGAGGGCGCCCTGCTCGTCGTCGATGCCGCCCAGGGCGTCGAGGCACAGACCGTCGCCAACACCTACCTCGCGGTCGAGAGCGGCCTGGAGCTGATCCCGGTGATCAACAAGGTCGACCTGCCGGGCGCCGAGCCGGAGCGGGTCGCGACCGAAATCGCCGATCTGCTCGGCACCGACCCCGGCGACGCGATGCCGATTTCGGCCAAGACGGGAGAAGGCGTGGTCGAGGTGCTGGAGGCGATCGTCGCCCGCGTGCCGCCGCCCGAGGGCGACCTCGCCGCTCCGCCGCGAGCCCTGATCTTCGACTCCGAGTTCGACCAGTACCGCGGCGTGATCGCCTACGTGCGGATGGTCGACGGCAGCTTCCGCAAGCACGGACGCATCCTGGCGATGCAGAACGGGACCGAGGCCGATATCGACGACATCGGCTTCTTCCGCCCGGCGATGACCGGCGTGCAGGGGATGGAGGCCGGCGACGTCGGCTACCTGATTACCGGGATCAAGGACGTCGCCAAGCTGCGCGTCGGCGACACCGTGACCGCGCTGGAGCGGCCGGCGAGCGATCCGCTGGAGGGCTACCGCGAGGTGCGGCCGATGGTCTTCTGCGGCCTCTTCCCGATCGACACCGACCGCTACGAAGACCTCCGCGACGCGCTCGAGAAGCTGGCCCTCAACGACGCGGCTCTCTCCTGGGAGCCGGAGACCTCCGAGGCGCTCGGCTTCGGCTTCCGCTGCGGCTTCCTAGGCCTGCTGCACATGGAGATCGTCCGCGAGCGGCTCGAACGCGAGTACGGGCTCGACCTGCTGGCGACGACCCCCAACGTGCGCTACGAGGTCCACCTGACCAACGGCGAGCGCAAGGAGGTCCACAGCCCGACCGACCTGCCCGACCCGGGCACGATCGAGACGATCGAAGAGCCCTACATCCGCGCCACGATCATCTGTCCCTCCGAGCAGGTAGGCGCCGTGATGGAGCTCTGTCAGGGCCGCCGTGGCACCCACGTCGACATGCACTACCTGAGTCCCCAGCGCGTGCAGATCCGCTACGACATGCCGCTCGCCGAGATCGTCCTCGACTTCTTCGACCTGCTCAAGTCCTCGACCCGCGGCTACGCCTCGCTCGACTACGAGCCGATCGGCAACCAGGCCTCCGACCTGGTCAAGGTCGACATCCTGCTCGCGGGGGAGAAGGTCGACGCGCTCTCGATCATCGTCCACCGCGAATTCTCCTACGAGCAGGGCAAGCGCCTGGTCGAGCGACTGCGCAAGACGATCCCGCGCCAGCTCTTCGACGTCCCCGTGCAGGCCGCGATCGGCTCCAACATCCTCGCCCGCGAGACGGTCAAGGCGCTGCGCAAGGACGTCACCGCGAAGCTCTACGGCGGCGACGTCACCCGCAAGCAGAAGCTGCTGAAGAAGCAGAAGGCGGGCAAGAAGAGGATGAAGTCGGTGGGGCGGGTGGAAGTGCCGCAGGAGGCGTTCCTGGCCGTGCTCGAGATCGACGAGTAGAGGGTCGGGCACCCCTCCCAAAACGCGCGGCGGGAGCCGCGCTTGAGTGTTTTGGGAGGGGTGCCCGACCCTCTTTCCTCGGCCCCCTCTAGACTGCCGCCGCTATGAGCATCAAGACTGAGGCAATAGGCAAGGAATGGCCCGCCACGACATATGAGGTGGGCAAGGAGAAGATCGGCGAGTACGCGCGTGCGATCGGGCTCGACAACCCGGTCCATCTCGATCGCGACGCGGCCATGGCGGCCGGCTATCGCGACGTCGTCGCGCCGCCGATGTTCTGCGTCGTCTACAGCGCCCCGGCGCTGGGGCCGGCGATGTTCGATCCCGAGGTGGGGATGAACTTTGCCGCGATGGTGCACGGCGGCCAGGAGTTCGAGTGGGGCGAGCCGGCCTGCTCGGGCGATGAGATCACGACCACGGCCAAGTGCCTGGAGATCTTCGAGAAGGACGGCAAGGGCTTCTATGTCTTCGAGACGCGTTCGGTCAATCAGGATGGGGCCGAGGTCGTCAAAGGCACCTGGACCAACATCGTGAGGGGGGTCTGAGATGGCAGGTTTGAACGTGGGAGACGCGATCCCCGAGCTGCGGGTGACGCCGGACAAGTACCTGCCGCATCGCTACGCGGGCGCCTCGGGCGACTTCAACCCAATCCACATCGACCCTGAGTTCGCCAAGGCCGTCGGCTTGCCGAACACGATCCTCCACGGCCTCTACATGATGGGACTCGTTGCCCGTGCCGCCACTGACGTGGCTGGTGGGGACCCGCGAAAGCTCAGGAGGCTCTCCGTGCAGTTCCGTGGCATGGGAGCTCCCGAGACCGAGATCGTTGTGACCGGCACCGTGAAGTCCATCGAGGGCGACCGCGCCATCATCGATACCGTGGCTGCTCAGGGCGACAACCAGACGATTCGCAACGCCGAGGCTGAAATTCAGCTGTAGGCGTAGGGACCGCCGGGTGACCCCTCCCAAAACGCGCGGCAGGAGCCGCGCTTGAGTGTTTTGGGAGGGGTCACCCGGCGGTCCTCCTAGACTCCAAGGCATGCTTTCGCCGCGGCAAGAGCTCATTCTCAGGCTTGTGGTCGACGCGTACTTGGCGTCGGGGAAGCCCGTGCCCTCTAAAGAGCTTGCGGAGCGTGGGGAGATTGAGTGGGGAGCATCCACCGTGCGGGCGGAGCTGGCGGCTCTGGAGGCTGCCGGGTATCTGATGCATCCCCATACGTCCGCTGGGCGGGTGCCGACGGAGTTGGGCTATCGCCATCACGTCGACCTGATGATGGCCGCCGGGGGCCCGCCAGCCGAGGCGGGCGTGGAACTGAAGCTGCGGCGGGAGATCGACGCGGCTATGCGCGAGACGACGGCTGCTCTTGCGCAGGTGACCGACCTGATGGCGCTGGTGACGGCGCCGCCGGAGACCGTCGAGGCGACGATCCATCGGGTCGAGGTGCTGCGCCTGCAGCCAAGGCGTGTGATGGCGGTGGCGATTGCCTCCAACGGCGCGGTCGCCAAGCGCGTCTTCGATTTCCCTGGGCCGGTCGATCCCGGACTGGTCGAGTGGGCCTCCAGCTACCTGAACGAGTCCCTCTCGGGCATGGGGTTGGGCGCTCGTATGATCGCCGGTCGGCTTGCCGATCCGGATCTGGGACCCGTCGAGGCGGAGTTCGTCGCCACGCTTGGCGCCACCTTCACCGAGCTCGAGCAAGAGGAGTCAGCGGACACCCTCTACACCGAGGGGGCCTCCCGCCTGCTCTCCGACGCCCACTCGGCCGACCTTCCCCGCGCGGACACGCTGATGACGGCGCTGGAGGAGCGGGCCTCGCTGCTCTCGATGCTGCGCTCGACGTTGGAGCAGCGCTCGGTCTTCCTCTGGATCGGTGGCGAGAACCCGCGCCCGGAGCTGCGCTCGGTCAGCGTCGTCGGCGCCAACTACGGTCTCGCTCACCGCAACCTCGGCGCGGTTGGCGTGGTCGGGCCGTTGCGGATGGACTACGCGACCGCGATCGCCTCTGTGCGCGGCGCCGCCCGCGAGCTGTCGCGCTACTACGAGACGGTCTACGACGGCTGACGAGCGCCCGATGCCACGCGATTACTACGAGGTCCTCGGCGTCCAGCGCGGCGCCTCCGATGCGGAGCTGAAGCGGTCCTTCCGCAGGCTCGCCCGCGAGCTTCACCCCGACGTCAACGCCCATGACCCGGAGGCCGAGGAAAAGTTCAAGGCTGCGGCCGAGGCTTACGAGGTGCTCTCCGATCCTGAGCAGCGCCAGGTGTATGACCGGTTCGGCCACGACGGCCTGCGCTCGGGCGGCTTCCCTCCCGGGGGTGCCGGATTCAGCTCGGTCGAGGACATCTTCCAGGCGGTCTTCGGTGGCGCCTTCGGCTTTGAGGTGCGGCGCGGCCCGATGCGCGGCCAGGATCTCATGCATGCGGTGGAAATCTCGGCCGTGCAGGCCATGCTCGGCGCCAGCGTGAAGATTCCCAGCCACGAGGGAGAGCGGGAGATCGAGCTCCCCTCCGGGATTCAGCACGGCACTCAGTTCGCTCTGCGAGGCCATGGCCTGCCCGGCGCCAACGGCGGCCCCCCCGGCGACCTGCGCATAGTCATCCACGTGATCGTTCCCAGCGACCTCTCCGAGGAGCAACGGGAGCTGGCGGAGAAGCTCGAGGCAACCCTCGAGCCGCGCAACCTGCGCTCCCAGCAGGACGACGAGGGCTTTTTCTCCCGCATGCGCCGGTCGTTCGGTTGATCCGTCTCGCCGTCCGCTGCACGCCGGAGCAGGCCGAGATCGTCCTCGCGGAGCTGACCGTCCTCGCCCCCAACGGGGTCGAGGAGGAGCACGGGCCGGGCTACGTCGAGTACGCGATCTATGGCGGCGAGGGCGAGTTGCCCGAGCTGGGGGAGATCGAGGTGGCGGCGGGCGATGGCTTGGTCGAGGTGGTGTCGACCGAGGTCCCCGACGACTGGGCGGACCGCTGGCAGGACTTCCACAAACCGCTCCTCGTCGGCGACCGCCTCTGGCTCCGCCCATCCTGGGAGCAGCCGCGAGAGGGCACGGTTGATGTCGTCGTCGACCCGGGCCAGGCTTTCGGCACCGGCGCCCACCCGACGACGCGACTCTGCCTGGAGTTCCTGCTGGAGTTGGCCGAGGCCGGAGAAGCGCACGGAGCTCTAACCGACCTCGGTACCGGCTCCGGTGTCTTGGCGATCGCGGCAGCCAAGCTCGGTTGGGGGCCAGTGCGGGGTTACGACCACGAGGAGCCGGCGATCGAGGCGGCCACGGCGAACGCAGTAGCAAACGGGGTAGCCGCCGACTTCGAGGCGATCAACCTCCGCGAACGCCTCCCCGAGCTCGCACCGACGGTGGTCGCCAACATGACCGCTCCGGTCCTTCGAGTCATTGCAACGCAGCTAGCGGGTTATCCAGGGGACCGGGCGAGGGCTACCCGGAGCCTCCCCGCTGTTGCTCCGGGTAGCCCTCGCCCGGTCCCCGGCACGGCCACCGCTCCGGGTGACCCTCCCCCGGCTCCCAACATGGTCGTCTGCTCCGGCCTGCTCCCAGCAGAGTTGGATCAGACCACGGACGCTTTCGCACCCACGGGCCTGGTCGAGACCGACCGTCGCGTCGAAGGCGACTGGGCCGCATTGCTCCTGCGTGGCAGCTAAGCCCCAAGCCACGAATCTGCATTTACCCCTCCTGAGCGGGGGTAAATGCAGATTCGCGCTTCTGCCGTCGGGTGGAATATGGTTCCGCCGATGCTCGCGACGATCGTCGATCCCGGATACAAGTTTGCGCTCTTCCTGCACATCCTCGCGGTCGTGCTCGCGTTCGGGCCGACCTTTGGCTACGCCTTCTTCTTCTCGGTCACGCCGCAGTTCCCGCGGGCTACACCGGCGATCCTCGCGGGCGTCCAAAAGATCGATCGCTACCTGGTCCAGCCGGGGATGATCGTGCTGCTGCTGGCTGGCGTCTACCTCTTGGCCGATGGGCCCTGGAAAACGAGCGATGCCTTCATCGGCGTCGGCTTCCTCGCGATCATCGTTCTCCTCGGGCTCTCGCACGGTTTCTTCCGGCCGCAGACCAGCCGCGCTCGCGAGCTCGCCGAACGTGACCTGAAGTCCGGCGAGGAGCTCGGCCCCGAGTACATGGCCATCTCCGAACGGCTGAGCAAGGTCGGCTCGCTTGCCGGCCTGATCGTCGTCGTGACGACCTTCTTCATGGCCTACAAGCCCTTCCTCTAGGGCGCGTCGTCCTGACGGCCGAGGCTTCAGGCGGCAGCGTGCTCGACGCCTCGCTCCCGATCGCGATGTTCGACTCGGGGGTCGGCGGCCTCACGGTTCTGCACGAGTGCCTGGTTTCTCTGTCGGAGGAGGACTTCGTCTACCTCGGCGACACGGAGTGGTTTCCCTACGGGGTGAAGGATCCCGAGGCGCTGCGGGACCGGATCCGGGCGATCGCGGAGCTGCTCCTCGGCGGGCGAGCGAAGCTGCTCGTGATCGCCTGCAACACGGCGACCTCGATCGGCGAGGATGTGGCACGCGAGGTTGCGGCGACGTATGGGGTGGAGGTGGTTCCGGTCGTCGAGCCGCAGGCCGAGATCGCCGCCGCGATCACCGACAGCGGCCGGGTCGGCGTGCTGGCGACCCCAAACACGGTCGAGAGCGGCGCTTACCGCCGCGCCCTGAAGGGGCAGGGCCGCAGCCTCGAGGTGACCGAGGTGGAGGCTCCTGAGCTTGCCCCTTTCATCCAGGACGGCTCGCCTTTCGACGTGGGCGTGCTGGAGATGGCCCGCGCCTACTGCGCGCCGTTGAAGCGGGCCGAGGTCGACACCCTGATCCTCGGCTGCACCCACTACCCGCTGGTGGCGCCGATGCTGCAGCGCGTCCTCGGCCGTGACGTACGCCTGGTCAGCGGTGGGCATGCGGTTGCCGCGGCGGTCCAGCGCGCCCTTGAGCGTCGCGGCCTGGCCCGCGCCTCCGGCGGCGAAGGCGCCTACCGCTTCCTCTGCACCGGGGACGTGAATTCCTTCCGGGACCTCGGCACCCGCTTCCTGCAGATGCCGCTGGGCAATGTGGAGCAGGTCGAGATTCTGGCTGCGGACTGAGTTTTACGCGGCAGTTGTTGCCATTCAGCACATTTGTGACCCATGCGTGATCCGCGGCCTGTCATGGTCGGGGACATGACGACAACAACCTTCAGCAATACCGTATATACTCATTCCGTGGCAAAGGTGATGATCTCGATCCCCGACGACCTGCTCGCCCGGCTGGACAGCTTGGCGCAAGCGAAGCAGGAAACCCGTAGCGGGTTCCTGCGGCGCTTGGCCGAACGCGAGCTGCAGTCGGACTCGGAGCATCAGCGCAAAGAGGTGGAGAGACTGCTCGATCTTGCCACGGCTCCGATGGGTGGCGAAGCGGCCAAGCTCATCCGGGAAGACCGGGAATCGCACTGACGTGTTGCTGATCGACGCCAGTGTCTGGGTTGGGGCGCGGGATCCCGAGGATCGCTTTCACACCGATGCGCGAAGGCTCGTGCTCGATTTCTCGCGGCCGGTGGCGGCGCTGGACCTCACCCTCTATGAGGTTGCAAACGTGATGGGAAGTCGCAGGAACCAGCCGAGGGAAGCCCGCTATCTGCTGCAGACGCTCGCGACGCGCTGCGGCGACGACATCGTCGCAGTCGGTCCCGAGCTGATCGAGTCGGCGATCGGCGTTGCCGCCGAGCACGGCCTGACCGCCTATGACGCTGCCTACGTCGCCGCGGCCCGTCGCCATGGCTGGACCCTGGTCAGCACCGACATTGCCGATCTCGTCTCCAAGGGCCTCGCCGTGGCACCGGACGCCGCCGACTACCCTTAGTTCCGATGAGCGTTCTCGAGCAGGTCCAGGCAGACGTGCGCACCGCGATGAAGGCTGGGGACCGCGACCGCGCGGGTGCCCTGCGGATGGTCGTCGACGCCCTGCAGAAGGACGCCAAGCTCGGTGACGGCGACGAGGTCGCGGTGCTTCAGCGCGAGCGCAAGAAGCGGCTGGAAGCCGCCGAGGCCTACGGTGAGGCAGGCCGGGCCGAGCAGGCCTCGACCGAGAATTTCGAGGCGGAGCTGATCGAGGGCTACCTGCCCCAGCAGCTCTCCGACGATGAGCTGGCCGAGTTGGTCGACGCCGCGGTCGCCGAGACCGGTGCGAGCGAGCAGAAGCAGATGGGCCAGGTGATGGGTGCGTTGATGCCGAAGCTGGGCGGTCGCGCCGACGGCAAGCGGGTCAGCGCGGCGGTGCGTGAGCGGCTTGGCGCGTAGGCAGCTGACCCTCGACAACAGCGTCGCCGCCGAGCTGGCGGGCTCCGAGGACGCGGTGCTGCGGGCCCTGCGCGGCCACCTCGACTGCGACTTCCACCTGCGCGGCAACGTGCTCACCCTCGACGGCGAGTCCGACGACGTGCAGACCGCGGCCATCGTCGTCGACGAGCTGGTCGAGCTGATCGAGCAGGGTCACGAAGTCGCCCCGGGGACGATCGAAGCGGTCACCGGCGCACTCGACGCGCACGAGAGCCCGGCGGAGATCCTCGACGACGTGGTCTGGCGCCACCGCAACACCAAGGTCGCGCCGAAGACGCTCAACCAGAAGCGCTACGTCGACTCGATCCGCGACCACACGATCACCTTCGGCGTCGGCCCGGCCGGCACCGGCAAGACCTTCCTGGCCGTGGCGATGGCCGCCGCGGCGCTGGCGGAACGCAAGGTGCAGCGGGTCATCCTCACCCGTCCCGCGGTGGAGGCGGGCGAGCGCCTCGGCTTCCTGCCCGGTGACATCCAGGCCAAGGTCGACCCCTACCTGCGGCCCCTCTTCGACGCCCTCTTCGACATGCTCGACCCCGACCGCGTCAACGGCTACTTCGAGCGCGGCGTGATCGAGGTCGCGCCGCTGGCCTTCATGCGCGGGCGCACGCTCAACGACTCATTCGTCATCCTCGACGAGGCACAGAACACCAGCCCCGAGCAGATGAAGATGTTCTTGACCCGGCTTGGCTTCAACTCGCGCATGGTCGTCACCGGCGACGTCACCCAGATCGATTTGCCGAGCGACCAGCGTTCCGGCCTCGTCGTCGTCCGCGACATCCTCGAATCGGTCCAGGACATCTCCTTCGTCCGCTTCGGCGGCGAGGACGTCGTCCGCCACAAGCTCGTCCAGCGCATCGTCGCCGCCTACGGCGAACACGCGGAACGTCAGTCCGCATCCCCCAGTGACGGTTGACCTGAGCGACGTGCCGGCGGAGCTGCGCGACGCGGTCGCGGCAGCGCTCGACGCTGCGGGGGTCGTCGACGGGCACCTCGCGGTCGAGATAGTCGACGCGGACCGCATCCGCGAGCTGAACCGCGACCACCGGGGCAGGGACGCGCCCACCGACGTGCTCGCCTTTCCCGTGGACGGGGCCGGCCCGACCGCCGGCCCGCGGGAGCTGGGCGACGTGGCGATCTGTTCCCCGCATTGCACGGACGTGACCGAGGCCGCTGTCCACGGCGCCCTCCACCTCTGCGGCTACGACCACGAGGCCGACGACGGCGAGATGCTCGCCCTCCAGGCCCGAGTGCTGGAAGGGCTTGCGTGACGCGCTCCGGCTTCATCGGCCTTGCCGGCCGGCCCAACGTCGGCAAGTCGACCCTGGTCAACGCGATCGTCGGCAGCCACGTGGCGATCGTCTCGGTGCGCCCGCAGACGACACGGCGGGCGATCCGGGGCATCCGCACCGACGTCGAGGCCGGGCGCCAGCTGGTCCTCGTCGACCTGCCCGGCGTGCAGCGCCCCCGCGACGTGCTGACCGAGCGGATGCAGAAGCGGGTCGAGCGAGAGCTGGCCGATTCCGACCTGGCCCTGATCGTGATCAACGGCGAGGAGGGCGTCGGGCCCGGCGATCGCTTCATCGCCCGCGCCCTGCTCGGCGCCGGCGCGAAGCTGCCGACGATCTGCGCCGTCAACAAGATCGACCGCCTCGGACCCAACGAGCTGGTGCCGGTTCTCGCCGCCGCCGCTGAGCTGGACGGGGTCGACGAGGTATTCCCGATCAGTGCCCGCAGTGGAAAGGGCCTCGAGGCGATGATCGAGCGTCTCGGCGAGCTCGTCCCCGAGGGCCACTACCTCTATCCGCCCGAGGACCACAGCGACCAGTCGAGCGAGCTGCTGCTGGCCGAGCTGATCCGCGAGCAGGTGTTGAACCGCACCCGCGAGGAGATCCCGCACTCGGTCGAGGTGGCGGTGAAAGAGATCGACGAGCGCGAGGACGGCCTGGTCACGGTAGTCGCCGAGGTCTGGGCCGAGACCGAGTCGCAGAAGGGAATCCTGATCGGCAAGGGAGGCGCCAAGGTCGGCGAGATCGGCGCCGGCGCGCGCCGCTCGCTCGAAGCGGAGCTGGGCGCGAAGGTTCACCTCGACCTCAAGGTCCGGGTCCGCAGTCATTGGCGGCGCGACGATGACCTTCTCGACCGGCTGGGCATCGAGTGAGAGATGGAGCGGGTGAGGAGATGGGACACCCCCGGACGTCCAAGTGCCGAGCTAATTAGCTCGGCACTTTGAGTATCCGCCCGTCCGGGGGTGTCCCCATCTCCTTCGAGCACCCGCCGATTGTCTGACGCTCGCATACGATTGCTGGATGTTCGAGCAGGTGAAATTCGACGAAAAGGGCCTGGTGCCGGTTGTGGCTCAGGATCACGCGAGTGGCGAGGTGCTTACCTTGGCTTACGCCAGCGAGGAGTCGTTGCGGCTTACCGTTGAGACCGGGGAGCTGCACTTCTATAGCCGTTCGCGGGAGGAGATCTGGCGCAAGGGGGAAACCTCGGGGAACGTGCTCAAGCTGCGCCAGCTCCGCTACGACTGCGACGGTGACGCGATCGTCGCCCTGGTCGAGCCGACTGGGCCCGCCTGTCATACGGGCGAGCGGAGCTGCTTTCACCGCGACCTTGACGGCGACGGTGCGCCTGTGCCCGCCCTGCACGAGACGCTGGCCACCCTGGAGCGCACGCTGCGCAGCCGCGCAGCCGAGCGGCCTGAGGGCAGCTACACGGTGAAGCTGCTCGACGACCCGGAGCTGATCGGCGAGAAGGTCGAGGAGGAGGCCGAGGAGGTCGTCCGCGCCGCCCGCGAGGAGACCGACGAGCGGGTCGCCGAAGAGGCCGCCGACCTGCTGTACCACCTGGCCGTCCTGCTCGCCTCGCGAGAGGTGCCGCAGTCGGCCGCGATGGAAGTGCTCGATGGCCGTCGCCGCTGATTCCGACCTGCGCTTGGAGCCGAGCCTGGAGCAGGCCCGCGCCCTGGCCGCCGAGGGCAACGTGGTGCCGGTCTGCACCCGCCTGCTCGACGATTGCGAGACGCCCGTCTCGGCGTTCCTGAAGCTGCGGGCCGGTGAGCCCGAGGGGGCGCCCTGCTTCCTGCTCGAGTCGGCCGAGCAGGGCCAGGTCGGCCGCTACTCGTTTGTCGGCTTCGGGCCCCGCTCGGTGCTGCGCTGGAGCGACGGCGTTATGAGCAGCTCCGACGGCGGGTCGGCCGATGCCCCCGACCCATACGCCGCCGTCGCCGAGCACCTCTCGCGCTTAAGGCCCGCCCCGGTCGAGGGGCTGCCGCCCTTCAGCGGCGGCGCCGTCGGCTTCTTCGGCTACGACCTCGTCCGCACCGTCGAGCCGCTCGGCGAGCCCAACCCGGACACGCTTGGCCTTCCCGACATGGCTCTGATGGTCACCGACCTGCTGCTCGCCTTCGACCACCTGCGCCACGAGCTGACGATCATGGCCTGCGCCTTTACCGACGACGAGGGCGGCATCGACGCCGCCTACGAGCGCGCTGCCGCGACGATCGCCGACGCTCGCCGGCGCCTGCGCGGAGCCGTCCCCGTGCCGGAGCACCCGGCGATCTCCGAGCCGCCGGAGTTCTCCTCGAACATGGAACGCGGGGATTTCGAAGCCGCGGTCGAGCGGATCGTCGAGTACGTCCACGCCGGAGACGCCTTCCAGGTCGTCCCCTCCCAGCGCTTCTCGGCCCCGGCTCCGGTCGAGGCCTTCTCGGTCTACCGGGGCCTGCGCGCGGTCAACCCCTCGCCCTACATGTACTTCCTCGAGTTCGGCGACTTCCAGATCGCCGGAGCCTCGCCCGAGCCGCTGGTCAAAGTCAGCGGCCGCTCGGTGGAGACACGGCCGATCGCCGGCACCTACCCGCGCGGGAGCGACGAGGAGGAGGACCGCCGCCTCGCCGAGCGCCTCGTCAACGACCCCAAGGAGCGGGCCGAGCACGTGATGCTGGTCGACCTCGGCCGCAACGACCTGGGCCGGGTCTGCGAGTACGGCTCGGTCTCCGTCGACGAGTTGATGGTGGTCGAGACCTACTCGCACGTCCTGCACATCGTCAGCCAGGTCTCCGGCACGCTGCGCGAGGATGTCGGCGCGATGGACGTGCTGCGCGCGGCGCTGCCGGCCGGCACCCTCTCGGGGGCGCCGAAGGTGCGGGCGATGCAGATCATCGACGAGCTGGAGCCGGTCAAGCGCTGCTCCTACGGCGGGGCGATCGGTTACCTCTCCTGGAACGGCGACCTCGACACGGCGATCCACATCCGCACCGTCGTCGTCAAGGACGGCCGAGTCCACGTCCAGGCGGGCGGCGGCACCGTTGCCGAGGCCAAGCCCGCCTACGAGTACAACGAGTCCGTCAACAAGGCCAGGGCGGTCTTCCGCGCCGTCGAGCTGGCCTGCGAACAACCGGATTGGGCCTAGCCATGCGTGTCCTCGTCGTCGACAACTACGACTCCTTCACCTACAACCTCGTCCAGTACCTGGGCGAGTTGGGGGCCGAGCTCGAGGTCGTGCGCAATGACAAGGCCACGGTCGACGAGCTGCTCGAACGCGACGCCCAGCGCCTCGTCGTCTCGCCCGGCCCCTGCACGCCGGCCGAGGCGGGGGTCTCGGTCGAGGCGATCCGCCGTTTCGCCGAGGCCGGCACTCCCGTCCTTGGCGTCTGCCTCGGTCACCAGTCGCTGGTCGAGGCCTTCGGCGGCCGTACCGTGCAGGGCGAGCCGGTCCACGGCAAGGAGGCCGAGATCGAGCACGACGGCCGCACGGTCTACGCCGGTCTGCCGAGCCCGCTCGTCGCCGGCCGCTACCACTCGCTGGTGGCGGACCCCGACCTCCCGGACGAGCTCGAATTAAGCGCCAGCCTCGGCGACGTGGTGATGGGAGCCCGCCACCGCGAGCTCCCCGCCGAGGGCGTCCAGTTCCACCCCGAGTCGGTCCTCACCCCCCAGGGCAAGCACCTCCTAGCCAACTTCCTCGGAGACCCAGCATGAGCTTCCGGTGCGCCTTTTACGGCCATAGACCACATAAAGCGCACCGGAAGGGCGTGTGTCGAGCATGACCCCCAACGATGTGGTGACCAGGGCGATCGACGCGGTCTGTGCCGGCGACCACCTCACGGCCGACCACGCCGCCGCTGTGCTCGCCGAGATCATGGAGGGGCGCTCGAGCGAGGTCCAGACCGCTGCCTTCCTGATCGCGCTGCGGGCAAAGGGGGAGACGGTCCCCGAGCTGGTCGGCCTCGCTCGCACGATGCGCTCGCTCGCCACCCCGGTAGCCACATCCCGCACCGACCTGGTCGATACCGCCGGCACCGGCGGCGGCCCGTCCACCTTCAACGTCTCGACCACGGCTGCCCTGGTCGCCGCGGCGGCGGGATGTGCCGTCGCAAAGCACGGCAACCGCTCCAACACCAGCTGGTGCGGGTCCGCCGACCTGCTCGAAGCGCTCGGCGTCAACATCGAGCTCGAGCCCGAGCAGGTAGGCCGCTGCATCGACGAGATCGGCTTCGGCTTCATGTTCGCGCCGCGTCACCACAAGGCGATGGCTCACGTGATCCCTGTGCGCAAGGAGCTCGGCGTGCGCACGATCTTCAACTTTCTCGGTCCGTTGACCAACCCGGCAGGGGCGTCGCGTCAGCTCCTCGGCGTCTCCGACCGCCACTACCAGGAGACGATCGCCGAGGCCCTGGTCGGCCTCGGCAGTGCCCGCGCCATGGTGGTCTCTGCCGAGGACGGGGTCGATGAGATCTCGATCTCCTCGCGCACGCGCCTGATCGAGGTCGTCGAGGGCCGCACCGAGGAGCACTTCGTCGAGCCGGGCGACTTCGGCTTTGCCGCCGCGGAGCTGGAGGAGGTCGCCGGGGGGACGCCGGAAGAGAACGCCGCCGCCGCGCGAGCGGTCCTGGAGGGCGAGCACGGCCCGCGCCGCGATCTCGTCCTGCTCAACGCGGGAGCCGCCATCTACGTTGGTGGCAGGGTCGAGAGCCTCGGGGAGGGTGTCGAGAAGGCAGCCGCGACGGTCGATTCCGGGGCTGCCGCAGAGTTGCTTGGACGCCTTGTCGCAACGACCGCCGGCCCCGCCCTCTAGGCTTCGCCGGTCAAGTGGCAATGATCGAGCAGCTGATCTCGGTGGCGCGCGATGGGGTGGAGGAGCGCCGAAGCCAGGTTCCGCAGGCGGACCTCGAGTCGCGCCTGTCCGGACGCGGCGAGGATCGCCCCTTCAACGAGGCCCTGGTGCGTCCGGGCCTCTCGCTGATCGCCGAGTTCAAGCGGCGCTCGCCCAGCGCCGGCGAGATTTCTGCTTCGGCCACCGTCGCCGAGCAGGTGGGGGCCTACGAGCGCGGCGGTGCCGCGGCCCTCTCGGTTCTCACCGACGAGCGCCACTTCGGCGGTTCGCTCGAGGACCTGCGGGTCGCGCGTGAGACCTGCGACCTGCCGATCCTGCGCAAGGACTTCATCGTCGACCCCTACCAGCTCTACGAGGCGGCGGTAAACGGGGCAGACGCGGTGCTGCTGATCGTTCGCGCTCTCGGGGACCGCGAGTTGCGGGCGATGTACGAGGAGGCACGCGGGCTCGATCTCGACTGCCTGGTCGAGGTCCACGACCCCGAGGAGCTGCAGCGGGCGCTGGCGATGGACGCCGACGTGATCGGGATCAACAACCGCGATCTCGACGAGGGCTCGGTCGACGTCTCGCGGACGTATGAGCTGATGCCCGACGTGCCCGCGGGTAAGACCGTCGTCGCCGAGAGCGGCATCTCCTCGCGCGCCGAGCTGGAGGAGCTGGAGCGGGTGGGGGTCGACGCGGTTCTGATCGGCGGGGCGCTGATGGGCGCCTCCGATCCCGAGCGCAAGACTCGTGAGCTGACCGGGTCCGACGAGGGCACACGCGAGCACCGCCTTCCCTGAGCACCACGGGTTTTTTACCGCCCGCTTCAGCACCATTTAGGAACCGCTGAGGAAGGCTCTCTACGGTTCTCCCAGATGCGGCGTTTCCTTCGTACCCCATTCGCTTCCGCGCTCCTCGGCGGCGCGGTCGTCGCGGCCTTCGGCTGGATCGCGATTGCGGCAGGTTGGGTCGACGCTCAGAGCACCACGACGGTGCCATCCGCGTCGCCGCTGTCGGCTCCCGTCGACGTCAAGGAAAGCAGCGAGACCAACGTCGTCAACCAGATCTACCGCCGCGACGGTCAGGGGGTTGCCTTCATCGAAGCCGAACAGGCGCCGGAAGAATCGTCTGGGCTCGACCCCTTCGGAGAATCGGAAGGGGCCGGCGGCGGCGTCGCGACCGGCTCCGGCTTCCTGATCGACACCGAAGGACACATCGTCACCAACAACCACGTGGTCGAAGGCGCCACTCGGGTTGAGGTCAAGCTCGGCTCGTCGGACACAAGCCACACCGCCGAAGTCGTCGGCGCCGACCCGGCGACCGACGTCGCCCTGCTCGAGGTCGACGTGCCGGACGACCAGCAGCACCCCCTTTCACTCGGCGATTCCGCGAAAGTGCACGTCGGCGACCCGGTGGTCGCGATCGGCAACCCGTTCGGACTCGATCGCACCGTGACGGCGGGCATCGTTTCCGCTCTTCAACGCCAGATCCAGGCCCCCAACGGCTTCTCGATCTCGCACGTGATCCAGACCGACGCCGCGATCAACCCCGGCAACTCGGGCGGGCCGCTGATCGACACCGCGGGCAACGTGATCGGGATCAACTCTCAGATCCAGACCGGTGGGGGTGGCAACGGAAACGTCGGCATCGGCTTCGCGGTGCCGATCGACACCGCCCGTGAAGTCGTCCAGCAGCTCGAACGCGACGGCGAAGTCAAGCACGCCTTCATCGGCATCAGCGGCGGCAGCGTCACACCTGCCCTGGCGAGGGTGTTGAAACTCCCGGTTGAAAAAGGCGTCCTCGTCAATGAAGTCGTCAAGGGCAGCCCGGCCGACAAGGCGGGGATCGAGGGCGGCAACACCGAAGCGACGATCGAGGGCGCCAAAGTCACGCTCGGCGGCGACATCATCACCAAGATGGACGGCCGGCCCGTTGGCTCGATGGAAGATGTGATCAACCTCGTCAACGAGGGGCACCCGGGGGAAAGGATCGAAGTGACCGTGCTGCGGGGCGACAACGAAGAGAAGACGTTTGTGGTGACGCTCGGGGTGCGGCCCGCCTCGGCGGAATAGCCGCTCCCGTACCCTGGGGACATGCGGGTCAAGATCTGCGGGATCACCAACCTGGACGACGCGGCCGAGGCCGTTCTGCTTGGCGCCTGGGCTATTGGGCTGATCCATTACGACAGGAGCCCTCGGGCTTGTCCTGCTGACGAAGCGGCCGCGATCTGTGCTGCGTTTCGAAGGAAGTGCGAGGTCGTCGGGGTCTTTGTCAATCCGGAGCTGGAGGAAGTCGCGAAGGCTGTGGAGGGGGCCGGTTTGACGATGGTGCAGCTGAACGGGGCCGAGGGGCCTCAGTTCTGTGGCGAGGTGGCGCGGCGGACCGGGGTGAAGGTGATCAAGGCGATTCATGTCGCCAGCGGCGCCGAGGTGCACGGGGCGGAGGCGTTTCGCACCGACTTCCATCTCTTCGACAGGCGCGGCAAGGGCCTCTGGGGCGGTACCGGAGAAAGCTTCGACTGGGGGCTGCTGCGCGAGCATCGCTCCGAGATTCCGGCGATCGTTGCCGGCGGGCTGCGACCCGAGAACGTCGCCGAAGCGATCGCCGTGACCCACCCGTTCGCGGTCGACGTGGCGAGTGGGGTGGAGGCCGAGCCGGGTCGCAAGGACCATGCGGCGATGGCGGCCTTCTTCGAGGCCGCCAAGGTGGCTAGCGTTACCGCGCGATGAGCGCGATCGAAGAGCGGTTCGGGCCCTACGGGGGCCGCTACGTCCCGGAGACGCTGATCGCGGCGCTCGACGAGCTGACCGAGGCCTGGGCGCAGGCGCGCGAGGACCCGGCCTTCGACGAGCGCCTGCGTCTGCTGCACCGCGACTTCATCGGCCGGCCGACGCCGCTCTACCGGGCCGAGAGGCTCTCGGAGCGGGCGGGACGCACCGTGTACCTCAAGCGCGAGGACCTCGCCCACACCGGCGCCCACAAGATCAACAACGCGATCGGCCAGGCCCTGCTCGCCCAGCGGATGGGCAAGCCGCGGGTCATCGCCGAGACCGGCGCCGGCCAGCACGGCGTCGCCACCGCCACCGCCTGCGCCCTGCTCGGGCTCGAGTGCGTCGTCTACATGGGCTCTGAGGACATCCGCCGCCAGCGCCCGAACGTCGAGCGGATGGGCCTGCTCGGGGCAGAGGTCGTCCCGGTCGAGGCGGGGGCGCGGACGCTGAAGGAGGCGGTCAGCGCCGCGATCCGCGACTGGGTCGCCAACGTCGAGACGACCCACTACGTGATCGGCTCCGCCGTTGGCCCGGCGCCGTTCCCGGCCCTGGTTCGAGATCTCCAGACCGTGATCGGCGTCGAGGCGCGTAAGCAGGCACTGGCCGTCGAGGGCTCCCTGCCGGCGCGGGTGATCGCCTGTGTCGGCGGCGGCTCCAACTCGATCGGGATCTTCACGCCGTTCGTCGAGGATGCCGAGGTCGAGCTGATCGGCATCGAGGCTGCCGGAGAAGGATTGGACACCGAGCGTCACGGCGCCTCTCTGGGCAAGGGCAGCACAGGCGTTCTGCACGGCTCGCTGTCCTCCGTGATCGCCGACGACGAGGGACAGATCCTCGAGGCACACTCGATCTCCGCCGGGCTCGACTATCCGGGCGTCGGCCCCGAGCACGCGCATCTGCGCGACACGGGGCGGGCGAGCTACTTCGCGGTCACCGACGCGCAGGCACTGGCCGCCTTCGCGGAGCTCTGCAAGCTGGAGGGGATCATTCCGGCGCTTGAGTCCTCCCACGCGATTGCCTGGCTGCTGGGGAACGGCGGGGGCGAGGGATATGACGTGCTGTGTCTCTCGGGGCGCGGTGACAAGGATTTGGCTGAGGTTCTCGAGCGGACGGCGGTTGGGGGAGGCGGGGGATGACTCGCTGGAGCAACAGCGGCGCAGGGGGAGCAAGGGGGTGACTCGTCAGAGCAAAAGCGGGGAGGCTCTGCCGAGTCACCCCCTTGCTCCCAGCCCGACAGCTTCTACTGGCGCGGAGCGGATTGCGGCGGCGTTCCTCGGGGCTATCGAGGAAGGCCGGGCGGCGCTGATGCCCTACATGATGGCGGGGTATCCCGATCGTGAGTCGTCTTCGGCGATAGCTGAGGCCTATGCGGAGTTCGCCGATCTGGTTGAGCTCGGTGTTCCGTTCAGTGATCCACTTGCTGACGGGCCGACGATTCATGCTGCTGCGACTGCGGCACTGGAGGCAGGGGCGACGCTGGAGACTGCCTTCGAGCTTTGTGAGGAGATCGCCGAGCGGGTCCCGGTCGTCTTCATGGTCTACGCGAACATGGTCTTTGCTCATGGCGGCGCGGCAGGGTTCGCCAGTCGCGCACTTGCTGCCGGGGCTGCCGGGGCAATCGTCCCGGACCTGCCGTTGGAGGAAGCGGAGTCGGTTCGGACGGAGTTTGACGATGCTGGACTGGCGCTGGTTCCGCTGGTTGCGCCGACCACGCCTCCGGAGAGGCGGGCAAGGATCTGCGCTGTGGCGCGGGGGTTCGTCTATGTCGTCTCCACCGTTGGGACGACCGGGGAGCGCGATGAGCTTCCGCCGCAGCTTGCCGACCTTGTTGCCGTCACGAAGGAGGACGCCGAGGTTCCGGTTGCCGTCGGCTTCGGTATTGGCACCCCAGCCCAGGCCGCGCAGGTGGGGGAGGTTGCCGACGGGGTCATTATTGGCAGTCGCCTGGTTCGTGCGGCCGGTGAGGCCGGAAGCCCTGGGCTTGCCGCCGGAGCCGTCGGGTCCTTCCTGCGCGAGACGCGCGTCGCCCTCGGTGGTTAGGATTCCGGCCGCATGGGAATGGTCATCACTCTCTTCTTGGCGCTGGCGACGACGACGGTTGCCTACGCGGTGCTCGGCCAGGGCGGCGGCGTCGCCGGCCTGATCTTCGGGGCCGTGATGTTGATCGGCGCGACGATCCGCGTCTTCCGCCCGGCCTCCTGACGCAGCGCCGCTAAGCGCGCGTCGCGATCACCTGCAGGTACTCGGGTTCGAGTACGAAGGCACGGTCACCGCCGGTGTTGGCCTTCTCCAGCTGTTCGCGAAGGTCCGCCTCCAGTGCCGCTTCCCCATCCGGTCCAACCCGCTCGAAGGCAAGCTTGATCGGGCCAAAGTAGTTGCGAAAGATCTCCAGGTAGTGGTCGATCGACCTGAACGGTTGTCTCGACGCCTTGCGTTCGAAGCGCAAGTCGGTGACGCCGTCGCCGAACAACTCCCGCACCCGCTCCTCGGCGCCCCAGAGGACCGGTGGCGTGAACCCCGCCGGGGGCGGGACGTGTTTGGCGACGATGCCGAAGAGCTGGCTGACCGGACCGTCGGGCACCCAGTTGGCCATGCCGATGCGGCCGCCCGGCTTGCAGGTCCGCAGCAGCTCGGCAGCGGCCTGCTCCTGGTCCGGGGCGAACATCGCGCCGAAGACCGAGAGGACGACGTCGAACTCGGCATCTGCGAAGGGCAGATCGGCTGCGTCGCCCTCGATGAATTCGATGTCCAGGCGCTCGGCCGCAGCGCGCTCGCGGGCGCGCTCGAGCAGGGCGGGCACGAAGTCGACCCCGACCACGCCGCCCCAGGTGCGCCGCGCCGCCGCGATGGCGGCGTTGCCGCTGCCGCAGGCGACGTCCAGCATCCGCTCGCTGGGAACCACGTCGAGGGCTTCGACCAGTTCCTCGGAAACCATCATCACGATCGCGGCGACAACCGCGAAGTCGCCCTCCGACCAAGTCTTCAGCTGTGCCTCGCGCAGCGCTTGAATATCCGCTGTCTCGCTCATCGAATCTCCTTTCCGCTCCGACACGAAATTACAGCTTTAGAACGCTCGCCACGGCATGGCCTGTGGCGGCAGGGGTGGAGCGTCTTGTACTTTTTCGCAGTGCTCGCCCGAAGCGCCCGCAATCCAACGCCACTCGAAAAAGTTAAGCGGAACCCCTGCCGCCACAGGCCATAACCTGAGAGCCATGCGGATCGGCGTACTCACCGGAGGCGGGGACTGTCCGGGTCTCAACGCAGTGATCCGTGCCGTAGTCCGCAAGGGAATAGAACACTGCGGCCACGAGTTCGTCGGCTACCGCGATGGCTGGCGCGGGCCGCTCGAGCGCGACAGCCGTCCCTTGGGCGTACCCGAGGTGCGGGGGATCCTGCCCCGCGGCGGGACGATCCTCGGTGCCTCGCGGACCAACCCCTTCAAGGAGGACGACGGCGCCGCGCGCCTGGCCGAGAACCTCGAGGCGGACGGCGTCGACGGCCTGATCGCGATCGGGGGCGAGGACACGCTTGGTGCGGCGGCGCGTCTATATGCCGAGCACGATCTTCCCGTCGTCGGCGTGCCGAAGACGATCGACAACGACCTCGGCGCGACCGATTACACCTTCGGCTTCGACACCGCGGTCAACATCGCGATGGAGGCGATCGACCGCCTGCACACGACGGCGGACAGCCATCACCGGGTGCTGATCGTCGAGGTGATGGGCCGGCACGCCGGCTGGATCGCCTTCCACGCCGGCCTCGCCGGCGGCGCCAACGTGATCCTGATCCCCGAGCAGCCCTTCGACCTCGAGAAGGTCTGCGAGTTCGTCGGCCACCGCTTCGAGAGCAACTACGCGCCGATCCTCGTCGTCGCCGAGGGAGCGCAGCCAGTGGGGGGGATGCCGGCGGCTCAGGGTGAGAAGCTCGACGAGTTCGGCCATGTCCACCTCGGTGGCATCGCCCACTGGCTGGAGGGCGAGATCGAGCGGAGAACGGGCAAGGAGACCCGTGCGACCGTGCTGGGCCATGTGCAGCGGGGGGGAACACCGACGGCTTTCGACCGCGTGTTGGCGACCCGTTTCGGACTGCATGCCATCGACGCTGTCGATGCAGGCAAGTGGGGCAAGATGACTGCCTTGCGGGGCACCGATATCCAGCTTGTCGATCTCAGCGAAGCAACGGCGGAATTGAAGGTCGTTCCCAAGTCGTTGTATTCCGAGGCTGAGGTTTTCTTTGGCTAGGCCGAGGGAGCAACGGGTGGCCCCTCCCAAAACGAGCGGCTGGCGCCGCTCTTGAGTGTTTTGGGAGGGGCCACCCGTTGCTCTTTGGTCATGCGTAAGGCCTTGGCCCCGGTCGTCTGTGGCTTGCTCGTGGCCGGGGCTGGCTGCGGGGGAGGAGAAGGTGTATCCAAGGGCGCCACCGTCGCTGCTTACGTCGAAGCTCCTCTCTGCGCTGGTGCGAAGCAGGAGCTTGTGAGACAAGGCAATCGTGCTGGCGAGCTTCACGTGCAAGCCATCTGCCTCCCGACGCCCCGAAGCCACGACAAGCTTGAGCTCTCAACGCTCGGAGCCAATGCTCGTCGAGCTACGGAGGACTCGACCACGGTGGCTTACCTGGAAGCTTCCGATCCCCGAGCGTCCCAGTTCACCCACCCGATTCTGGGAACCGCCGAGATCCCATGGATCTCTGCAAGCTCGGGCAAGGCCGCAATGGCGCACCTGCTCCACCTGATTAAAGCTTCAGGTTCCGGTTCTCTGCGAGCTTCGATCCGAGAAGCGCTGCGCGAGACATAGAGGGTCGGGAGGCCCCTCCCAAAACACTCAAGCGCGGCTTCTGCCGCG
>JBJMKO010000025.1:0-1549 GCA_045805805.1 Solirubrobacterales bacterium | reverse complement strand
GTCGCGCTGATTGCGGCCGTGGGGCTGGTCGCAGCGCCGGCGACGCGAGCGGCGGCGCCGTGCAGCGCAACCACCACGGCCGGAGGTGACTGGCCCGCCTACGGGCACGACGCAGCAAACTCGCGCGACCAGCCCGCTGAGGACCTCCTGACCCCGAACGTGGTCCCGGGGCTCGCGGCCAAGTGGGTGTTCTCCACGGCGAACACGGGAGACGGCACCTCGTTTCAGAGCACCCCCGTCGCCTCCGGAGGCTGCGTATTCGTCGGCTCGACGGGTGGCGTGGCATATGGCATCGACGCCGAGACGGGGAGCGCGATCTGGCAGACCAAGCTCGACGCACCGAACCCGGGGTTCGGCGGCGCGATCGTCGGTGCGCCGGCCGTCAGCGGCAGGGCGGTCATCTTTCTCGTCAGCGAGGCGGACGCCCCGTACGCGGTCGCCCTCGATCGATCGACCGGCAAGGTGCTGTGGCAAAGCGCTCCAGTGGTGACCGATCCGGGGAGCTACACGAACGCCAGCGCGGTGGTCGCGGGCGGTGTCGTCTTCATGGGGTTCTCGCCTGCCGAGGGGGATTCGAACGGCCAGGGTGGCTTCGCGCTTCTCGACGCGTCGAGTGGCCGTGTCCTCAAGGTCACCCCCACGATCCCGCCCGCCGACCAGGCACGCGGCTACGCCGGTGGGGGACTGTGGTCCACACCGGCCTACGACCCCGCCAGCGGTTACGCCTACATCGGCGCCGGCAACCCGGACAGCAAGCAGAAGGAGCACCCCGACACAAACGCGATCCTCAAGATCGACGTCAAGCGTGGGCGGCCGACGTTCGGCCAGATCGTCGCCGCGTACAAGGGAAACGTCGACCAGTACTCCGAGGTCCTGCAGGCCGCGAGCCAGACACCGGTATGCGCGGCATCGGACCTCCCCGGCGTCAACTATCCGCTCGACGATCCGGCCTGTGGCCAGCTCGACCTGGACTTCGGCTCGGCGCCCAACCTGTTCCACGACAGTCACGGCAACCCGCTCGTCGGGGATCTCCAGAAGTCCGGCGTCTACCACGTCGCGCACGCGGGCACGATGAAGCCGGCCTGGACCGCCCTCGGAGGCCTCTCGTGCGCCGCCTGCAACGCGGCCTCGACCGCGTTCGACGGACATTCGATCATCGGCGTCTTTACCCCGGGCGGGGTGATGGAGTCGCTCGCGCGCGACGACGGGGCCCGAGAGTGGGAATCGCCCATCGGCGACGGTGTCCACTACCAGGGAACCAGCACCGCCGCCGGCGTCGCCTACACGCTCGACGGCAACGGCTTCCTCGATGCGTTCGATACCCGCACGGGCGAGCCGCTCCTTCGCCGCCAGATGGCGCTCGACACAGGCGCGCCCATGGCCCAGCTGACCAGCAGCGGCGTGGCGATCGCCGAGCACACTGTCTTCGTCGCTGACACCGGGACCGGAAACGAGGGCTACCTGATCGCGTACGGCGCGGGCGGCTGAGGACCAAGCGTCGATGCGCACAACCGGATAGGGTCGCGGGCGATGGCGAAGGAACCGCGTT
>JBJMKO010000024.1:0-2426 GCA_045805805.1 Solirubrobacterales bacterium | reverse complement strand
GGCATGGCGCAGCTGTCGGCGGGCGACAAGGCTCCGGCCTTCACGTTGCTCGATCAACGCGGCGAGAAGGTGAAGCTGTCCGACTTCAAGGGCAAGCGGGTCGTCGTGTACTTCTACCCGAAGGCCGACACGCCCGGTTGCACCACACAGAGCTGTGCGGTGCGCGACCACCGCAAGGATCTGGCGAAGCTCGGCGCCGAGGTATTCGGCATCTCACCGGACGCGCCGGCCAAGCAGGCCAAGTTCGACGCCAAGTACTCGCTCGGCTTCCCGCTGCTCGCCGACGAGGACCACGCCGTCGCCGAGAAGTACGGCGCCTGGGGCGAGAAGTCGATGTACGGCAAAAAGTACATGGGCATCGTGCGTTCGGCGTTCGTCATCGACGAGAAGGGCAAGATCGCCGGCGCGTTCTACAAAGTGAGCCCGAAGGACACCGTTCCGAAGGTGACCGAAGTACTGAATGCCTAGAACGGATCAGGCGCCGATGGCGTGGAACCCGCCGTCGACGTGCACCATCTCGCCCGTCGTCGCCGGGAACCAGTCCGAGAGCAAGGCGACGACGGCCTTGGCCGCGGGTTCGGTGTCGCGAATGTCCCAGCCCAACGGCGCGCGTTGCGCCCAGACGTCCTCGAAGTGTTCGAACCCGGGAATCGAGCGCGCCGCCAGCGTCCGCAGCGGCCCGGCCGACACCAGGTTCACCCGGATCTGGCGCGGGCCGAGTTCGCGAGCGAGGTACCGGGCCGTCGACTCGAACGCCGACTTCGCGACGCCCATCCAGTCGTACACCGGCCACGCCTTGTCCTGGTTGTCGAAGTCGAGACCGACGATCGCGCCGCCGTCGTGCAACCGGGGGAGCGCAGCCACCGCCAGGGCCTTCAAGGAGTACGCCGACACCTGCATCGCGATCGCAACGTCCTCCCACGGCGCGTCCAGGAACCCGCCGCCGAGACACGACGGAGGCGCGAAACCGATGGCGTGCACCACGCCGTCGAGATCGAAGGGCAACCGCTCGGTGAGGGCGACGAGGTCCTCCGCGTCCGCGACGTCGAGTTGGACGATCTCCGGGGTCACGGGGAGCCGCCGCGCCGCGCGCTGGGTGAGACTCATCACCCGACCGAACGACGAGAGCGCCACCTCGGCGCCCTGCTCCTGCGCGAGGCGGGCCACCGCGTACGCAATCGACTGGTCGTTGAGCACCCCGGTGACGAGGAGCTTCTTTCCGTCGAGGAGCATCAGCCGGCCGGGACGATGACGAGCGTCGCGTTGTGGCCGCCGAACCCGAAGGAGTTGGACAGCACCGGCGCGCGTTCGATTTTGCGGGCCGATCCCTGCACGACGTCCAGCGGGACCACGTCCTCGGCAGTCTCGGTGTGATTGGCCACCGGCGGCACCAGACGCTCGCTTGCAGCCCGCAGGCCCATGATGGCCTCGACCGCACCGGCGGCACCGATGAGGTGACCGGTCACCCCCTTGCCGGCCGTGACCGGCGGAGGCGCGTCGCCGAAGACCTTGCGGATCGCCTCGGACTCGGCTGCGTCGTTCAACTCGGTCGAGGTCCCGTGGGCGTTGATGTGCCCGACGGCGGCCGGCTCGAGTTCCGCATCGATCAGCGCCAGTTGCATGCACGCCGCCGCGCCGGCGCCACCCTGGGACGGTGCCGTGATGTGGAACGCGTCGGAGTTGGTGCCATAGCCCGCGATCTCGCCGTAGACCCGCGCGCCCCGCGCCGCCGCGAGTTCGGCCCGCTCCAACACCAGGAAGGCGGCGCCTTCACCCATGACGAAACCGTCGCGCGCCTGGTCGAAGGGTCGGGATGCGAGTTCCGGTTCCTCGTTGCGTTTGCTCAGGGCTCCCATGCGCGCAAACGCAGCCACTGCCGGCGCCATCAGCGTCGCCTCGGTGCCCCCGGCCATGACGACGTCGGCCGTTCCGTCGCGGATGATGCGAGCCGCCTCGCCGATGGCGTTGGCACTCGCCGCACACGCCGTCGTGATGCACAGCATCGGACCGGTCCAACCGAAATGGATCCCGATCATCCCGGCCGTCGAGTTGGGCATCATCATCGGCACGAAGAACGGACTCACCCGCTCTGGCCCCTTGTCCAGGTAGACCCGGGTCTGGTCTTCCAGGGTGATCAGCCCGCCGATGCCGGTCCCGGCCACCACGGCGCAGCGCGCTGGATCCGCACCGACCGCGCCGGCATCGGCCAACGCGTCGGCCGCCGCCGCGAAACCGAGTTGGGCGCCGCGGTCGACCCGTCGACTCTCCTTCGGGCCGAGGTACGCAACCGGGTCGAAGTCGAGCACCTCGCAGCCGAAGCGCACGGGGAGCGCCGAGGCGTCGAAGCGACGGATCGGCGCGGCGGTGGACTCCGCCGCCAGCATCGCCGCCCAGTTGGCGTCGGCGCCGACGCCGGCGGGGGGGTG
>JBJMKO010000023.1:0-3431 GCA_045805805.1 Solirubrobacterales bacterium | reverse complement strand
GCCTGGCCGACGCGCGAGGCCTTGATGACGGCCTTCGGGGCGACACCGGCGACGGCCGGGATCTGGCGATGCGCCTGCGTGCCCCTGGCGGCCGACGGGTTGCACGTGTAGGAGGGGTAGATGTCCTTCACCTGGCCCAGCGGCGGCAGCACGTAGCCGAGCGTCGGCGCGCCCTGGCGGACGAGCGGGCCGTAGAGCTTCTGGCAGGCCGCCAGCGCCTTGTCGGCGGGGATGACCGCCACGTCCGCCCCCCGCTGGAGTCCGCGCAGCGTGTCGGAGAGCTGGGTGACGCTGCCGTCGCCGGCGAACGTCGCGCGCAGCTTCGCGCCCTGGCCGCTCACCGGCAGGCCGCCCAGCTCGAACCGGAACGACACGGCGGTGTCGAGCGGCGTGTCGCTGAGCTTGCGGCCCAGCTTGTCGGCGAGCGTCAGCTTGGTGTGCGAGACGCTCGGGATCGGCCTGAGCTCCGGACTGACCTGCGCGATGTCCAGCAGCTTGTTGGCGCGGTCGAGGGCGTCGTTGTCGGGCAGGGGACGGATCGCGGCGAGCGCCTTGGTGTCGATCGCCTGCGACACCGTCGGTCGGCCCGCCTCGTCCTTGCCGACGGCGACGCGCCTGAGCGGCACCTGGCCGAAGCTGGGGCCGGCGAACGAGAACGCCCCGGTCTTGTCCAGCGCGTTCGGGATGTTGAACGCGGCGGCGAGCCGGGCGCCCTGGTCGGCGCTTACGCCTTCCTGTGTGACGTGGTAGACCGGTGCGGTGTCGGCGGCCGAGGCGGTCGCCGGCAGCACAGCGGCCAGCAGGGCGCCTGCCCCGATCAGGGCGGACGCGGTGATGCGATTCATGAGGGTCTCCAGGGGTAGGACTGGGGGCGCTATCACCGTGGAGACCCCGCCTTGGCGCGACCTTGGCGGGACCTTGGACGCTCCCCGGAGGGCCAGGCCGGCGGCCGGCACGACCCCCTCAGTCGACCAGGGCCTTGCGGGCGCGGAAGAGGCGGCTCATGACCGTGCCGGTCGGGACGCCCAGCGTGTCCGCGGCCTCCTTGTAGGAGAGGCCGAGCAGGTCGACGGCGACGAGCACGTCGCGCTGATGGTCCGGGAGCGTCGCGATGCGGCTGTACAGCTCGCGAGCCTCGAGCACGCGCTGGGGGTCGGCGTGGGCGGCGGCCTCGAAGCGCTCGAGGTCCTCTGGCGCCGTGGCCGCGGCGGGCCGGCGGGCGGCCGCGCGGCGCTTGGAGATGTGGGTGTTGCGCAGGACGCGGAGGAGGTAGCCGAGGTCATCGCTGCCGCTGACCAGGCGCGGCTTGGCGAGCACGCGCACGCACACGTCCTGGACGAGGTCCTCGGCGTCGGCGCGCGAGCCGGTCATGCCGAGGGCGGCGCGGTAGAGGCGGTCGAGGTGGTCACCGAGGCGGTTCGCGTCGAGGACATGAGGGGCACGAAGCGCGCTCGAGCGGCGCCGGGCGGAAGCGCCGAGGGGGGCGGTGAAGGCGAGCGTCGTCATGCCCGCCACGGTCCCAGCGGCATTCCCCCCGAACCACGGGGGGACCCCCTTGAATCACCCCCCTTGACTTACCTGATCAGTGGCCCTTGACCCGCTCAAATCTCTGTGCCATCGATCGCTGCTCCGTGCGTGCCAGCGCCTGCACCGCGTCGAGAAGTTCGCCGCAGCGCGCAAGAAGGCCGTGTCTCAGACCTGACCTTTCGTACTTCCACATTCCCGCCTATTTGCCGATTATTGTCGGCAGGATGACGGAAACCGCTCGAGCCAAGCGTCTGACCGCGCTCGCACATCCGATCCGGCTCGCGGTGCTCACGATGGCCGAGGAGCAGCCGATCAGTGCGAGCGAGGCCGCCGTGGCGCTCGGCGAACCGCTCGGCACGGTGGCGTACCACGTCCGGGTGCTGCACACGGCCGGGCTGATCGAGCTCGTGTCCGAGGAGCGCAAGCGCGGCTCGATCGAGAGCTTCTACCGGTCCACGAGCAGCGGCTGGACAGAGTTCGCCGACCGGCTGGACGGGCTGATCGAGCCCGACTGACACGATTACGAAAAACCTTTGTCCGGTCGCCTTGACTTGACTGGTTCCGGGTGGTTAGGGTCGGCCGAGTTCCATGGCTCGAGCGACCATCTCGTCGCCTCTCGCGGCGGTCGGTGGGCGACGGCGTGCGCTCGTGGCATGCGCCGTGCTGCTGGCCGCGCTCACGGCGCCCGCCCATCCCGCAGCAGCACGGCCCGCTGACGCGGTCGCCGCCGCACGCGCGTGCACCGTCGTCGGCACGGCCGGCGCCGACAAGCTCAACGGCACGGCGCGCGCCGACATCCTCTGCGGTCTCGCCGGGGCTGACCGCCTTCGCGGCGGTCACGGGGCAGACGTCCTCGTCGGAGGTCGCGGCGCCGACCTGCTGCAGGGCAAGAGCGGAGCGGACCAGCTTCGCGGCGACGGCGGCAACGACGCGCTGTACGGCGGCGCCGGGCCGGACCGGCTGCGCGGCGGCTCGGGATCCGACAGCCTTGGCGGCGGCTTCGGCGCGGACGACCTGTCCGGCGGCCGGGGCCGCGACATCGTGTTCTACGGCCAGCGGTCTCGGCCGGTGCGCGTCTCGATCGGCAACGGGGCGAACGACGGAAGCGCCGGAGAGCGCGACACCGTCCGCGCCGACGTCGAGGACGTCCGCGGTGGTCGCGGCAACGACGTCCTGATCGGCAACGGCGCGGCCAACGACCTGTTCGGCGGGGGCGGCAGGGACCGCCTGGTAGGTAAGGGCGGCAGCGACGTGCTGATGGGCGGCGACGGCAACGACCGTCTCGACGCCCGCGACGGGGCGTCGTCCGCCGCCCGTGCGGCCGCGGGGGCCGTCGATCGGGTCGTGTGCGGGGGTGGGGAGGACACGGCGCTCGTCGACCCGGGTGACATCGTCGACCCGGGCTGCGAGCACGTCCACGTGGTCGGTGGGGCGCCATCGCCACAGAACCACGCGCCGACCGGCATCACGCTCTCGCATTCGAGCGTCGCTGAGAACGAGCCGGTCGGCGCGGCCGTGGGCACGCTGTCGGCCAGCGACCCCGATCCCGGCGACACGGCGTCCTTCGCGCTCGTCCCGGGCGCGGGCTCGACCGACAACGGGTCGTTCCGGATCGTCGGCTCGACGCTCGAGACCAACGCGGTCTTCGACTACGAGACCAAGAACTTGTACTCGGTCCGCATCCGGGCGACCGATCACGGCACCCCGGCCGGCCAGATCGTGCGCGCGTTCACGATCACGGTGACCAACGTCGACGACCCGCCGACTGCGGCCGGCGATAGCGCGACGGTCGCCGAGGACGCGGGCGCGAGCGCGATCGCCGTGCTCGCCAACGACACCGACACGGACGGCGGCCCGAAGGCGATCGCGTCGGCGTCGGACCCGGCGAACGGGACGGTGGTGCT
>JBJMKO010000022.1:0-1791 GCA_045805805.1 Solirubrobacterales bacterium | reverse complement strand
GATGCCGACCGAGACCGAGATCGGCACCGGGAAGTCCTTGAACGTGGCGGCGACCTCGCGCCGCAGCCGCTCGGCCACGGCCAGCGCCTCGCGCTCGCCAACGCCGGAGAGCACGAGCGCGAACTCCTCGCCGCCGAGCCGGACCGCGACGTCGTCCTCGCGCGTGCAGTCGCGCAGGAGGTCGGAGAACGTGCGCAGCACGTCGTCGCCCGCGGGGTGGCCGAGCGTGTCGTTGACGCGCTTGAAGTGGTCGAGGTCGCAGATGACGAGCGCCATCGGTGCGCGGCGGCGCTCGATGCCCTGCTCGAAGCCGCGGCGGTTGCGCAAGCCGGTGAGCGGGTCGAGCTCGGCGAGGTCGCGCATGCGCTCGAGGTGGCGCGCGGACTCGATCGCCCCGACCGCGTGGTTGGCGAACGCGCGCAGGGCGCGCAGCCCATCGACGCCGGGCAGCAGCAGGTCGACCGGGTCGTCGGCCCACAGGAAGCCGAGCAGCGCGCCCGCGTGGTTGCGGAGCGGCACCATCAGCCAGTGGTGGTCCCAGGCACGCGGGCCGCGACCGTTGTGGTGGGAGGCGTAGACGGTCGGGATCCCGAGCTCGAGCGCCATCGCGTGGGCGGTGGCCTGGTCGATGAGGACACAGCCCTCCTGCTCGAACTCGGGCGCCATCATCGCCTCGAGCGCGGCCCCGGGGAACGGGCCGATGCCGTCGACGTCGTCGAAGCCGACGCCGGCTGAGAGCACGAGCCGGCCGTCGGCGCCCTCGTCGAGGAACACCGCGGCCTTCTCGAAGCCGAGCGCGTCGCGGATGCCCTCGCACACGGCGTCGAGCATCTCGGCGCGCGACTTGGACGTGGACCGCTCGGAGGAGACGCGCAGCAGGCGCTCGACGGCCGCCCGGCGGCGGGCCGCCTCGGCGGCGAGCTGCGCGTGCTCGATGACCCCGGCGGCGATCGCCGCGACGGCCGAGACGATCTCGAGCGCGTCATCGCCTGGTCGGCGGCCGTCGACGGGGTCGTCGAGCGAGAGGAACGCAAGCGGGCGGCCGTCGGACGCGGTCAGCGGGACGAGCAGCGCGTCGTCGGGATGCCAGGCGTCGGGCCCGCGCGGACCCGCGGTGCCCGCCACCCACGTCATGCCGGTGCTCTCGAAGTCGAACTGGTCGTGGGGGACCAGGTAGGCGTCGTGGCGACGGAACCGCTCGTCGAGCAGCCGCGCGAGCTGGACGGGGTCGACATGCTCGCCGAGCAGCGCCTCGCGCGCCGCCGCGTCGTCGCCCTCGACCACGACGACCTCGTAGTCGTCCCAGGCCGGCCGGTAGACGTTCACGACCACCGCGAGGAAGCCCAGCGCCTGCGCGACGGTGCTGGCGATCTCCTCGAACAGGCGCTGCAGATCCGCGCGTGAGCGCACCACCGCGGCGACGTCGAGCAGCGCCCGCAGGCTGGAGAGGGTGCCCGCCTCGCCGGCGGGTATCGCGGGTGCAGCGGACACGTCGTGGTCTACATCGGCGCAGAACGGCGATTCCTCTAGGGTGCACCGCCATGCAGGACCTCAAGGGCCTGATCCTGTCGGGCGGGAAGGGCACGCGGCTGCGCCCGATCACCTTCACCTCGGCCAAGCAGCTCGTGCCCGTGGCCAACAAGCCGGTCCTCTTCTACGGGATCGAGGCGATGGCCGACGCCGGCATCCGCGACATCGGCATCATCATCGCGCCCGAGACCGGCGACGAGATCCGCGCCGCGGCCGGCGACGGCGCCCGGTTCGGCGTCACGATCACCTACATCGTCCAGG
>JBJMKO010000021.1:0-2239 GCA_045805805.1 Solirubrobacterales bacterium | reverse complement strand
GAAGCAGAAGCAGCCATGGACGGCGAGGTCCTGTTCGACGATCGCCAGGCCCTTCTCGACTGCTTGGACCTGGCGCCCCAGTCCTTCGACTAGCTTCGTTCTCTTGCGTCCTTTGATCACCAGGACGGCGTCGCGGAAGAGCGGCTTGCGGACTTCGATGCGCCCCTTGTAACGCTTCGAGTCGATCACGAAGACCCCCGATGGTGCAACCGCGATGTGGTCGATGTTGGCGCGGCTCCCGGGCATGCCGCGGTCGTGCATGACGACGGCATCTGGGCACCTGGCCGCGAGATGTGCGCCGAGCGCCTCCTCGCCTACCGCCCCCGTCTCCCAGGACTTCTCGCTCTGCGGCGGTGCCTGGAGCTTCAACAAGAGTCCGCCAAGGTGAGGATGCGCGTCCCGCGTCTTGCCTTCGCGCCGCACCCTGCGCCTTTCCAACTCGCGCCTCGCGGCGGCACCCGCCGTACCGAGGTCAAGGTCGTCAGGTCCGGCCGCCATGCCCCCGTATCGGCATGGTCTAGAACATCTTGAGCCTCGGCCGGACGATGATCCGGACGAGCGGGTTGGCGGCTACGTCCCCAGGGACAACTCGTAAACGCGGTACTTCTTGACGATCTCGCCGCTCATCGCTTCGAGGCCGCGGTTCATCGCCTCGTTGGTCTCGAGGATCCAGCCGGCCTCGCCGTGATCCTGGCGTACCCGCGCCGCGGTTTCGAAGTGCTCGACGTAGAGGGAGGCGGCGACGCCGGTGTGCTGGTGCTCGGGCTTGACCCCGAGGAAGCCGACCCGAACCTGGTCGCAGATCCGGTTGCGGTTGAGGAAGTGCCACCAGCCGAACGGCAAGATGCGCCCCTTCATCTTCTTCAGCACCTGGTTCAGGTCCGGCAGGGTGATCGCCACCGCGATCGTCTCGCCGTCCCTTTCGGCGACCATGAACCATTCCCTGGCGAAGGCCAGGTGCATGTCCACCGTGTAGGCGTCGAGGTCCTGCTTCGAGTAGGGCACGAAGCCCCAGTTCCCGGCCCAGGCCGCGTTGTAGACCTCGGCGAAGCGGTCCATCTCCTGGCGCAGCCGCCGGCGCGACATCTTGCGGATCGTCACCCCGTGCTCCTCGCGGGCGCGCTTGTCGAGGTCGAAGAGGACCGGCAGCATGTCCTCGCGGTCGCTGATGTCGAGCTCCCACGAGAAGAGGTCCATCGCCTTCTCCAGCCCAGCCCCCTCACAGAGCCGCTGGTAGTAGGGCGGGTGCCAGGGCTGGCGGATCAGGGGCTGGCGCTCGTGCCCCTCGATCAGCACCCCGCTCTCTTCGTTCATCGAGAAGTCCATCGGCCCGACCATGCGGTCGCAGCCGCGCTGCCGCAGCCACTCCTCGGCGGCGCCGAGCAGGGCCTCGATCGCCTCCGGGTCGTCCTCCAGGTCGAGGAAGCCGAACGTCCCCCAGCGGCTGTCGTGGAACTCGTTGAAGGCGTGGTCGACCTGGGCGGTGATCCGCCCCACCACCCGCTCGCCGCGCAGGGCGAGGAAATATTCCGCCTCGCCGTGCTTGAAGTAGGGGTTGAGCCTGCGGTTGAGGAAGAGGCGCCGCTCGAGCTTCAGCGGCGGCACCCAGGGCGTCCCGGCATGGAGGCGGTAGGGCAGGTGGATGAAGCGCTTGAGGTCGCGCCTGCCGCGCACCGGACGGATCGTCAGGCTTCCCCCGATCAAGGCTTTGACCCCGCGCTCACCGGCCGCAACCTACACTTTCGGGCGATGAGCGAGACCGCAAAGGCTCCCGTCGACGTCTTCGAGAAGGCCCGCAACCACGACCGGCTGGAGCAGCTCGAAGCCGCCATGGAGCACGACCTCCTGCCCTACTTCCGCCCGATCGAATCGGAAGCGGGTCCGATCATGGACGTCGAAGGGCACGAGGTCGTGATGCTGGGATCGAACAACTACCTCGGGCTGACGGGAGATTCGCGGGTGAAGCAGGGTGCTCGCGACGCCCTGGAGAAGTACGGAACGAGGTCGGCCTCGCGGGCGGCCCGGAGCAGCTCCAGACGCTCGTGGTTGCGGGCCTTCTCGACGACGTCGACCTGAGCGCGCTGCGTCACCGGGGCAGCGTATAGGGTGGCGCGCCGATGGCCGTGGAGGTGCGTCCTGTCGCGTCAGGCCGCGAGCGCCGGGCGTTCGTGGACCTCCCGTTCCGCCTGCACGCCGGCACGCCGTGGGTGCCGCCGCTGAAGCTCGAGCGGCGCCAGGT
>JBJMKO010000020.1:0-1759 GCA_045805805.1 Solirubrobacterales bacterium | reverse complement strand
TGCGGTGACCTGAGGATCGTCGGACTTGATCGAGCCCTTGCCCTGGATGAGCACGCGCTCGCCGACCTGCTGGGGGAAGCCGGCGTCATCGACGATCATGGCGCCGCGCTTGGAGTCGCCGTTACCCGAGGCCGAGTCCTTGAGGCTCTGCTGGCCGACCTTGCCGCCGATCAGAGTGGCGAGTACGACGAACAGGATCCAGCCGATTACGGCCGTCTTGCGGTGCGTAGCGCTCCAACGTCCAGCGCGCGCCGCGAGGTTCTTGGGTTGCAAGTCTCTGTCTCCAGTGGGGTGGTTGAGCACTGGAGAGGACGGTCCCAGCTGCGATAGCGCGGCATAGGGCGGCTTTCAGGCGTCCTTTCCGCGGCCAGCCCTCAGGTCCCAGGGGGAGGTGGCGCCCACGTGGCCGGTGCTGCCCGCACTGAGGTGACGGGCGGCCCAGCCGAAGCTGGGCCGCTCGTGAGTCGGGGTGTGGGGCCGACGCGCTAGGCGCTGGCGAGCTCGCGCTCGGCGGCCTTGAGGACGCCGGCACGGCTCTTGTGGCTGCGCTCGTAGGTGCGGACCTGCTGGGCGCGCTCGTCGTCGCCCTCGGACAGGACGGCCTGCACCTCGGCGGCGGTCAGCTCGTCATAGCCGGCCCACGGCTCGTCGCCGCGCAGCGCGTCGATTCGGCTGAGCACGCCGCTGCGGTTCTGGTGCCGGCGCTCGTAGGCGTCGATCTTGCCCAGGTCGATCTGGGACAGGTCCGCCAGCCGGCCGATGATCTCGTCCGCGGTGAGCGTGTCGTAGCGGGCGATCGCCAGGTCGCCCTCGGACGCGACGGCGCCCTTGAGCTCGCCTTCCGCGCGTGCCACGCCCGGGACCTTGCGCGCCTGCCGCGCGGTGCGCTTGGCCCGCGTGCCGGTCGCGCGCACGGCGTCGGCCGCGCCCGTCTTGGTCACGTCAAAGGACGGATCGCCCTTGGCCTCGGCGCGCACCACCGCATCCGTGAGCTTGGGGACCTCGCGCAGGACACGCTGGAGCATCTTCTCCTCGTCGGCGCGGATCGACGCGGCCAGCCTGGCCGTCTCGTCATCGCCGACGGCGGTGGCAAGGCGCTCGATCGCCGTGTAGGTCGCGATCTCCAGGGCCTCGGACGCGCAGGCGTCCTTCGCGTTCTTGAGGACCTTCTCCTCGCCGCCGGACCCGCGCAGCAGGTCGAACGGCGTCTTGCCCAGCGCCAGCGCCTGGCCGACGACGCTCTCGACGACCAAACCCTGTGTGCGGTCACTCACACCCGGTGGAAGCTGAGGTTGTTGCGGCGCAGCACGCCCACGCCCGCCGATTCTAGGTGGGTCCTTTCTGGATGCCGAGGACCGCACCTGGGTATGGCAGGCGGGTGGCCGAGCGCGGCGCCAGACGCGTCGAGCGGATCGAGCGCGAGACCGCAGATGCGGTCACGGTCGTCTCGGCTACGACATCATGCGGATCGATCCGCATCAGAAGTGGTACATCACACGTACACGAACATCCGCGGCACAACGTGCTGCTCGCGGCGTTCTTCGAGTGGGGGGTGGCCTTCAAGGGCGAGTTGAAGGGCATGGCCTCCGAGGCGCGGAGCCAGATCGTCAAGGGGCCTACATGATCATCTTCTGCGGGCACTGCCCAGACCAGACGTACACGTTCAGCGGCGGCGAGCCCCGGCCGAAGCCCGGCCCCTACCGAGGAGAGTCGGTCTGAAGCTCTGGCCGGGACAGCCGTTCCCGCTCGGCGCCGCCTA
>JBJMKO010000019.1:0-1713 GCA_045805805.1 Solirubrobacterales bacterium | reverse complement strand
GAGAACTCGATCAAGACCCTCACGCCCGTGCTCGAAGTGCGCTCGCGCCGCGTGGGCGGCGCGACCTACCAGGTTCCCGTGGAGGTGCCCGCGGCCCACCGAGCGGCGCGGCGGCGACCCCGACGCTTCGGAGCACAAGCCCGCCGGCCGGGGCACGGGCCGGTTGAGCAGGCTGGCGCGCCAGCGGGCCCGTCAGCGCGGCTGAGCGGCGGCGGAACTACCAGCGGTAGTGGGCGAAAGCTTTCTTCGCCTGCGCCATGCGGTAAATGTCGTCCTTGCGCTTCCAGGCGCCGCCCTGCTGGGAGATCGAGTCGAGGATCTCGTTGGCGAGCCGCTCGGCCATCGACTTCTCGCGGCGGTTGCGGGCAAAGCCGACGAGCCAGCGCACGGCGAGCGTGCGGGCGCGCCGAGCCGGCACCTCGACCGGAACCTGGTACGTGGCGCCGCCGACGCGGCGAGAGCGCACCTCGAGGACCGGGGTCAGCTCCTTGATCGAGTCCTCGAGCACCTCGACCGGCGCGCGGCCGGAGCGCTCGCCGACGATCGCGAGCGCGTCGTAGGTGATCTGCTCGGCCGTGGACTTCTTGCCGTCGTGCATGACCTTGTTGATCACCTGCTGAACCAGGCGATTGCGGTGCACCGGGTCGGGATCGGGCGTGCGGATGGCTGCGCGGGCGCGGCGGGGCATTAGCGCTTGACGCCGTACTGCGAGCGCGACTGCTTGCGGTCGGAGACGCCGGAGGCATCCAGCGTGCCGCGGATGACCTTGTAGCGGACACCCGGAAGATCCTTGACGCGGCCGCCGCGAACCAACACGACGGAGTGCTCCTGCAGGTTGTGCCCCTCGCCGGGGATGTAGCAGGTGACCTCCATCCCGTTGGTCAGGCGCACGCGTGCGACCTTGCGCAGGGCCGAGTTCGGCTTCTTCGGCGTCGCCGTATAGACGCGCGTGCAGACGCCGCGCCGCTGGGGAGCGGCGATCCGCCGCTTGCGCCCCTGGCCAGACTTGAGGCCCGGGGTGGCGACCTTCTTCTGGGGCGGCTTGCGCCCCTTGCGAATCAGCTGATTGGTGCTGGGCACGGCGGCGGAAGATAGCAGGGCGCCGCCGCTACGCTGGCGCGATAGATGGCCGCGGATGCCGATCAGCGCCCCGTTTTGGCCGTCGATGTCGACGGCGTGATCAGCCTGTTCGGCTTCGACGGGCCGCTCGAGGAGGTGCCCGGTCGCATGCACCTGATCGACGGGATGGCGCACATGATCTCCGACCGCGCGGGGGCCCAACTGCTGCGGCTGGGCGAGGTCTACGAGCTGATCTGGGCGACCGGCTGGGAGGAACGGGCCAACGACATCCTGCCGCTTCTGCTGGGCCTGCCCGGGGAGCTGCCCGCGCTGCGCTTCGACGGCCGGGCGCGGTTCGGCACCGCCCACTGGAAGCTCGAGGCCCTCGACGAGTACGCCCGGGGCCGGGCGCTCGCCTGGATCGACGACTCGCTCGACGAGAGCTGTCACGCCTGGGCCGCGGGCCGCTCGGCGCCGACGCTGCTCTGCCCGACCGAGTCGGATGTCGGGCTCACCGAGGCGCACACGGAAGCCCTCTTGGCCTGGGTGCGCGATGGTTACACTGCGCGCTGAGTGCATGGAGTAGTCCCCATCCTGTTCTTGATGGTGGTCCTGAAGATCCCCGTCGGCATGCTCCTCTACATCGTCTGGTGG
>JBJMKO010000018.1:0-23040 GCA_045805805.1 Solirubrobacterales bacterium | reverse complement strand
CGCGTCCTCGGAGCCGACCGGCAGGTAGCAGACCAGCACGTCAGCCTTGGTCTTCTTGAGAATGCCGACGATGTCTGCGGTCTCCCCCGGCGCCTTTTTTATCTTCTCCTTGAGGTACTTGCCGAGGCCGTCGTGGGTCATGCCGCGCTCGACCTTGACGCCGAGGCTGGACACATCGGCGAACTTGATCGTGTCGTTCTGGCCGGACCAGATCGCCTCGGAGAGGTCCTTGCCGACCTTCTCGGAGTCGATGTCGAAGGCGGCGACGAACTCGATGTCGCGGACGTGATAGCCGCCGAGATCGACATGCATCAGGCCGGGCACTTCGTCGCCGGGGTCGGCGTCCTTGTAGTACTGGACGCCTTGGATGAAGGAGTTGGCGCAGTTGCCGACGCCGACGATCGCGACGCGGACCTTCTCGTCCGTGCGGCCGGCGCCGTTGCTGCCAGATGCTCCGTTGGTGTCGCTCATGAAATTCGAAGTCCTTCCTCGATCGGGCTAGGTGGCCGAGTTCCTCAGGGACACCCAGGGCCGCGACTGGTTACAGGTCAGGCGGGGGAGCCGCCTCGCTTGAAAGCTGGTTTCGGACGTGCCATACACGCTGGATCGTCGTGACGATGGTCAGCACCGCGATCAGGTAGACCGCTGGCGCCAAGAGCTCGAAATCGCCGAGCCCGGCGCCCTTGGCGAAGACCAAGCCAACCGAGAGTATGACCACTCGCACGGGTCGCGTGGCCAGTCCCACCTTGCACTCGACGCCGAGCGCCTCGGCACGGGCCCGCGTGTAGGAGACCATCAGCGAGCCGAGCACCGCGACGACGCACATCGCAGCGGCGAAGTCCTGGCCCGTCGCGGCGAAATAGCCGGCGACGGCGGCGAGCACGATCCCCTCCTCGATCCGATCCAGGGTCGAGTCGAGGAAGGCGCCGAAGAGCGTCCCCTTGCCCGACATCCGCGAGTAGCGGCCGTCGAGCGTGTCCATCACCGAGCCGAGGACGAAGGCGACTCCGGCGAGGAAGAAGAGGTGCTGGGTGACCAGGATGGCGGCGACCAGGTTGCCGATCAGGCCGGCGATCGAGATCGCGTTGGGCGTCAGTCGCGACTCGATCAGGCGCTCGCGGGCGTAGGCGCGAAGCTCCTGGCCGTTGCGGCGACTGTTTGGGACCCGCGTAGGGGCCGGCGAATCCATTCGCGTGAGGCTAGTCGATAGGGACCAATCCAGCAGGGGTTCCGCTTAACTTTTTGGAGGATCGGCTGGAGTCGTTCGAGGGCGGTGCTGACCAAAAAGTACAAGACGCTCCACCCCTACTGGGACGGTCCCTACGCCTCTGCTTCTTGCGGAGTGGGCGCGGTGCGCCAGGCCCAAGCGTGCGGGCGGGCTCGGGCCAGCAGACGGGCAGCAACCAGAGCTGAGGTGGCGGCGACCATCCAGCCCAGGGCCACGTCGATCCAGTAGTGGTTGGCGGTGACGATCACGACCCAGGCGATCAGCAGCGGCCAGGCTACCCAGAACGCCTTCGCGAACCGGTTGCGGCAGACGACCGCGCCGGTGCAGCCGATCATCATCGCGAAGGCGCAGTGCATGCTCGGCACCGCCGCGTAGGGGTTGATGAAGATCTTTGCCAGGGTCGAGTCGTGGTTGACGCCCGAGAAGTCGGTGATCGTGTCGATAAAGCCATGTTGGGGGAACATCCGCGGCGGGGCGGTCGGGAACAGCGTGTAGCCGACCAGGGCCAGGCCCATCGAGACGACGAACATGTTGCGGACGAAGTAGTAGGACTCGTTGCGACAGAGGTAGAGCCAGACCAGGAAGCCGAGCGCGATCGAGAACTGGGCGTTGAGGTAGGCCTGGTTGGCGAGGTCGATCAGCCAGTGGGCGGGCAGGAAAAACGCCTGCAGGCTGGGCTCGAAGAAGGTGTGGGTCGAGCGCTCGATGTCGATCACCTGCTGGCCGTGGGCGATCGCCTCGGTGCGCTGGCCGTCGGCGATGCCGCGGACCAGCTCGTAGGCGGTGTCTACCAGGACGAGAATTCCCAGCTGGCGGCCGGCGTCGCCCCAGCCTTGGGGCAGCTTGGCTCCTATGCGGGCGAAGGTGCGAGACACCAGAACGTAATTGTAATTCGCTGGTAACGAGACGGAATTGGCGCGCGGGTCCTGTCACAGGGTGAGGGGGGCGCTGCGGGCAGTCCACGGGCTGTCCTCGACCCCCCTCACCCTGCGCCACCCGCGCGAGATTCCGCTTTGGCTAAGCGACGAACTCCAGAACGTCTTCTATGACTCGGGCGTCGTCGATCCAGGGCCAGTGGCCGGCGGCTGGGACTTCTTGGAGCTTTGAGCTTGGGAGGGTTGATGCGTATGACTTTGCGAAGCGGGTTGGTAGGTAGGGGTCCCTGTTGCCCCAGAGGATTAGGGAGGGGCAGGTCAGACGGCTCAGGTTCTTGCCGGCTGTGGCCAGGCGATCGGGGTTGGCGTGGCGGTATAGGGCTAGGACTGCTGCTTGGGTGCCCCTGTCCCAGTGGCGCCAGACCATGTCTATGAACTCGGGAGGCATCGGGCTGCGGTCGCCGCGGGCTTGGCGCATCAGCAGTGCCATCCCCGACTTGCTGGTGGTCCGGTTGAGGATCTCGCCTATTGGCTTGCGGCGCCAGAGCTGGGCGATCCAGTGCCAACGGTAGCCCGGCAGCAGCGGCACCGCGTCGATCACGACGAGCTTCTCGACCAGCTCCGGCCGCCGCTGAGCCCCGATCAGCGCCAGGCTGCCCCAGTCGTGGACGACCAGCTTGCGCTGCCTCACACCAAGCTCATCCAGGCATCTCTCCAAAAACCCCGAGAGCCCGAACATCGAGTAGTCGAACCGCGCCGCATCCGGCCGGTCCGACCGGCCCCACCCCGGCATGTCGATCGCGATCGCGGCACCCCCACGCTCGAGGAAGGGAAGCCAGTCCTCGCCATGCGTCGGGTTGCCATGGCAGTAGACCCCCGGCGTCCCGTCTCCGGGCACGCGCCGGTAGAAGACCCGCACTCCGTCAAGCCGTAGCTCTCCCTCTTCGATCGCGCCGGACATGGCCCGAACCATAAGGCGGATTAGGGTCTGATCCGTGAGCTGGAAGCGACCGTCGAAGCGGCGCGTGTACGCAATCCGCGATCGCCTGCGCGAGATGTATGGGCAGCCCGTCAACGAACCGCACGGGCACCCGATCGCGGAGCTGATCAAGACCGTCCTCTCCCAGCACACCAGCGACCGCAACCGCGACCGTGCCTTTGCCGCCCTGCGCGCGCGATTCCCGACCTGGGAGGAGGTCCGTGACGCACCCGTGGGAGAGATCGAGGAGGCGATCCGGTCCGGCGGGCTCGGCAAGCAGAAGGCGCCGCGGATCCAGGCGATCCTCGAGCAGCTCGGCGACCCGCCCGACCTCGACTGGACCGAGACCGCGCCGTCGGCCGAGTCGATGGCCTACCTGGACTCGCTGCCGGGAGTGGGGCGGAAAACAGCGGCCTGCGTGCTGATGTTCACCTGGGGCATCCCGGAGGTCCCGGTCGACGTCCACGTCTACCGGGTCGGCAGCCGCCTCGCCCTGTTCCCCCCAAAGGCCTCTTTCGAGCGTGCTCACGACGAGATGATGGCGATCGTCGACCCCGAGGACGCCTACGAGCTGCACATGAACCTGATCCGCCATGGGCGCGAGCTGTGCCGGCCGAAACCGCGCTGCCCGGAGTGCGAGCTTCGCCGGATGTGTCCCTGGTACCGTGCCGGGCGCAAATGAGCAAAAAGACCTTCATCGTCTTCGGCCTGCTGGTCGTATTCCTCGCCGTCTTGATCCCCTGGCTCGCCTTCCGCTCGGACGGCGACGCCGCCACCGGCGCTCAGGACGTGCCAGCCGACCTCAAGTCAGGCCAGAGCCTCTTCCAGACCAACTGCGGCACCTGCCACACGCTCTATGCGGCCGGTACCAACGGCAACTATGCGCCTGACCTCGATGAACTGCTCGCGCCCTCCGGGCCGCCGGAAGGCTCGACCGCCGAATCGACGATCAAGGGGGTCGAAGGCCGCGTTCTAAACGCGGTCGAAAATGGCGTCGACAGCGGCACCACCCCGGGCCGGATGCCCGGCGGCATCCTCAACGAGCAACAGGCGAAGGAAGTCGCTGAATTCGTTGCTCGTACAGCGGGCGAGGGGTAGAGCCCGCCCCGGTAGGGGTTCCGCTTAACTTTTTCGAGAGGCGGCGACTGCTGGCGCTCGAACCGCGCTCGCGAAAAAGTACAAGACGCTCCACCCCTACCGGGGCGGGCTCTAGATCAGCTTGTTGTCAGCTGGTTTTCAGCGAAAGCGGAGGGCGCTGTAGAGGCCGGCGTGGTCTGAATCCCAGAATCCGTTTACGGGTTGGCGGCCGGTTACGAATGAGCTCTTCAGCTTTATTTCTTTCGGATCGCGGGTCATCACGTGGTCTACCTGGTGGTCGAAGTCGGCGACGCTGCCACCGGCGCCGACCGCGAGCAAGCTCGACTTGAGGCAGCAGCCGAGCGGGTCGTTGGTGCTGCGCTCACGCATCCCGGCCGCGATCAGGGTTTCGTAGGCCTGGCGGTCGCCCGGTTCGACCGTGTCGTTGTCGGAGTTGAGATCGCCGAGGAGGATGACCGGGAGTTTGGTCGTTGCCGGCCCACCCGGGGCGACCAGCTCGCCCGCCTGCAGGGCGCGGATGCTCGGCACCTGGGTGGCGGGGTCGAACGCCTCGAGATGGGTGTTGACGAAGCGGAAGGCGTGGCTGCCCCGCACCTTGGCGTCGATCGCGACCCAGCCGCGGGTGACGACGATTTTGACGCCGGAGATTGTCTCGGTCAGCAGGTTGGCGAAATGGGCCCCCCGGGGTCGCTTGAAGGTGACGCCGGCACCGTTCCGGACAAGGATCACGTCGCGCATCGTCAGGCGGCCGTTGATCTCGGCATTGGGAATCAGGCTGTTCGGCCCATCGCCAGCCACGCCGTTCTCGTTGGCGGGGGCTTCGAAGTCGAACTCGTCCTGTGAGATCGCAACGCGGTACTGCGGCTTGCCTTTGCCGCCTTTCCCTTTGCCCTTGTTGAGCTGGGCCAGCAGCTCGACGAGGTAGTCGTAGCGGACCGCGGTCGCGGTTGGGACCGCGCCCGAGTTGAGCAGGGGTTCGAGGCTCGGCGGCGCGGTGCGCCAGAGCGAGACCTCCTGCAGGCCGACCAAGTCCGGCTTCTTCTTGAGGATCTCCTGCGCCAGCCCCTTGGCGCGGACGGGGAAGTCGTTGGCGGTCACTTCGCGCAGGACCTGGCCGTTGAGCTCGGTGAATTCGCCGACGCTTTTGGCTCCGATCGGCGGGCCCAGGTCGGCGCCGAGATAGAGGTTGCGGGTCATCACCGTGACTTCCTTGCCTCTGCCAGGGTTCATGCCTTTGTCGGCCTTGCCCTGGTTGGCCTCGTGGCCCTGGTGGTGACCATGGTCCTCCGCCGCCTTGGCCGAGGCCAGGGCGGGAAGCAGGGCGAAGATCGTCGCCGCGGTCATGGCGAGCAAGACCGCCATCCGCCGGATCGAGCCGTGAGCGTGAATCAAGTTGTTCTCCTCTTCGTCGCGACCTACCGCTGCCGGGGTCGATTACGTAGAGGCGCCTCCCTTGTCCCCAACCCACCATACGCGCAAAGGTTTTGCACGACTAAACGATCTGCCATACTGACGCTTAGATTTCTTAGGCAGACGAAAAGAACCGGAGGTACTTGATAGTGGGTAAGACGATCGGAATCGACCTGGGCACGACCAACTCCTGCGTCGCCGTGCTGGAGGGCGGCGAGCCGACCGTCCTCGAGAACGCCGAGGGCGGGCGCACGACCCCGTCTGTGGTCGCCTTCACCGAGTCCGGCGACCGTCTCGTCGGCACGGTGGCCAAGCGCCAGGCGGTGATGAACCCCGAGAACACGATCTTCTCGATCAAGCGCTTCATGGGGCGCAAGGAGGCCGAGGTCAAAGAGGAGGAGACGATCGTCCCCTACAAGGTCGAGGCCGGCCCCAACGGCGACGTCCGGGTGGACGCTCGCGGCAAGCAGTACAGCCCGCCCGAGATCAGCGCGATGATCCTGCAGAAGCTGAAGACCGACGCCGAAGCGAAGCTGGGCGAGACCGTCGACAGCGCCGTGATCACGGTCCCCGCCTACTTCAACGACGACCAGCGCCAGGCGACGACCGACGCCGGCAAGATCGCCGGCCTCGAGGTCAAGCGGATCATCAACGAGCCAACCGCGGCATCGCTCGCCTACGGGCTCGACAAGGAGACGGCGGACCACACGATCCTCGTCTTCGATCTCGGCGGCGGCACCTTCGACGTCTCCGTGCTCGACATCGGCGACGGCGTCTTCGAAGTGAAGGCGACCGCCGGCGATAACCACCTCGGCGGCGACAACTGGGACAAGGCGATCGTCGAGTGGCTGGTCGCCGAGTTCAAACGCGACCAGGGCGTCGACCTGGCCGCCGACAAGAACTCGCTGCAGCGCCTCTACGAGGCCGCCGAGAAGGCGAAGATCGAGCTCTCCTCGGCGCAGGAGACGCAGATCAACCTGCCCTTCATCACCGCGGTCGAGGGCCAGCCCAAGCACCTCGACATGAGGCTGAGCCGCTCGAAGCTGAACGAGCTGACCGACGAGTTGCTGGAGCGCGTCGTCGGTCCGGTCAAGCGGGCTCTCGGGGACGCCGGCACCGACGTCGACCACGTCGTCCTGGTCGGCGGCATGACCCGGATGCCCGCGGTGCGCGAGCGGGTGCAGGAGCTGACCGGCAAGGAGCCCCACCAGGGGGTCAACCCCGACGAGGTCGTCGCCGTCGGCGCCGCGATCCAGGCCGGCGTCCTGGCCGGCGACGTCAAGGACGTGCTGCTGCTCGACGTCACCCCGCTGACGCTCGGCATCGAGACCAAAGGCGGCGTGATGACGAAGCTGATCGAGCGCAACACGACGATCCCGACGAAGAAGTCGGAGACCTTCTCGACCGCCGACGACAACCAGCCCTCGGTCGAGATCCACGTCCTGCAGGGCGAGCGCGAGATGGCCAGCGGCAACAAGAGCCTGGGCAAGTTCCAGCTCACCGGGATCCCGCCGGCGCCGCGCGGCTTGCCCCAGATAGAGGTCACCTTCGACATCGACCCCAACGGGATCATCCACGTCACCGCCAAAGACCTGGGCACCGGCAAAGAGCAGAAAATCGAGATCAAGTCCGGTTCCGGGCTCTCCGACGAGGAGATCCAGAGCATGGTCTCCGACGCCGAGGCCCACGCCGACGAGGACAAAAAGCAGCGCGAGCTGGCCGAGGCGCGCAACCTCGCCGAGAATGCCGCCTACCAGTCTGAGAAACAACTCGAGGAGCTGGGCGAGAAGGTCGAGGCCTCCGACAAGGAGGCGATCGAGGCGGCGATCTCCGACGTTCGCGAGGCGCTCGGGTCCGAGAGCGTCGAGGAGATCAACTCGAAGACCGAGGCGTTGACGGCTGCCTTCCAGCCGGTGTCGCAAAAGATCTATGAAGCGGCACAGGCCGAGCAGGCGGCTTCGGCCGACGGGACTTCAGCGGATGGCGATGGCTCCTCCGATGAGGAGGAGGTCGTCGATGCCGAGGTGGTCGATGAGGGTGAGGGTGACGACAAGTGACGGCTCCTCATGACGGCGATTCCCATGAGCGGTCGACCGCGGGTCCTGTCGTAGGTGATGGGGGGGCGCTGCGGGCGGGCCACGGTCCGTCCTCGACCCCCCCATCACCTACGCCACCCGCGGGTGAGACGGGAAACACCGAGAGCTCGGAAGCTAAAGCTGAAAGTCCCGATGCCGATCGAGTTGAGAGCGATATCGATGCCCTGTTGGCGGACACGCAGCGGGAGCGGGACGAGTACCTCGAACTGGCGAAGCGCGCTCAGGCCGATTTCGAGAACTACCGGAAGCGGATGGCGGCCGAGGTTCAGGCTGCCGCCGCTCGGGGAAAAGCTGAGGTAATTCGAGAGGTGGTGTCGGCTCTGGATGATCTGGAGCGGGCTATTCAGGCTGCGGGGTTGGATCCGGAGGGAGACTCCGAGGATGGACTTTCTCATGGGGTGCTACTCGTGTTCCGGAGCTTGCGGGACTCGCTGAGTCGGAATGGGGTCGAGGCGGTCGATCCCGCTGGGGTGAGGTTCGACCCGACTGCTCATGAAGCGCTTTCTACGGTTGCCGCGGAGGGGGTGGAGTCCGGGGTGGTCGTCGAGGTCCTGCAGAAGGGCTACAAGCTCGGGGATCAGTTGATCCGGCCGGCTCGTGTGGTGGTGAGCGAGTAAGGCGTGGCTGAGGATCTCTACAAGGTGCTTGGCGTCGCCAAGGGTGCCTCCGAGGAGGAGGTCAAGAAGGCGTACCGGAAGCTGGCGCGCAAGTACCACCCTGACCGCAATCCCGACGATCCGAAGGCCGAGGAGAAGTTCAAGGAAGTTCAGGGGGCCTACGACACGCTTTCGGATCCCGAGAAGCGCAGGGAATACGACGCGGGCGGGATGTTCGGCGGGGTCGGCGGCGGCGGCGGACCCGGCGGCGGACCGTTCGGACCGGGGGGCGGAAGCTTCGACGTCAGTGACATCTTCTCCAACCTCTTCAGTCGCGGCGGGGGCGGCGGACGCCCGCAACCGCAGCAGGCGCGCGGCCGCGATCTCGAAACCGAGATCAGCCTCAGCTTCGACCAGGCGGTCAACGGCGCCCAGGTCGACGTCACCGTGCCGAAGGCCGAACGCTGTCCGACCTGTCACGGCAGCGGGGCGAAGCCGGGGACCAGCCCGGTCACCTGCCCACGCTGCGAAGGGCGGGGAATCGACGCGCAGAGCCAGGGCTTCTTCTCGATCAGCCAGCCCTGCCCGCAGTGCGGCGGCGCCGGCCAGATCATCGAGGACCCCTGCACGACCTGTGGCGGCAGCGGCCTGACCCAGCAGACCAAGCGCTACAAGGCGAACATCCCCGCCGGGGTCAAGAACGGGGCGCGCATCCGCCTCGCCGGCAAGGGCGAGGCGGGCCGGCGCGGCGGTCCTCCCGGCGAGCTCTTCGTGGTGACTCGCGTAGCGGCGTCGCCGGTTTTCAAGCGGCTGGACGGCGGCAACCTCGAGGTGACGGTGCCGATCACGATCGCCGAGGCGCTGCGCGGGGCGACGATCGAGGTGCCGACCCTGGACGGCACGAAGAAGATCAAGGTCGGCGCCGGCACCAAGCACGGCTCGATCCAGCGGCTGCGCGGCGAGGGCGCGCCGAAGCCGCGCGGCAAGGGACGCGGCGACATCCGCTACCGGCTCGAGATCGAGATGCCGGAGAAGCTGACCGAGGAGCAGGAGGCCGCGGCGGCGAAGCTGGCCGAGGCCTTCAACGGCACCGACCCGCGAGCCGACCTGCTGGCGAAAGCGAGCCGCCGATGAGCTTCCGGTGCGCCTTTTGGACCTCACAGGTGCATAAAGCGCACCGGAACAGGGGTGGTGGTGGGCTGTGAGCGTGCGGCGAGAACGCATCGACGTCTCGATCGATTCCGATCGCGGCGTCTTCATGATCTCGGTCGCCGCCGAGCTTGCGCACATGCACCCACAGACGCTCCGCATGTACGAGGCGCGCGGCCTGATCCATCCCAAGCGCTCCCCCAAGAACACCCGCCTCTTCTCCCAGCGCGACGTCGCGCTGCTGCGGCGGATCCAGCGGTTGACCGCCGAAGGCCTGAACCTGGCCGGGGTCGAGAAGGTGCTGATCCTGGAGCGCAGGCTCGCGGAACTGGAAGGGAAGGTCGTAGATGCAGCCGGATAGGTTCACCGTCAAGTCGCAGGAAGCGGTGGCCGCCGCCCAGCAGCTCGCCACCGCCCGTCACAACCCCGAGATCGCGCCGGCGCACCTGCTCGTCTCCCTGCTCGTCCAGGAGGACGGGCTGGTTCCGCCGATCCTGCTGAAGCTTGGCGAGGAGCCGGCGACGGTCGGCGCCGAGGCCCACGCGGCGATCGAGGCACAGCCGACGCTGAGCGAGGGCGGCGAGGAACCGCGGATGTCCGCCGCCTTGGCGCAGGTTCTACACCAGGCCGAGAAGGAGATGGCCAAGCTGGGCGACGAGTACATCTCGACCGAGCACCTGCTGCTGGCGTTGACCGACAAGGCCAGTGGCCTGGCCGAGATCCTTCCCGACCGCGACTCGCTGGAGAGGGCGGTCGCCGCGGTGCGGGGACCGCACAAGGTCACCTCCCCCAACCCCGAGGACAGCGTCCAGGCGCTGGAGAAATTCGGCCGCGACCTGACCGCCGAGGCCGAGGCGGAAAAGCTCGATCCGGTGATCGGCCGCGACGAGGAGATCCGCCGCGTGATCCAGGTCCTCTCTCGGCGCACCAAGAACAACCCGGTGCTGATCGGCGACCCCGGCGTCGGCAAGACGGCGATCGTCGAGGGCCTGGCCCAGCGGATCGTCGCCGGCGACGTGCCCGAGAGCCTGCGCGGCCGCCGCGTGATCGCGCTCGACATCGGCTCGCTGCTGGCCGGCTCCAAATACCGCGGCGAGTTCGAGGAGCGGCTGAAAGCGGTGCTGACCGAGGTCCAGGACGCCGCGGGCCAGATCGTCCTCTTTCTCGACGAGCTGCACACGATCGTCGGCGCCGGTGCCGCCGAAGGCGCGGTCGACGCCGCCAACCTGTTGAAGCCGATGCTGGCCCGCGGCGAGCTGCGCGCGGTCGGCGCAACCACGCTCGACGAGTACCGCAAGCACGTCGAGAAAGATGCGGCGCTGGAGCGGCGCTTCCAGCCTGTGCTCGTCGGCGAGCCCGACATCAACGACACGATCGCGATCCTGCGCGGGCTGAAGGGCCGCTACGAGGAACACCATGGAGTCCGCATCACGGACTCGGCGATCGTCGCCGCGGCTACGCTCTCGGAGCGCTACATCGCCGACCGCTTCCTGCCCGACAAGGCGATCGACCTGATCGACGAGGCCGCCTCGCGGCTGAAGATCGAGATCGACTCGATGCCGACCGAGATCGACGAGGTCAAGCGACGTATCCAGCAGCTCGAGATCGAGCGCGCGGCGATGAAGAAGGAGACCGACGACGCGTCCAAGGCGCGCTTGGACGCGCTGGAGGCCGATCTCGCCGAGCTGAGCGAGAGCTTCAACGAGATGAACGCTCGCTGGCAGAACGAGAAGGGCGCGATCGACTCGATCAATGAAGCCAAGGCGCGGCTCGAGGAGGCCGGCCGCGAGGCCGAGCGGGCCGAGCGAAACGCCGACCTCGAGCGCGCCGCCAAGCTGCGCTACGGCGAGATCCCGGAGCTGGAGAAGGCGGTCGCCGAGCAGGAGGAGCGGCTTGCCCAGCTGCACGCCGGGGGGGCTTCGATGCTGGCCGACGAGGTCACCGAGGAAGACGTCGCCGAGGTCGTCGCCAAATGGACGGGGATCCCGGTCACCCGCCTGATGGAGGGCGAGGTGGAGAAGCTGATCCAGATGGAGGAACGGTTGCACGAGCGGGTGATCGGCCAGGACGAGGCGATCGCCGCGGTGTCCAACGCGCTGCGCCGCTCGCGCGCCGGGCTCGCCGATCCCAACCGGCCGATCGGCAGCTTCCTCTTCCTCGGCCCGACCGGCGTCGGCAAGACCGAGCTGGCCAAGAGCTTGACCGAGCTGATGTTCGACTCCGAGCAGGCGATCGTCCGCCTCGACATGTCCGAGTACATGGAGAAGCACACCGTGGCGCGGCTGATCGGCGCCCCGCCCGGGTACGTCGGCTATGAGGAGGGCGGGCAGCTGACCGAGGCGGTGCGGCGGCGCCCCTACGCGGTGGTGCTGCTCGACGAGATAGAGAAGGCCCACCCCGACGTCTTCAACACGCTGCTGCAGATCATGGACGACGGGCGGCTCACCGATGGGCAGGGCCGCACGGTCAGCTTCACCAACACGGTGCTGATCATGACCTCCAACGTGGGCAGCGACCGAATCGTCTCCGAGTCGGTCGACGAGAAGATCCGCGAGCAGATCGAGGAGGTGCTGGCGACCACCTTCAAGCCAGAGTTCCTCAACCGGATCGACGACACGGTGATCTTCCACCGCCTTTCCAAGGACGACATCGGCCGGATCGTCGAGCTCCAGGTGGAGCAGCTGGTCGGCCGCGTGCGCGAGCGCGGCATCGAGGTCGAGTCGACGGCCGAGGCGCGGGCCCTTCTCGGCAACCTCGGCTACGACCCCACCTACGGGGCCAGGCCGCTGAAGCGGGTGATCCAAAGACAGCTCGTCGACAAGCTGGCGCTGAAGCTGCTCGAGGGCAAGTTCCGCGAAGGCGACACCGTGCTGGTGGACGCCGCAGGCGGCGAGCTGGCCTTCGAAAAGGCGGGCGTTGCGAGCGCCGCCTAGCCTCGCCGCATCGAGCCATTTAGAAATTGGTTAACAAGATGTTCGACAATGCTGCTGAAATGGCAGGGGAGCCACGTTGGGAAATCGAAATCCAGGCGCCGGATTTCAGGAATCTGGACGAAATTCCGACGTAGACTTGGAACCCTCGACCAGATGATCCGACAACGCCAAATCAACGCCGGGCACAGGGCGCCGCGTACCCGCGCGCTGCTCGCCCGCGCGGCTGAGCGCACGGGCGACGTCGGGCTAGCGGTGCGAGAGCGACTCGTCTGGAACGGCGGCGCGCGGCTGCGAAGCGCTTCCGAGTTCCTCAAGTGGCCGTTCGAGCGAGTTGCCTGGGCATTCGAGCGGAGACTGGCCTGGCCGCTCGCTGAGCGTGCCGAGGGCATGGGAGTTCCGCTGCGCGGAGCAGGAGCCACCGTGCTGGTACTGGCGGCGGCGGGCGCCGGTGTGCTCGGCCTCGCCTGGGCGTCGAGCAGCGGCGGCGGCACCACGACCTCTGAGAAGGCGACCCGGGCACCGGCGGTCGCGGTGGTCCGTTCCGCTCCTGAGGCGACCGCTACCGCGCCCGACCTGCAGGGAGCCGCTCCCGACTTCACGCCCGACGGTGGTGGCGAAACCTCACCCGCGAACCCCGGTCCGCCGGCGGCCAGCGAAGAACCCGGCGAAGCGGCCGGTTCCGCGCCTGTAGAGACCGCGGCGACCTTCTCCACCGCCTCCGCCTCATCGTCGACGGCCGCAAAGGCGGTGCCCGCCGGCCCGGCAGCGATGAAGGTCGCCCGGAGGTTCGCCGGGGCCTTCGTCCTCTACGAGACCGGCCGCTCCGACGCCGGGGTGCGCACCGCCTTCGGAGAGACGGCAAGCCCCCGGCTGGCGCGCGCGCTACTGCAGCGACCGCCGCGGCTGCCCGCGGACGTGAAGGTGCCGAAGGCCAAGGTCGTGAACGTGGTGCCCGGTCCGCGGCACGGCGATATCCACACGCTCAGCGTCTCGCTGCTGCGGGTGGGCGTCACCAGCGAGCTGCGGATCGACGTGAAGCAAGATGAGAAGTCCGGCGACTGGCAAGTGACGGACGTTCTGGGATGAAAAGGATCGGCCTCCTCATCGCGCTCGCCGGCCTTTCGGTTGGCGTCCCATCCGCTCTAGCCGAAGAAGCCCCCACGGAACCGGCCAGCGAAACCGCTGCTCCGGCGCCGATCCAGCAGGGAGCCACCCTCGCGGCGCCGCCTCCGACAGCCTCCTCCGCGACACCGGGGGCAACCGGCGGAACGTCGGCCGGTAAAGCCAAGGCAGCTCCGCCGCCGACCGAACCGACCCCTTCGTCCGAGCCCGACGGGGGCGCCCCCGCGCCGTCGGCCCCCAGCAAAGCCTTCGCCATTCCCTCGATCCCCAGCTCCGGCTGCGCCTCTTCGGGCGTGCCGCCGATCCTGATCCCGATCTACCAGCGAGCCGCGGCCGCCTACGAGCTCGGGCCCCAGGGCCCCGCTGTCCTGGCCGGCATCAACGAGATCGAGACGGCTTTCGGCACCAACCTCAACGTCTCCTCGGCCGGCGCGATCGGCTGGATGCAGTTCCTCTCCTCGACCTGGGACATGTATGGAGTCGATGCCAACGGCGACGGTGTCGCTGACCCATACAACCCCGAAGACGCGATCTTCGCCGCCGCCAGGTACCTGCGCGCAGCGGGCATGCCGGGTGACACCTACAGCGCGATCTACGCCTACAACCACGCCGATTGGTACGTCGCCGAGGTCCTCGCCAACGCCTCCTGCTACAGCTCGATCGGCTCTGCCGGCGGCGCTTTCTCGCTGACGCCGCAACTGCAGGAGCTGAGCTGCACGCTCGCCAAGGATCGGCGCAGGGAAGTCCCGGAGAGCTACCTGAGCACCTTCGAGAGTGCCGCCAGCCGCTACGGCCTCGGCCGCCGCGGTGTCTGGGCGCTCACCGCGATCGCCCGGCTCGAGTCGAACTTCGGCACCGGGATGAGCAAGCAGCAGCTGCGCGCGTCCGGCCCGCTCGGCCTCGACCCGACCGAGTGGGAACGCTACGCCGTCGACGGCAACGAAGACGGGCGCATCCGCCACGCCAGCCCGGCCGACTCGGCCGCCACCCTGGCCCGGCTGGTCTGGTCGCGGGGTAGCCTGCGCGCCGGCATCTTCAGCCACAACCAGGCTGCCTGGTACGTCCAGGCCGTCCTCGACGAAGCCAATGGGCTGGAAGGCAAGTGCACGGCGACGCCGGTGGAATGGTCGCTGACCCTGCCCGAGGCGGTGATCGCGCCGATCGACTGGCAAAACCTCACCCTCTCCAACGACCTCGAGCTTTCCGACCTGACCAGCGGCGCGATCGACCCCCGCATCGTCGGCCTGATCGGGGCGATCACCCAGGACCACCAGCTGACGATCTCCGCCCTGCGCTCCGACCACTCCCAGTACACGACCGAAGGCAACGTCTCCAACCACTACTTCGGACGGGCGATGGACATCGCCGCGGTTGACGGGGTCTCCTGCACGGACACCGCCTTCAACGGCCCGTGTGCCGAACTTGGTCGCACGCTCGCCTTCCTGCCCGCTCCCGCCCACCCGACCGAGCTGATCTACTGCTTCGACCTCGACGGCCCGGGGGCGGCCTTCGCCCGCTCGGACCACTGCGATCACCTTCACGCCGGCTACGACGGCTGAGCTCATAGGGAGCCGCTCCTGCTAGGTTAGGCCCACCTAATTAGGGCTGCCTAATAGAAACGCGGGCGCCCTAACCTGTCCAAGGATCCAGCAAGGAGCTCGTCCCAGATGAAGCGCATCCCCGTCCGTGCGGTTCTCAGCACCGCGATCCTCGCCACCGCTGCCGCCCTCCTCAGCGCCTGCGGCGCAAGCGAAGACGTCCCAGCCGGCGCGAAGCGGATGTCCTTCGAGCTGACCGACGCGGGTTGCGTGCCGAACACGGCCAAGGCGCCGGCTGGGCCGATCGTCTTCGAGGTGGAAAACGCGGGGACGACGAAGGTCACCGAGTTCGAGGTGCTGGAAGGCGAAACGATCCTGGCTGAGAAGGAGAACCTCTCCGACGGGCTCAGCGGCAGCTTCTCGCTGACATTGGACGCCGGCGAATACACGCTCTACTGCCCCGGCGGCTCGGACGAGCGCGGAACGCTGACCGTCAGCGGCAAGACCTCGGCGACGTCGGCCGTTAACTGAGGGTTGCCCTGAGGGGTCGGGGTCGGGGGCGGGTATCTGCCAACCCGCCCCTTCGGGGCTCACAAGTTGCCAGATACCCGCCCCCGACCCCTCTTTCGAATCGCTCCCGGGTCGCGTAACGTAGGGTCACCTCCCCCGTCCAGATAGGAGATTGCGATGCCTACTTATGTGATGCTTACGAACCTGACTTCTGAGGGTGTTCGGACGTTGAAGAACAATCCGGGGCGGGTTGCCGAGGTGAACAAAGAGGTCGAGCAGATTGGGGCGAAGGTGGTTGCTCAGTATGCGACGCTCGGGCAGTACGACTTCGTCACGATCGTCGAGGCGCCCGACGAGCAGACGATGGCCAAGGTCTCGGTCGAGCTCGGCTCGCGCGGGACGATGACCAGCCAGACTCTCGCGGCGATGCCGGCCGACGAGCTGGCTGGCTCGCTCTAGAGGCGCGTTCGCTTGAAGGTCCTTGTAGTCGGCGGGGGAGGCCGCGAGCACGCGATCGCGCGGGCGCTGGCGCGCTCCGCCCACGCGCCGGAGATCCTCTGCGCGCCCGGCAACGCCGGGATCGCCGCCGACGCGGAGTGTCTTCCGGCGGTGGCGGCGGACGACGTCGAGACGATCGTCGCTGTGGCAAACGAGCGCGGTGTCGACCTCGTCGTGGTCGGCCCCGAGGCGGCGCTGGTGGCAGGGGTCGTCGACGCGCTGGAGGATGCCGGGGTGCCCGCCTTCGGGCCGAGCGCCGTGGCGGCCGAGCTGGAGGGCTCGAAGGCGTTCGCCAAGGAGCTGATGAGGGAGGCCGGGGTTCCGACCGCCTCCCACGTGCTGCTGCGCAGCCGCGAAGAGGCGCTCGCCCAGATCGCCTCCGCCTCCTACCCGGCGGTGCTGAAGGCCGACGGGCTGGCGGCGGGCAAGGGAGTGATCGTCTGCGCGAGCGCGGCCGAGGCGCGCGAGGCGATCGACGTCTTCTTCACCGAGCAGCGCTTCGGCGCCGATATGCCCGTCGTGCTGGAGGAGTTCCTCGAGGGCGAGGAGCTCTCGCTGCTGGCCCTCTGCGACGGCGAGAACGTCGTGCCGCTCGCCCCGGCTCAGGACTACAAGCGGATCTTCGACGGCGACGAGGGGCCCAACACCGGCGGCATGGGCAGCTACTCCCCTGTCCCGGGTTTCGGCGCGGCCGAGGTGGAGGAGATCGTCGACGCCGTCCACCGGCCGGTCGTCGCGGCGATGGCGCGGCGTGGGCGTCCCTTCCACGGCGTCCTCTATGCCGGGTTGATGATCGGACCGGAAGGTCCCAAGGTGCTCGAGTTCAACACGCGCTTCGGCGACCCCGAGACGCAAGCGGTCCTGCCGCGGCTGCGCTCCGACCTGGTCGACCTCTGCCTCGCGGCGCGCGAGCCGGGTGGCCTGGCCGGGGTCGAGGCGGAGTTCGCCGAGGACTGGGCGGTGACGCTGGTGCTCGCCTCCGCCGGATACCCGGAGTCCTCATCAAAGGGTGACGCGATCCGGGGCCTCGACGCCGCCGCCGAGCTTGCCGAGATCACCCACGCGGGCACCGCCGAGCGCGACAGCGAGATCGTCACCGCCGGCGGGCGCGTGCTCAACGTCACCGCGCTCGGCCCGACCCCGGCCGACGCCCGCGATCGCGCGTACGATGCCGCCAGGCGGATCGAGTTCGACGGGATGCAGATGCGCTCTGACATCGCCGCCCGAGCGGTAGACCGCGTCGCCAGCTAGCCAGTCCACCCAGAGAGGATGAGATGAGCGAGATCTCAGATGAGCCCCAGCCCACCGAAGCGACCACGATGCCGGCGGTCGAGGAGGCGTTCGAGGAGATCGCCGTCGATGAGCCCCTGGTCGGGATCATCATGGGCTCGAAGAACGACAAGCCGAAGATGCAGCCGGCCGGTGCGGCTCTGCACGATGCCGGCATCCGCTACGAGGTGCGGGTGATGAGCGCCCACCGCGACCCGGAGCTGGTCCGCGAGTACTGCACCAACGCGCGCATGCGGGGGCTGAAGGCGATCATCGCCGGGGCCGGGATGTCGGCGGCGCTGCCCGGCGTCGCCGCCGCCCACACCGACCTGCCCGTGATCGGCGTGCCGATCCTCGGCAAGAGCCTGGGGGGCCTCGACGCGCTGCTCTCGGCGGTGCAGATGCCGCCGGGGATCCCGGTTGCCTGCGTCGCGATCGACGGGGCCAAGAATGCGGGCATCCTCGCGGCGCGGATAATCAACGCGTGATCCCCAGGTACACCCGCCCCCAGATCGGCGCGGTTTGGTCGCCGCAGCGGAAGCTGGAGTGCTGGCTCGAGGTTGAGCTGGCTGCTACGGAGGCCTGGGCCGAAGCGGGCGTCGTTCCTGTGGAAGCTGCTGAAGCCTGTCGAGCTAAGGCCGCTTTTACCGTCGAGGCGGTCGACGAGCGGGAGAAGGTGACCGATCACGACGTCGCCGCTTTCGTCGACGTCGTTGCCGCCTCGGTTGGCGAGCACGGGCGCTGGATCCACTACGGGCTGACTTCCTCCGACGTGCTCGACACCGCGCTGGCGCTGCAGCTGCGCGAGGCGGGCGAGGTGGTGCTGGCGAGCGCCCGCGCCTACCGCGACGCGCTGATCGAGCGGGCGCTGGAGCACCGCGACACGCTCTGCGTCGGCCGCACCCACGGGGTGCATGCGGAGCCGACGACATTTGGGTTGCGTCTCGCCGGCTTCGCCTTCGAGGCCGATCGCAACCTGGAGCGCCTGCGCGGTGCCTTCGCGCAACTCGCCTACGGCAAGCTCTCCGGCGCCGTCGGCACCTACGCCTCGGTACCGCCGGCGGTCGAGGCGCGGGTGATGGAGCGGTTGGGACTTGGACGCGAGGAGGTGGCCACCCAGGTGATCCCGCGCGACCGCCACGCCGTCCTCCTCTCCCAAGTCGCCGGCGCCGGCGCCGGCCTGGAGCGCTTCGCTACCGAGGTCCGAAACCTGCAGCGCACGGAGGTGCGCGAGGTCGAGGAGCCCTTCGCCTCCGGCAGGCAGAAGGGCTCCTCGGCGATGCCGCACAAGCGCAACCCGATCCGCACCGAGCGGATCACCGGCCTCGCCCGCGTCCTGCGCGGCTATGCCCAGGCCGGCTTGGAGAACGTCGCCCTCTGGCACGAGCGTGACATCTCCCACTCCGGTGCCGAGCGCGTGATCCTCCCCGACGCGACGATCGGGCTGGACTACATGCAGGACCTGGCGACCAAGGTCACCTCCGGCATGACCATCCGAACCGACCGCATGCGCGAGAACCTCAACCTCACCCACGGCGCCCTCTTCAGCCAGCGCGCCCTGACGGCACTGGTCGAGTCCGGCATGACCCGCGACGAGGCCTACCGGGTGGTGCAGGAGAACGCGCAGAAGGCATGGGACACCGCAACCCCGTTCCGGGACCTGCTGGCCGAGGCGACTCCCGATCTGGACCTCGACACCGTCTTCGACTACGGCGCCTACCTCACCCACATCCCCGAGATCTTCGAACGCCTCGAAGCCCTGCGGGACTAGACCGGGATCACGGTCAGGCCGGCGACGCCGTTGAGCGCGTCGAAATCGCCGTCCTGGGTGAGGACTGGGATCTCGTGCGCCGCCGCCGTGGCCGCGATCCACATGTCGTTGATCCCGACCTTCTGGCCTGAAGCGCCGACGTAAGCGCGCATCCGCGCCCACGCTCGCGACACGGCCTCGTCGACGGGAAGCGCGACGATGCGGTTCGCCAATTCGAAGGTCGTCAGCCGGCGGTCGCGTATCTCGATGTCCTCCGCGGCGAAGATGCCCACGCGGAGCTCCGCCTTGGTCACCACTGAGATCGCTGTCGTCTTGGGCATCGCCTCTGTGCGCAGCGATCTGCCGTTCTCGATGGCGACGAGAACCGAGGTGTCAAGGAGGCCTCGAGAATCTTCCCGGTCTCTCACCACAACCGGTTCAATCTGTCTTCGTCGGTCGTTTCGCCGGCAATGCGCTGGAGGTCGTCGAGCAGGCCAGGATCGGCCGAATGCGTCTTCAGGAGCTCGACCAGTTCCTCGCGCGGCATCCATCGAGGCGCATCGTCCCGATACGGCGCCAGGGTAGCCACCCGCTTCCCCCGCACGGTAATCACCATGCTCTCCCCCCTCTCGACCCTTCGCAGCAGGTCGGCGGTTTTGTTCCGAAGCTCTCGTGTCGCGACTTCTACGATAGTGCGACAAATGTAGCATTACGTCGCTGCGTCGCCCTCGGCTAGGGTCTCATCGATGGTTCTCTACACCTGCGGGCAGAAGACTCATGGGCCGGCGTTTGCGCATCCGTGCGCTAAGGCCGGGAAGGCCCTCGTCGCCGTGGGGTACGAGTACGAGCTGAGGACCGTCGGCGGCTACCGGTTGATGCCCTGGACCTGGGGCAACCGCGACGAGGAGCGGGCCGAAGTAAGGGAGCTGAGCGGCACCAACGAGGTGCCGATCCTGATCCTCGACGACGGCGAGGTGATCTCCGGCTCGAGCACGATCGCCCGCTGGGCGCGGGAGCACCCCGTCGCCAAGGCCGCGGCAGCCAGGGACCGGAGCTAGGCCGGGACCAGATCGCGCTCGCGCGCCGGATGGCGGGCGGTGACGACGACGGGTGTGCCGCCTTTCGGCGAGAGGGTGATGCTGCGGCGACCGATCTTCTCCGGTGCCGGGTCTGCCTTGTGCAGCTCGCAGCGGGTCAGCACCTCGCGCAGGACGATCCGCATCTCGAACTCGGAAAAGGCCGCGCCGATGCAGCGACGGACGCCGCCGCCGAAGGGAACCCAGGCGTAGGTGTCCGGGGCCTCGCCGAGGAAACGCTCGGGGCGGAAGGCGAAGGGCTCGGGGTAGACGTCGCCACGGGTGTGGGTGAGCCAGATCGCCGGGGTCACGTCGGTGCCTGCCGGCAACGTCAGGCCGTCGACGCTGAGCTCGGCGTTGAGGCGGCGGCCGGCCAGCGGAACCACGGGCCGCAGGCGCAGCGACTCGGTGATCGTCGCTCGCATGTAGTCGTCCTCGCCGGCCTCGAGCGAGTCGCGCAGGCGCTGCAGCGGCTCGGGGTGGCGGAGCAGCAGGTCGAAGGTCCAGGCCAGCGCCGTCGCCGTCGTCTCGTGCCCGGCGAGCAGCAGGGTGAGGAGCTGGTCGCGCAGGTCGACGTCGGCGAGTCCCTCGCCATCCTCGAAGCGGGCCGACATCAGCACGGAGAGGATGTCGTCGCGATTCTCGAAGCTTTCCTCGGCGCGGCGTTCGGAGATCTCGGCGTAGAGCAGCTCGTCGACCGCTTTCAGCCGACCGTCGAATTTGTCCCACGGACCCCGGCCGGTGAAGCGCCTCGTCGCCAGGGCGATCAGCTGGGTGAACGGGGAGGCCGTCTCCTCGAGCACCCCGGTGAGGAGCTCTCGCAGGCGCTGCAGTCGCGGCCCCTCGGCGACGCCGAAGACGACGCGCAGGATCACGTCGAGGGTGATCGCCTGCATGCGCGGGTGAATCGGGAACTCCTCTCTCAGCGGCCAGGAGTCGATCTCGCGGTCGACGATCTCCTCGACGATCGGCTCGTAGGAACGCATCCGCTCGCCGTGGAAGGCAGGCAGCATCAGCTTGCGGTGGGCGAGGTGGTCGGCGCCTTCGAGCAGTAGCAGCGAGCGCGAGCCGAGCACCGGCTCGAGGAAGACCTCGCGGCCGGGCGGCAGGCCATGGGAGCGCTCCATATAGAGAGCCTTGATCGCGGCGGGGTCGGAGATCATCACCATCGGCCGCTCGAAGCCGAGGAATTTGACGGCGAAGTTGTCGCCGATGCGTTCCCGGCACTCCTGCATGAAAGGAAGTGGGCGGAAGGCCCAACGCAGCGTCTGAACGAGCGGCGGACTCGATGGTTCCGGAGGAAGCATGGCCGCTAAGGATCGCAGACGGTTTTGGCACGCGGGTCCTGTCGCGGGGGAAGGGGGGCGCTGCGGGCGGACGCACAGCGTCCGTCCTCGACCCCCCAACCCCCACGCCACCCGCGTGAGGAACGACTCCGACCCTCGGGGTAGCTAGCATCGACCCGATGTCGCCGGTCCAGGATTTGAAGCTTCATTCTTCCGGGAAGGTCCGTGAGATCTATGAGTGGGAGGACGACCTGCTGATGGTTGCCTCCGACCGGATCTCGATCTACGACGTGGTGATGCCGACGCCGATCCCCGACAAGGGCAAGGTGCTGAACCGGATCTCGGAATTCTGGTTCGAGCTGACCGCCGACATCGTCCCCAACCACTTCGTCTCCGCCGACGTGCCCGAAGAGGTGGCGGAACGGGCGATGCGGGTGCGGCGACTGGAGATGTATCCGGTTGAGTGCGTCGTGCGCGGCTACCTCTCGGGGTCCGGCTGGAAGGAATACAAGCGCGACGGCTCGGTCTGCGGGATCGAGCTGCCGGCCGGGATGCTCGAGTCCGACAAGCTGCCGGAGCCGATCTTCACCCCGGCGACCAAGGCCGAGATCGGCGACCACGACGAGAACGTCGACTTCGACCGGGCCGCCGAGATCGTCGGCGACCGGGCGCTGATGGAAGAGCTGCGGCGGATCTCGATCGAGGTCTACGCGCGCGGTGCCGAACACGCGGCGGAACGCGGGATCGTCCTCGCCGACACCAAGTTCGAGCTGGGCCGCCACGCGGGCGCCGAGATCGTCCTCGCCGACGAGGTGCTGACCCCGGACTCCTCGCGCTTCTGGCCGGCCGATCGCTACGAGCCGGGCAAGACGCAGCCCTCCTTCGACAAGCAGTTCGTCCGCGACTGGGCCGACGAGGCGGGCTGGGACCACACGCCGCCGGCACCAGAGTTGCCGGCCGACGTGGTCGAGCAGACGCGGGCCAAGTACGTCGAGGCCTACGAGCGGATCACGGAGCGCCCCTTCTAGTGCCCCGCGCCCGGGTGCTGATCCGGCCCAAGGAGGGGATCCTCGACCCCCAGGGCAAGGCGGTCGAGCGAGCGCTGCCGGCGCTCGGCTTCGACGGGATCGAGCACGTCCGGGTCGGGCGGATGGTCGAGCTGGAAGCCGAGGACCCCGAGCGGCTGGCGGAGCTCTGCGAGAAGCTGCTCGCCAACCCGCTGATCGAGGATTACGAGATCGAGCGCCTCGACGGCGCCGCCTGATGCGCTGGGGAGTGCTCCAGTTCCCCGGCTCCTGCGACGAGCGGGACGCCCTGCACGCCTGCTCGCTGCTCGGAGAGGCACGCCTGGTCTGGCACGAGGAGCGCGACCTGGCGGGGATCGACGCCGTCGTCGTCCCCGGCGGCTTCTCCTACGGCGACTACCTGCGCGCCGGCGCGATCGCGCGCTTCTCCCCGGCGATGGAGGCCGTCGCCGAGTTCGCCGCCGCGGGCGGCCCTGTCCTTGGCATCTGCAACGGCTTCCAGGTCCTCTGCGAGGCCGGACTGCTGCCCGGCGCCCTACTCCTAAACAAGAGCACGCGCTTCACCTGTCGCCAACTCAACCTAATCGAAGGACCGAGTGGTG
>JBJMKO010000017.1:0-1867 GCA_045805805.1 Solirubrobacterales bacterium | reverse complement strand
GAGGAAGGTGAGGTCGGCGCGATCGGCGACCTGCTCGAACATCGCCAGCAGATCTGCTCTGCCGATGGTGGCGACGACGAGGATGCGCGGGCGCGTCACGGGACGATCTCGATCGTATTGGACCTCGGTGTCCACGAGATAAGCACGGCTATTAGTGTTGCGGCTCAATGAGTGCCCCGCTTGGAGGTGTCCGTGCGCTGGTGATCGGCTTTGGTTCGATCGGCCGCACCCACGCCAACGTGCTCACCGATCTCGGCGCCACGGTGGAGGTTGTGACGCGGCGACAGAGTGACATTGGGATGTCGCACGCCTCGATCGAGGCCGCCTTGGCGCAGGGAGAGTTCGACTACTGCGTGATCAGCTCTGCGACCAGCGATCACGGTGCCGACGCGTTGGCGCTCTCAGAGGCCGGCTTTGGGGGCGCTCTACTAGTCGAGAAGCCGGTCACCGCGAGAGCTGGCGAATTCCCCGCCGAGGCAGCTTTCGAGCGGGTCGGCGTGGGCTACAACATGCGCTTCTCGCCGGTGATCCGATGGCTGGAAGAGCGGCTGGACGGGCAGGGGGTCCTCCTCGTCGATGTGGCGGCGCAGAGCTTCCTGCCGGATTGGCGGCCAGGACGTGATCATCGGGAGACCGAGTCAGCCTCTGCGGCCCGCGGCGGCGGTGTGGTGCGCGACCTCTCGCACGAGATCGACCTGATGCTGCGTCTCTTCGGGGCACCACGGGAGGTGGCGGCGCGCGGCGGCAACCTCGGCGGCCTGGGGATCGATGCCGAGACCGCCGTCTCGGCGCTGCTCGAGCTGGAGCGGGCGCCGGTCGCAACGCTGCGACTCAGCTACCTCGACCGCCTGCCCGAGCGCAGGGTGCGAGTGACGACGGAGCTCGACACCTTCGAAGTTGACTTGTTGAGCGGCGCCTGCAGGTCCGCGGGCGGCGAGGAGCAGTTCCCGATCGACTGGCCCCGCACCTACGCCGACCTTCATCTGTCGATGCTCGGCGGCCCTGAAGCGGCAGCCGTCTGCAGCCTGGAGGAAGGCCTGAGGGCGGTTGCTTTCGTCGAAGAGTTGGAGAGCGCGATCGGCGACGGAACGAGGGCGACTGCATGACTGCGGCCGAAAAAGCGTCCACCCCGGCCGGCGGGCTGCGGATCGTCGCCGAGGCGGCCGAGGGCTACGCGGCCAAGTGGGACAAGGAGCTGGCCCTGGTCGAGTTCGCGGCGCGTGCCGGCGCGACGGCAATCAAGTTCCAGGTCCTGCACGATGGCGAGCTGCTGACGGCCAACCACCCCTCTTCGGGCTTCGTCCGCGAGCTGGAATTGCCCCCCGATCGCTGGCGCGCGGTCGCCGATCTGGCCGCTGAGCTGGAGATCGAGCTGCTGCTCGACGTCTTCGGCCGTCGGGGCCTGGAGATCGCCGAGGACGTCGGTGCCGCCGCGGTCAAGGTCCACGGCAGCGACATGCTGAACGCCGCCCTGCTCACCGAAATCGGCGCCTCCTCGGTCGCCGAGGTCCTGCTCTCGGCAGGCGGCACGAGCTTGCAGGAGGTCGGCGACGCGATCGCGCTGCTGCCCGGCAAGCGGATCACGGTTGTGCTCGGCTTTCAGGCCTACCCCACCGCGGTCGGCGATAACCGGCTGCGCCGCCTGCTGGCGATGCGCGAGGCATTCCCCGAGGTTGCCCTGGGTTTCGCCGATCACACCGGCGCTGAGGAGGCCGCAGCTATCTGGCTGCCCGCCCTCGCCCTCGCCCTCGGAGCCACTTACGTGGAGAAGCACATCACCGCAGCTCACGTCCTCGCCGATCCGGACCACCAGTCGGCCCTGGCGCCGGACCGCTTCGCCGAGTTCGTCGAGAACATGCACCTTGCT
>JBJMKO010000016.1:0-1643 GCA_045805805.1 Solirubrobacterales bacterium | reverse complement strand
TTTGCCTTCCAGGACGGCTGCGTGAACCTCAGCCGCCGTTGGATCACCGCACCGCTGGTGCTTGCGCTGGCACTCGCCGGCTGCGGCGGCTCGGGAGACACTGGGTCGTCCGGGCAGACCGCCGCCAGCAGCACACAGGAAACGCCCCGGGTGATCGTCGAGACCGCCGCGTCCGGCTTCAACGCAGCGCGGGTCTACCGCGAGGCCTCGCCCGGAGTGGTAACGATCCGCTCGATCTTCGGTGGTGGCGGCGGTGCCGCCGAGGGCTCGGGCTTCGTCCTCGACACCAGCGGGCGCATCGTCACCAATGCCCACGTCGTCACCGACGAATCGGGGGGCGTTCGCAAGGCCGCCAAAGAAGTGTTCATCGAGTTCCCCGATCGCAACATCGTTCTCGCCCACATAATCGGCTTCGACCCATTCGCCGATGTGGCGCTGCTGGATGTGAAACCCGACGGCTTCGAGCTGCACCCGCTGAAGCTGGGCGATGACCGCAAACTCGTAGTCGGCCAACCGGTAGCCGCGATCGGCAGCCCCTTCGGCGAGCAGCAATCGCTCTCGGTCGGGGTCGTCTCGGCGACCGACCGCTCGGTCGAATCGCTGACCAAGTTCCAGATCGAGGGGGCGATCCAGACCGACGCCTCGATCAACCCCGGCAACTCTGGCGGCCCCCTGCTCGATGCCGGCGCCCGCGTGCTCGGCATCAACGAGCAGATCGAGACCAGCTCCGGCTCTAATTCCGGCGTTGGCTTCGCCGTGCCGATCTCCGCGATCAAGCGCTCGCTCGCCCAGCTCGAACGCAACGGCAAAGCCGAGTACGCTTACATCGGCGTCTCCACCCAACCGCTCTACCCTCAGTTGGCCAAGAAGTTGGGCCTTAATACCGACCACGGCGGCCTGATCTCCGAAGTTGTTTCCGGCAGCCCTGCCGATGAAGCCGGCCTGCAGGAAGGCGACGGCAAGCTGCGCTTCCAGGCTGCCGTCTACGAGACCGACGGCGACGTGATCCTCGCCGTCGAAGGACGCAAAGTGATCGGGCCCAACGACCTCGCCGACTTCATCTCTGACTACAAGCCCGGCGAAAAGGTCACGCTTGATGTCCTTCGCGATGACAAAGAAGTTGAAGTCGGAGTCACACTGGGTAAGCGCCCCGGCGGCTGAGCGACGCCCGACCGCTCCGGCCTGTAGAACTCTCCGATGCTTCAGGAAGTCTCCCTCGGCCACAAGTCCCTCGCCGACTACACCCACATCGCCGGCAAGGAGACGATCGAACGCATCCGCGAGCTGGCCGAGCCGATGAAAGGCCACCGGGTCCTGCACGTCAGCGCCACCGCTTTCGGTGGCGGCGTCTCCGAGATCCTCTACACGATCGTGCCGCTGATGCGCGACATCGGCCTCGACGCGCACTGGCACGTGATCTTCGGCAAGGAGGAGTTCTTCAACGCGACCAAGCTGCTTCACAACTCGCTGCAGGGCGCGGAGGAGACGCTGAGCGAGGAGCAGTGGGAGATCTTCGATGAGATCAACGCGATCAACGCCGAGGGCCTGCAGGGCGAGTGGGACACGGTGATCGTCCACGACCCCCAACCGATCGGCCTGCGGCGCGGCGCCGGCGAGAAGGGCCGCAACTGGATCTGGCGCTG
>JBJMKO010000015.1:0-3435 GCA_045805805.1 Solirubrobacterales bacterium | reverse complement strand
AGGCGCCGGCGATGGGTCAGACCCGCCAGGGAGTTGGTCTGGTCCATGAACTGCGAGAGCTGCGAGGAGCCGAAGAACTCCTTCATCGCCGCCACCACGGGGCGGATGTTGATGATCGTCTGCGGGGTGATCGCATCCGAGTCTTCGGTCGTCAGACGCTCGCGGACGACGCGCTCCATCCGGTAGAGACCGATACGGAAGGCCTCCTGGATCAGCTCGCCAACCGTGCGCAGGCGCCGATTGCCGAAGTGCTCGTACTCGTCGAGGTGTTCACTGACCGGCTCGCGCGGGTAGGTGATCGCCTCGGCCGCGTAGTCCTTGATCGGGTTCTCCTCATCGATCTCCTCGGGGATGCCGAGCAGCTTGGGAAGGCTGATCAGCTCCTTGACCAGAGCGATGATGTCGTCGTGAGTGAGGACCCTGGTGTCGAGGTCGATGTCGAGGTCGAGTCTCGCATTCAGCTTGTAGCGGCCGACCCGAGTGAGGTCGTAGCGCTTGGGGTCGAAGAAGAGCTGCTCGAGCAGGTTGCGGGCGGCGTCGACTGAAGGCGGCTCGCCCGGACGCTGCTTCTTGAACAGCTCGATCAGGGCGCCCTCCTCGGTCTGTGTCGCCTCGGTGTCGGCCTCGAGCGTGTGGCGCATGTAGATCGAGTTGTCGAACATGTCGAGGAGCTTCCGATCCTCGACGTAGCCCATCGCGCGCAGCAGCACCGTCACCGGCAGCTTGCGCTTGCGGTCGATGCGGACGAAGACCTTGCCTTTTTTGTCGATCTCGAGCTCCAGCCAGGAGCCCCGGGCCGGCATCAGGTTGGCGATGAAGACCTGCTTTTCGGCGTCCTTTGGCGCCATCACGTAGGCCCCGGGCGAGCGCACGAGCTGGGTGACGACGACGCGCTCGGTGCCGTTGATGACGAAGGTTCCGCGGTCGGTCATCCATGGGAAGTCGCCCATGAAGACGGCCTGCTCGCGGATCTCACCGGTCTCTTTGTTTTGGAACGCGACCGTGGCAGAGAGCGGCCGCGAGTAGGTCATGTCCTTCTCGCGGCACTCCTCGATCGTGTGTGGCGGATCCTCGAATTTGAACTCACCAAAGACGATGGCGAGATTCCCCGTGTAGTCCTCAATCGGGGATATGTCGTCAATCGTCTCTCGCAGCCCGCCCTTCTTCGGATCCGTCAGCTCTTCGAAAGAGCGACGTTGGATATCGATCAGATGGGGGACTTCGAGGGGGTTCTGTAGTCGGGAAAAACTCCTGCGGGTTACGGGGGCAGCGTTAGAACGTGCCAAAGTTGGCGACTCCTCAGGCGGTCAGAGGGACGTTAGGTACAGCGCAGATATTGGGCAGGGGACACAAACTGGGCGCGACCGCGAAAAATAACACACGGCCGCACCCGACCGCAAACTTGGCTCCCTGCCTGGGTCCAAGCGCGGTCCACGCGGGCTTTACTTGAGCTCGACGGTGGCGCCGGCCTCCTCGAGCTCGGCCTTGAGCTTGTCGGCCTCCTCGCGCTCGACACCCTCCTTGATCGCCTTCGGCGCCTCGTCCACCATCGCCTTGGCCTCTTTCAGGCCAAGCCCGGTGGCAGCGCGCACAACCTTGATCACGGGCACCTTCTGGCCGCCGACCTCGGTCAGCACGACGTCGACCGTGGAGGACTCTTCTTCGCCACCACCGTCGCCGGCGGGAGCGCCCGTGGCGGCGGGAGCCGCGGCGGCGACAGCCGTCGCTGAGACACCGAACTCCTCCTCGAGCGCTTTGATCCGCTCGGAGAGCTCGAGAACCGAGATGCTCTTCAGCTCCTCGATCCAGTCCTCGGTTGAAATCTTGGTTGCCACTGGTTACTCCTCCTCTTCCTCATTAGAAGTCTCTTGATCGGGTTGATCGGGGGCGTCCTCGTCCGCGGGTCCTGTCGCTGCAGGGGCGTCGTCATCAGCTTCGGGCTCGTCCTTGGGAGCTTCCTTAGCCTCGGCCAGGGCCTCCCCGGAGACGAGGCCTTGCTCCGCTATTTGGCCTAGCTGCAGCGCCAAGCCCTGAATCATGGAACCCAGGCCGCGGACCAGGCCGGTCAACGGGCTGGCGACGACCCCGGCGAACTGGCCGATCAGCACTTCGCGGGCGGGGAGCTTGGCGATCGCCTTGAAGCGTTCCTCGTCGAGGCTGAGGCTGTCCATGAAGCCGCCCTTGAAGGCGACGACGTCATGCTCTTTGTTGAAGTTCGAGATCGCCTTCGCGGCCTGGGCGGTGTCGCCACGGACGAAGGCCAGCGCCGTCGGGCCCTGCAGCAGCTCGGCGAGGCGCTCCTCGCCCACTTTCTCGGCGGCGATTTTGGTCAGCCGGTTCTTGACGATGCGGAAGCCGGCGTCGGCCTCGCGCAGCTGCGAGCGCAGTTCGGCCGCCTGGGGAACGCTGATTCCCCGGTAATCGACTGCGAAGATCGCCTCCGACGCCTCGATTTGGGCGGCGATCTCCTCGATTGTGGCTAGCTTCTCGTCTCGGTTCATCTCGTCACCTGCACCGGGCTTCTACTGTCGATGGGCCGAAAACCGCGCGTATGGCGAGGATTTCGTCCCGTCGGCGGCTGCCAGTGGTCTCGGGTTGCGCGGCGGGGGAGTTTAGGCGGTCGCGGGCTCCGGTGCGGGCTCGGGTGCCGCGTCTTCGTCGCGCTTGCCGATCTTGGAGGCGTCGACCCGGATCCCCGGACCCATCGTCGTCGTCAGCGTGCAGGAGACGATGTAGCGCCCCTTCGCCGCGGAGGGCTTGGCGCGGACGATCTCCTCCATCACGGTCGTGAAGTTGTCGAGCAGCTGGTTGGGCTCGAGGCTCGCCTTGCCGATCGCCATGTGGATGATCGCCTGTCGGTCGGTGCGGTACTCGACCTTGCCGGCCTTGGACTCGGTCACCGCCTTCTCGATGTCATCGGTGACGGTGCCGACCTTGGGGTTGGGCATCTTGCCCTGGGGGCCGAGGACGCGGCCGAGCTTGCCGACCGTTCCCATCATCTGCGGCGTCGCGATCGCCACGTCGAAGTCGGTCCAGCCCTCCTCCTCGACTTTCTTCGCCAGGTCGTCGCCGCCGACGAAGTCGGCGCCGGCCGCCTCGGCGTCGCGGGCCTGCTGGCCCTGAGCGAAGACGGCGATTGTGACGTCCTTGCCGAGGCCGTGGGGCAACGCCAGGGTGCCGCGCAGCTGCTCCTCGGCGTGGCGGACGTTGACCCCGAGCAGCACGTGCAGCTCGACCGTCTCGTCGAAGCCGGCGCTGGCGGTCTCCTTGATCAGTGAGATCGCCTCGGCCGCGGGGTAAGCGTGGTCGCGCTGCACCTTGCCGAGCTGTTTGCGGTAGCGCTTGCCGTGGGCCATCGTCTTAGTTGACGTCTACGCCCATCGAGCGGGCGGTGCCGGCGATGATCTTCGAGGCGGCGTCGAGGTCGTTGGCGTT
>JBJMKO010000014.1:0-27633 GCA_045805805.1 Solirubrobacterales bacterium | reverse complement strand
GCCGCGGACCTCTCCCTCGAGGGAGGAGACCCCCGCCTCGGAGATCAGTGCCAGGTGGCGCAGGGCGGCCGGCAGGATCATCGTCTTGGCGATCGAGAAGGTGGTCTCGGCCTCGATGTTGGCGCGCAGCGCGTACTGCTCGATCCAGACCTCGAAGCGGGACTCCAGCTCGCGCTTGGAGAGCACCTTGTAGTTCTCGAAGGCGGCGACCGAGTCATCGGCCATCACCTCGAGCAGCGCGTCGGGCGTGGTGCGCAGGTTCTTCAGCCCACGCTGCTCGGCCTCGGCGTGCCACTCCTCGGAGTAGTTGTCGCCGTCGAAGCAGATCCGCTTGTTGGCGGTGTAGGTCTCCTTGACCACCTCGATCACGGCCTCGGCGGCGTCCATGCCGCCGCCTGTCTTCGCCTCCAGCTTGTCGGCCAGCTCATCGATCGCCTCGGCGACGATCGTGTTCAGCACCGTGTTCGGGAAGGCGAGCGACATGCTCGATCCAAGCGCCCGGAACTCAAACTTGTTGCCGGTGAAGGCGAAGGGGGAGGTCCGGTTGCGGTCGCCGCCGTGCATCGGCAACGGCGGCAGCACCGTCGCCCCCAGATCGAGGAAGGAGGCCGGCGTGTGCGGGTCTCCTTCGCCGCTGGCGATCGCCTCGAAGACCTTGATCAGCTCGCCGCCGAGGAAGATCGAGATGATCGCCGGCGGTGCCTCGTTGGCGCCGAGGCGGTGGTCCTGGCCGATGTCGGCGGCGGAGGCGCGCAGCAGGCCCTGGTGCTTGTTGACGGCCTGGATCACCGCCGCGCAGAAGAAGAGGAAGTGGGCGTTGTCGGCCGGCGTGTCCCCCGGCTCGAGCAGGTTGGAGCCGGTGTCCGTCCCCATCGACCAGTTGTTGTGCTTGCCCGAGCCGTTGACGCCGGCGAAGGGCTTCTCGTGCAGCAGGCAGACCAGGCCGTAACGGCGGGCGACGTTTTCCAGCACCCGCATCGTCAGCTGCTGGTGGTCGGAGCCGACGTTGGAGTTCTCGAAGACCGGAGCGATCTCATACTGGCCCGGAGCGACCTCGTTGTGACGGGTCTTGACCGGAATGCCGAGCTTGCGTGCCTCCAGCTCCGACTCCATCATGAAGGCGAGCACGCGCTCTGGGATCGTGCCGAAGTAGTGGTCGTCGAGTTCCTGGCCCTTCGGCGGCTTGGCACCGAAGAGCGTGCGACCGGTTGAGATCAGGTCGGGGCGCTCGAAGAAGTACTGCTCGTCGATCAGGAAGTACTCCTGCTCGGGGCCGACGGTGGTGAAGACGCGTGTGCTCTCGGCGTCGCCGAGCAGCTTCAGCGCCTTGATCGCGGCGCCGGAGAGCGCGTCCATCGAGCGCAGCAGCGGGATCTTCGCGTCGAGTGCCTCGCCGGTCCAGGAGGCGAAGGCGGTCGGGATGCAGAGCAGCGAGCCGTTCGGGTTCTCGAGCACGAAGGCGGGGCTGGTCGGGTCCCAGGCGGTGTAGCCGCGTGCCTCGAAGGTGGCGCGGACGCCGCCGGTGGGGAAGGAGGACGCGTCGGGCTCGCCCTGGATCAGCTCTTTGCCGGAGAAGCCGGCCAGCGCCTTGCCCTCGCCGCCCTTGGGCTCGAAGAAGGAGTCGTGCTTCTCGGCGGTTGAGCCGGTCAGCGGCTGGAAGACGTGGGTGAAGTGGGTGGCGCCCTTCTCCAGCGCCCAGTCCTTCATCGCGGCCGCGACCGCGTCGGCGGTGTCGGCGTCGATCGCGTCACCCTTCTCCAGCGCGCCTTGGAGCTTCTCGAAGACGTCGCCGGGAAGCCGTTCGCGCTGCACGACGACGGAGAAGACGTTGGCGCCGAAGGCGTCGTTCTCGGGCTGGGTCAGGTCAATCGCGCCGAGTGCCCCACCGTTGGAGCTCCACTGCGCTGCGGTCACGTTCTGCTGGCGGATACGGGTCATCGCTCTGGTCGTCCCTCGCTTGGCGTCGCACCCGGTCGGCGGGCACGGTCGGTTACCGGTCTACTCCCCGTGAAGAGTGAAAAAGAGCCTAATGGCAATCGCTCGAAGATGCCTTTGTACCGCCGGATAAGGATCGCCCGCGGGGCTTGTACGGGGCGTCGGCTATGCGTTGGGCGCCGCGTGCAGGATGCCCGACGGGTGTCGCAGGCGGAAGCCTCCGGCCGGGCGCAACTCTTCGCTCCAGCCGGGACCGTGCCCGTCGTCTTCGGCGGTCGAGGACGTGTCCCAGCGCAGGCCGGCGATCACGGCGAAGACGTGTTCGCGGTTGGCGTAGATCCGCACCCAGCTTCCGGCTCCGGCCCCGCCCCAGCGCATGAACCCGCCGGAGTCGAGGGGGGACTCGAGCAGGCCGGCGGCGTGCATCACGTAGCTGACTGAGCCCGAGCAGTCGTAGCCCCGCGAGTGCCAGCCGCGGTGCCCGCCGCCCCACACGTATGGCTTATGGCGGATACGGTTCGCCGCTTCGATCATCGCCCTCACGGCCGGTGGCGCCGAGGCCGGCGCCACAGCGCGCCCGCTGGGCAGCAGCGTTGCGTGCGGTGCCGTTGCGCTTGCGCCGGCCACGCCGACCAGCAGGCATGCGCACACGCAGATCGAGACCGTCCCCCACCGAAGCATGAAAGACCGTTATCGGCAGAAATCCAGCCAACCTGAGGGGGTGTCTGATCTAAGCCGCGGTATATGGGGGGGTTAGCTCAGACACGCCCCTGGGAAGCGCGTGAAACTCGCGCGGAAGGCGCACCGGTAGCCTTCGGCCGCCCCCGACCTGAGGAGCTTCAAGCCAAATGTTCGTTTCCAAGGCCGCCGTCGTCGGCGGCGGCACCATGGGTGGTGAGATCGCGCAGGCGATCGCCGCTGCCGACATCCCCGTCGTCGTCAAGGACATCGACCAGAAGTTCGTCGACGCCGCGGTCGAGAAGGCGCGCGCGGTCACCGAGGGTCAGCTCTCTCGCCTGGTCAAGAAGGAGAAGCTGACCCAGGAGCAGGCCGACACCCGCCTCGCCGAGGTGATGGGCCTGGTCACCGGCACGACCTCATACGAGGAGTTCGGCGACGTCGACTTCGTCGTCGAGGCGGTGCCGGAGCGGATGGAGATCAAGCAGGCGGTCTTCCGCGAGCTCGACGCGGCGACGCCGGGGCATGCGATTCTCGCCTCGAATACCTCCTCGCTCTCGATCTCCGAGATGGGGGAAACGACGCTGCGGCCCGACAAGGTCGTCGGCTTTCATTTCTTCTACCCGGCCTCGATCATGCCGCTGGTCGAGGTGATCGCCGGCGAGGACACCTCCGAGGAGACCGCCACCGTCGCCTACAACTTCGCCCAGGCGATCAAGAAGCAGCCGATCGTCTGCGGCGAGGTGCCGGGGTTCGTCGTCAACCGCATCCTGATGGCGACGATCGGCGAGATCTGGCGCGCCCAAGAGGAGCAGGGCCTCTCGCTGAAGGCGATCGACGAGGCGATCGCGGCCGCCCAGGTGGCGCCGATGGGACCCTTCTTCCTCACCGACCTGCTCGGGCTCGACACGGTCCTGCACGTCGCCGAGCACCTCGGCGAGTCCTACGGGGAGAGCTTCTACGTCCACAAGGGGCTGCAGCGGCTGGTCGCCGACGGCAAGCTGGGGGCCAAGTCGGGTGGCGAGGGCTTCTTCAAGGATGGCGAGCAAAACATCCCCGGTGACGCCGAGCCCGACGCCGAGGAGCTGGTTGCGCTGTTCACCTGCCGGGCGCTGATCGAGGCCTGCCTGCTGGTCGAGGAGGGCGTCTGCTCGGTCCGCGATATCGACCTCGGGATGATGGCCGGAGCCGGCCTCGACCCGCGCAAAGGCCTGCTGCCGCCGTTTTGGAAAGCCGACGTCGAAGGCCTCGGCGCCGTCCTGGAGCGGATGGAGGGGCTCCAGGAGCGCCACGGCGACCGCTTCGCCCCGCCGGTGCTGCTGCGCCGCCTCGTCGCCCAGGGCCGGCTCGGAATGGCCTCGGGCCAAGGCTTTTATCCCTACCCGCAGCCCGACGAGGGAGAGCAGCCCGAGACGGTGAAGCTGGAGACCCGCGGCGACGTCGCCGTCGCCTGGCTGGCCAACGCGCCGATGAACGCCGTCTCCCCGGACGTGATCCGCGACCTGAAGACGGTCTGGGAGAAGGTCAAGGCCTCGGGTGACGTGGGCGCGATGGTGATCGTTTCCTCGGTTCCGGTCGTCTTCTCGGCCGGTGCCGACATCAAGGCCTTCACCCAGATGGACGAGGCCGGTGGCGAGGAGCTGATCCACACCGCCCACGCGCTGCTGCGCGACTTCGGCCAGGCGCGGCCGGCGACGGTCGCCGCGGTCAACGCGCTCGCCTTCGGCGGCGGCTGCGAGCTGGCGATGGCCTGCGACGTGCGGATCGCCGCCGAGGCGGCGGTCTTCGGCCAGCCCGAGGTGAAGCTGGGGATCGTCCCCGGCTTCGGCGGCACCCAGCGCCTGCCGCGCCTGGTGGGGCCGAACAAGGCTCTTGAGATGAACCTGACCGGCGAGGCCATCCTCGCCGGCGAGGCGCTCGAATCCGGCCTTGTCAACCGCATCGTCCCCGACCACGAGCTTTTCGAGACGGCCCTGATGTGGGGCGGCAAGCTGGCCGCCCAGGCCCCGGTCGCGGTCGAGCAGATCAAGCAGGTCTCCCACGCCGGCGATCTCGACCAGGGCATAGAGGCCGAGAAGCAGGGCTTCGCCACGGCCTTCCGCAGCGAGGACGCCAAAGAGGGAATAAGCGCCTTCCTAGGCAAGCGAACCCCAAAGTGGAGCGGCAAGTAACCCAAACCAACGGCCGACGGGACGAAAACCCCACTCCGGGTAGGGTTTTAGGCCCGTCGCCGGGGGTTGAGGGGCTTGCCCGGTTGATTCGGGAGTCGCGGTGTACTGTGGCGCTTACCGGGGCCGGGGTCTCGGTGCCGTCGGGCATCCCCGACTTCCGCACGCCGGAGACCGGGCTGTGGGCAAACGTCGACCCGATGGAGGTCGCTCACATCGACGTCTTCGAGCGGGATCCGGTTCGATTCTGGTCCTACTACCGGCCACGCTTCCACTCACTCGGCGACAAGCGGCCGAACGCGGCGCACGAGGCCCTGGCGGAGCTGGAACGGCAGGGCCTGATCGAGGGCGTGATCACCCAGAACATCGACCGGCTGCACCGCGCGGCCGGGTCGCAGAACGTCGTCGAGGTGCATGGCTCGATCGCCACCTCGTCGTGCAGGAGCTGCGTGGCTTCCTACGGGATCGACGAGGTCGATGAGCTGTTCGACGAGGATGGGGTGGCGATCTGCAGTGCCTGCGACGGCCCGGTCAAGCCCGACGTCGTTCTCTTCGGCGAGATGCTGCCCGAGGTGGCGATGAGGGACGCGCAGGGGTGGGCCGCCCAGGCCGACTTGATGATCTGCATCGGCAGCTCGCTGCTCGTCCACCCGGTGGCGGGTCTCCCGGGCATCACCCTCGACAGCGGCGGCCGGCTCGCGATCGTCACCAAGGGCCCGACGCCGTATGACGCCGATGCGACCCTGAAGCTTGCAGGCGAGGTCGAGGTCGAGCTGGGGGCGGTCCTCGAGGCCGTTGCCTAGCTAGCGGACCGAGAAGGGCCCGCCGGGCTTGCCGGTTGTCGGCACGCCAGCCTCGCGGCAGGCCTCGACCACCGTCTCCGCACGGGGATCGTGGAAGCGCGCCGAGTGAGCGCAGATCGCCTTCGCTTCGGCGCCGCAGCCGTGCACCGGTTCGCCGCCGGTGCGACCGGCAACCACCGTGTATACGCAGCCGGCGGCCGGCTGCGGCCGGCTGTCGCCCGCGGTGGCCAGGATCAGAGCGAGCAGTGCCGCGAGCGTGACCACGAGCCCCGTGACGACGATGCTGCGCTCGCGCTTGGTCAACCGGCGCAGAGGCGTGTTGACACGCTGAAAATGTCCTTCGAGAGGCATGCGAGCAGGCTATCGCTCGGTTTGTACCCCGGGCTAGGACATTGGGGCGAACGTTTCGTCCCGATCTTTAGACAGCGGTACGAGGTGGCTGCTCGAGCGCCCCGGCAGGGTTATGCCATTGCCACTGGGCGAGTCGATGCCGGCGTGTGTCTGTAGGTGCGGCGTGGCCCTCGAGAGGAAAGGAACACCGGACAATGGAATGGTTGGATACCGGCAATAACGCCTGGCAGATGACCGCCGCAACCCTGGTCGGCCTGATGAGCATCCCCGGGCTGGTAGTGCTCTACGGCGGCGTGATGCAGAAGCGCTGGTCGGTGAACTCGATGATGATGGCATTCGTCGCCTTTGCGATCGTGCTCATCCTCTGGGTTCTATTCGCATTCAAAATGGCCTTCGGAGTGCCGATGCACGTCATCTCCGACAGTGGCTTCTTCGGGAATTTCTGGGGCAAGCCAGCCTCGATCCTGAGCAGCTCCAGCCTGCTCGAACAGGCCCACATCCCGGAGTACAGCGAATTGGAATTCTCCTTCCCGGAGTCGACGCTCGCCTACTTCCAGATCGTCTTTGCCGGGATCACGCCGATCCTGATGCTCGGCTCCGTGCTGGGCCGGATCAACTTCAAGGCATGGATCCCATTCGTCGCGCTCTGGACGGTGTTCGTCTACACGATCAACGCCTTCCTGATCTGGGGCGGCGGCTACTTCGCCCAGCAGGGTGCCGTCGATTTCTCAGGCGGCTACGTGATCCATCTGGCAGCGGGAGTCTCCGGGTTCATAGCGGCATGGGTGATCGGCCCGCGCCTGCAGCGTGACCGCGAGGTCGACGCGCCGAACAACCTGGCAATGGTCGCGGTCGGCGCCGGCCTGCTCTGGATGGGCTGGAACGGGTTCAACGGCGGTGACTGGTACGAAGCCAGCGGCATCGCCTCGGCCGCCATCCTCAACACCAACCTCTGCACCGCCGTCGCTTTCCTGGTCTGGGTTGCGCTCGACTACCTGACCGGTCGCAAGCCGAGCTTGATCGGCAGCGTCAACGGGATGATCGTCGGCCTCGTCGCGATCACGCCAGGCGCCGGTTTCGTCAACGGCTGGGGCGCGATCATCATCGGCGTGGTTGCCGCCACCCTCGTCTACTTCGCGCTCAATTACCTGAGCAGGGTGAAGCCTTTCCGCAACGTAGACGACACCCTCGGCGTCGTCTATACCCACGGGTTCGCCGGGGTCGCCGGCGGCCTCCTGGTCGGGATCTTCGCCAACAGCGCGATGGCGGAAACGGTCCTCGCCGGAACGATCTCCGGCGGCGGCCTGGAGCTGTTCAAGTGGCAGGCGCTGACAGCGCTCTGGGTGATCGTGTTCTCCTCGATCGGCACGTTCATCCTGCTCAAGCTGGTCGGTCTGTTCGTGCCGCTGCGGATGAGCGAGGCCGAAATGGAGGAGGGCGACATCGCCGTCCACGGCCACGAGGTGTACCCGTCCGACGTTCCCTCATTGGGGTACCCCGCAGGGGTTCCCCAGGCGGCCGCTCCTGCCGCCGGAGGGGCCAACTAGGCCGGGGCAACAAGGGGTCGAACTCCCTCCCGACTCGGCCCCACGTCACCACCCAAACGGAACCGCCCCCGCCCCCTCTCCTCGGGGGCGGTTTCCGTTTTGGGCACGAATCAGGTCGCGGCCTCGCTGCGGACCCTGGAAACCTCGCGCAGCACGTCGAGCATGGTCGCCACTGCCGGCGTCACGGCGGCGGCGCGCGGGGTGGCAGCGAACACCTTCCGCACCGGGCTGCTCGGGTCCAAGGCGCGGACTCGGATGTCGGGACGAACCGTGGAGAGCGCCAGCTGGGGGATCAGGGCCACCCCGACCCCGGCGGCGACCAGGCCCTGCACGGTCTGGTAGTCGTCGCTCTCGAAGGAGACGCGGGGCTCGAAGCCCGCGGCGTTGCAGGAGCGCACGACGTGCCTGGCGCAGGGGCTCGACGCGGATGTCTGAACCCACGAGTCTTCGTGCAGATCCTCGAGCGCCAGCTTTTTGTTGCGCGCCAGCGGGTGGTCGTCTCGCAAGGCCAGGTGCAGCGGGTCCTCGAGCAGCTCGAATCGCTTCATCCCGGCGCCGAGCCGCTCGCCGACGCCCTCGAACTCGAAGAGCAGTACGAGGTCGAATTCGCCAGCGCGCAGCCGCGGCGCGACCTCCTCGGGCTCACCCTCGGCGAGGGTCACCTCGACGCCGGGGTGGGAGGCGCGGAAGGCGGCGATCGCCTGGGGCATCAGCGTCGCCCCTGCGGTGGGGAAGGACGCCGTCCGCAGGCGCCCGCCGCGGCCCGCCGCGATCGCGGCAATCTCGGCCTCGGCTGTCTCCATGCCGGCGAGGATCCCGCCGACATGGCCCGCCAGGGCGGCTCCCGCCGCCGTCGGGCGGACGCCACCACGATTGCGCTCGATCAGCGAGACACCCAGCTCGCCCTCCAGCGTGGCGATCGCCTGCGAGACGGCCGATTGCGAGTAGGAGAGGGCGTCGGCCGCGGCGGAGAAGGAGCCACGGTCGATCACCTCACGGAAGATGTTGAGGCGAGTGGCATTGAGCATAAGTAAACCTAATTCTATATATAGGTGTTAACAGTTGTACTAATGCCCTTTCAGGTGTCACCATCGCTCCGAACTTCGCTAATGACGACTCAAGGAGGCTCTCCCAAGATGGCACTGAAGATCATCGTTTCCTACGACGACACCGACAACGACCGCGACGCGCTTGCCCTCGGCCGGCTGCTCGCCTATTCCGGCGCCGAGCTCTCGCTCGCCTACGTCCGCCACTCCCAGGGCGGGGCGCTGGAAGAGAAGGAGGCCGAGGCGCTGCTGGCCCGCGGTGCCACATCGGTCGGTGCACCGGACATGCCCCGCCACGTCGTCGTCAATGCCGGCACCAGCGTTGGCCTGGCGGAGCTGGCCGAGCGCGAGAGTGCCGACGTGATCGTCTTCGGCTCCGAGTACCGCACGGCTCCGGGCACGGTCAAGCCTGGGATCCCGGCCCACAAGCTGCTGCTCGGCGGCCCGGCCGCGATCGCGGTCGCGCCGGCGGACCTGCACTCGCGTCCGTCGGTGAGCGTCAACACGGTCGGCATCATCGACGAGGGCGACGAGGCGGCGGGCGAGACCGCTCGCAGCCTCGCGGCCGCCCTCGGCGCCAGCGTCGTCGAGCACGACGGCGGCCACGTCGACCTGCTCGTAGTCGGGTCGCGGCCAGAGTCCCCCGCCGGCAAGGTCACGCTCAGCGCGGCCAGCGACTACGCGGTCGAGACCGCGACCCAGCCGGTGCTGGTGGTCCCCCGCGGCACCGCGCTCAGCTTCGCGGCTGGTCAGCCTCAGACGGCCTGAGCACGACGATCACGGCCGCGACCGAGGGGTCGCGGCCGTCGATCCGGGCCCGCGCGCCGGGCCACTCGATCCCGACCGGATCGCCGCCGGCCGCCATCTTCGCCACCGCGCCGTCCAGCGAGTCCGCCTCGATCGCGACCACGCTCGGCAGCGGCAGGCTGGTCTCCGCCGAGGCCATGACCTGCTTGGTCACGTCCTTGGCCGAGCGCAGTGCGTTCGACCAGCCCTGCCCGAAGGCGAGGTCGGGGCCGTCGAGGGTGCGGCCCTCGAGGATCGTCAGCTTCGACTCGCCCGGTTCCCACTCCTGTTCGCCGAGCTCAAAGGTCTGGCCGGAGACCCAGAGGCCGAGGATCTGTTGCAGCTCGGCCTCGCCGACGTTGAAGACCCGGGCATGGTGGAGGGGGGAGCTGACCTCGATGTGGAAGGGCATCGGACAACCATATGCTCAGGCCGATGGAGCCGCCCCTGCCCGATGCCGTCGTCTTCGACAACGACGGCCTTCTGCTCGACACGGAGTCGGTCTGGACCCGGGCCGAGCAAGACCTCTTCGACAGGCGGGGCATCGAGTTCACCGCGGAGCACAAGCGGGAGCTGGTCGGCACCTCGGCTGAGATCGCCGGCGGGATCCTCGAACGGCGGCTCGGCGAGCCGGGACGTGCGGTCGAGTTGATCGAGGAGCTGAACGAGCTGGTCGTCGTCGAGCTCGAGCACGGGGTGGAGGCGATGGTCGGCGCGCGCGAGCTGCTGCACCGGCTGAAGGAGAGGGGGACCCCGATCGGCCTGGTCTCCAACTCGCCGCTGCGTTTCGTGCGGCGCTCGCTCGAGATCGTCGGCTTCGAAGACCGCTTCGACGTCGTGCTCAGCGCCCACGAAGTGGCGGCGCCGAAGCCGGCGCCCGATCCTTACCTGGAGGCCTGCAGGCGGCTGGGCGTGGAGGCGGGGCCCGCGGTGATCGCCCTGGAGGATTCGCCGACTGGGGTTGCTGCCGCTCGGGCCGCCGGGCTCACGGTGATCGGCGTGCCTTCGCTGGCGGGGGTCGAGTTGGGCGAAGCGCACGAGATTGCCGAGTCTTTGCTCGACACGGTCGTTGCCCGCCATCTAGTTCTGTAGGGGGGTGAGGCAGGGGCACCCCCGACCGTCCAAGTGCCGGTCTAATGAGACCGGCACTTTGAGTATCCGCCCGGTCGGGGGTGCCCCTGCCTCACCCTCGTAGTACTCGGCGGCGGCGCAGGATTCGCTCGCAGATAGCCAGCAACTCGTACAGGGTCGTGAGCTGCGTGGAGTTGAGGTCGCCCTCCAGCGCTGTGTTGGCCAGCTTGCCTGCTTCGTGGCGTCGGCTGGTCAGTGTGGCCATGTCCTCCTCGTGGGCTGGGTCCGAGACGGCGCCGGGGAGCTCGGTCAGTAGGGCCTCGAGGCCGACTCGTAGTTGCAGTGCTGCCTCACGGTTGCGGGCGGCGTCCAGGTCGGCACGGGCTCGGAGGAGTAGGGTCTCGCAGGCGTCGAGTTGCTCGCGGCCGCCTAGCACCGCGGCCAGGCGCTCTTGGGGGCGCAGTTCTTCAGCCCGGCGACGGCGGAGTGATGAAGCGCCAGCTTTCGGGTCGACCTCGCGGGCGGCGGCGTAGTCCCCGCCGGCGACCTCGTCGCCGCTGCCGTATCCGAGGCGGAGGATGACCGCTCGCTCTGGGGTCAGGATCTGCACACTGGGGTCGCCGCTCGCCACGGCGTGGGCGTGGAGGGCCCGGTTGAGCACGCCGATGCCGTCGGTCAGGAGCAGGTCGATCTCCTCCTCCGAGGCGACCGCCTCGGCCAGCCAGCGGTTCGCGTCCTCCTCGCCGTCGAATGGCTCGAAGGCGCGTACCGCGGTCGCCCTTGTCACCGGCAGGGGCGTGGGAGAGGAGGCGGGGTCGGCTTCCCGGGGGCGGCGGCGGCGGCGCCGCGTAGCCGAGGGGGCGCCCAGCGTTTCGAGAACCAGCACGCGCTCCCCGGCTCCGTCGCGGATCACGTAGCGGCCGTCGGGGACGGCCAGCTTGCCGGCAAGCTCGAACTGCGCGAATCCGAAGAGGCGGGTCAACGACCCAATTCTGCGTGAATCAGTCGGCGCCGGGCCGGCCGGTGCCGCCACTCTTGCCCTGCCCGCCCTTGCTGTCGGGCAGCGAGTACGGCGAGGGCGTGGTCGGCACCTGTGGGTTGTCGATTTCGCCAAGGCGCTTCATCAGCCGGTTCCACTTTTCCGGCGAGAGCTGGCCGAGGCTTGCCGAGAGCCCACTGGCACCGCCGATGCTGTCCAGGAAGGACGCCATCTCCCGGCCCCACTGGGTTTCGTCGCCCTCGTTGTATTCGGCGTGGCTGAGCGGCACTCCGGCGGCGTCGGCGAAGCCCATCTCGATCGAGCCGCCGGGGACGAATGTGCCGATCCGGTCGCCGGCCGAGACGTGCTGCCCGGCATGCACCGTCGCCGCGATCCCCTCGTAGACGAAGATGACCTGGCCGGCGCGCTGCCCGCTCGTCAGCCTGTAGAGGACGCCGCCGCCTTCGGGCCAGCCGGGCGCACCGGTGGCGAGGATCTCGGCGTCCCCGACCGCCGCGATCGGGCCGGTGCCGGTGAAGTCGACACCCTGGTCGATGCGACCGGTGGTGGCGGAGAGGAAGGGGCTTACGTATTCGAATTCGAAGCCGGGCGAGTAGCCGATGTGGACGTGATCGTAGTGGTCGGCCATGGCGAAGCTGGTTTCGCCCGGCAGGTCCTCCAGCGAGATCACCTGATGCGGCTGCATCGTCCCCTGCAGTCGCAGCACCGTCTTGATCAGCGCGTCGGCGAGGGTGCCCGGGCCCTGGTGCCCGGTCACGGGCACACCGTCGATCGCGGCGATGTCGACCGCGCTTCCGCTGCTGTGCTCGGAGACGTAGCCGGAGCTGGTCAGGGTGCCGTGTCCGCACTCCAGCGAGGTGATCGTCAGGCGGAAGCCCTTCGAGACGAGGTACTCGAGCACCGCGAGGATGCGGCGGTCGATGCGCCCGGAGGCGATGTCTTCGCGCCCGCATTCGTAGACCGAGAGGCTCTTGTCGTGCAGGGCCCTCTTCTCCAGCGCGTCCTTGGGGAGGAGCAGCACGCCGCTGATGCTGAGGTTGGCGGCGAAGGGGCTCTTGCCGTCGGCGCGGTAGATCGCGGTCGCTTCGAGCAGCTTCCAGCCGTCGAGGATCGGCTTCGGGTCGATCCGGTGCGCTCCCGCGCCGGCCGGCGCGATCGAGAAGTTGATGTGGGGGTCGACGCCGTCAACGCTGCCGTCCATGCGGGCGATCACCGCGCCACCGACAACCCTGGAGCCAACCTCGAGGGTTTTGCCAGAGCCCTCAACCCCTGCTCCGGTGCCCGCCTTGTCGCCGGCGCCGCGGTTCGGCAGCGCGTACATCCGGGGCCGCAGGTTCTCGGTGTCGACGAGCGGTTGCCGCGGGCCGTTCGAGGCGAGGATTCCGCCGCCGGAGCGGAGGATCTCGCCGAGCTCGGCGTAGGTGTAGCGATTGCCGTAGGCGTCCTCGAGCACGATGAACCTGCCCAGCTTCGGGGAGTTGCCGATCGCCTTGATCGTGCCGTCGTTGACGGCGACGACCGGCGCGCCCTGGCTGGAGAAGATGTTGATGCCGCGCCGGGTCGGCGAGGAGGAGATCGTTTCCGCGGCGTTTCCGTAGGCCGCTTCGGCGCCCGGAGCGGAACGCTTCAGCGCTTCGCGGGCCGAGAGGTCGTCGGCGTAGCGGGCGTCGGCGGCGACCGGGAAGTGGGCGCCCTCGGTGAGACCGGTGAGCGAGCCGACCAGGTCGGGGGGCAGCTTGCCGTAGGCGCGCGCATAGCCGAGCACCTCCTGCACGTACCAGTCGGCATGGTTGTAGGAGAAGATCGCCTGGTAGAGGTCGCTGGAGCCGCCGCCGAGCTTGAGGTAGTGAGCGGCGGCGCAGATCGCGTCGACCGGGTTGTAGGGGTCCTTGTTCCCGTCGCCGTTGGCGTCGAGGCCAAATGCCTCCCAGCTCGAGGGGAGGAACTGCATCCAGCCCATCGCACCGGCGCTGGAGGGGCCCATGTTGGTTCCGAAGTTGGTCTCGATCTTGTTGATCGAGGCAAGCACCTCCCAGGGAATCCCGTACTCGGTGCCGCAGGCCTGGTAGATCGGCAGGAGGAAGGGCGGGATCTCGAAGGAGTCGATCAGGAAGTTGGGCACTCCGAGCGGGGTCGGGCCGAAGGGCGCGATCGTCGTCGTCGGGTTGGCCGCCGTCGGGGTGCCGCCGCTGCCGTACTGCACCCCCCCGCTGAGGTTCTTCGTGGGTGCCGGCTGCACCCCCGCGGTGGCGCTGGGAGCGTTGACGCCACCGGAGCTGCCGCCCCCGCCGCTGGAGTCGCCGATGGACTGGTTGCGGCGCGCCCCACCTCCGCCGGGCCCGATCGGAGTGCCGGCTTGGAAGTCCTTTTCGACGGTCGTGCCGGCACTCGGCGGCGCTTCGATGCTGCTGCCCGTTTCAGTGGTGGCGGCCGGCGGAGCGGGTTCCTCGCTGGGATCGGCGGGCGAGGCGCAGTCGGGGTCTGCGCTGTCGAGGAGCCCGTCGCCGTCGTCGTCGATTTCGTTCGAGCAGGCCGTCTGCGTCGCTTCCGCCACGGTGGGAACGACGGTCAAGGGGCCGGTCGCTTCGCCGCTGGACAGCTGATCGGCCCCGGCGAAGCCGACACCGAGCGCCGTGACGACGCCGAAGCTGGCCAGAGCTATGGTCAGTGCGAGCTTGTTCCTCATACGACGGCGCCTCTGTATCCGCAGTCACGGATAGCGCAACCCGTGCCTGTCCTCTCCCTGTGCAACAGACCCCTCCAAGCTACTGGCTCCCCCAGGGGCGTGCAACGGCCTGCTGCCGCCCCCAACAAGCCCTTAATCAACGTTGGTCTCATGCCGCCGCGCAGGAGGATTTCAGGCGAGCCGGATGGGCCGGTTAAGCTCCTCTCGATGGAGTACGACGATCAAGATGGGTTGCGGGCCCGCAGCGAGCAGGCAATCGGAGAGCTCGCCCAGGCGCTGCTCGACAGCCAGGTCCTGGAGAACGCCGTGGCCGCGGCGTTTGGCGCCCGCGAGAAGGCCCAGGAGGCCCAGCACGCGGCGATGGCCGCGCTCAACCTTCCTTCCGCCGGCGACGTCGAACGGCTGGAGCGCCGGCTCCGCTCTTTTTCCCAGCGTCTCGAAGAGGTCGAGGATCAGATCGACCGCGTCGTCCGGGACGTCGGCGACATTCGCCGCCAGGTTGCCGCGGAAGCGCGGCAGCAGAGTAAAGACTAACCCTCTACTTTAGCTTGAGAGACTAGCCGAGGCGGCTCGCCCGGCCAGCTTCTCGGCTCGCTCGATCTCTTCTTTTCCGAGTTGGCTGCCGGCGGCGGTCTCAGTGACGATCAGCAGGGCTGCCGCCTCGACGCCAAGCGAGCGAGCACGGGCCAGCAGCGGGGCGCTCTGCATGTCGACCGGCCCCCCCGGCAGAGACTGCTCGCCCGGATAGAGGTCGTAGCTGGAAACCACGGCTGCGTGCGCCTGCTCCCCGAGCTCTTCCTTCAAACGACGAGTCAGCTCGGGATCGGGCGGCACCGGCTCTCCCATGGCGACTCCGACCGCCACGACGCTGCCGCCCCTTGCGATCGCCTCAGCGACGACCAACAGATCTCCAGGCGCAAAGGTCGCGTCGAGGCCGACGCAGGTCCCCACCCGGACCGCCCGGCGCACGCCCAGCTCGACCAGGTCGGAGAGGACCAGCACCGCGCTCGGCCCGCCGATCCCGGTCGCCTGGATCGTCAGTGGCTTCCCCCCGGGCGTCCGCCCGGAGTAGCCCCAGAGGCCACGCGCGTGATTGCTCATCTTCGGCTCCTCCAGCAGCTCTTGGGCCAGCAGCAGCGCCCGGCCCGGATCGCCGACGAGCACGGCATCGGGGGCGATCGGGGCGGTCGGGCGCAGGCGCCTGGGCATCGCGCCGGACCCTATTCGGCCAGTGGGAAAGCCGCCGCCGGGATTGCCCCGGCTGTCCAGCGGTGGGGCTAGCCTCGGTCCCCGATGCGGATGGACGAGCGCATATCCCTGAGCGAGGCCTCGCGCCGCGCCGGCGTCTCGCCGGGCACGCTGAAGCGCTGGGCTGAGGAGAAGGTCGTGCCGGTCAGGCGGGGCCGCTGGACGACTGCCGCCGCCGCCCAGGCCCGAGTCGTCGCGCGGATGCGCGAGCGGGGGCACTCGCTTGGCGACCTGAAGCGGGCGGGGAAGGAGGGCCGGCTCGCCTTCGGCTTCACCGAGGATCTCTTCCCGCAGCCGGAGGAGCAGGTGACGGTGGAGCAGGTGGCGCATGAGACCGGCCTCGAGCCGGAGTTGGTCGAGCGCATCCTCGTCATCCTCGGCACCCCGCTCGAGCGCGAGCGCGTGCTCAACCCCCACGACGTGCAGGCTCTGCGGCACTGCGCGCACGTGCTCGCCGCCGGCTTCCCGCTCGTCGCCTTCCTCCAGCTCGTCCGCGTCTACGCCCAGTCGCTGCGCCGCATCGCCGATGCCGAGGTGCGCCTCTTCCACCTCTACGTCCACGAGCCGCTGATCCGCGACGGCGTTCCCGAGCTGGAGATGGCCGAGGAGATGGGCGAGCTGGCCGGCGACATCCTGCCGCTGGCGTCGCCGTTGATCGACTACCTGCACACCCGCTACCTGCGCTTCTTCCTCGAGCAGGACGTGATCGGGCACATGGAGAACGAGCTGGACGCGATCTCCGATCTCGGCCAGGTCCCGGTCACCCTCTGCTTCATCGACCTCACCGGGTTTACCCGCTACACCGAGGAGGAGGGGGACCTGGAGGCCCTCGACGTGGTCGAGAACTTCGTCGAGACGGTGGAGGCGACGCTGCCGCCCGAGGCGACGCTGGTGAAGACGATCGGCGACGAGGTGATGGTCGTCTCCCCCGAGCCGGCCTCGCTGACCGAGTGGGCAGTCGGCCTGCTCGGTCATTTCCCCGAGCGCCCCCAGCCGCGGGTCGGCATCCACTGCGCCAACGCCGTCTACCGTGACGGCGACTACTTCGGCACCCACGTCAACCTCGCCCACCGCGTCGTCAGCCGGGCCCAGGCCGGCGAGGTGCTGGTCACCGACCGGGTGGCCGAGGCGATCGAGGGTCGCGACGATCTCGTCCTCGAGCCGATCGGCGAGGTCAGTCTCAAAGGATTCCCCGAGCCGACGTCGCTCTCCATCGTTCGTGCGGTCGGTTAGGGGCACTCCCGGCAGGGGGGTTCCGCTTAACTTTTTCGGTGGGGTGGGGTTGGGCTTGGCGCCTCGGGCGTGGTTGACGAAAAAGTACAAGACGCTCCACCCCCCTGCCGGGAGTGCCCGTGGTCGTTCGCGCAACACTTAGGACATGGACGGTGAGGCGATGCTTGAGGCAGTGCGTAAGGGGGGGCTGTTGCCCGCCGGGAAGACCGCCGTCGCGATGCTCTCCGGGGGGCGGGACTCGGTCTGTCTGCTCGACCTCGCCGTGCGACTGCTCGGTCCGGATGCGGTCACCGCGCTGCATGTCAACTACGGGTTGCGGGATGACTCCGATGCCGACGAGGCCCATTGCGCGGAGCTCTGCGAGCGGCTCGGGGTGCGACTCGAGGTCGAGCGCCCGCGGCGTCCAGAGGGCCCGGGCAACCTGCAGGCCTGGGCGCGGGACTCGCGCTACGCGGCGGCGGCGCGGCTGGCTCTTACCCGCGACGCGACGATCGCGACCGGGCACACGGCGGATGACCAGGTCGAGACGATCCTCTACCGGCTCGCCTCCTCGCCCAGCCGCCGTGCCCTGCTCGGGATGCGACCGCGGGACGGCAGCCTCGTCCGGCCGCTACTCGGCTTCACCCGGGCGCAGACCACCGCGTACTGCGAAGAGCGGAGGCTGCGATGGCGCGACGACCCCACCAATGCCGAAGCCGGATACGCGCGCAACCGCGTCCGGCACCGGCTCGCGCCGGCCCTGGCGGAGATCCACCCTGCCGCGGCCCGCAACGTGCTGCGCACCGCTGAGCTGCTTCGTGACGAGGCCGAGGTGCTCGACGCCCTCCTAGATGCCGAGCTGGGAGGGTCCAATGGGTCCGGAGCCACGATAGAGCTCGATCGGCTGGCCGAGCTGCCGCCGGCCCTGCGCCGCCTGGTCGTGCAGCGCCTGGCCGACCGCGCGGCGGGACGACCGGTTCCGGGTGCCGCCAATCACGCCGACGAGGTCGCGGCCCTGCGTCGCACCGGCACCGCGATGCTCGATCTCGGCGGCGGCGTCCGCGCCGTGGCCACTCGCGGCGTGCTGCACGCCGAGCGCTGAACAGCCCGCCGACGGGCCGAAATCCTTCGGGATGGCCGAGGATTTCGGCCCGTCGGCGGCTTCATATCTAGACTGCGGCGCGATGACCGACTCCTCGATCGGCGAGACCCTCGTCTCCAGTGAGGATCTGCAGCGGCGCGTTGGCGAGTTGGGCCGCCAGATCAGCGAGGAGTACACGGGACGCGATCTCTTCATGGTCGGCGTGCTGAAGGGCGCCGTGCTCTTCCTCGCCGACCTGATGCGCAGCGTCAGCGTGCCCTGCGAGGTCGACTTCATGGCCCTCTCCAGCTATGGATCGCAGACCGATTCCTCCGGCGTGGTGCGGATCATGAAGGACCTCGATGCGCCGATCGAAGGACGCGACGTGCTGATCGTCGAGGACATCATCGACTCCGGCCTTACGCTCCAGTACCTGATGCGCAGCCTGAAGACGCGCAACCCCGCCTCGCTGGAGGTCTGCGCTCTGCTGACCAAGCCGGAGCGCCTCCGCGTCGACCTCTCGCCCCGTTACGTCGGCTTCGAGATCCCCAATCGCTTCGCGATCGGCTATGGCCTCGACCACGCCCAGCGCTACCGGAACCTCGCCTACGTGGCCGCGCTGGAGGACTAGATGGCAAAACTGCCCTGGTACGCTGAATTTTCCCTGTGAAGCGGTTCTTCAAGAGCGCGGCTTTCCCGATCCTGCTTGTGGTGATTTTGGTCTTCGTCGCCCAGCGGGTGATGAACGATCCCTCGGGCGCTCCGGCCCCGTCCTACAACGAACTTGTCCAGCCCAAGAGCGGGCTGATCGCAAAAGGCAAGATCGAAGAAGTCGCGGTGAACGTCAAGGACAGCACGCTCGACGTCACCTGGAAACACGGCGAAAAGTTCTCCACCGGATACCCGCCGAACTCGGAAGAAAGTCTCATCGGCCTGCTCAATCGGAGCGAAACGACGAAGACCGTCGTGCACGGCACCGGCAGCTCCGGCCTGCTCTCGCTGCTGATCACGATCCTCCCCTTCATCCTCTTCTTCGGCTTCTGGGTCTTCCTGATGAACCAGATGCAGGGCGGCGGCTCGCGGGTGATGAACTTCGGTAAATCGAAGGCGAAGCGGATGTCGGTGGACGCGCCGAAAATCACCTTCCGCGACGTCGCCGGGGTCGACGAGGCGGTCCAGGAGCTCGAGGAGATCAAGGAATTCCTCGAGAACCCGAAGAAGTTCCAGGCGCTGGGCGCCCGCATCCCCAAGGGCGTCCTGCTCTACGGCCCTCCCGGCACCGGCAAGACGCTGCTCGCCCGCGCGGTCGCCGGCGAGGCCGGTGTCCCCTTCTTCTCGATCTCCGGCTCGGACTTCGTCGAGATGTTCGTCGGCGTCGGCGCCAGCCGGGTTCGCGACCTCTTCGAGCAGGCCAAGCAGAACTCGCCCTGCATCATCTTCATGGACGAGATCGACGCCGTCGGCCGCCACCGCGGGGCCGGCATGGGCGGCGGTCACGACGAGCGCGAGCAGACGCTGAACCAGCTCCTGGTCGAGATGGACGGCTTCGAGATGAAGGACAACATCATCTTGATCGCCGCCACGAACCGTCCCGACATCCTCGACCCGGCGCTGCTGCGGCCCGGCCGCTTCGACCGCCAGGTCGTCGTCGACCGCCCCGACCGCAAGGGGCGCAAGCACATCCTCGAGGTCCACACCCGGGGCAAGCCGCTCTCCAAATCGATCGCCCTCGACGCGCTGGCCGGCCAGACGCCCGGCTTCACCGGCGCCGACCTCGCCAATCTGATCAACGAGGCGGCGCTGCTCACCGCCCGCCAGGGCAAGCGCGAGATCACCATGCAGGAGCTGGAGGAGGGGATCATGCGCGTGATCGCGGGCCCCGAGAAGAAGACCCGCGTGATGAGCGAGAAGGAGAGGCTGATCACCGCCTTCCACGAGCTCGGCCACGCGATCGTCGGCCACCTCCTGCCTAACTGCGATCCGGTCCACAAGATCTCGATCATCAGCCGCGGCCAGGCGCTCGGCTACACGATCAGCCTTCCCACCGAGGACAAGTTCCTCACCTCGCGGGCCGAGCTGACCGACACGATGGCGATGACCCTGGGCGGACGGGCTGCCGAGGAGATCGTCTTCGGCGAGATCACCACCGGTGCCTCCAACGACCTCGAGAAGGTGACCGAGACGGCAAAGCAGATGGTGATGCGCTTCGGCATGTCCGAGCGGCTGGGGCCGCGGGTGTTCGGCCACGATCGCGGCCAGCCCTTCCTCGGGCGCGAATTCTCCGCCGAACCCGACTACTCCGACGAGATCGCGCGCGAGATCGACGACGAGATCCGTCGCATCGTCGAGGGCGCCCACCAGACCGCCAAGGACCTGCTCACCGACAAGCGGGAGGAGCTCGACCGGGTCTCCAGCATCCTGCTCGAGCGCGAGACGATCGACGCCGAGCAGTTCGTCGCGCTACTCGATGGCAAGCCTGAGAGCGAGGTGTTCGTCGACGAGGAGGAGCCGGCGGCGCCTGTGACCGAGCCGGAGCCTGAAAAGGCGCAGCGCGAGGGTGCGCGGCCGATGCCGCGGCCTAGGCCCGGGTACGCCGGCGGCGACGCGAGCTGATCCGCTGTTCCGGTGCGCTTTATGCACCTATGGGGAGCATAAAGCGCACTGGAAGGGGCGCGGGGGCACCTCTCGATCGTCCAATCGTCGCGCTAATTAGCGCGACGATTTGAGTATCCGCCCGATCGAGGGGTGTCCCGCGCCCCCGTTCGACAGCCGGGATACTTTGGTTGTGGGCCTGAAGCTGATGGGGGTTGTCAACGTGACTCCGGACTCGTTTTCGGACGGGGGTCGGTATCTCGATGCGGATGCTGCGATCGCGCATGGCGAAAAGCTTGTGAGTGATGGGGCGGAGATTTTGGATGTGGGGGGGGAATCGACTCGGCCGGGGGCGGAGCCTGTCGAGTGGGAAGAGGAGATGGGTCGGGTTGAGCCGGTGGTGGTTGGGCTTGCCGGCAAGGCGACCATTTCGGTCGACACGTCCAAGGCGGCGGTGGCGATCGCCGCGATCGAGGCCGGTGCCTCGATCGTCAACGACGTGACGGCGCTGCGCGGGGACCTGGAGATGGCGCCGGTGTGTGCGGAGCATGGCGTGGACGTGGTGCTGATGCACATGCCGGGTAGCCCGCGAACGATGCAGGCCGACCCACGCTACGAGGACGTGGTCGGCGAGGTCAAGGGCTTTCTCTCCGAGCGGCTCGAGTTCGCGGTGGCAATGGGCATCGCCGAGGAGAGGATCTGGCTCGATCCAGGGATCGGGTTCGGGAAGACGCTCGAGCACAACCTGGAGCTGCTGCGGCGACTGGGGGAGCTGCGGGAGCTGGGGCGGCCGCTGGTGATCGGGACCTCGCGGAAGAGCTTCATCGGGCGGATCGACGGGTCCGAGGTCGGGGACCGGCTGGGGGGCACGATCGCGTCCTCTGTGCTTGCTGCCGCGGAGGGCGCCGACGTGTTGCGGGTCCACGACGTCGCCGAGACGGCGCAGGCGATCAAGGTCGCCGAAGCGGTCCTTGGGTAGGTTGACTCCATGGAGTCGCACGACAACGGCATCGAATCTCGGGTCGAGGTCGAGCTGCGCGGGCTCTCGATCTACACCCACCACGGGGTCAGCGACTCCGAGCAGGAGGTCGGCCAGCGGCTCGAGTTCGACGTCTCCTTCGACGTGCCCGACTGCGACGCAGTGCTCACCGACCGGATCGAGGACACCGTCGACTATGCCGAGGTCTGCGACATCGTCGCCCTCGCCGCCACCGAGCGCAGCTACCGGACCCTGGAGCGGCTCGCCCAGGTCGTCGGCGAGCGCCTGATGGAACGCTACGGCTGCGAGTCGGTGCGCGTGCGCGCCGCCAAGCCGGAGCCGCCGCTGCCCCTGGCGATCCAGGAGGTCGCCGTGGAGGTCATCCACGAACGCGCGGCGGAGAACGGCGAGGACGAGGTCGAAGAGGCCTAGCGAGTGCCTGTGAGGACTGGTTACCTCGGGCTCGGCTCCAACGTCGGCGATCGCGAGTCCCATCTGAGGGTGGCGATCGAGCTGCTCCGCGAGCGCGGGGTGGAGGTGGAGGCGGTCTCCTCCACCTATGAGACCGAGCCGGTGGGAGAGGTGCTCGACCAGCCCGACTTCCTCAATGCCGCGATCCGCATCCGCACCGAGTTGGATCCCGAAGCCCTTCTCGACCTCTGCAAGGAGATCGAGGCCGAGCGCGGCCGATCCCTCGACGCCCCCCGCCACAGCCCCCGCCCGCTCGACGTCGACCTGCTCCTACTGGGGGACGTCGAGCTCTCCACCGAGCGCCTCACCCTGCCGCACCCCGAGGTGCGCAGCCGCCGTTTCGTGTTGACGCCTCTGCTGGAGCTGGACCCTGGTTTGGCGCTGCCCGACGGCGCGGCCCTGGCCGATGCGCTCTCCGGCCTTGGTCCCGGTCAGCGCGCCGAGCGGCGCGGCACGCTTTGAGTTAGGCGACGGAGGTTGCCGCCGAGCCGCGCAGTGCCTGCATCCAGGCAGGCGGGAAGGCAGGGGGGGCGTCGCCCGCATAGTCGGGGATGACGCGCCTCGCGAATCTGCCGGCGGGTCGGGCATCGATGAGCGGGCGCAGGTCCTGCATCGTCATCGCCAGGCGCAGGCTTGGGGCGATCTGGTAATCGGCGGCGTAGAGCTGCTCGCCGTCGAGCACGCCGGCCGCGATCCAGGCATCGATGCGGTCGAGGAGCCCCGGTAGGGCAGCCAAGTCGCGGCGCACGTTCTCGTCGTTGGCCTCGTTGTAGCGAGCGGTGAGCGCCAGAATCGGCCCTGCGGTGGCAACTGCCAGGCCGATCGGTATTCCCAGCTTGGCCCCTTCCGAGTAGCTGCGTAGCGGGGCCTTGTCCTTGCGCAGCGTCCACCAGATCATCTGGCGGACCGGGTGCTGGAGCTCCTCGTCGCCGAAGCGCTCGGCCTCTTCGACCGCTTGCCGCTTCTCCAGGTCCTCGGGGAAGAGCGGCGGCTCGGGCCGGATGCGATCCAGCTCGCGGGTGATCGCGCGCGAGCCCTGGATCTTGCGCCCATCGATCTTGATCGCCGGCACGGTCTGCTTGGGGAAGCCCATGGACCGGACGACGAGCTTCTGCATCACCGGGAAGAGGTCGGTGCGCTTGAAGGGGATGCCCTTTGCTTTGAGCATCGCCTGAACCGCTACGCCGGGATGCGATCCCGGAATCGTGTAGAGCCGCACGGCCACGACGGCCATCCTAGGCGATAATCGCGCCGTGCTCCTCGCGGTAGACGTCGGCAACACCCAGACCCACCTCGGCGCCTTCGACGGCGAGCGCCTCGCCGAGCACTGGCGCTTCCAGACACGCTCGGGGGCGACCGGGGACGAGCTGGCCGAGCGGATCGCCGGGTTGCTCGCGCTCAGCGGCATGAGCCTGGACGATCTCGATTCGGTCTGCGTCTCGTCGGTCGTGCCGCCGCTCGGCACCCAGTACGAGCAGTTGGCCGAGCGCTACCTCGATGCCGAGTGCCTGGCAATCGGTCCGGGCATGAAGACCGGCATGCCGATCCGGATCGACAATCCGCTCGAGGTCGGCGCCGACCGCCTCGTCAACTCGATCGCCGCATACGAGCGCTTTCAGAGCGCCTGTGTCGTCGTCGACTTCGGCACCGGGATCAACATCGACGTGGTCTCGGCGGAGGGCGAATACCTCGGCGGCGCGATCGGCCCCGGCCTGGAGATCTCGCTCAGCGCCCTGATCGAACGCGCCGCCCGCATTCCCCGCATCGACCTGCAGGCGCCCGAGACCGCGATCGGTCGCTCGAGCCGCGCCGCGATCCAGTCGGGGTTCGTCTTCGGCTTCGCCGGGATGATCGACGGGATCGTGAGACGGATAGAGGAGGAGCTGGGGGAGGCGAGCCTGCTGGCCACCGGGGGGCTGGCCCATGTGGTCGTCCCCTTCACCGAGACGATCGACGAGGTCGACGACATGCTTACCCTGAAGGGGCTGCGCCTCATCCATGAACGCAATGTCTCGACAGCCCCCGCTGACTGATCCCTTCCGGATCGGCGGCGTCGAGATCCCGAATCGCGTCCTGCTGGCGCCGCTGGCCGGGATCGGCAACTGGTTCGTGCGCCTGCAGGCGAAGCGTCACGGCGCCGGGCTCGCGGTCTCGGAGATGGTCTCCAGCTTCGGCCTGCACCACCGCAACGAGCGCACCCTGCGCGAGCTGATGCGGATCCACCCCGACGAGCACCCGGTCTCGGTGCAGCTCTTCGGCCACGACGCCGAGGTGATGCGCTCCGGCGCCGCGGTAGCCGCCGAAGCGGGCGCCGACCTGATCGACATCAATATGGGCTGTCCGGTGCGCAAGGTGCGCCGCACCGGGGCCGGCGCCGAGTTGCTGCGCGACCACGAGCTGGCACTGGCACTGGCCCGCGGCGCCGCCGAGGGCAGCGGATTGCCGGTGACGGTGAAGCTGCGCTCGGGGATCGAGGCAGGCGATCGCTCCGGCTACGACCTGGCGGTTCGGCTGGCCGAGGAGGCTGGGGTCGCGGCGATCGCGTTTCACCCGCGGGCGGCCACCGTCGGTCACAAGGGCAAGCCCGACTACGCGCTGACCCGTGAGCTGGCCGAACGGGTCGAGGTGCCGGTGATCGTCTCCGGTGGGCTGAAGAGCGCCGAGGCGGCCCGGGCCGCCTACGAGGAGGCCGCTGCCGACGCGGTGATGATCGCTCGCGGCTCGCTCGGCAATCCCTGGGTCTTCGAGGAACTGACCGGGCGGCGCACGGAGCCGCCGGAGCGGGTCGAGGTCGCCGCCGAGCTGCTCTGGACGATCGACCGCGCCGAGGAGCACATGGGGACCGAGCGCGCCGGCCGCTACCTGCGCAAGTTCTATCCTTGGTACGTCGAGCGGCTGGGCGTCTCACCTGAGCTTGCCGACGAGCTGCAGCGCCACGCCGACCTGCCCGAGGCCCGCCGCCTGATCGCCGAGCTGGTCGCTCCAGTGCCCTCGCTATAATCCCGCGACTTCCGGCCCTGGTGTGGTGACTCAAATGCCGCCGCACCTGGGCGTTTTTGGGTCTAGGAGCCGTTTCCCGTCGTCTCAACCGAGCAAAGCGAGGTAGGACCAGTGAGTCGCCAGTCCGTAATCACCCCCGAGGGTCTCGAGAAGCTCAAAGAGGAGATAGATCACCTCACGACCGTCAAGCGACGCGAGGTCGCCGAGCGGATCAAGGAGGCGCGCGAGTTCGGCGACATCTCCGAGAACGCCGAGTACGACGATGCCAAGAACGAGCAGGCCCTGCTCGAGCAGCGGATCGCCCAGCTCGAAGAGCGGCTGCGCCGCGCCACCGTGATCGACGAGAAAGACATCAGCACCGACGAAGTCCAGTTCGGCTCGATCGTCCACGTCAAGAACCAGAAGACGGGCGACTCGCAGAAATTCCAGATCGTCGGCTCGACCGAGGCCGACCCGCTGGAGCACAAGCTCTCCAACGAGTCGCCGATCGGCAAAGCGCTGATTGGGCACAAGCGGAACGACATCGTCACGGTGGAGGTTCCGCGGGGGCCTAAGAAGAAGCTGAAGATCACGAAGATCGAGACTGCGTAGAGAGAGCCGATCCCGGCAGGGGGTTCCGCTTAACTTTTTCGGTGGAGTGGGGTTGGGCTTGGCGCCTTGGGCGTGGTTGGCGAAAAAGTACAAGACGCTCCACCCCCTGCCGGGATCGGCTCTTTGCCGGCCGGTAGGCTCGCGCGCTAATGAGTGAGGCCGAACGACCTGAGATCTCCGATGTCCTTCGCGACAGGCGGGAGAAGCTTGAGCGGCTGAGGGGGGCTGGGATCGATCCTTTTCCTCCTGAGTTTGCTGAGAAGGAGGACATTGCTGAGGTTCGGGCGGCGCATGAGGGGCTGGCGCCTGGGGTGGAGACCGAGTCTCGGCACCGGGTTGCCGGGCGGCTGGTTGGGCGGCGGGGGCACGGGAAGGCCTGCTTTCTCGACCTCCGGGATGGCAGCGGCCAGATTCAGGTCCATGCTCGCGAGGATTTGTTGGGAGAGGAGCCCTACCGGGTGCTGGTCGACCTCGACCTCGGCGACATCGTCGGCGTCGAGGGGACGGCGCTGGCGACGCGGCGGGGCGGCGAGCTCTCACTGGCGATAGATCGCTGGCGGCTGCTGGCCAAGAGCCTGCGGCCGCCGCCGGACAAGTTCCACGGCCTCGAGGACGTCGAGACCCGCTACCGCAAGCGCGAGCTCGACCTGATCGCCAACGAGGAGAGTCGTCGGCTCTTTGCCCTGCGCGCCCGCACGGTCAGCGAGGTGCGCCGCTGGCTCGACGAGCGCGGCTTCATCGAGGTCGAGACGCCGGTCCTGCAGCCGCTCTACGGCGGCGCCCTGGCCCGACCCTTCACGACCCACCACAACGCCCTCGACCGCGATCTCTACCTGCGGATCGCCACCGAGCTCTACCTGAAGCGGCTGGTCGTCGGCGGCATCGACCGCGTCTACGAGCTCGGCAAGGATTTCCGCAACGAGGGCGTCTCCCACAAGCACAACCCGGAGTTCACGATGCTCGAGTGGTATGAGGCCTGTGCGGACTACACGGTCACCGCCCACAAGGTCGAGACCATGGTCGCCGAGGTGGCCGAGCGGGTATTGGGGACGACAAAAGTGCAGCGCGGTGAGGTGACGATCGACTTCGCCCCGCCCTGGAAGCGGGTGACCATCCGCGATGCCATCCGCGAGCGCTCCGGCATCGACATCCTCGAGCACCCGACACGGGAGGCTCTGGCAGAGGCGATGGGGACCGAGCCCGACCCCGACGAGGGCTGGGGCAAGCTCGTCGACGGCCTGCTCTCCAAGCAGGTCGAGCCGCGGCTGGTCCAGCCGACCTTCGTCCTCGACTACCCGGTCGAGCTCTCTCCCTTTGCCAAGTCGCACCGCTCCGAGGAGGGCCTGGTCGAGCGCTTCGAGGCGTTCGCCGGCGGGATGGAGATCGCCAACGGGTTCAGCGAGCTCAACGACCCCGACGAGCAGCGCCGCCGCTTCGAACAGCAGGCCGCGGAGTTGGAGAGGGGCGACGAAGAGGCGCAGCCCTACGACGAGGATTTCGTCGCCGCGCTCGAACAGGGGATGCCACCGACGGGCGGCGTCGGCATCGGGATCGACCGCCTGGTGATGCTGCTGACCGGCGCCAAGAGCGTCCGCGAAGTCGTCCTCTACCCCGCGATGCGCAGCTGAGCCTTCCGGCGCGCCTTCCCCTTCATAGGGGGATAAAGCGCACCGGAAGCGAGATGCGGTGGCCAAAAGGCCGCTCTGAGCGGATATTTGCGGGGCCGGGGCCGGTTGGGCGCTCTCGGTATCGTTTAAGGGGCACATGGGCGCCTCCCGATAACCGAAGGGCGTCTGCCGATACTTACTCAGCCCAATTGAGTTGAGTGGATAGAGAGACTTTTGTTCGAGAGATTCACAGAGCGAGCCCGACAAGTAGTAGTCCTGGCCCAGGAAGAGGCGCGCACGCTGAAGCACAACTACATCGGCACCGAGCACATCCTGCTGGGCCTGCTGCGTGAGGAGGAGGGCCTCGCCGCCCGCGTCCTCGAGTCGCTCGACATCACCACCGAGCGCGTCCGCTCACAGGTGGTGCGGATCGTGGGCTCCGGCGAGGAGGTCACCTCCGGCCAGATCCCGTTCACGCCGCGGGCCAAGAAGGTCCTGGAGCTGGCCCTGCGCGAGGCGCTCTCGCTCGGCCACAACTACATCGGCACCGAGCACATCCTGCTCGGGTTGGTGCGTGAGAACGAGGGCGTCGCCGCCCGCATACTGCTCGACTTCGATGCCGATTCCGACAAGATCCGCAACGAGGTGATCCGGATGCTCTCGGGCCCCGGCGGGCGGCGCCAGGGGGGCGGCCCCGGTGGGGGCGGCGGCGGCTCCGGCGAGGGCAAGAAGTCCTCGAAGCTGCTCGACCAGTTCGGCCGCAACCTGACCAAGCTCGCCG
>JBJMKO010000013.1:0-10025 GCA_045805805.1 Solirubrobacterales bacterium | reverse complement strand
TGGATCGCCATCGAGCCGGCGATCTTGAAGGCCATCTCGGAGGAGTCGACGTCGTGGTAGGAGCCATCGACGAGTTCGACCTTTACGTCGACCATCGGATACCCGGCCTTGACGCCGTTTTCCAGCGCCTCCCTCATCCCCTGCTCGGCCGGACCGATGAACTCGCCGGGGATCACGCCGCCCTTGATTTTGTTGACGAACTCAAAGCCCTCGCCGGGGGCGGGCTCGACGTTGATCACGACGTGGCCGAACTGGCCGCGACCGCCGGTCTGGCGGACGAACCGCGCAACGACCTTCTCGACCCGCTTGCGGATCGTCTCGCGGTAGGCGACCTGCGGCTTGCCGACGTTGGCCTCGACTTTGAACTCGCGCAGCATGCGGTCGACGATCACCTCGAGGTGGAGCTCGCCCATGCCGTGGATCAGCGTCTGGCCGGTTTCCTCGTCGCTTTCGATCTTGAAGGTCGGATCCTCCTCGCCGAGGCGCTGCAGGGCGTTGCCCATCTTCTCCTGGTCGGCCTTGGTTTTGGGCTCGATCGCGACGGCGATCACGGTCTCGGGGAATTCGATGCTCTCCAGCGCGATCGGCGCGTCGGGAGCGGCAAGGGTGTCGCCGGTGCCGGTTTCTTTGAGGCCGACGCCGGCGCAGATGTCGCCGGCGTAGCACTCGTCGATCTCCTCGCGGCTGTTGGCGTGCATCATCAGCAGCCGCCCGATGCGCTCGGTGCGGCCGGTCTTGACGTTGAGGACGCGGCCGCCTTTCTCCAGCTTGCCGGAGTAGACGCGGAAGTAGGTCAGCTTGCCGACGTAGGGATCGGTCATCACCTTGAAGGCGAGGGCGGCGAAGGGGGTGTCGTCGGAGGCGGGCCGCTCGTCCTCGGTGTCCTCTGCCCGTCCCTTGCCGGCCGGGATGACGCCGGTCACGGGCGGCACCTCGAGCGGCGAGGGCAGCAGCTCGACGATCGCGTCGAGCAGCGGCTGCACGCCCTTGTTCTTGAACGAGGTGCCGCAGAGCACGGGGGTGACCTTGGTGTCGAGGCAGGCGCGGTGCAGGGACTTGGCGATCCGCTCGTGTGGAATCTCCTCCTCGGCGAGGTAGGCCTCCATCAGCTCGTCGTCGTAGTCGGCGCAGGCCTCGATCAGCTGGGTGCGGTATTCCTCGGCCTGCTCCTTGAGGTCGTCGGGGACCTCGACCGTCTCGTATTCGGCGCCGAGCTCGTCGGTCCAGATCAGGCCTTTCATCTCGATCAGGTCGACGACGCCTTTGAAGTTGTCCTCGCTGCCGATCGGCAGCTGGATCGGCAGGGGGTTGGCACCAAGCCGGTCGGTCATCGTCTGCACCGAGTTGAAGAAGTCGGCGCCGGTGCGGTCCATCTTGTTGATGTAGGCGAAACGGGGGACCTTGTACTTGTCGGCCTGGCGCCAGACGGTCTCCGACTGGGGCTCGACCCCGGCGACAGCGTCGAAGACGGCGATCGCGCCGTCGAGGACGCGCAGGCTGCGCTCGACCTCGACCGTGAAGTCGACGTGGCCGGGCGTGTCGATGATGTTGATCCGGTGGTCCTTCCACTCGCAGGCGGTGGCGGCGGAGGTGATCGTGATCCCGCGCTCCTGCTCCTGCTCCATCCAGTCCATCACCGCGGCCCCCTCGTGGACCTCGCCCATCTTGTGGGTACGGCCGGTGTAGTAGAGGATGCGCTCGGTCGTCGTCGTCTTGCCGGCGTCGATGTGCGCCATGATTCCGATGTTGCGCGTCTTCTCTAGGGGAAAGCTGCGTGCCATGGTTCCTAAGGTAAGGGTTTGAATGTGAAACGGGGACGGGACAAACGCGACCGATCTGGCAAGAGCCGGGATCGGCGCATGAAAAAGGCCCTTGCGGGCCCGCCCAAGCGAACTGCCAAAAAACTGCCTGAGCGACGCGCGATGATAGCAGCGGCACGGCGACGCATCGGCGCGGTCCTCTCGGCGGCTGCGAAGCGCACTCGCCAGCTCGACCGCGCCGCCGCGAACCGCATCGAGAAGCTCCGTCCGCTGCTGACTCGCTGGCTGCGGCGCCTGCGCGAGGCCGGCAAGCAACTCGGCAACGCCTTGGGCAGGCGGCTGCGCCCCGTCGTGGTGCTGGTGCTGCGCGCCTTTGCCAAGGGGGAACGGCTGCTGCGCAGGGCCAGTGCCGCGACGACGCGGGGGGCGACGCGGGCGAGCACGGTGGTGACCCCCCAACGCGCCATCTGGGCGGTCGTCCTCGCCTCGGCGATCTGCCTGGTCGTCTCCCAGTTCGTCACTTACCGCAGCGTCGAGGTCGGCCAACCCGGCTACGCGGGTCTGAGCGCGGCGGCCCCATCGCCGGTCGGGGTCAAGACAGCCGGCGAGGCCAGCTCCTACGTACTGGTCCCGATCGCCCTGCTTGCCGCGATCGCCGCGACGCTGGCGTTGCGTCCCGCAAGGCGCGGCATGGGCCGGGTCGTGATCGCGCTCGGGCTGCTCAGCATCGCCGTGATCTTGATCGTCGACCTGCCCGCCGGCCTCGACGCCGGCATCCAGGCATCGCGTTTCGCCGGCGCGGTAGCGGTGCTCGAAGAGGGCTTCTACGCCCAGCTCGCGGCAGCGACGGGGCTGGTCATTGGCGGACTGCTCTACTATGCGCGGCCGTGCCGAATACGAATCAACTTGTCAGGAAGGGCCGCAAGCGCCCGAAGAAGAAGACGACGACCCCGGGACTCAAGTCGGGGCAGGGCCGCAAGAAGGCGGTCGCCGCGCCGCAGCGGCGCGGCGTCTGCACCCGCGTCGCGACCGTAACACCGAAGAAGCCGAACTCGGCCCTGCGCAAGATCGCCCGTGTGCGATTGACCAATGGGATGGAGGTCACCACCTACATCCCCGGTGAGGGCCACAACCTGCAGGAGCACTCCGTCGTGCTCGTCAGGGGTGGTCGCGTCAAGGACCTGCCGGGCGTGCGCTACAAGGTCGTGCGCGGCACTCTCGACGCGGCAGGCGTCTCCGACCGCAAGCAGGCCCGCTCGCGCTACGGCGTCAAGGCTTCCTAGGCATGCCGCGCCGCTCAGCAGCACAGATCCGTCCCGTCGAGCCCGACGCGCGATTCCGCAACCGGCTCGTCCAGCAGCTGATCAACAAGGTGATGAGCGACGGCAAGAAGCAGCTTGCCGAGCGGATCGTCTACGACGCCCTGGCGATCGTCGGCGAGCGCTCCGGCGAGGACCCGATCGAGACCCTCGAGGCCGCGATCAAGCAGCTCACGCCCTCCCTCGAGGTCCGCTCCCGCCGCGTCGGCGGCGCCACCTATCAGGTGCCGGTGGAGGTTCCCGCCCGCCGCGCCCGCACCCTGGCGATCCGCTGGCTGGTCGACTTCGCCCGTAACCGGCGCGAGTACTCGATGGCCGAGCGACTCGCCAGCGAGATCCTCGATGCAACCCAGCAGCAGGGCAGTGCCTGGAAGCGGAAGGACGACATCTACCGCATGGCCCAGGCAAACAAGGCGTTCGCCCACTACCGCTGGTAGGCCCCGCGCGGATGAGCCGGCCGATCCTCGCCGTCGACGTCGACGGGGTCATCTCCCTGTTCGGATTCGAGGAGCCGCCCGACCGGGCCAGTGCCAAGTTCGAGCTGGTGGATGGCATGGTCCACTGCATCTCGCTGCTCGCCGGAGACCGGCTGCTGCGGCTCAGCGAGCATTTCGAGCTGGTCTGGGCGACCGGCTGGGAAGACAAAGCCAACGACTACCTGCCCAACCTGCTCGGGCTGCCGGAGCTGCCGCACATCTCCTTCGACGGCGCAGCGCGCTTCGGCTCGGCCCACTGGAAGCTCGGCCCTCTGGACGAGTACGCGACCGGACGCGCGATCGCCTGGATAGACGACAACTTCAACGAGGAATGCGTCGAGTGGGCCGAGAAGAGAGAGGAGCCGACCCTCCTAGTCCCCACCGAACCGCATCTGGGCATTGAGGAGGCCCACGTCAAGGCCCTGCGCACATGGGCGCAGGGCCTCTGACGTTCGCGTCGGATGGTCTCCCAAGAATGCCGCCGAAGGTAACGGCGCCTGCGGCGGTTCATATGAGCCGCCGCAGGCGCCGTTACCTGCTTGCCACACGCTCAGGAAAGAGATTCACTCATGGCGTGAGGAACGGTGCGTCGAGCTAGCTGCTGATGTAGATCGCGCTTAACGACGTCATGGTGATGTCTAATTTGCTGGTTTTCGGGCAGAGGAAGCCGCCGGCCGCCTTGTTCAGCGTTTGTTCCGTGAGCGTGACTTCACCAGTTTCCTGAGGCGATAATAACGGGCCCTTGGCCGTGCCTTTCAGACCGACGCCGATGTATTCGCAATCGATGATTTTGCCGCAAACGGTGTGGAAGAATATGTATTCGGTCACTTTCGCTGTTTCGTGACCTTCCTTTAATAATTCGATTTCAGTGGGGCCGTTTACTTCTGTAACCGTGCATATGGTTTTGTTTAGCATGCAATTCGTCCAGGTGAAACTGCCACTGATGAGAAGGGGGTTGGCTAACTTTGACGCTATAGTGCCTGAGAATAAGACGTTGCATTCCCAGGTGCCAACGCTCGTTAACATTTTCGCTTTTCCAACCGATTCTGCGTGCACCGAACCGAGCTGATTCGCCGCCGAGCACGGATTTTCATCGGCACCGCACAGAGAGGTCGTTTCAGCCGTCGCCGAGCTGGCACCGACGAATGCCATGGCCAACAGCGCCATTAGCGCCGCTAGGCCGATCATTTTGATCGCTTTCACTTTGTTCTCCTTTCTCGGCGAGATGCCGAGATCGATTGATCTTGCGCCCGGATCCCTTCCGGACGTGACCATTTCTAGGAATGACCGTGGCATAACACATATCGGCAGCAGATTCGCCAAGCTCCGGGCGCGGGGACCGCTTTGGCTGCAAATCTCGGCATACGTATTTTTCGAGTGCGCGCTTTTGCGCTTTCCGGTTTTGCCCATTGACCCGACCGCTTGTTCGACAGTGCGATCTTCTAGACTGAGGGTGTGGAGGGGTTCTGGCCAATTTTCTTTCTCTTGGTCGTCCTTAAGATTCCGGTCTTCAGCGCACTGGCCCTGATCTGGTGGGCAAGCAAAGCCCCCGAGCAGGAGACAGCAGCTGAGGATTCCGACGGTGGCTTCGGCCGCTGGCGCCCCCAGCCGACACGGCCACGCGGCCCACAGCATGGCCCAAGCAGCGGAGCCGCGGGGAGGAGGCGGGGTGCCCCTCCCGCGCAGCGGCGTCCTGGTTTTCGCCCTATCCCCTCAACAAGACGCGCGATACCCCTGCCGGCGAAAACCCCAGTAAGCGGGAGGGGCACCTCGCCTTCTTCCCCAACTCACACCCGCTGAGCAGCCCTCTTTCGCTCGCACCGTATCTCCCGCAAGTACGGCTGGAAGTCCACCTGGATCGTGTGACGCTTGGAGACCACGTAGCGCTTCCGCATCTTCCGTTCCGCCTCGGCGATCTCAGCCCGCATCTGCGCCGGTGAGGGCAGCGTCCCGCGGCCGTCGAGCAGGTCCGCCACCCACTCCGCCTGCGCCTCAGCGATCGGCATGATCGCCCCCAGCGGCTGGACAAAGCCGACGAAGTAGAGGCCCGGGCGCTCCACTGAGGCGACCCGGCGGTAGAGCGGCAACCGGTTGTCGGCAGCAGTGACGACGCTCTCGTCGAAGAACGGGAATGTGATCCGGTAGCCGGTGCAGTAGACGACGAGGTCGATCTCCTCCTCGCTGCCGTCGGCGAAGCGAACAGTGCGACCGCCGTTGAAACGATCGATGTTGGGCTTGACCGCGATGTCGCCGTGACCGAGGCGCGAGAGCAGCTCGGCCGAGACCGTCGGGTGGGCCTCGAGCAGCTTGTGGTCGGGCTTGGGAAGGCCGTAGGAGGTCATGTCGCCGGCGCTGAGGCCCAGCATCCGCGCAAGCACGAAGCGCTGCACCGGCAGCGGCAACATCGTCAGCAGCTTCGAGGCCGCTTCGTCGGTCGGCTTGCCGTTCAAGTACTTGGGCATGACGTAGGCGCCGCGCCGCATCGCCAGGAAGGTCTTATCGGCGATCCGCGAGGCCTCGACCGCAATGTCGGTGGCCGAGTTGCCGATCCCGAGCACCAGCACCCGCTTGCCGCGCAGCACCTCGGACTCGCGGTAGTGGTGGACGTGCATCTGCTCGCCCTCGAACTCATCGGTGCCGAGGAATGGCGGCTCGGGCCAGCGAGGGTCCCAGTGGTGGCCGTTGGCGACCACCACCGCTCGATAGCGATGCGCCTCCTCCCCGCCGTCGGCATCCGCGACGGACACCTCCCACTCCCCCTCAACCGGCACCACGCTCTTCACCTCGGTGCGGAAGCGGATCTTCTCCCTCAACCCGAAGTGGTCGACGTAGTCGTCGAAATATCGGGCGATCTGGAAGTGGTTGGGGTAGTCCGGATAGTCATCCGGCATCGGATAGGTCTTGTAGGCCATCAGTCCGCGCGAGGTATTGATGTGCAGGGATCGGTAGGCGGACGACATCCCGTTGTCGTTTTCGAAGCGCCAGTTCCCACCCACCTCCGACCCCTTCTCGAAGCAGTCGAAGGCGAGCCCGCGCGCGTTCAGCACCTGGCAAGCAGCAATACCAGACGAGCCGGCTCCGATGACGCAAACCTTGTGACTGGCCATCTGGCCAATCTATCGAGGGGCGCAGGGGTGAGGAGGTTCACCCCTGGGGTCCGTAGAGAGAAAGGGCAATCGGTTCGAAGCTTGGTCCATCGGATCTGCAACCCAACGAAAGGAACCTCCGATGACCACCAAGAGCCGTTCATTCCGCCCCTCCCCCGCCCTCGTGATCAGCTGCATCGCCCTGTTCGTCGCCCTCACCGGCAGCGCCCTCGCGGTCGGCGTCGGCAAGAACACCGTCCGCTCGCCGCAGATCGTCGATGGCACGGTCCGCACCGTCGACCTCAGGGACAACTCGGTCGCGCCCGGCAAGATCGCCCCCGACGCGGTCGACTCCACCGAGATCGCCGAAAACGGCGTCGAATCGTCAGACGTCGCCGCGGACTCGCTGACCGCGAACGACCTGGGCACCGCCTCGGTGACCTCCTCGGAGGTAGCCGACCAGGCGCTGACAGCCAACGATCTCGGCCCCGACTCCGTCGGCTCCAGCGAGATCCAGGCAGGAGCCATCCGCTCCTCGGAGCTCGGCACGATCATCCCGGTGTCCAACAGCGCCCCGATCGCGGCCGGCGCCAACGGCGGCGTCTCGGTCAACTGCCCAGCCGGCACCACCGTGATCAGCGGCGGCACCCGCCCGCCAACTTCGGAGTGGAGATGATCTCATCCCTCCGCAGCGGCAACGGCTGGCTCTACCAAGCCAAAAACCAAAACGGCGCAGCAAGCACCCTCACAGTGTTCGCCTACTGCCTAACCGGCGGCAGCAGCAACTAGCTCAGCCAAGAGAAGCCGCGAGCAGCACTCAGCTAGAGCGAAAGACGTTGGATAGAGAGGGCGGGTGCCGGTCCGCCGGAACTTGTGAGCCCCCGAAGGGGGCGGGTTCCGGCGGACCGGCACCCGCCCTCGCCCTACCTACGACTGAGACTCCTCCGAAGTCTGCTCGATCTCCTGCGCCAGCTCCTCGAGCTCCTCGGCAAACGAAGGCCCGAAGCTCTCGACCGGCGTGTCCTCCCCATCAAGCCCCAACTCAGCCGCCAGCTCTTCCTCGTCGAGCAGGCCTTCCTCGCTGGGCGGTTCGATCGGGACCGCCGGCTCCACCGCAAGCGTGCGGTAGTGCTTGAGGCCGGTCGCGGCGGGAATCAGCTTGCCGATGATCACGTTCTCCTTCAGGCCCACCAATTTGTCTCGCTTGCCCTCCAGCGCCGCATCGGTGAGCACCTTCGTCGTCTCCTGGAAGGAAGCCGCGGAGAGGAAGGACTCGGTGGCAAGCGAAGCCTTGGTGATGCCGAGGATGACCTCCTCGGCCTTGGCCGGCGTGCCGCCGTCTTCCTTCGTCTTCTTGTTGAGCCGCTTCAAGGCGCCGCGATCTTCGAGCTGGCCCGGCAGCAGGCTGGTCGAGCCCTTCGATTCGATCCGCACCTTCTTCAGCATCTGGCGCGCGATCAGCTCAATGTGCTTGTCGTTGATGTCGACGCCCTGGGCACGGTAGACCCTCTGCACCTCGGCCACCAGGTAGAGCTCGACGTCGGTGCGACCGCGGATCGCCAGCAGGTCCGCCGGGTACAGGGAGCCCTCGTTGAGCTGCTGCCCGACCTCGACCTTTTCGCCGTCTGTCACGTGCAGGCGGGTTCGGGGCGGGAAGCTGTAGGCGTGCTCCTCGCCGCTGGGCTCGAGGACGATCACTTTCAACGCTTTGTCGGTTTCCTCGACGCTGATCTTCCCGGCCGCCTCGGCCATCTGCGCCAGGCCCTTCGGTTTACGAGCCTCGAAGAGCTCGACGATGCGCGGCAGGCCCTGGGTGATGTCCTGGCCCGCGACGCCACCGGTATGGAAGGTCCGCATGGTCAGCTGCGTGCCGGGCTCACCGATCGACTGGGCGGCGATGATCCCCACCGCGTCGCCGATGTCGACGGTCGAGCCGGTCGCCGGGGCGACGCCGTAACAGGAGCGGCACACGCCGGAATCGGCGTCGCACTTGAGGGTCGAGCGAACCGGGACCCTGGTCTCCTCATCCTCGAACGCCTCGGCGATCGCCTCGACGTGGGCCAGGGTGATCTCCTGGTTGCGCTTGAGCAGCTCACGGCCCCGCTTGGTTTCGAATTTCTTCGCCGCCAGGCGGCCGATCAGGTTGTCGTTGAGGGAGTTGTCGTCCTTGCGGATCGCCATCTCGATGTGGTCCTTGGTTTTGCAGTCCTCCTCGCGGACGATCACGTCCTGGGCGACGTCGACCAGGCGCCGGGTCAGGTAACCCGAGTCGGCTGTGCGCAGCGCCGTGTCGGCGAGCCCCTTTCGGGCACCGTGGGTGGAGATGAAGTACTCGAGGACCGAGAGGCCCTCCATGAAGTTGGCCTTGATCGGCCGCTCGATGATTTCGCCCTTCGGATTGGCCATCAGGCCACGCATCCCCGCCAGCTGTCGGATCTGCTTGAACGATCCGCGGGCACCCGAGTCGGCCATCATGAAGATCGGATTCAGCTCGTCGAGGTTGTCCTCCATCGCCTGCGCGACCTCGTCCGTCGCTTTGTTCCAGTGGGAAGTCACAGCCTCGTGACGCTCCTCGGCGGTGATGTAACCGTCGTCGTACTGGCCCTGGATCTCGGCCGTCTGCTTCTCGTAGCGCTCGAGGATCTTCTCCTTGTCGGGCGGTGAGATGACGTTGTTCTTGGACACGGTGATCCCCGCCTGGCTGGCATAGTGGAAGCCGAGGTCCTTGAACGCGTCGAGCACCTGCGACACGGCCGGTGCCCCGTAGGCCTCGACCAGGTCGGAGACCATCTCGTTGACGTTGCGCTTCTTCAGCGCGTGGTTGACGAACTCGAACCGCTCGGGATCGAAGTCGTCCCCCAGCGTCTCGGCGAGGGCGCGCTCGATCTTTTCGTTGAAGATGATCCGCCCGACCGTGGTCAGGAAGTGCTCGTGCCCGGCCCGTCGGTACTCGGCCTGGTCGTGCAGCTTGCAGCCGCCGTTCTCGTAGACGAGCTCGGCCTCCTGCGCGGAGCGGAACACCTTCGGCGCCGAGCCGTTCAGCTTGGCACCCTTGCCCGACTTGAGCTCGGCGTCGATCTTCGCCAGCTCCTCGGCGTCGGGGCCGTAGGTGAGGTAGTAGATGCCGAGCACCATGTCCTGGGTCGGCGTCGCCAGCGGCGCGCCGTGGGCCGGCGAGAGGATGTTGTTCGCCGAGAGCATCAGGATCCGCGCCTCGGACTGGGCCTCGGCGGAGAGCGGCACGTGCACCGCCATCTGGTCGCCGTCGAAGTCGGCGTTGAAGGCGTGGCAGACGAGCGGGTGGACCTGGATCGCCTTGCCCTCGACCAGCACCGGCTCGAAGGCCTGGATGCCCAGGCGGTGGAGCGTCGGCGCGCGGTTGAG
>JBJMKO010000012.1:0-2134 GCA_045805805.1 Solirubrobacterales bacterium | reverse complement strand
GGGGCGAGCCCGGCATCGGCAAAACCGCGTTGCTCGAGTACCTGGTCGGCGGTGCCCCGGAGTGTCGCATTGCTCGCGCAGTCGGGCATGAGTCGGAGATGGAGCTCGCGTTCGCCGGGCTGCACCAGTTCTGCGCGCCATTCCTCGACCGACTGCCTCGGTTGCCGCAGCCGCAACGAGACGCGCTCGGCACGGCGTTCGGGCTGAGCGGCGGTTCGCCACCGGATCGGTATCTGGTGGGCCTCGCCGTGTTGAGCCTCCTCGCCGACGTCGCCGAGGAGCAGCCGATCATCGGTGTGGTCGACGACGTCCACTGGCTCGATCCGGCCTCGGCGCAGACCCTGGCCTTCGTCGCGCGACGCCTGCTGGCCGACCGGATCGGCCTGGTCTTCGCCATCAGGGACACGGCGGCGACCCGGGTCTTGGAGAAGTTGCCGGAGCTGGTGGTGACCGGGCTGCGTGATGCCGCGGCCAGGGCGTTGCTGAATTCGGCGCTGGCCGGTCCGATCGATGAACGGGTTCGGGACCGCATCCTGGAGGAGACGCGTGGCAACCCGCTCGCTCTCTTGGAGCTGCCCCGGGATCTCTCTCCAGCGCAGCTCGCCGGCGGGTTCGGGATCTCGGCCCGGCGGCCGTTGGCCAGCCAGCTGGAGCAGGCGTTCCTCGCCCGGTTCGAGGCCCTTCCGCGAAACAGCCGACGACTCGTGCTGGCGGCGGCGGCCGAGCCGTTGGGAGACGTGGCCCTGCTCTGGCGAGCGGCCGAGAAGCTCGCGATCCCGATGACCGCGGTGACGGGTGCCGAGTCCTCGGGCCTCCTCCAGGTCGGAACCAGGGTCCGCTTCCGGCACCCCTTGGTGCGCTCGGCGGTATATCAGGCGGCACTAGATGAGGACCGGCAGGCGGTACACCGCGCACTGGCGGCCGCGACCGATGCCGACCTCGACCCCGACCGCTTTGCCTGGCACCTGGCCCATGCCACGAGCGAACCGGATGAGGGCGTTGCCGAAGCGCTGCAACGGTCGGCCGCGCGGGCCCGTGCTCGAGGAGGGCTGGCCGCGGCGGCGGCGTTCCTCGATCGCTCCACAGCCCTCACTCCGGATCCTGAGCGTCGGGCGTTCCGGGGCTTGGCGGCCGCCGAGGCGGCGTTGATCTCCGGCGCGCCAGAGGCGGCGCTGGGCCAGCTCGCGATCGCGGAGTCGCACGACCTGGACGAGTTCCAGCGGGCGCTGGCCGAACTTCTCCGCGCCGCCGCCACCTTCACCCTGTACCGCGGAACGGATGGGCCGGAACTCCTCCTCCAGGCGGCAAAGCGGATGGAACCGTTCGACGTCGATCTCGCCCGGGACACGTACCTCGAGGCCTTCTCGGCTGCGCTGTACACCGGCGGACCTCAAGGGAAGGCGGTCATGCTCAAGGTCGCGCGGGTTGCCGAGACGGCTCCGCGGCCCGAGGGGCAATCCAGGAAGGGCGACCTCCTGCTGGACTGCAGGACGTCCTTCGCCATCAACGGCTACGCCGCGACCGTCCCACTGGCGCGCCGCACCGTCGCCGCGTTCTGCAGCGAGGACGTCTCGGTCGAGGAAGGGATGCGCTGGATGTGGCTCGCCGAGATCACGGCCATCGAGCTGTGGGACGACACGAGCGGTGACATCCTGACCACCCGCCATGCCGAGATGGCGCGCAGCTCAGGCGCCCTCTCCCAGCTGCCGCAGGCACTCAACGGCGTCATCTTCAGCAAGCTTTTCGCCGGTGAACTCGCCGCCGCCGCCTCGTTCGTGGCCGAGGCGCGCATGCTGCGCGATGTCACGGGTGCCAACCATCCCGCGCTGGGTGCGCTCGGCCTGGCGGCGTTCCAGGGCCGCGAGTCCGAGGCGCTCGCCATACGCGCCGCGCTCGAGGAAGAGAACCTGCCGCGCGGCGAAGACAGCGTCCTCGTCGTCGCCGACTGGGCGCTGGCCCTGCTGTACAACGGGCTCGGCCGACACGAGGATGCGCTGGCGGCCGCCCGCAAGGCGGTGCGGTACGTGGGCGAAATCTTCGTCGGGCTCTGGGCGATGACCGAAGCCGTGGAGGCCGCCGTGCGATGCGGTCGAGCCGAGGAAGCCGAGCCGGTGGTCGAGTTGCTGGCAACGAT
>JBJMKO010000011.1:0-2198 GCA_045805805.1 Solirubrobacterales bacterium | reverse complement strand
CTTCCAGAAGCGTGCGCCGTCCAAACGCCCCGACTGGATCGAGGTCGCGGAACTGCACTATGCCTCGGGGCGGTCGGCCGAGGAGGTCGTCGTACGGGACGCCGCGCAACTGGCCTGGGTCATCAACCTCGGCTGCATCGACCTCAACCCCCACCCCGTCCAGGCGGAGGACCTCGATCACCCGGACGAGCTGAGGATCGACCTCGATCCGGTGCCGGGCGTGCCGTGGGAGCAGATCATCGAGGTCGCGCTCGTGGCCAAGGGCGTGCTGGAGGATCATGGGCTGACCGCCTGGCCCAAGACGTCGGGGTCGCGGGGGTTCCACGTCTACACGCGCATCGATCCGCGCTGGTCGTTCCGTGACGTACGGCTGGCGGCCGAGACCGTCGCGCGGGAGGTGGAGAACCGGGCGCCCGACCTCGCCACCAGCAAGTGGTGGAAGGAGGAGCGGCAGGGCGTCTTCGTCGACTTCAACCAGAACGCCAAGGACCGTACGGTCGCCTCCGCCTACTCCGTGCGCCCGACCCTCGACGCCCGGGTCTCGACTCCGCTGACGTGGGCTGAGGTGCCGGACTGCCGGCCCGAGGACCACACCCTGGAGACCGTGCTCGACCGCTACTCCGCGATCGGTGATCCCTGGAGCGACATCGACGGCACGTCGGGTTCGCTGGAGCCGTTGCTCGAACTCGCCCAGCGGCTGGGGCCGGCCGAGAAGCCGCCCAAGGGGGCCGGGCGCCGTCAACAGACGATGCCGCTGATCGAGATCGCGCGGGCCCGTACGAAGGCCGAGGCGCTGGAAGGGCTGGAACGGTGGAAGGCCCGCCATCCCGCGGTGGCGTCCCGGCTGCATCCCGCCGACACGCTGGTCGACGGCATGCGGGGCCGCAGTTCGGTCTGGTATCGCATCCGGGTGAACCTTCAGCACGTTCCGGACGCCGAGCGCCCACCGCAGGAACCCCTGGAGGTCGACTACAACCCCTGGGCGAACGTCACCCACGGCAACGGCTGAGCTCCGCGCGTTAACCTCATCTCGCTGACGACACGCGAGGAGCGGCCAGATGGATCCCTACTCCGCCGTTGTCTCGGTCATCTCCGGTGCGCTGGCCGCGGGCCTGGGCGCCCAGTGGACGAGGCGGCGCTGGGAGCGGCGCGTCCGTGCCGACTATGACGAGGCCGAGCGGCGCCGGATGGATGAGACGCGGCGCCTGGTCGCGGTGACCCTGAGCGAGGCGCTCCTGCCGTACCGCGAGAAGCCGGCCGAGCCGGCGCCGGTGAAGCCCGCGGAAGAAGAAGCCCTTTCCGATCGGCAGGTGATCGCCGAACTGGCGCATTCGCTCCGCACACCACTGCTCGCGGCCCGGCACGAGGCGGACGCGATCGCCCTGAGCCATCCGGACCTGCCGGACCTGGTCAAACAGGCGCGGAACATCGAGGGATTCGTTGATCTGTGCGACAACGTGCTGGCGACGTTCCGGCAACTGGTTGACACGGCGCGCCGCACGGAGCGGCTGCGCGGCGGCTCACTGGACGAGATGGTCAGGCGCCTGCATACGGCCGTGGAGAGCGAGCACAAGCGCGGCACGGCCCTGGTGGTCATGCTCCCTCACGGGATCCCCGGATACACCACCGGCTACCTCGCCACGCTCCTCCTGCCACTGATCGAGAACGCCGTCGAGGCCAGCACTCCGCACGGATCGATCAGGGTCAAATACAACGAAGAAGAAGACTATTCGTTTCTGACCGTGACGAACGACATCGGCGACGTCGCCGATGGGCCGGTGTTCCCCGACGACGGCGTATCGACAAAGCACGAGGGGCCGGGGCTGGGCCTGTCCGTCGTACGCCGGCTCGCGGACATGCGGCGTGGCGGGCGGGTGGTGACCGAGGTCCACGATCATGTGGCCTACGTGCGGGTGCGGCTGCCGAAGGAGCGCAGGTCATGATCGAGGTGCTGTTCATCGACGATCACGTGAACGAGATCGAACCCGTGGCGCGCACGCTTCAGCTCCGTACCGGGCTGAAGGCCGCCTGCACGGACAAGGTGGACGAGGCACTGCACTTCGTACGCACCGAGCACGTCAAGGTGGCCGTGCTCGACCAGCGTATGGAGGAGCGCCTCGATCTCACCGGCACCGAGCTCTATGACAAGATCCGCGCGATCGACAAACGCGTGCGCGGCATCATCTTCAGCGGCGAGG
>JBJMKO010000010.1:0-48351 GCA_045805805.1 Solirubrobacterales bacterium | reverse complement strand
TCACCGTTGTGGCCGAGCACCGAGAACGGCTGCACCCGCTTGAAGGAGGGCCAGGTGTTGGTCGAGTAGCGGTTGTGGCCGAAGCAGCCGATCGTCTCGAAGCGCGGGTCGCGCAGGTCGGGGTAGTACTCGCCGAGCACCTTGGGGGCGCCCATCACCTTGTAGACGCAGGTGGTGGCCGAGAAGGAGGGGACGTGGACGTCGAGGCGCTGCTCGAGCTCGATCAGCAGATCGAAGAGGACGCGGTCGCGCCGGCGGGCGTCGGCGACGAGTCCCGCGAGCTGCCAGAAATGAGGCTCCTCCTCACGCGCGGTCGGGCCAAGGGCCGGCGAGTCGACGACGCCGATCCGCTCGGCGAGGATGCGAAAGCCCCCGCGGCCGAGCAGCTCGCGCGCGTCGTGCTGGATCCGCTCCTTGTCCTGGGAGCGCTCGATGAAGATGTGGGCGACGGCGAAAGCATCGTCGAGGGTCAGCGAGGGGTCGTGGCCGCCAGAGCGGACCTCCTCGGCCCAGATCTTTCGTGGCAGGTCGAGCAACAGCCCGCAGCCATCTCCCTCGCCGTCGACGTTGCCGGCGCGATGGAGCATCTTCTGCAGGGCCGGGACCGCCAGCTCGATCGGCGCGTGGCTCGGAGTCGCGTCCTTGCGCACGGAGGCGTAGATCGCGCAGGCATCCTTGTCCTCGACGCTGGGCGGCGAGACGAGCGGCCGGTAGGCACGCTCTGGCGAGTAGCGAAGAGGGCTCTCGCCGTGAAGCTCACGGGACTGGGTATGAGACACGCTGACCTCCCGGTTTCCACGCCTTCTCCGAGCGGGCGCGCGACGGGTTGACAAGTCGCAGAATTATAGGGCTACAGACCCCGCTGGTCCGACAAATTTGCGTTTTCCCGCAAATAGCATCGAATCCCGCCATCCGACCAAACTGCATCAGCTTGTCCGCCTGGCGGACAAGTTGATGCAGTTTATGGTTTCAGGCCCAGGACATCGGCTCGTAGCCGCCCTTGGGCTGGACGCCGACCAGGAGAGCGGTGACGGCGGCCTCGGAGCGGTTGAGGATCGTGCGCGTAGCCGCCGGCTCGATCGAGGCGAAGGTTCCAGCCGGGGCATCGTGCTCCGCCCCGTCCAGGCGTATCACGGCGTCGCCCTCGAGGACGATGAAGAGCTCGACCTGGCCGCTCCCCGTCTCGTCATGCTCTGGAATCTGCCCACCGGGATCGATTTCGACCAGGTTGAAGCCGAAGGCCGAGGTGCCCAGAGCCTTCCGCGCCAGTCGCCAGGTCGAGCCCCCCGACCCCTCCATCGACTCGAACTCGTCGCGGTGCTTGATCGTGTATCCCTCAGCCATCCCACTCCTTCCGTCGGTCGTTGCATCGAGCCTACCCGGCCGCGGCTACAGCTCGGGAACGTCGGCGCCGTGAGGGCTGAAAGGGAGCCGGCGGACCTCGGCCCAGCCGGCGCAGCGGTCCTCCAGAGCTTCGGCGACCTTGCCGGCGTCCTGCCAGGTGGTCCAGACGAGGACCGTAGGGCCGGCGCCGGAGATCGTCGCGCCCAAAGCGCCCAGCTCGACGGCGCCGTCGACAAGCTCCATAGAGCGCGGGTAGAGCTCGCGGCGGCGGGGCTGGTGGATGCGGTCGGCTAGGCCTGCGGCGACCAGGTCCAGGTCGGCAGTCTGCAGGCCGAGGACGAGGCGCGATGCAGCGGAAACGTTGGCGACGGCGTCGGCAAGGGGAACCTCGACGGGAATCGCCTCACGAGCGCGCTCGGTCGAGACCTCCTCGGCCGGGATCATGGCGATGCCCTCGAGGCCGTTCGGCGGATCGAAGCGGGCCGCGCTCGGGGTGTCGCCCCCCTCCTCCGTGCCGCAAATGACGAAGCCGCCGTAGATCGCCGCGGCAACGTTGTCCGGATGCCCCTCCAGCGCGGTCGCCCGCGCCAGCATCTCCTCCCTGGAAAGTGCCAGCTCGAAAAGATGGTCAGCGGCGAAGAGGCCGGCGACGATTGCGGCGGCGCTGCTGCCGAGGCCACGCGCCGGCGGGATCTCGCTGCGCAAGCGGAAGGCAATGCCGTCGGCCGAGTGCAAGCTCTCGAAGGCCCGCACGATCAGGTTGTCGCGGCCAGTCGAGACGTCGAGCCCGCCCGGGTCAAAGGAGAACTCCCCCGTCTCCTCCACTTCCAGATCGAGGAACAACGAGACCGCGGCGGCCAGCACGTCGTAACCGGGCCCAAGGTTGGCCGATGAGGCTGGAACGCGGACGAGCCTGCGGCGGGCGGTCACGAGAAGAACGTTCTACAGGTTGGGCGCTCAGGCCGCTACGCGCTCAGCGACTTTCAGCGAGACAAGTCGATCTGGCGCCGCCAATGCAGCTTTGGCGGCAGCGACCAACGCTGGCGCGTCAAGCTCGTAGCGACTGGCCGCGAGACTTAGAAGACCGAGATGATCGGCCGGGTTGAGCAGCTCTATGGCGACGACGCGACCTCCGACAATGCCGACATTGCAGTAGTCGTCATCGACCTGATCCCCGTAGTCGAAACGCTTCACGCGGCGCAGCTCTATTGAGAGTGCATCTGCCTCGCTGTCATAGTCGGCCCACATCAACGTCTCCTCCTGTGAATTGTGACGATCAGCCCTGGATCGTCAAGCGCCACCACAACCCGAACTCGATAACCCCGAACTTCTCCGGTATAGCGCTTCTTCCCCGTCTCGTCTTGATCTACGTGGACTGGGTTTGCAATGACATGCTCCGCGTCAGTCACGTCGAACCGACGACTGCGCGCCCAGTTCTTGGCATGCCGCGAGAATCGCACGGCCAGCTAAGGACGTAGCGAAAGAAACTCTCCCCCCTGCGGTGCGGCGAATCACTCGAATACCGCCTGCTCCACGGCGCCCAGATCGTTCTCGCAGTTGATCACCGCCGGCGCCTTGGAGAGCGCGGTGTCGGGATCCTTGAGGCCGTGGCCGGTGAGGACGCAGACGACCGACTCGGGCGGCGGGGCGTCCTCGACCGTGGGCAGGCCGTGGGCGAGCAGGCCGGCTACCGAGGCCGCCGAGGCCGGCTCGCAGAAGACGCCCTCGCCGGCGGCGAGCCAGCGGTAGGCGTCGAGGATCTGCTCGTCGGATACCGAGGCGACCCGGCCGCGCGAGGCGGTGAAGGCCGCCATCGCCTCCTCCCAGCGGGCCGGGTTGCCGATCCGGATCGCCGAGGCGACGGTCTCGGGATTGGCGACCGGCTCGCCGTGGACGAGCGGCGCCGCCCCCTCGGCCTGGAAGCCATAGAGGATCGGCGCCGTGCCCGCCTCTTGGAAGCCGCGCCAGTAGGCGGTGACGTTGCCGGCGTTGCCGACCGGGATCGCCAGGGCGCCGGGGGCCTCGCCCAGCTCCTCGATCACCTCGAACGCCGCTGTCTTCTGGCCTTCGATCCGGTGCGGGTTGACCGAGTTGACAAGCTCGATCGGGTGTCTGTGGGCGAGCTCGCGGACGATCCGCAGGGCGTCGTCGAAGTTGCCCTGCAGGGCAACCACCCGCGCCCCGTGCATCAGCGCCTGAGCCAGCTTGCCGATCGCGATCTTGCCCTCCGGCACGATCACCGCCCCGCGCAGGCCCGCCCGCGCCGCGTAGGCGGCGGCGCTGGCGGCGGTGTTGCCGGTCGAGGCGCAGATCACCGCCTCAGCCCCCCTGCCCTTCGCCCGCGAGACGGCGACCGTCATCCCGCGGTCCTTGAAGCTGCCGGTCGGGTTCGCGCCCTCGAACTTGAGGTAGGCCCGCACGCCGAGGCGCTCGGAGAGCCGCGGCGCCTCGACCAGCGGCGTCGATCCCTCGTTCAGGGTCACCACCGGGTCCCCGGGCTCCAGCGAGAGGCGCTCCCTGTATCTCTCGATCAGGGGAGCAGGGCTCAAACGAACTCCTCTTCGATCACTCTGATCGCCCGCGACGGCGCACGCAGGACGCCGAGCTCGTCGATCGCCTCGAGCGCTTCCGAGAAGCGCGACTCCAGGCACTCGTGGACGACCATCACCAGGCGGGCGTCGTCGCCGGCGCCGCTCTGCACGACGCTCTTCACCGAGACCTCCTTGTCGCCCAGCACCTGGGCGATCTGGGCGAGCACGCCGGGGCGGTCGGCCACCGCCAGGTGGAGGTAGAACGACGAGGCGACGTCGGTGACGATCGGCAGTTGCTCGCGGGTCTCGTGCACGGGCGCGTCGCCACTGAGGATCGAGACGACGTCGCCGAGCACCGCCGAGGCGGTCTGGACCCCCCGGCGCCCGGGCCCGACATCGTCACCTCGGTGATCTCCGGCGCCTCGACCATCACCGCGTTGAACGGGCCCTCGACCGGCGCCAGCGGATGGCCGGGGTAGAGGAAGCAGGGAAAGACGCGCACGCTGATCCCGCCCTCGCGGCGCTCGGCGACCCCGAGCAGCTTCAGCGAGAGGCCGAGCTCCTTCGCGTAGGCAAGGTCGCCCGGTTCGATCTGCTCGATCCCCTCGTAGGAGACGCAGTCCAGCGTCACCGGGGTATGAAAGGCGAGGCGGGCGAGGATCGCCATCTTCGCCGCCGCGTCGGCGCCGTTGACGTCGTCGGTCGGATCGGCCTCGGCGTAGCCGAGCTCCTGGGCGCGGGAGAGCACCTCCTCGTAGGGGGCGCCGCTGGCGGCCATCTCGGTGAGGATGAAGTTGGTCGTCCCGTTGACGATGCCGAAGACCTTGGAGATCTCGGTAACGCCGAAGCTCTCCTGGATCGCCCGCACGATCGGGATCACGCCGGCGACCGCGGCCTCGAAGCGCAGCTGCACGCCGGCCTCGCGGGCGACGTCGAAGAGCTCCTCCCCGTGCTGGGCGAGAAGCTGCTTGTTGGCGGTGACGACCGGGCGCCCGGCGCGCAGCGCGTCGAGCACGTAGCCCCGCGCCGGGTCGGTGCCCCCGATCAGCTCGACGATCAGATCGGAGCCCGCGAGGATCGCGCCGAAGTCGCCCTCCTCGCGGGTGAGCACCCCGGAGATCTCGGGACGGCGCCCGGTCGCGGCCTCGACCGCGTCGGCGCGGGCGGCGACCAGCTCAGCGAAGGCACCACCGACCGTGCCGCGACCGAGCAGCCCGATGCGGACGACTTTCGAAGGGTCCTCAGACATCCCTGGAGGTCAGATCCTCATAGGACTCGCGCCGCACGACGACGCGGGCGTCGCCGCCGCGGCAGAAGATCACCGGCGGGCGCGGGACACCGTTGTAGTTGCTCGCCATCGCGTGGCCATAGGCCCCCGTTGCCGGGGTCACCAGCACGTCGCCGACGGCGGGGGCGGCGAGCATCGTGTCGCGGATGAGGATGTCGCCGGACTCGCAGTGCATCCCGGCAATCGTCGCCAGGCTGTCGGGGGTCGCCGCCGCCCGGTCGGCGATCAGCGCTTCGTAGCGGGAGCCATAGAGCATCGGCCGCATGTTGTCGGACATGCCGCCGTCGACGGCGACGTAGGTGCGGACGCCGGGGATCTCCTTGACGGTGCCGATCCGGTAAGCGGTGACACCGGCGTTGCCGACCAGCGAGCGACCCGGCTCGATCAGGATGCGCACGCCCTCGCCAAAGACCTCGGCCACACCGCGGACCTTGACGTCGACGTAGGCGTCGATCGAAGGCGGCTCGTCCTCGGCGGTGTAGGCGATGCCGAGACCGCCGCCGACGTTGACGATCCGGCACCACTCGCCGGCGAGCTCGCCGAGTGCGCGAATCGCCAGCGTGTAGGGCTCCAGCTCGAAGATCTGCGAGCCGATGTGGGCGTGCAGACCGGTCAGGTTGAGGACGTCGGAGGCCAGGACCTGCTCGATCGCCCGGGCCGCGAGGCCGTCCTCGATGCCGAAGCCGAACTTGGAGTCGAGCTGGCCGGTCTGGACGTAGTCGTGGGTGGAGGGCTTGATCCCCGGCGTGACCCGGATCAGCACGTCCTGGGGCCCCTCCAGCAGCCGCTCGCAGCGCTCGATCTCGTCGAAGGAGTCGAGGATCAGGTGGCCGATGCCCGAGCGGGCGGCGAAGAGGATCTCCTCGTCGGTCTTGTTGTTGCCGTGCATGTGGATGCGGGCAGGATCGAAGCCGGCGCGCAGTGCCATGTGCAGCTCGCCGCCGGAGGCGACGTCGACCGAGAGGCCCTCCTCGGCGAAAAGCCCGTAGGCGGCGGTGCAGGGCAGCGACTTGCTGGCGAAGAGGACCTCGAAGTCGGCAGTGCGACTCTGGAACGCCTCTCGGTAAGCCCGCGCCCGGGCCCGCATGTCATCTTCGGCGTAGATGTAGGCGGGGGTGCCGAAGTCTTCAGCCAGCTCGACCACGTCACAACCCGCGATCTCGAGATGGCCGCGCTCATCGATGCGGCTGCCCGCCGGGTAGACCATTGACCCCGCAATGGGGTCGGCAACCGCGCCGGTCTGTCCACGCTCCGCCATAGGCGGGCATTGTGACGGTTGAGGGGGAAGCGGCGGCTACTGGCGTGCTATTTGCCGCCGTCGGGCAGGCCGCCAACCGTTTTGACGACTTCGTCGACCGTTTTGCCGGCCCTCGATTCGGGGCCCGCCACGCCGTTGACCGTTTCTTCGGTGACTTTGGTGACGCCGGTGCTCCCCAACGCCCCTCCCGTCGCCTGATCGACCCCCGAAACGGTTTCGTTGGCCGCCCCGGTCACGGCACCCGAGGTGGACTGCCCCGAACCGCTTCCGGTGCTGCCTCCGCCCGAGCCAGAGCCGCCACTACCGCCACCCGAGGTCGAGGACGGTGTGGAGCCGGCGCCCCCGGATGGAGCTTCGCCGCCGGAAGGCGCGGGCGACGTTCCCCCGGCCGCATTGCCGCCCAGCTGCCCGCGGAGCGCATCGACACCTCCGGGCCGCCGATCCGCTCTGTTCGCTCCGTTGCCCGCCGCACGAGCCGCTGCCGCGCCGGCGCCGCTCGCAGCGTTTCCGGTCCCGCTTGCCGGCTGCCCGGTCGAGACCGCCGCGCTATCGCCACCGCCGCCGATGCCCGCGAGCGGCCAGTCCTTGAGCGCCTGCAGCGAAACGAGCATCACAAATGTGACCACCGCTGCCCCGATCAGCGCCGTACCCGACACCGCACCGGCGAGATATGTATGCGCCTGGCGAATCATCGACACCGCCTCCGTGGTCGCCTCGTACCCAGGGTCCCACGGTCTCAGGCCCAGCGGCATACCAAATAATCGAATTTCCGATGCCCCGCAGGCGCTGAGTTCGCCTTTAGTCGCCCAATAGGGCACAAAAAGACGAACTCAGCCGAGAGGCTAGAGGTACGCCATTGGGTCTGTTACTTCGCCGTTGATGCGGACCTCGAAGTGGAGGTGGGGGCCGAAGCAATAGCCGGTGCAGTCGCTGTAGCCGATCACCTGGCCCTGGGAGACCTGCTGGCCGTCGGAGACCGCGAAGGATTCCTGATGGGCGTAGCACGTGGAGAGCCCGCCGCCGTGATCGATGCAGGTGTAGTTGCCGTAGCCGCCACTGCTCGACTCGGGCTCGGTAAAGATCGCGGTGCCGGCGGCCGCGGCCCGGATTGGCGTGCCGCTGGGGACCGCTATGTCGATCCCCGGGTGGTACTCGTAGCTGCCGTTGATCGTGCGCGACCCGAACCCGGAGACCACCGGACCGTCGACCGGCCAGATCAGGCCACTGCCGCTGCCCCCGCGGATCGGGCCGGCGGGCAGCGGCACCGAGCCCGTCGCGGCCAGCTGCGCGGCGATCTTTCCCTGGATCGCCGCGACCGAGCCGTCCAGCTCTTGCTCATGCTGGCGAATCGTTCGCAGCGCCGCGAGCCTCTCGGCACGGGCGGAGACCAGCGCCGCTTGGCGCTGCTGCACCGCGGAGCGCGCACTGGCCAGGGCCTGCTCTTCGGAGGCGATCGCGTCGCGGGCCGATTCGATCCGGTTCTTGGCGGTACGCAGGCGGGTGACCGTTCGCTTCACCTGATTGCGCAGATCCCGCACTCTGCCGACGACCGCTTCATCCATGCCGTGGATGCGGTTCAGGTATTCGGTGCGATCGATCAATTCGTCGTAGCCGTTGGCGCCGACGATGAGGCTGAGCATGTCCGGCGTCCCGGACTCGTACATGGCGACCAACCGCTCGCGCAGCGCCACCAACGCCCGCTTCAGGCGTGCCCTCATCGCCGCCAGGTGCTTCTTGCCGACATCGAGCTCGGCAACCGCGTGGTCGAGCTCGGCCTGCTTGGCGTCGAGGCGGATGCGGACTGCCGCCTCGCGATTGCGCAGCACCGCCACCTCGGCGGTGAGCCGATCGATGCGGTCGCCGAAGCGCGAGATCGTCGTCGTCAGCACGCCGCGGCGTTCGCGCACCTTGGAGAGCTTGGCTTCCTTGGCTTCGAGCTTCGATTCGAGGTCCCGGGCAGGCGCGGCGGGGCTCGCTGCGAGCAGCATGAGCAGCGCCGCCGCGGCGGCCAGAAGAGCCACCAGGGCAGGGCGGGTCTTGAGCATCGTGGGCGAGGCTAGCGGAGCCGAGACCCGCCCCGTTGCAGGGATTTAGGCGTGCAACCCCGCTTGCGATCAGGCCTGGCGGGGGGCGTTCTCGACGCTCAGCAGCGCGTCGGACGCCTCCTCCTCCATCTGCAGCGTCGTGTGTTCGATGCCGAAGCGCTCGCGCAGCAGCAGCTCGATCCGGCGCCGGACGAGATCGCGATCGCACTCGGGCGAGACGACGACGTGGGCGGCGATCGCGCCGAAGCCCGAGGTCACGGTCCAGATGTGGAGGTCGTGGACCGAGCGCACCCCCTCCTCCTCGCAGATCGCGGCACCGGCCGCGTCGACGTCGAAGCCGGAGGGAGCCGCCTCCATCAGCACGTCGACCGGCTCCCTGATCAGCCGCCATGAGGAGGCGAGGATCAGGGCGGCGATCACGAGGCTGACGATCGGGTCGACGATCGAGGATCCCCCGGCGAGAACGAAAACGCCGGCAGCGACGACACCGAGCGAACCGAGCGCGTCGGCGGCACTGTGGCGCAACACGCCCTCGAGGTTGACGTCCACCCTCTCCCCCCGCGCCAGGACCACGGTGGCGGCGATGTTTCCGCACAGGCCGAGCAGCCCGAGCCCGAGCACGCCGAGCCCGTCGATCGACGGCGGATCGGAGAGCCGGCCAAACGCAGCCACCGCCACCACGATCGCCACAGCCACCAAAAGCAACCCGTTGACCAACGCGGCAAGGATCTCCGAGCGCTGGTAGCCAAAGGTCATCCGCCCACCGGCGGGACGAACCGCAAGCGAGGCGGCAAACAACGCCAGCGCGATCGAGCCAACGTCGGAGAGCAGATGCCCGGCATCCGCAAGCACCGCCAGCGACCCGGTAAGAACCCCACCAACCGCCTCAACCACCAACATCGCACCATTGATCCCAAGCGCAACCAACATCCGTCGCCGACTATCAGCCCGCCGCACATCAAGCGCATGCGAGTGCGAATGCACGCCCCGAGATTAGGGCCTATCCCGGCAGGGGTGAAGCGTCTTGTACTTTTTCGTCAACCGCATCGGGCGCCAGCCCTACTCCATTCCACCGAAAAAGTTAAGCGGAACCCCTGCCGGGATAGGCCCTTTTACGCGGGAACGGGCTCTTTCTCAACCGGCTCGGCCGCAATAGCCCGCTCGGCCACTTCGGCGGCATAACCAAGCCGCTCGGCATATTCACGAGCCTGCATCCGTGAGATGACCATCCGCTGGATCTCTGCCGTGCCCTCGAAGAGCTGGTAGATCTTCGCGTCGCGGAAGAACTTCTCCAGCGGGCAGTCCTTGCTCCAGGCGTAGGGGCCGACAAGGTCCATCAGCGTGGTCGTCGCCCACATCGTCACGTCGCCGCCCTTGAGCTTCGACATCGAGCCCTGGCCGCCGCGCATCGGGATGCCGTTGCGGCCCATCCAGGCAGCGCGCTGAACCAGCAGGCGCGCGGCTTCGATCTCGGTCGCGACGTCGGCAAGCGTCTGCTGGATGCGCTGCTCCTGCAGAGCCGGCTTGCCGCCCTCGGTCTGGCCGTCGAGGTACTCGAGGGTCCACTCGTAGGCGGCCTGGGCGATGCCGAGCGCCGAAGCGCCCACCAGGGGCCGGGTGATCTCGAAGGTCGCCAGCGCATCGGCGCCGCCGCGCGATTTCTGGCCGGAGCGGCCGCGCTCGAGCTTCTTCTCCAGCTTCTCCTCGCCGCCGAGCAGGTTCTCGACCGGGATCCGGCAGTCGTCGAGGACGATCTCGGCCGTGTGGGAGGCGCGGATGCCGAGCTTGGACTCCTTCTTGCCCTGGCTCAGGCCGGGGGTGTCCTTGCCGACCACGAAGGAGGCCTGGCCGCGGGTGCCGAGGGTCGGATCGACGGTGGCGACGACGACGTGGACGTCGGCGATGCCGCCATTGGTGATGAAGACCTTGGTCCCGTCGAGGACCCACTCGTCGCCGTCGCGTTTCGCCGTCGTCTTCAGGCTCTTGACGTCGGAGCCTGCCTGCGGCTCGGTCACGGCGTAGGCGCCGAGCTTGATCTCATCGCCGCTGCCGAAGCACTCCGGGACCCACTGGCCGATCTGCTCAGGCGTACCGGAGGAAGCGATTCCCGCGGCAGCGAGCCCGGAGCCCGAGATCGCAAGCGCGATGCCGGCGCAGCCCCAGTGGAACTCTTCGGCGGAGATCACCTGCATCTGGCCCTCCGCGTCGCCGGCCGAGCGCTTGATGCCCTCCAGGCCGCCAAAACCCTGTTTGCGGGCCTCCTTGAGCACCTCCCAGGGGATGCTCTCCTCTTCGTCGTGCTTGCGGGCGGCCGGTCGGATCACCTCTCTGGCAAAGGTCCGGCAGCGCTCCTTGAGCTCCTGCTGCTCCTCGTTCAGTTCGAAATTCATTGGCCCCCCTCTTCGTCGGCGCCTCTCGCTGTGCGATTGATTGACTGGTCAGTCAACCAGTCGCAGAAAGACTAGCTGACCAGCCAGCCATCGCCCCGCGTGTAGCGTTCCGATCGTGCCCGGGAAGCGCCCAATCAACGCGGACGTCGCCACCTCTGCGGCCAAGCCGCCCGTACCGGAGCAGACCGCGTCATCCCGCGCATCCGAGATCGACCACACTCGGGTGGGGTCGATCTCGGATGCGAAGGGCGGCCGGGGGGCCCGGGGCAAGCAGCGCCGACGACGGAGGCCGATCCCGGGGGCGCTGAAGGCGATCGCCGGGCTGGTCATCGTCGCCCTCGTCTTCCTCGTCGCCGCGGTGCTCGGCGGGGGCGGCTCAAACCAGGGCTCGGGCGAACAAGCATTGACACCGGCGCCCACCCCCTCGGGCGAAAGGAACGAAGAGGTCGAAACCCCCGCCGCCGAGGCAGCTGAAGAGCTCGGCTACCCGTCCTTCGCGACCAACAACACGACCCGCGTCGGCGGGTCCGACCCGGCGACCACCGCGGCCGCTGTGGCGCTGGCCGCATTTCCCTCGACGACGCCGGCGCAACGGCCCGCCGCGGTGACGCTCGTCGACGAAGCAGACTGGCAAGGTGCGATCGCCGCCTCGGTGCTGATGGCAGCACCCGCCAAGGCGCCGCTCCTCGTCAGCGCAGACGGCAACCTCCCCGACCCCACTTCCCAGGCCCTGGAAGCGCTCGACCCCCAGGGCAGCGACGCCACAGGCAAAGCCCAGGCCTTCTCAATCGGCGACGCGGCGACGCCCGACGGCCTGAGGACGACGGAAGTCGAGCCGGGGGAACCCGCGACAATCGCGGCATCGATCGCGGAGCTGCGGGACAAGCTCTTCGGCAGCTCACCGCAGCACATCGTCCTCGCTCCCGAAGAGAGCTCGGCCTTCGCGATGCCCGCGGCGGCCTGGGCGGCGCGCTCGGGCGATCCCATCCTCTTCACCGGTGCCAAAAAGCTGCCTGCGGCGACAGTGGCAGCGCTGAAGCGGCATACGCAGGCACCCGTCTACCTGCTTGGCCCCTCCTCGGCGATCTCCTCCAACGTGTTCAGGGAAGTCGCCAAGATCGACAAGCGGGTGCGACGCGTCTCCGGCGAGGATCCGGTCAAAAACGCGATCGCCCTCGCCCGCTACGCCGACGACGGCTTCGGCTGGAACGTCAACGACCCCGGGCATGGCTTCGTCGTCGCCCGCAGCGACTCGCCCCTTGACGCCGCGCTCGCCGCACCTCTCTCCGCCTCCGGCACCTGGGGACCGCTGCTGCTCACCGACGACGCCGATACGCTGCCCAAGACGCTGCGCGAATACCTGCTCGACGTCAAGCCGGGCTACACGACCGATCCGACGCGCGCCTTCTACAACCACGTGTGGGTGATCGGAGACCAGGAGGCCATCGACGTGAACCAGCAAGCCGACATCAACCAGCTGGCCGAGCTGGCCAGGATCGGCGGGGAACCGTGAGCGAGGCGGAGAGCCCAGAGCTCCTCGACGGCGAGCACCGGGTCAGCGCCGAGGACATCCGCGCCCTCGCCGGCGCCTCCACCCCCCACTTCGCGCTGCAGGTGCGCAACCGCATCCGCCGGCTGATCGAGCCGCTGGCGCCTGAGGACCCGGCCCGTGCCGAAGGGGAGCGCAAGATCGCCGAGCTGGAGGATCTCGCCGAGCACAGCGGCGACCCCCGCGCGACGATGGGAATCGGTCACCATTGAAGCTGCTCGCGGAGGGCCTCTGGCGCCTCAAGCAGTTCCCGGCCCCGAGCGTCAACGTCTACCTCGCCGGGGACATATTGATCGACGCAGGCACCCGCTGGGACCGCCGCCGCATCTTTGCCGAGATCGAGGGCCGCGAGCTCTCGATGCTCGCCCTCACCCACGTCCACCCCGACCATCAGGGCGTGGCCAGGGACGTCTGCGAAGCGCGTAGCATCCCGCTCGCCTGCCACGCCGGCGACGTCGACGCGATGGAGGGCAGGAGGCCGGTTCAGGAAGCAGCCCCCGGCAACCCCTTCAACCGGCTGATCAAGCGCGCCTGGCAGGGGCCGCCGCACAAGGTCGACAGGGCGCTGAACGAGGGTGACGAGGTCGGGGGCTTCCGGGTCGTCCACGCCCCCGGGCACGCCCGCGGCGAGGTGATCTACTTCCGCGACTCCGACCGGGTCGCGATCTGCGGCGACGTGATCCGCAACATGAGCTACGCCACCGGGCGCCCAATGCTCGCCGAGCCGCCGGAGATCTTCACCTACGACCCAGCCGAGAACCGCCGCTCGATCCACAAGCTCGCGGATCTAAACCCCGCGCTGGTCCTCCCGGGCCACGGCCCCGCCGTGGCCGATATGGCCAAGTTCGAGCGTTTCGTCGCCGCGCTGCCCAGATAGACCGCAGCGCTGAACCACCCAGCGGGTTACTCAACTCGAAGTACCCCCGGTGGACGTGCCTGAGGTCAACCATCCGTATCGGGGTAAAGCTCAGACGCGCCCCAAATCCGCTGTCGAAAGGAGCCCTCATGAGCAGGCTGAAGAACAGGCGCCCCTCGCCGGCGTTCGTCATCTCGATCATCGCCCTGATCGTCGCCCTGGCAGGAACCGCGTACGCCGCACAGACGATCAACGGCGGCGCGATCAAGAAGCAGACGATCGGTGGCGGCAAGCTAAAGCAGAAGACGCTGACCGGCTTCCAGATCAACACGAACAAGCTCGGCGTGGTCCCGGCCGCAAAGCGCGCCGCGCATACCTACTGGGTGGTGGTGAACAACCCAGGAGGCGCAGGCAACGCAGCGCTCGCCCGGGCGAGTGACTCGGCGGTCACCGTCACGGAGGCCGGCGGCGCAGTCGCGGTCTCCTTTCCCCAGAACGTCACCGGCTGCGCGGACGTCGCAGGCCGCAACAACGCCGGCACCTCGGTCCCCAATGCCGGCTACGCCCAGACGAATACCTCGGCCGCCAACCCCAACGCGATCGAAGTCCACACCCGCGACAAAGCCGGCGCCAACGAGGACGCCGACTTCCACCTGATCGTCATCTGCCCGTAGCCGACACCTCCCGCCGACGGGCCTAAAACACCCCCTATATGGAGGGAAATCGGCCCGTCGGCGGCGATAACGACTAGGCTGCGGCCGTGGGCGAGATCGAACACGGGTTCAAGGAGGGCGACAAGGTCTGGGTCGAGGACGGTGACGGCAAGCACCACCCCGGCATCTTCATCGCCGACAACGAGGCGTCGGGCTGGTTCGGCGGCGGCCCCAGTGCCTACGTCGTCCACCCAGAGGCCAAACAGGCCGAGGTCGTCTCGACCTTCCGCATTACCCCGCGCGACGAGTAGCTCTACTTCAGCTCACCGGCGAGGAGCTCCATCAGCAGGCCGTCGTGCCAGTCGTCGCCGTCGACATCGCGCTCGTACCGGCGCATGACGCCAACCGGTTTGAAGCCAACCTTTTCGTAGGCACGAATCGCAGCGGCGTTCTCGGCCGCCGGATCGATCGTGATGCGATGGTGGCCGCGCTCCTTGATCAGCAACCTTGCGACGAGGCGCACCGCCTCCTCACCGAAGCCGCGGCCGTGCAGCGCCGGGTCGAGGAAGAGGTCGATGCCGGCGTGCCGGTACCTGGGCTCCGTCTCCTCGCAGAACTGGATCAAGCCCGCTACCGAACAGTCGACCTCGATGACCATGCGGGTGGACTCCGGCTCGTCGGTCCAGGGAAATCCCTCCTCCGGCTTACCCCACCACCGCTCCACCCCCGGCGTCTCATGGATGCGGCGAAGCTCCTCCTCGTCGTCCTTGGCCAGGGGCCGCAAGCTCATCCGTGCCTGGCCATCCGCCACGCCTCCGATTGTATGGTCGCGAGATGCCCGCGTTGAGGTCAGGACGGGATCCTGGCATTCGCCATGTCGACCCGGTCGCCGCGGAACAGGATGCCCTCCGCCCTCAGGCGCTCCCGCCGGCGGTCGTCCTTTCCGGCCCGAAGGCGTCGATGATGCGGTTCTGAAACTCGGAGAGCTCTTCCGGCGAGATGAAGTAGGTCGGCGGGGTGAGGAAGAGGCCGTCGGCTCGTTCGGCGGTCGCCTCGACCCGGGCGCGGACCTTGTCGAGGGGGCCGGCGGCACAGTAGGCATCGACCATCTCGTCGCTGATCGCGGCGGGGACTCCGGCGAGGTCGCCGCGGCGGAAGGCCTCGCCCGCGGCCACCGCGTTGTCGGCGAAGCCGTGCAGCTCCCAGAGCGGCATGTAGGTCTTGACTGTCGCGTAGAAAGAGATCGTGCGCCGGGCCATCTCGATCGCCCGCGCCTCGTCGTCGTCGATCGCGCAGCAGACCGTCGGCAGGTAGTCGAAGTCCTTGCGCTCGCGGCCCGAGCGGCTCAGACCCTCCTCGAAGGAGCTGACCACGACCTCGTCGATCCAGCGCAGGCTCTGGATCGGGTGCCCGATCAGCCCGTCGGCGACGTCGCCCGCCATCCGGCACATGCCGCTCTGGATTCCGGCGGTGTAGATCGGCACCGAGTCGCGCGCCGCCGGGTGCGGCCTGATCCAGCCCTTGATGTCGATGTCGTAGTAGGAGCCCTCGTAGCGAATCGGCTCGCCCTTGCCGGCCTGCCGCATGATCAGCCGGGTTGCCTCGATCGCCTCGCGCAGGTGCGGCGCCGGACGGCCGTACTCGGCGTTGTGCCAGGTCTCGTTCAGCCGTTTGACGCCGGAGCCGAGGCCAAGCCGGAAGCGCCCGCCCGACATCTCGTCGATGTCGAGGGCGCTGACGGCGAGGATGAAGGGGCTGCGGGTGAAGGCCCAGGCGATTCCGGTGCCGACGTCGATCTTCTCGGTGCGACCCGCGAGGTAGGCGGCCTGGGTGACAGAGGAGCGGAAGAGCTCGGGCGCCCAGACGCACTCGACCCCGGCGGCCTCGGCCCGCTTCGCCTCAGCCTCGAGGTCGGCGACCGTGACGCCGATCGCGGCGACGGAGATCCGCTCGAGCGCCCCCACCGGACCTGCCTTTAGGCCGAGACCGGCTCGGCGGCCTCGGCCAGGACCGAGTCGGCGACGCGGTCGCGATGCCACTTCGAGTCGCCGAACATCGCCGCGTTCGCCTTGCCGCGCTTGAGGAAGAAGTGGAGGTCGTGCTCCCAGGTGAAGCCGATGCCGCCGTGCACCTGGATCGAGGCGTCGGGGACGCGCCAGCCGGCGTCGGAGGCGTAGGCCTTGGCCATCGAGGCGGCCAGCGGCAGCGACTCCGGCTCGGCGTCGGCGGCCCAGGCGGCCCCGTAGACAGCCGAGCGCGAGTTCTCGGTCTCGAGCAGCATCTGCGCGCAGCGGTGCGAGACGGCCTGGTAGGAGCCGATCGGGCGGCCGAACTGCTGGCGGTCCTTGGCGTAGGAGACCGCCATCTCCATTGTGCGCTGGGCGATCCCGGTCGACTCGGCGGCGAGGGCGACGCAGAGGCGGAAGAAGACCGAGAAGTAATCGGCGGCCGCCGCGGGCATGGTGTTCTCAGCGGCGACCTTAACGCCGTCGAAGCGCACCGCGTAGAGGCGGCGGGTGGGGTCGATCGAGATGGCCGGCTTGACCGTGACCCCAGCGGCGCCGCGCTCGACCAGGTGGCGGTGCCCGTCCGCCGTGGCGACGACGAGGAAGTCGGCAGCCGCCGCGTCCATGACCAGAACCTTTTCGCCGTCGAGGACGATGCCATCGCCGTCGGCGCGCCCCTCCATCTCGAAGCCGCCCACGGTCGCCGGCGAGCCGGCGTCCCAGAGCGCCGGCGTGCCGCGCAGCTGCCCGGTGGCGAGTGGGCGCAGGAAACGCTCGCGCTGGTCGTCGGAGCCGCAGAGCGAGAGCGCCAGCCCGGCGATCGTGTTGGAGAAGAGCGGCGAGGGGGCGAGCGAATAGCCCATCTCCTCGAAGAGGACGGCGAGCTCGACGATCCCCAGCCCCTGCCCGCCCCACTTCTCGGGCAGGGCCAGACCGGTCCAGCCAAGCTCGGCCATCTCGTCCCAATCGGAGCGCTCGAAGCCGTGCTCGCTCTCGGCAAGCTCGCGGATGCGCTCTGACTTGTAGCGGGCAGCGAGGAAGTCGTGGGCGGTCGACTTGATCGCCTGCTGCTCGTCTGTGAGGTCGAAGTACATGGCTCGGCTCAGCGCATCTTCGGCAGGCCGAGCACACGCTCGGCGATGATGTTCTTGAGGATGTCGGTGGTGCCGCCCTCGATCGAGTTGGCCCGCGAGCGCAGGAAGCTGTACTGCCAGGCGCCGCCGGCGATCGCGTGCTCGTCCCCCCGCGAGAGCGACGCGTAGGCGCCCTCGATGTCGAGTGCCAGCTCGGCCATGCGCTGGTTGATGTCGGCCCACTGCCACTTACCCAGCGAGCCCTCCGGGCCAGGGATGCCCGACTGCATCGTCTTGGTCAGGCCGCGGTAGGCGTTGAGCCGCATCGTCTCCGCCTCGATGTGGAGCTGGGCGAGGCGCTGGCGGAAGACCGGGTCCTCCGCCGCGGTGCCGCCGTTGACGCGGGTCTCGGCCGCCAGGGCGCCGAGCCGCTTGAGACTGTTGGCGATCTGGGCGATCGCCCCGAAGGCAAGCCCGGCGCGCTCGTTCATCAGGGTCGTGATCGCCACCGACCAGCCGCCGCCGACCTCGCCGATCACGTTGGCCTCGGGGATCCGCGCCTCCTCGATGAAGACCTCGTTGAACTCGCCCTCGCCGGTGATCTGAACCAGCGGCTTCGCCTCGACCCCGGGCTGATCCATGTCCATCAGGAAGTAGGTGAGCCCCTTGTGCTTGGGGGCGTCGGGGTCGGTGCGGGCGACGAGCATGCACCACTTGGCGTACTGGGCGAAGGTGGTCCAGACCTTCTGCCCGGTGACGACCCATTCGTCGCCGTCCTTGACGGCGCGCGTCTTCAGCGAGGCCAGATCCGAGCCCGACTCCGGCTCGGAGAAGCCCTGGCACCAGATCTCCTCGGCGGTGAGGATCGGCTCCAGGTAGCGCTGCTTCTGCGCATCGGTGCCGTGGGCGATGACGACGGGACCGCCCATCGCCAGGCCGAGCACATTGGCTGGGCTCGGCGCCTCCAGGCGCGAGGCCTCGCCGACGAAGATCGCCTGCTCGATCATGGTGGCGCCGCGGCCGCCGTACTCCTTCGGCCAGGAGATCCCGGCCCAACCGGCGGCGTGCATCTTCTGCTGCCACTCGCGGCGGAAGGCCATCACCTCCTCCAGGCCCGCTTCCGGCTCGGGGCCCGGATGGTTATCTTCGATCCAGGCGCGAACCTCTTCGCGGAACTGCTGCTCAGAAGGCGAGAGAGTCAGGTCCATCGGCCGCGCAGCATAGCGGGCGTCTGGCTGCCCGGCCAATGCGGGCGCGCGACCCTCCCCCACCCGGGCTTGATAGGAACCCGCACATGACTTCAAGCACGGGGTACGAGAGTCCGGGGATCGCGGGGAGCGGGGCAATCGCCACCGGCCTTGCCGCGGTTTCGACAACCACGGCCGACACGATTCTGCTGGCCAGGAGCGAGGCCTCGGCCTGGCGGGCGGAGGAGAAAGTCGTTGCTGCCTGCGCCAAGATCGAGGGTGCCGAGCCTTCGCGGCTGCGGGTCACGACCGACCCCACCGACCTCTCCGAGTGCGACGTGATCGTCGAGGCGATCGTCGAGGAAGTGGAGCCGAAGGGCGAGCTGCTGGCGACAATCGCCAAGGCCTGCCCGGATGCCCACCTGGCAACCACGACGTCATCGCTCAGCATCGCCGAGATCGCCGACGCGGCCGGCATCGGCGGCCGCCTCTTCGGCCTGCACGTCTTCAACCCGGTGCCGCGGATGAAGCTGGTCGAGGTCTGCTTCCCCGAGGGCGCCGAGAGCGCCCGCGAGACAGCCCTCGCCTGGTGCGCCGCACTCGGCAAGACCGCGGTCGAGGTTCCCGATCAGGCCGGCTTCGTTGTCAACCGCCTGCTCTTCCCCTACCTCTTCGACGCGGTCCGACTGATGGAGCAGACGGGCATGGAGGCAGGTGAGGTCGATACCTGCATGAAGCTGGGCGCCGGTCACCCGATGGGCCCGCTGGCACTGCTCGACTTCGTCGGGCTCGATGTCTCCAAGGCGATCGGCGACGCCCTCTACGCCGACTCCAGCGAGCCGACCCACGATCCCCCGGGATTGGTGGTCAAGATGGTCGGCGAAGAGAAGCTGGGTCGCAAGAGCGGCGCTGGGTTCTACAGCTACGACTAGAACTGCGCTTGGGTGGGGGGAGCCTGGCCGCCCTCCAGTCGAATTGACACCCCATGCGCTTCGCGCATGGGGTGAACCTGGAGCGCGGCCTGCGGCCGCGCAATAACCGGATTGCATTTCCGCCGCCTTCGGCGACATTCGCCTGGAGGGCGGCCAGGCTCCCTCTCGACACGTTCCCGATAGACCGAAAGCGTTGAGAAGCGAGACCAGCGCTCAGGGTTGAAGAAGCTTCAAAGCCAAACAGCGGCGCCTACGTTCCTTCCGGGACGCTTTATGTGGTCATAGCCCGAATAAAGTGCACCGGAAGCGGCTTCCAACGCTTGAAAGAGCTTCAGGCCGAGGAGGCGCTTCGGGGTGGTCCGAAGCTTGTCCCCGCTTCGAGAGGCCTGGCGGGTGCGCCTCTGCGGGAATGTCGCCGAAGGCGGCGGAAATGCAATCCGATTCCTGCGCGGGCGTAGCCCGCGCACCTCATCTCGTCGCTACGCGCCATAGGCGCGGGCGACGTCAATTCACGCAGAGGCGCACCCGCCAGGCCTCCTCAACTCCGCCCGCGGCTAATTCTTTTTAGCCAGATCCCAGATCACGTCAGCAGGGGAGATTCCCTGCCGGCGGGCGATCGTCTCGACCTCGTCCCAGGGGAGCTCGGCCTCGGGCAGGTCGTCCCAGCGGGCCAGTTCGAGGGCCTCGACCGCCCCTTTGAGCGCCGGGCCCAGATGGTCCTCGGAGCGAAGTAGGGCTCTCAGAACCTCGAGCTGCTTGTCGCTCAAGCGCACAACCCACATGCGATGCCTCCGTGGTTCGGGGAAATGCGGATTGCTTGAGGAAACTAGGAGCGCTGGCGGACGGAACCGGTCTGGCCGCTGATCCGGACCGCCTCGATCCGGTTCTCCCGCACCGACTCGACCCGGATCGTGTAGCCGTTGGCGACGATCGTGTCGCCGCGCTTGGGCAGCCGCCCCAGCTCGCCGAAGACATAGCCGCCGACCGAGTTGTAGGCGTCGGTGTCGACCGGGAGCTCGATCCCGGCGTCGGAGAGGTCGCCGAGCGAGACGTGCCCGCGGACGAACCACTCGCCGCTGGCGAGCCGGCGAAGCGCCGCAGCGCGGGGGTCGGTCTCGTCCTCGATCTCCCCCACCACCTCCTCGAGGATGTCCTCGACGGTGACGATCCCGACCGTCCGCCCGTACTCGTCGACGACGACCGAGAGCGAGGTACGCTGGACCTGGAGGTCGTGCAGGAGATCGTCGAGCGGCCGCGTCTCGGGCACGATCACGGCGTCGCGGATCGCCGGCGCGATCTCGCCCTCGGGCCCGTCGCTCATGAAGAGGCGGGCGAGGCTGTTGTTGTGGACGATCCCCTTTACCTTGTCCGGGTTCTCGTCCTCGATCACGACCAGGCGCGTATGACCCGAGGTGACGCAGCGCCGCAGCGCCGTCTCCACCGTCTCGGAGGCATCGACCGTGACCACCGCCGGGATCGGGGTCATCACCTCGCGCGCCTCCTGCTCGTGGAGGTGGAAGACGCCGCCGAGCATCCCCGCCTCGCCCGGATCGAGCGTCCCCCCCACCCGCGAGCGGTCGATGATCTGCTTCAGGTCCTCGGCGGTGTGGTGCTCCTCGATGTCGGTCGGGTCGACGCCGAAGAGGCGGACGATCGCGTTGGAGATCGCGCTCAGCGCCATGATCACCGGCGCGGTCGCGGCGCGGAACCAGTTGAGCGGTCGCGAGACTCGGCGTGCCGTCCGCTCGGCGTGGCTGATCGCCAGCATCTTCGGCACCTGCTCGCCGATGCTGATGTGGATCGCGGTGACCAGGGCGAAGGCGATCGCCACCGAGAGCCCGACGGCCGCCCCGTGCGAGAGCCCGCCGAAGATCGGCTCGAGCAGCTTTGCCAGCGAGGGCTCGCCGAGGAAGCCGATGCCGATCGAGGCCATCGTAATCCCGATCTGGCAGGCCGAGAGCGACTCGTCGATCTTGTCGAGCTGCTCGACCACGGCCTCGGCGCCGCTCTCACCTTCCTCGGCAAGCTGCTCGATCTTGCCGCGGCGGCTGCGCACGAGGGCGAACTCGGCCGCGACGAAGAAGCCGTTGACGGCGACCAGCAGGAAGAGGAGGACGAGCAGGAGTGCGCTCATCGTTTATTTGACCCGGTACTTCGGGGGAGGTCGTCGTCGGCCATTCGGCGTAGGCAATATAGCTTTCCACTCCGCCGTTCCAGCGATAAGTGCCATATTGGGCAGGAGATGCGGATCGCCAGCCTCGTTCCGTCCGCTACCGAGATGCTCTACGCGCTCGGACTCGGCGACTTCGTCGTCGCGGTAACCCATGAGTGCGACTACCCGCCTGAGGCCCGTTCTCTCCCCCACCTGACGCGGACGGTGCTGCGGCCCAACCTCAGCGCCGCCGAGATCGACCGGACGGTGAAGACGCGGGTCGCCGAGGGCCTGGCGCTGTACGAGCTCGACGAGGAGCTGCTGGCGGAAGTGGCGCCCGACCTGATCGTCACCCAAGCCGTCTGCGCCGTCTGCGCGGTCTCCTTCGAGGAGGTGGTCGAGGTCGCCGCCCGCCTTCCCAGCAAGCCCCGGGTCGTCCAGCAGGATCCCAGCACGCTCGCCGAGATGCTCGACGACGTGGTCCACCTTGGCGAGGAGACGGGAATATCCCTTCAAGCCCACGAGCTTCGCAGCGAGCTGGAGGGAAGGCTGGCGACCGTCCGCGCCGCCGTCTCGGGAACGACCCTGCCGCGGGTGATCGCGCTGGAGTGGCTCGACCCGCCCTACGTCGGCGGCCACTGGGTGCCGGAGATGATCTCGATCGCGGGCGGCGAGGACGTCGCCGGTCCGCCGGGGTTGAAGTCCCCCGAGGTCTCGTGGGGCGAGCTTGCCGGCCTCAACCCCGACGTGGTAATTGCGATGCCCTGCGGTTGGTACGTCGACGGCGCTCGCTCCCAGGCGCTGGAACACTGGATTCACATCGAGACGCTCGGCGCCCAGCGAGTGTTCGCGGTAGACGCCGCATCGACCTTCTCCCGCCCGGGACCGCGCCTGGTCGACGGTGTCGAGCTGCTCGGCCACCTCTTGCACCCCGACTTAATCGATGCACCGGGGAATATCGGCTTCGCCGAGCTGCGCTCGCCGCGGGTACGGCCCGGCGGAACCGGCTGAGCGTCAGGCGACGGCAAGGGCGCCGAGGATCGAGATGGCACTCACCGCCGCCATCACCGCCAGCTCCGCCGGGAAATGGCGACGTCCGAGCATGCCGCGCTCGCCGGCGAGAATCGCAAATGCACAGATGACCCCGGCCACCAGGCCACCAAGGTGCCCACCGAGGCTTATGCCGGGGCTGCCGATGCTGATCGCCAGGTTGAGAACCAAGATCACCCCAACCGAGGAGGCGACAGCATCGATTCCACGCCCCCGGGCGATCACGAAGGTCGCACCGAAGATGCCGAAGATGGCCCCCGATGCGCCCACCGTGAGCGCGTCAGGGTCCAGCAGAAGAGCCCCGAACGCGCCGCCGAACAAAGCGGCGACGTACACGGCGACGAAGCGGGACGTGCCGATCCCCGGCTCGAGCAGCCTGCCGAGGAAGTAGAGCGCGAACATGTTGAAGCCGATGTGGATGAGGCTGGCATGGAGGAAGCCGCCCCCGACGAGCCGGTACCACTCGCCTTCAGCGACCGACGGTCCGAAGAGGCCGAAGTTGAGGACGGCCGAGCTTCCCCCAACCGCGGTGCCGCCCCCGGCACTGGCGATCTCGGCGAGAAAGGCGACGACGTTCAGCCCAATCAGGATGAAGGTCGCCGGCGCCTTGGCAAACAGGCTTGCCTCGCCGACCCCCCGGACCACCCTGGTCGGCTGGCGCATGCACTCCGGACAGCGCATCCCGACCGGGGACGGGGTCATGCAATCGGGGCAGATCGGCCGGCCGCAGGACGAGCAGGAGACGGCGGTCTCGCGATTGGGGTGCCGGTAACAGGTCTGGTCCACGGGGATGAGCAGCCTACAATCGCGGCCGATGGACGCACCCAGCCCAGCACGGCTCTACGCCACCGCGGTCGGCGCGGCGCTCGTCGTCGCCGGCATCGTCGGCTTCTTCTACAGCGCCTCCTTCGGCTCGCCCGGCGAGGTCGAGGACGCCTTCGGCATCTTCGCCGTCAACGGCTGGGCCAACGTCCTGCACATCCTCACCGGCGCGCTGGGGTTGCTGATGGCGGGATACGCCTCGCGCCAGTACTCCCTCTGCCTGGGCGCCTTCTACGTCGCCGTCGCCCTCTGGGGCTTCGCGATCGGCAGCGGCGAGTCGATCCTCGGCTTCCTGCCGGTGGACACCGCCGACAACCTCCTCCACCTGGCAATCGGCGTGCTCGGCGTCGGCGCCGCGCTGTCGACGCCGGCCGCGAAGAAAGGCGAGCCCGCTAAGGGCCTATCCCGTTAGGGGGCGTGCCCCTGGGACGGTTCAGGACCAAGCGGGGCGGTCACGGCGCGGATTCCGCATGGCAGAGCCATGTGGGATTCGCGACGGGGCCGAATCCGCGCCGTGTCCTGGACCGTATCCAGGGGTGCGATCCCTAGCGGGATAGGCCCTAAGGCCTGATCCGGCCTGCCAGCGACCGTAGGCCACCCTGGGCCTGCTGGCGGCCGCGGCGACGGGCCTCGAGCAACAGCAGCGCACCGGCCGCGGCTCCCCCCGCGCCGACCGCGAACACCGGACGCACCCAGTTGCGCGGATCGCGCAGGGCGCGCAGCTCGCTCTCGGAGAGCTCCTCCGCCCAGTCGGAGAGCTCCTCGGCGGCAGCCTGCGTGACGGCGGACAGCGTGTCCTCGAGCCGGCCCGAGAGGCGCTCCGGCGGCTCGATCGGCCGCAGCGCGTCGGAGAGCAGGTGCTCGACGGCCCAGGTGTTGCCGGTCAGGCGCTGGGCCTCACTCATCGCTCATCTCCTCTTGAAGCTGCTTGATCGCGCGGTGGATCAGCACCTTGGTGGCGCCGTCGGTGCGTCCCAGCGCACGGGCGATCTCGCGGTTGTCCATGCCGAGGGCGAAGCGCATGATCAGGGCGTCGCGGCGATCGTCGGGGAGATGGTCGAGGTTGGCCATCACCTGGCGCAGCTGCTCGCGGCCCTCGGCAATCGCCTCGGTTCCGTGCCGCGCCTCGATCGGGTCGGCGTTCTCCAGCGAGGTCTGGGGACGGCGCGAGCGGTCGCGATAGTAGTTGGAGGCGAGGTTGTGAGCGATTCGGATCAGCCAGGGGCGCAATGGCCTGCCGTCGGACTCGCGCCGGGCTCGGTCGAAGTGCCGGTAGGCCTGCAGGAAGGCCTGCTCGGTGAGGTCCTCGGCGTCGTGCGGATTGCCGACCCGGTAATAGGCGTAGGAGTAGACGTCCCGCAGATGGGCCCGGTAGAGGTCCTCGAAGGCCCGGTCGAGCTCCGCCTTCGCCTCGGGGTCGAGGCTCGCCGGCTCGACATTCTCCTTGGCAGCGCTCACGCAACGACAAGACTATTCCCATCAGGCGGCCTTCCTGGAACGCTCGACCTGCCGCAGGCCCGCGACCCAGGCCTCGGCGTCGATCTCCCCGCGGATCAGCGCCGCGAGACCACCCAGCGCCTCCGCGGAGCCACCCTCGGCCGAGGTCGCCGCCGCCAGCAGGGGAACCGCGTCGAGGCCCTCGGAGGCCTGCCCGATCAGGCCGGGAATCTCCTCCGCCGGGGTTCCCTGTCCCAGCAGCTCGCCGGCGCGGCGATTGCGCCCCGTCGGGGCCATCACCGTCGCGGTCAGATCCCCCACGCCGGCCAATCCCGAGAATGTCGCGAGGTCGGCGCCGCGGCCGATCGCGTGCTCGATGCACTCGCTCCAGACCTGCGCCGCGGCGATCCCGGCCGCGTTGAGCCCGTGCGGCTCGGCGGCCGCCGCGGCGAGGGCGGCGGCGTTCTTCGCGGCACCCGCCATCTCGACTCCGACGACGTCGTGGGAACGCTCGCAGACCAAGCCGGCGCGGTCGAAGACACCGCCGAGCTGGTTGCGCAGGTCTCGATCGGCCGAGCCGAGGACCAGGGCGGCGGAGCCGGAGACGGCCTCGCGGGCATGGGCTGGGCCACCGAGGCACGCGGTCGCCCGGGCCCGAACCCGGGCGCCGACGTATTCGGCGGGAAGCTGGCCCAGCGGCGCGATCAATCCCTTGGTGAGGAGCAGCACGGCCGAGCGCTCGCCGACCCGGTCGGCAATCGCGCCGACCGCCTGCGGCAGCGAGCCCGAGGGGATCGCCAGGCAGACGAGGTCGAGTCCGGCCAGCTCGACCTCGGAGGCCTGGCGCACCCGCACCGAGTCGGGCAGGCGAACGCCCTCCAGGTAGCGGGCGTTTTCGCGCGCCTCGTCGATCTCGGTCGCCTGCGCTGCGGTGCGGGCGGCAAGCTGTACCTCGAGGCCGCCGCGGGCGAGCAGCACGGCGAGGGCAGTGCCCCAGCTGCCGGCGCCGATCACGGCGGCACGGCGCATCGGGGGGAGGCCGCCGAGATCCTCCCACTGCAGCTCGACGTTGGGCCAGATCCGCGCGGTCACGGTCGAGGCCAGGCCGCGCGAGGGGTCGGCGGCGCGGGGGAAGGTCATCGCCCTGCCGAGCCGGACCTTGACCTTGCGAGGCCGGATCCGCCAGCCGCGCCGCACGTCTTCAGTGCCGAGAACGGCGACCGGTATCACCGGCGCCCCGGTCTGCAGCGCCAGGCGGCCGACGCCGCGCCTGGGCTCGGCCAGGGCGCCGCTGCGGATCCGGGTCCCCTCGGGAAAGATGCAGACGGCGCCGCCGCGTTCGACGACCTTGCGCGCCGTCTCCACCGAGTCCTCGTCGGACTCGCCGCGGCGGACCGGGAAGGCGCCGAGGCGGGAGAGGACCCAGCCCTGCCAGCGGCGCTCGAACAGCTCGACCTTGGCGACGTAGTTCATCGGCCGCCGCCAGGGCAGGGCACCCCCGATCGCGAAAGGGTCGAGGAAGCTGCGGTGGTTGGAGGCGACGATCAGGCCGCCCTTGAGCCGAGCGTGCTGGCGACCCGTCCTCGCGTAGCGGAAGTAGGCGAGGAAGAATGGGGTCATGAAGATCCTGGCGAGGATGTACAGGACCGGGTTTACGCCGTGGCGGCGGGTGTACTCGTGGTACGCCTGGAGGCGGGAGGGATCCACTGGTAGCGCTACACGGATTGGGGGCCGTGGTTACCAGGGTCGTCGGCGCGCGGGTCCTGTCGCGGGGTGAGGGGGGCCTGCGGGCAGTCCACGGGCTGTCCTCGACCCCCCTCACCCCACGCCACCCGCGCGAGGTTCGGCTCTGAAAGACCGGCTACCAGGCTTGCTCGATTAGAGCTTCGAGCTCCGTGCGAGTCGGAGCTTCCGGCGTGAAAGCCAGTTCGGGGCGTTGGAGCATCGCCTCGATGGCTTGGGGGAGCTTGGTTCGGTCGGCTCCTTGGTCGCCCAGGCCCGGGGGGTTGCCGCCGAGTTGGAGGATTCGAGCTTCGATGGCGTCTGGGTTGGTGCCGAGGGCGGTCGCCAGGGGTCTGAGACCGTCGGGGACTCTGGGGACCATGAAGGCCATTGCTCTGGGGAGGATCGCTGCGTTGGTGGGGGCGTGGGTGCCGCCGCAGATGCGGACGAGGGTTTGGCAGATCACATGGTGGAGGGCGAAGGCGCCGGAGTCGATCGCGTAGCCGCAGAGGATCGAGCCGAAGGCCAGGTTGGCGCGGTTGCGCTCGGTTGGGTCTTCGTCGAGGGCGGTGGCGATCAGCTCGGCGCCGCGCAGGGCGGTCATTTCGGAAACCGGGTTGGCGAAAGGGGTATAGAGGGAGTCGGCGCCGTGGGCCAGGGCGTTCATCGAGCTTGCCCGCAGATCGGGCTCGGGTGCGCTGGTCATCGCGGCCGGATTCGCGATCACGAGTGCCGGCCGGACCATGGTGCGAACCCGGTTCTCGGCGCCTGCCGGCAAGCGGTGGATGCCGGTCATCTCCGCCCCTGACATCGTCGTCGGGATCGCAGCGACACGGGCGCCCGTGACCGAGGCGATCGCCTTCGCCGTGTCGATCACGCGGCCGCCGCCGAGGGCTACGAGATTCGGCGAGCGGGTCGAGTCGAGCAGGGTCGCAGCGGTCTCGGTCACTGCCGTCGCCGGATCGGCCGGAGGCAGCTCGTGAACGGCTGCGGCGGTGCTCGCCAGGTCGGCTGCCGCGCTCAGATGCCGATGGGTCGTGAGCAGCTCGAACGGCTGCATGCCGCTCTCGGCAAGCAGCCCGACCGCCTCGTCCACCCCGTCGTCGCGGAAGACAACGACGCGGCCGGCGTCGCGCCAGACGAAGTCGCCGCTCACCCGGCCGAGACCGTGCGGGGGTTGACCACCGGCCGCAGGTTCGGTTCGACCTCGGCCCGCAGGTGCTCGTAGTCGGGTGGCAGCGAGAGCTTCTCGCCGAGGTGCTCCAGGGGCTCGTCGACCGTGAAGCCCGGGCCCAGCGTGGCGATCTCGAACAGCACCCCACTCGGCTCGCGAAAGTAGATCGAGCGGAAATAGAAGCGGTCGATCACCGGAGTCGGCTGCGCGCCGGCCGAGATCGCCCGGTCGCGCCACGCTTCGTGATCGTCCATGGCCGAGGCCCAGGCGACGTGGTGAACGCTGCCCGCACCCTGCCGGGAGCGCTCCTCGGGCGGCGCTTCGTAGATGTAGAGGCCGCGGCGGCTGGACCCGCGCGCCTCCCAGCTGCCCTCGTCGACGGACTCGAACTCGAGCGCTTCAAGCAGCGCCCGGCTCGCCTCGGGCGCGCCGCTGTAGGCGCAGACGGAGTGGAAGCCACGCAGGGCGAGCTCGGCGGGCACTTCGGGGTGGTCGGCGATCAGCGGCTCGTCATCGACCTCGATGACCGCCAGCTCGTGGGCGAGCCCCTCCGGGTCGGCGAAGCGCAAGCCTCCTCCGGCGTGCTCGGACTCGACTCCGCTGGCCCTGAGCCGCTCCTGCCAGAAGTCGAGCGACTCGTGCGAGCCGACCCGCCAGACGATCCGGTGCACGTCGCCGGCACCCGCCCGGCCCGGCGGCACCCCGGGGAACTCGAAGAAGGTCAGGTCGGAGCCGGCGCTGCCCTTCTCGTCGGCGAAGAAGAGGTGATAGACGGTTGGGTTGTCCTGGTTGACGGTCTTCTTGACCAGGCGCAGGCCGAGCACCCCCGCGTAGAAGTCGACGTTGCTCTGCGCGTCGGCGGTGATCGCGGTGATGTGGTGAATTCCCTCCAGCCTCACGACATCACGTATAGCATCCGGGCATGAGCCGCGGACGCCGACGCCTGGTCAGAGTCCTGGTAGTGCTGGGCTCGCTGCTCGCCTTCCTCAGCGTCTTCGCGATCTGGACCGAGCGCCAGGCGCTCAATACCGACGACTGGGTCGACACCAGCGGCCGCCTGATCCAGAACGACAAGATCCGCGCAGCGGTCGGCACCTTCCTCGTCGACCAGCTCTACGAAAACGTCGACGTCGAAGAAGAACTCAGCGAAATCCTGCCGGGCGAGACCAAGAAACTGGCCGGCCCTGTCGCCGGCGGCCTGCGCCAGGTGGCCGGGGACGGCGCCGACCAGGTGCTGCAGAGCTCGACCGCGCAGGAGCTCTGGAAGAGCGCCAATCGCTCGACCCACGAACAGCTGCTCGAAGTCCTGGAGGAAAAGGAAGGGTCGGTCTCGACCGAAGAAGGCGAAGTCAGCCTCAACCTCGGCAGCCTGATCACCAACCTGGCCAGCCAGGTGGGAATCGGCGCCAACCTGGCGGAAAAGCTTCCTCCCGACGCGGGACAGATCACGATCCTGCGCTCAGATCAGCTGAAGACGGCCCAGGACGTCGTGGTCGCGATCAAGGGCCTGGCCCTGATCCTCTCGCTGCTCACCCTGCTCTGTTTCGGGCTGGCGATCTACCTCACTCGCGAGGGACGCTGGGTGACCGTCCTCTTCTGCGGGGTCGGGCTCGTCGCCGCCGGCTTCGCCGTGATCGTCTTCCGCGAGATCGCCGGCGGAATCGTCGTCGGCCAGCTCGTCAGCGAAGAGAGCGTCAAGCCGGCAGCCGAAGAAGCCTGGTCGATCGGGACCTCCCTGATGACCAGCATCGCCGCCACGGTGATCGTCATCGGCGTGCTCTTCGGCATCGCCGGCTGGCTCGCCTCGCCGACCGGCTCGGCCCGCTCGACCCGCCGGTTCCTGACACCGGTCCTCAGCGAGCACCTCGCCTACGTCTACGCCGCGCTCGCGGTCGTCGTCGGCATCTACTTCATCCAGGCCCCGACCCAGAATCTGCGCTCCTTCCTCACCACGCTGGTGATCGCCGGCCTCGCCGCCTTCGGCATTCACGAGCTGCGCAAACAGGCCGCTGAGGAATTCCCCGACGCCAGCTACGACGAGGTCTTCGGCAAGACCAAGGACCGCGTCGTCGGCGCGGTCAAGGACGTCAACCTGAGCGAGCACGCCGCGAAGCTGCGACTGCCCGAGATGCGGAAGCCCGCCGACGAGAGCGAGGCGGCCACGGCAGCCCTTCCCGCCGGCGACGACGATGTCCGCCTGGCCCGCCTAGAGCGCCTCGCCACCCTCCACGAGAAGGGCATCCTCACCGACGAGGAGCTGGCAGCCGAGAAGGCCCGGGTGCTCGGTGGAAGCCCAGCAAGCAGCTGAGCCTCCCAAAGCCCGCCTCCGGAATCGAACCGGAAACCTCCTGATTACAAATCAGGTGCTCTGCCAATTGAGCTAGGCGGGCGGGATACCGAATATAGAGGCCATGGGCGAGTCCAGCAGCAACATCGATGCACAGCTCCGACTCCTCGAGTCCGACGAGGGGGCGGTGCTCAGCGAGGCGATCCGGGCTGCGTACGGCGACAGCTATGACGTGCGCTGGGTCTACGACGCCGAGGAGGTGTCGTCGCGACTGGCAGCCGGTACCTACGTCTCCTGCATTGCCGAGACGCCGGAAGGAGAGCTGCTCTGCCACGAGGGGATGAGCCTTGCGGCGACTGGGGATGCGGTCGGGCATTCCGGGCAGGCGGTGACGATGCCGGCGGCACGTGGGCAGCACCTCTTCACGCGGACCAAGCGGTTCCTGATGGACTGGGCCACCGCGCAGGGGATGGCGGGGATGTACAGCGAGGCGACCGCTGCCCATCCCTACAGCCAGCGCGCCAACGTCGAGCTGGGGGCGCATGAGACCGGGTTCCTGCTCGGCTGGATCCCGGCCACGGTCTCCAACGACGCGGCGGACGGAAGGCACGGACGCCAATCGGCGGCGCTCTTCTACACGAAGCTGAACGACGGTCACGAGCGCCCCGTCTACGCACCGGAGCGCCACAGGCGGATCGTGGGGCAGACCATGGAGCTGTGCGAGCTGCGCGGCACCCTCACGGAACCGCCTGCCGACGCCGTGCCGGCCGTGCGGACCGAGCTGCACGTGGAGGTCGACGCCGACCACAACCTGGCGCTGATCACCGTGCACGTCCCCGGCGCCGACCTCGAGGCCGCCGTTGCGGCGGAGCGCCATCACCTCTTCCACCGTGCCGGGCTCGACGCCGTCTACATCGACCTCCCGCTTGACGCGCCGGCAACAGCCCTCCTTGCCGACCACCTCGAGCGCCTCGGCGTCTCCTACTCAGGCGTCTTCCCCAACAGCCGCTGCGACGGCGACGTCCTGCGCATGCAGTCCCTGCACCGCGTCCGGATCAAGGCAGACGACGTCTCCGTCGCCTCCGACCACGGCCGGGAGTTGCTCGAGTACGTCTTGGCCGACCTTCCTTAGACGGGTGTCTCCCTTGAAGCCAGGTGCGCGGCGACCTTGCGCTTGACGCGTTGTAGGGCGTTGTCGACGGTCTTGGTGTCGCACTCGAGCCGCTCAGCCGTTGCCTCGTAGGAGTGGCCGTCGAGGTAGAGCGAGAGGACGCGGCTCTCGAGGTCAGAGAGAACCCCGGAGACGCCCGAGAGGCAGGAGACGAGGCTCGCCAGCTCTTCGGTGGCGATCACCTGGTTGACCGGGTCGTGGACGGTCGGCCCGGGAAGGATCTCGTCGAGCGTGGTGTCGGAGTCTCCTGCCGCGGCCGGGGTCTGGCTGAAAGAGACGTACTGGTTGAGCGGCGTGTGCTTGTTGCGGGTCGCCGTCTTCACGGCGGTAATGATCTGGCGGGTGATGCAGAGCTCTGCGAAGTTGCGGAAGCTCGACTCGCGATCGGTGCGGTAGTCGCGGATCGCCTTGTAGAGGCCGAGCAGGCCTTCCTGGATCAGGTCGTCGGCCTCGCCGCCGAGCAGGAAGTAGGAAGAGGCCTTGAGCCGGACGAAGCCGCGGTAGCGACGGACGATCGCGTCGTAGGCATCGGCGCGGCCGTCCTTGGCGAGGGCGACCAGATAATGGTCATCAAGCTCGAGTTGAGGGTTAGTCTCAACCGGCCTGAGAGATCCATTCAGACGGCCAGAGGGGAGTTGCATTTCCTGGGTAGGCGAAGATAGAGCCACAGATCCTTCTCCTTGAATGAAGGGTCGTGGCGCCTTACCTCCCCTGGTGGCGCCCCTTTTGGACTGGGCACCTCAGACTCAAGCTGAGGTTCACCCTTATTGGCGCGTTAGTTTACGTCTGCGCAGAGTTCTGTCAACCCCGAACTGATGTTCGTATTCGAAAGGGGGGCTCTTAGACCCGGTAGAATGGGGTAGCTGTGGGAGGGGTAAGGGGAGAGTCGAAGCGTTCGAGCAGGTTGCCTTTGCTCGCAGTCGCTCGTACCCGCTTCGGGCTGGCGCTCGCCGCCGCCCTGTTCGCGGTCCTCGCCCTTCCGGCCTTTGCCTCGGCGGTGAAAGCCCCCCTCACCGTCGTGAAGACCGGTACCGGCCAGGGCACCGTGACCAGCTCTCCCAGCGGCATCAGCTGCGGCACGACCTGCTCCAAAGCCACGGGCAGCTTCCTCGTGGAAACCCCGATCACCCTGACCGCGAGTCCCAAGGTCGGCTCGATCTTCGTGGGTTGGTCTGGCTGCGATGCCGAACCGACGCCCACCACATGCGAAATCACGGTTTATGAAGGAGAAGAACCGACGATCGAAGCTGAATTCAACGAAGAAAAATTCTTCCTCTTCATCGAAAAGCCCGGTACCGGCCAAGGCACCGTGACCAGCTCTCCGGCAGGCATCAACTGCGGCACGTCTTGTGAAGCCGAATACCTGGAAGGGACGAAAGTCATCCTGACCGCGAGCCCTGCGGTGGGCTCCTTCTTCGAAGGCTGGTTTGGCTGCGACGCGGAACCGAGCGCGACCAAATGCGAAGTCACGGTCAAAGAAGAGATGACGGTCGAAGCTGACTTCAGCGAAATCGAAAAATTTCCCCTCGTCCTCGAAAAGCTCGGCACTGGCACCGGCACCGTTACCAGCGCACCGAGCGGCATCAGCTGCGGCACGGCCTGCTCACTAGCCGAAGCCGAATACCTGGAAGGGACGAAAGTTGTCTTGACCGCGAGCGCGAGCGTCGGCTCGATCTTCGAAGGCTGGACGGGCTGCGACGCCAAACCGAGCGCGACCAAATGCGAAGTCACAATTTTCGGCGAAACGATCGTCGAAGCCGAATTCACCCTCTCGTCCAAACCCAAATACAGCCTCGCCATCACCACTGCCGGCACGGGCACGGGCACGGTGAGCTGCAACGGGGGCGCCTGTGCCTCCAGCTATGACCAGGGAGCGAAAGTGACGCTCACCGCTTCCGCGGCTTCCGGCTCCGGCTTCTCCGGCTTCTCCGGCGGCGGCTGCTCCGGTACGGGCAGCTGCATCGTCACGATCAATGCCGACACCACGGTCACGGCGGTCTTCAATGCCAACCCATCGCCCACTTGTGCCACCAACCCCTCGCTCTGTCCGGCCGTCCCCAGCAAGGCCAGGGCCGCCGGCTTTGCTCGGGTGAAGGGCGGGAAGGCGGCCCTCAAAATCACCTGCTCGGGTGGAGCCTGCGTGGGGAAGCTCACCCTCACCGCAAGGATCAAGCGGAACGGCAAGGCCAAGAACGTCGTCATCGGCAAAGCCTCCTTCAGCCTTGCCGACGGGGCCTCCGCCGTGCTCAAGGTCAAGCTCGCCGGTGCCGCAAAACAGGAGCTGGGCAGCGGTAGGTCGATCAAGGCGAAGCTGACCGGGACCTCCATAGCGAGCTCGACCGTCAAGCTCACGCCTGCCTCGAAGTAACCGGGCCGCTCTAGTCGTCCGTTTGGCTCGTCTAGGCCCGCTGGCGGAGCGCCTCGAAGAGCAGCGCGGTAGCCGCCGCCGAGACGTTCAGCGACTCCACCCTGCCGCGCTGCGGGAAAGCCACGAGGCCGTCGCAGGCCGATGCCACACGGGGACGGATGCCCTTGCCCTCGCCGCCGAGGACCAGGACTGTGGGGCCGGTTAGGTCCACGTCCCAGGGGGCTTGGGTGGCATCCGCGTCGGCGCCCCAGAGCCAGAACCCAGCCTCCTTGGCCTCGGCCAGCCAGTCGGCGAGGTTACGAACATGAGCTATGGGCAGATGCTCGACGGCCCCCGCGGATGCCTTGCAAGTGACCGCAGTCACCTCGGCCGAGCGGCGGTCGGGAATGACCACGCCGGCGGCGCCGGCTGCCTCGGCGGAGCGACAGACCGCACCGAGGTTGCGCGGGTCCTGCACCTGATCCAGCGCGACCAGCAGGGCGTTTTCCTTTAGCAGCAGCTCGCCGGCACCCACGTAGGGATAGGGATCGACCTCGGCCACCACCCCCTGATGGTCAGGGGACCCACAGAGCCGCTCCAGCTCCTCCCCCGAAGTCTCGGGAGCCCGCCAAATCCGGTGAACCAGCCGCCTCCCCCGCTCCGCCTCGGCAACCGGCTGCTTCCCGTAAATCACCTGCGAAGCCATCTAACCCTTGGGCACGAGCTTCGCGCCATCGGCCGAGTCCCGAACCTCCCAGCCAAGCTCGGCAAGCTCATCGCGAATCTCATCCGCCCGGGCAAAATCTTTAGCCGCCCGAGCCTGCTGTCGCTCCTCGAGCAGCTTCTCTGCCTCATCGTCGGTCTCAGCTCCCTCATCCGGCCGGGTAAGGGAGTTGAGGCCGACGAGCGCCAGCATCTCCCCCAGTGCCTTGGCAGCTTCATGCGCGGGGACCTCGCCACGGTTGGTGTCACCGACAAGCTCGAACGCCTCGGCCATCGCACGCGGAGTATTGAAGTCGTCCGCGAGCGCATCTCGAAAAGCGTTAAGACGGGCGTCAGGGGGGGTCTCGACGGAGCCTCCCCGCTGTTGCTCCGACGAGACCCCCCCTGACGCCCCCTCAACCCGCTCTGAAGGGCCCTCCCCCGGCTCCCGTTCAACCGGGTGCTCCCGGAAAAAGTTCCGCAACCGCTCGACCTGGGCGACCGCCTGATCCATCTGCTCCGCCCCGAAGGCCAGTGGCTGCCGGTAATGCCCCGAAATCAGATACGCGACGACCGCCTCGCGACCGTACCGATCCAGCGCTTCGGACAGCTGAAAGATGTTGCCCTCCGACTTCGACATCTTCGCCGCGTCGGTCTCGATCATCCCATTGTGCATCCAGACCGTGGCGAAGGGCCGGCCCGCCCCCTCGGACTGCGCAATCTCGTTCTCATGGTGCGGAAAGATCAGATCCGATCCGCCGCCGTGGATGGCGAAGGAAGCGCCCAGCTCCTGCTCGGCCATCACCGAGCACTCGATGTGCCAGGCCGGTCGGCCGCGCCCCCAGGGCGAGTCCCAGGAGGTGTCCTCGTCGGGCTTGTGCGCCTTCCAGAGCGCGAAGTCGAGCGGGTCCTCCTTCAGCGACTCCGAACCCGCCTCCTCGCCCTGGTCCATGTCCTCGGCACGCCGGTTGGAGAGCTTGCCGTACCCCTCGAAGCTGCGCACCCGGAAGTAGACGTCCCCGCCTGACTCGTACGCATGCCCGTTCCCGACCAGCTCGGCGATCAGCGCCACGATCCCACCGATCGTCTCCGTGGCCAACGGCTCCGCATCGGGCCGGCCCAGGCCAAGGCGGCCGGTGTCATCGAAGTAGGCCCGAGTCATCCGCTGCGCGAAAGCGCCCGACTCCTCCCCCGCCTCCCGAGCCGCAACGTAGATCTTGTCGTTGACGTCGGTGACGTTGACCACCAACTTCGCCGCGTAGCCCTCCGACTTCAGAAACCGCGCCAGAAGCGAGAAGACGACGAACGGCCGAGCGTTTCCGATGTGGATCCTGCTGTAGACCGTGGGGCCGCAGGCGTAGATTCCCACCTCAGCCCCGGGGTCGAGTGTCTTCAGCTCACCAGTGAGCGTGTCCTTGATCCGCACCTCCCGCATCGATGCGGATGCTAAAGAGGTCTAGAAGGTCCGGTATCCGCCGGAGCCCGAAGCCGCTGCTTCTCTGCGGGCCCAGCTGGGCGCCGTCGCGTCGGCCGCGGCAAGTACCTCGCGCCGCGCCCGTGATGTGCTCGCCTTGATCTCGTCCTCGGCGGCCCGCCGGACCCGCTCCTCGCGCTGCTCGGCCTGCATCTTGATCCGCTCGGACTCCGCCTTCAGCGCCTCCTCGGCACGCGCCCTGGCCTTCTCGGTCGCCTCGCCTTCGACCTTCTCGACCAGCGCCCTGACCCGCTCCTCCGCTTCGCGCCGCACGTCTTCGGTCCCCTGCATCACGCGCTCCTCGATCTCCGCCTCCAGCCGCACCGCGATCTCGTGCGCCTCGCTTGCGGCGGCCTCGGCTTCGGCGGCACGCTGCTCCGCCGCCGCAACGCGCTGGTCGGCCTCCAGCTTCATTTGGTCGAGCATCTCCTTGCCGGCGCGCTCGGCCTCGCGCTTGAGACGCTCGAGCTCTTCGGCGAGCGACTTCTCGGCATCGGCCCTGACCGAGCCCAGCTCGACCGTGAACGCTTCGCGATCTCCCAGAGCCCGCACCTGCGCCTGCTCGAAGGCCTTCTCGGCGCGGTCCCGGGCCTCCTCGGCGCGGCCTGCTCGCGCCTCGGCCTCTTTCCGCCTGCCGCGCTCCGCGGCAACCCGCTCGCGCCCCTCTTCGCCGAGCTTGCGCAGCGTCGCCAGCGCCCGCTCCTTGACCTCGGCGTGGACCCGGTCGGCCCTCGCTTCGGCCTCGACAACGCGCTCCTCGCTGACCCGCACCCACTCGAGTGCCTGCTTGGCGGTTTCGTGCAATTCCTCGGTGGCCGCACCGACCGCCTTCAGCTGAACTGCAGGATCGCCCATGAACCGGCAACCTACTATCCGTATCGGAAGCCTATCTACCCCCGCTCAGAGCAAAACGCGCATTTAGCGAACTGGCGAGACGCACCCGAAGAGCCCATCCCGGTAGGGGTGGAGCGTCTTGTACTTTTTCGTCGACCGGCCCGAGCGCCAAGCCCAACCCCGATCCACCGAAAAAGTTAAGCGGAACCCCTACCGGGATGGGCTCTTAGTCTCGCGCGCCTGCAGCTCCCGCTTGAGGATCTTGCCGGTGGCGTTGCGCGGCAACTCGTCGAGGAACTCGATTTCGCGCGGCGCCTTGTAGGAAGCGAGATTGGCCTTGATGTGGCTTTTCAGCTCGTCCGCGGAGACTTCCGCCTCTTCCGTGACGACCACGAATGCCTTCAGCCGCTGGCCGAACTCCTCGTCCTCGACCCCGATCACGGCGACCTCGACGACGCCGGTGTGATCGGCAAGCAGGTCCTCGACCTCGCGGGGGAAGACGTTCTCCCCGCCGGAGACGATCATCTCGTCGTCGCGGCCGTCGATGAAGAGTCTGCCCTCCGCGTCGAGATGGCCGACGTCGCCGCTGCAGAGCAGGCCGTCGATCGCCTCCTTGCCGCCGCCGCCGGTGTAGCCCTCGAAGGACATTTCGTTGCCGACGAAGATCCGCCCGACCTCGCCGGTCGGCACCTCGCGCCCCTCCTCGTCGTACAGGCGTACGACGGTGCCGCGCGGCGCCTTCCCCGCGGTGCCCGGTGCCGCGCGCAGGTCCTCGGGGGTGGCGACGGTCGCGTAGGCGACCTCGGTCGAGCCGTAGAGGTTGTAGAGGGTGTCGCCGAAGCGGTCCATCCACTCGATCGCCAGCTCGCCGGGGAGCGCCGAGCCGGACGCCGAGGTGATCCGCAGCGAGGAGAGGTCATAGGTGGAGAGCGTCTCCTCCGGGAGGCGGAGGATGCGCTGCAGCATCACCGGGACGACGCCGAGCACCTCGGCGCGATGGTCCTGCACCGCACGCAGCGTCCCCTCCTCGTCGAAGCGCCGGCGCAGCACCATCGTCGAGGCGGTCGGCAGGCTGACGACGAAGTGGAAGAAGCCCCAAGAGTGAAAGAGCGGTGCGGCGATCATCATCGTCTGGCGGGCGCGGAAGGGGATCTTGTCGATCAGCGCCGCCATCACCAGCAGCCCGTCGGGGCTGGAGCGCTGCGCCCCCTTCGGCGCCCCGGTGGTGCCGGAGGTGAGGATGACGAAACGCGGCTTGTCGGGCGGCGGCTTCAGGTTGGAGTCGTCACCGGCGGCGATCAGCGAGTCGAGCGTCTGCCCCTCCGGCGCCCCGTCGGTCCAGCCGACGACGCGCGCGATGCTCTCGTCGACGCCGTCGAGCAGGCCCGCGAACTCCTCGTCATACACCAGGGCCTTCGGCCCCTCGCGCCGCATCACCTCGACCAGCTGCGGCCCGGCGAACATCGTGTTGAGGTAGAGCGCGCTGGCCCCGAGCTTGGCGGCCGCGAGGGTCGTCTCGATGAAGCCGCGGTGGTTGCGGCACATGATCCCGATGCCGTCTCCTGGCCCGATCCCCATCTCCGCGAAAGCGTGGGCGAGGGCGTTGGTGCGGCGGTGCACCCGCTCGAACGTGAGCGATCCGCGTTCGTCGATCAACATCGGCTCGTGCGGGTATTTGTGCGCCGCGGTGGCGACGCCGGTCGCCGGCGACGCGCCCCATCGCAAGAAGGTCGCGACGACCTTGGCGGTCCTGTCGGGTCGCGACGCGCCGACGACTCCGGCCTCGCGCAGCACCTTCGCCTCGAAGACCGCATCGGAGACCGACTGGCGCGCGCCCGCTGCTATGGAACCGAGAGTCCTCATCGGATCGGGAAGGTTATTCGCTATCGACCGAGGCCACGGCGATGCAGGCGATCCCCTCTCCGCGCCCGATCCAGCCCATGCCCTCGTTCGTGGTCGCCTTGACGCTGATCCGCGCCGAGGTCGCCTCCGCCAGGACCCGCTCCATCTCAGCGCGGAAGGGGGCGATGCGCGGCTCCTCGCAGACGAGCGTCGCGTCGACGTTGACGATCCGACCGGAGACGGTGCCGACGACGGTGCGCAGGAGGTCGATTGAGTCGGCGCCCTGCCAGCGCTCGTCGTCGTCGGGGAAGAGAGTCCCGAGGTCACCCATTCCCGCCGCCCCGAGCAGCGCGTCGATCACGGCGTGGGTGAGGACGTCGGCGTCGGAGTGCCCCGCGAGGCCTTGGGGATGCTCGATCTCGACCCCGCCCAGCACCAGGCGGCGCCCCTCGGCGAAGCGGTGACTGTCGTAGCCGATCCCGACGCTCATCGGTCAATCCTCGCGCACCACGGGTGCGAGCGGCTCCAGCCGCCTGCGACGGTTCTCGAAGACGCAGATCCGATCGACGCCGAGGTCACCCAGGAACTCGATCGCCCGCTCGTAGCCGAAGCCGACCTGCTCGGGGAGATGGGCATCGGAGGAGAGCGCGAAGGCAACCCCCGCCTCGGCGCACATCTCGGCGAAGGCGCGCGCCGGGTAGATCTCGCCGACCGGCTTGCGCAATCCCGCCGTCGACACCTCGACCGCGATCCCGCTTTCGGCGATCGCCTCGACCGCCGGCTCGTAGTAGTGGCGCGGGTCGCGCTCGGGCAGCGGCCGGGCGGCTCCCCAGACCTTGACCAGGTCGGGGTGGGCGAGGATGTCGAAGAGTCCCGAGCGCGCGCACTCGGCCAGCGCCGCGAAGTAACGGCGCCAGACCTCGTCCGGGTCCCCGCGGCCCTCCCAGACGTCCCAGCCGGGATGGTCGACGGCGGCGTCGCCGACGAAGTGGACCGAGCCGACGACGTAGTCGAAGTTGCGGGCCTCGAGCAGCGTCGCGGTGCGGTCCTCGGCGGCGGGGATGTAGTCGCACTCGACCCCGAGCCGCAACGGAGTGCCGCGGACGAACTCGCAATAGGCGTCGAGGTCGTCGCACGCCTGCTCCTCCCAGAAGGGGTGATGCCAGAGGTCCAGTGCCTGCGTGAAGCGGTAGACGTGCTCGGAGACCCCCAGCTCGACAATTCCCGCGGCCTCCGCGGCCGCGAGGTAGCGATCGACGTTCTCGGCGGTGAAATAGCGCTCGGGTGGCGTATCCGGCTCGTCGGGCCGAAGGTGCAGGTGGTAGTCGGTAAGCATGAGGGACGCGAGACTAAATGGTTGACCCACCAGGCTGAGTTCGCCTTTTGTAGCCCAATAGCGACCATAAAGGCGAAGTCACAACGGCAGGGCCGCGGCCGCGGATACGCTGAGGCCCATGGTCCATCTGCGGATCGTCGTTCCGGAAGACCGATGCCAGAAGGTGCTTGACCTGCTCGAAGCGGCGCCGTCGACATCCAACTTGGTCTTTCTGGCGGGAGCTGCGCGCCAGCCGAAGGGCGACGTCGTCCTCTGCGACATCGCCCGCGAGGAAGCCAGCGTGCTGATCGAGGACCTGAAGGAGCTGGGCGTGGCGCGCGACGGCTCGATCGCACTCGAGCAGATCGACTCGCAGATCTCCGAAGCGGCGGACCGGGCCGAGCGAGCCGCCCGCGGAAAGCCCTCAAACGCGGTCGTTTGGGAGGAGGTGGAGGCGCGCACCTCGGAGAGCGCTGAGCTGGGGGGCAACTTCCTCATCTTCATGGTGCTGGCTTGCCTGATCGCCTCGGTCGGCATCTTTTTGGGCTCGCCGATCCTGATCGTCGGCGCGATGGTGGTCGGACCGGAGTTCGGCCCGATCGCCGGCTTCTGCGTGGCCCTGGTCGAGCGCCGGCGCGACGTCGCCCTGCGCTCGCTCACCGCCCTCGCGGTCGGCTTCCCCGTCGGCATCGCGGCAGCCTTCCTCTTCACCCTGTTCTCGAAGGCGACCGGGCTGGTCGATCCCGGCTTCAGCGGCTCGATGCACCCGCTGACCCAGTTCATCTCCAAACCCGACGACTTCTCCTTCATCGTCGCCTGCTTCGCCGGCGCCGCCGGGGTGCTCTCGCTGACCTCGGCCAAGTCGGGGGCGCTGATCGGAGTGCTGATCTCGGTGACGACAATCCCGGCCGCGGCCAACATCGGCATCGCGGCCGCGCTCGCCGACTGGTCGGAATGGCGAGGCGCGATGGCCCAGCTTGCGGTCAACCTGACCGCGATCGTGCTGGCCGGCGTCTTCACGCTCTTCATCCAGCGAAAGCTCTACGAGCGGCGCAGGCAGCGCCACCTGGACGATGGCCTGCGTGCAGTCGCCGGCCTGCCGACCGAGCCAGGGCAGACGGGTGGGTCGCGCCGATGATCCGTCAGCTGGCCGTCCTCTTCGTCGCATTCGCCGGCGGCGCCCTGATCGCCGGCGGCCTCGGCGCGGACAGCCTCGGCGTAGCCCTGGGGGTCGGCCAGGTTTGCTTCGCGGCGGCGCTCGCCTGGGTCCTGCTCAGCTAGACCGCTGGAAAGAACGTCAGCCGAGTCGCGAGTTCGGTCCGCGGTGCCGGAGACCGGAGCATCTCGTGATCTAACGATCCAGAAGGAGGAGCTCGGCGAGCTTCAAGTCGACGGGCATCGTCACCTTGAGGTTTTCGGGTGGGGACGGATGGATCAGCACCTTGCCCCCCGCAGCCTCGATCAGCATCGCCTCGTCCGTCGCCGCGGCGATCCGCTCCGGATCGCCCGACAGCGCCTCCCGCAGTGCCTCGACTCGGAACACCTGCGGCGTCTGCGCCGCCCAGAGCCGCTCGCGGCTAAGGGTCGACTCGACCACGTGCGCTCCCTTTGGGCTCTCTGCGCGCCCCAACGGAGCACGGCTCGGCTTCGACACCTGCTTGACCGTGTCGGCAACCGGGGTGGCGGCGATCGCACCGGCGGCCTCCGGGTCAGCTGCCAGGGTCGCGACCACGTCCTCGATCAACTCCGGCGTGACCAGCGGCCTTGCCGCGTCATGGATCGCGACCAACTCGGTCCTGACCGCCTCCAGCGCATTGGAGACCGACCGGGCCCGGGTCGCGCCGCCGTCGACCACGCCCACGTCGCCTCCCGCCAGGTCGTGTACGTGCCCGGGTGGGCAGGCGACCACGATCGAGTGGACGGAAACAGCTTCACGGCAGGCCGCGACCGACCACTCGACCATCGACCTGCCGGCAAGCGGCACGAAGGCCTTCGGGCCGCCGGCTCCGAGTCTCTTCCCGGAGCCGGCGGCCGCGATGACCGCTGTGACCGAACTGGACCTAGGCGGTCGCCGTGGCGGCGTAGCGCTCCTCCAGCAGCCCGTCGAGGTATTCCTCCGCGCCCTCCTCGTCTTTGTCGAGCGCGTACATGAACTCCGAGGCGAGGATCTTCTTCGCCCGCGTGTACATCTGCTTCTCGCCGGTGGAGAGACCCTTTTCCATCTCGCGGATGGCGAGGTTGCGGACGACCTCGGCCAGCTCGAATACGTCGCCGGTCTTGATCTTCTCGCGGTTGTACTTGAAGCGCCGGTTCCAGTTCTTCGGCATGTCCGACACTTCGTCGGTGAGAACGCCTGTCACCTTCTGAATTTCCACCTCGTCGATTACCCGGCGAAGGCCGGCGATGCCGGCGTTCTCGCACGGGACCATCACCGTGAGTTCGTTGTGGAGGATCTTGATGGTCAGGTACTCCCGCTCCTCCCCCATCAGCTCGCGGGACTCCTTCTTCAGCACGAGGCCCGCGCCGTGGTGGGGATAGACGACCTTGTCACCCTCCTCGAAATCGCAGACGTAAGGGACATCTGACTCGAAGCCCACCTCCATGGCCTCCTCTGCTAGCTCAGAAATCGGGTGCTCCTTTCTCTCGTCGACGGCGCCAATCGCCGTCTCAGCTTTGTAGGTACCGGTCAACCAGATCGATCTCCCGGAGCCTGCGCAGGCCCTCTCGGATGTCCTTGGCTCGCGTAGAGCCGACACCGTCGACGGCCTCCAGGTCGGCGTCGGAGGCAGCGAGGACCTCCTCCAGCCCGCCCAGCTCGTGGATGATCTTCTGGACGACAAGCTTGGGGATGCGCGGCACGCGGCCGAGCACGCGGTAGCCCCGCGGGCCTACCGGGAAGTCAAAGGTGTTGAGCTTGCGGTCGTAGCCGAGCAGCTCGGCGAGGCGACCGAAGTCGAGCACGTCCTGGTGCGGCATCCGCGCCAGCGACTGCACCACCGTGGCCAGGTTCTCCTCGGAGTCTTCCACGCTGTAGTCGCGGATCAGCGCCGTCTTGTCGGCTGCGACGCCGACCATCGTCTCCTCCAGCTGCATCTCGATCAGGCGACCCTCGGTGCCGAGCTCGACGATGTAGCGCTCGACCTCGACCGCCATCCGGGTGACCAGCTCGGCGCGCTGCAGAACCGCGAGCGCGTCGTAGAGAACGCCGCCGCCCTCGAACTCGACCACGGTGAGCCGGTTGGAGACCTGGTCCAGCCGGTCGCGGTACTTGTCGAGAGTGGCAAGGCCCTGGTTGGCCTTGGCGAGAACCGCGGGGATGTCCTGAAGGATGTACTTCGTCCCCTCGACGTAGAGGGAGACGACGTCGCGGCGCTGGGAGATCGCGATCACCAACGCCTCGGTCTGTTTGGAGACGCGCTCCGCAGTGCGATGGCGGGTGCCGGTCTCCGACGAGAGGATGGTCGGATCGGGCATCAGCTGCACGTTGGCCCAGGCGATCTTCGTCGCCTCGGCGTTGAGCACGATCGCCCCGTCCATCTTCGCCACTTGGTAGAGCATCGCCGGCGTGTAGTCGATGTCGAGCTTGATCCCGCCGGAGAGCAGGTGCGAGATGTCGCCCGGGTCGCCGACGACGATCAGGCCGCCGGTGCGGGAGTGGACGATGTTGTCGAGTCCCTCGCGCAGCGCACCGCCCGGCGCGACCACGTCGAGAGCTCTCAGTAGACGGGGATCCTGGCGTTCTGACAACTCGTGAAGCTCATCCCCAGGAAGCGCTGACATCGCCTTCTAGGATGGCAAAAACCGCTTTGGAATGCGGTGTGGCTAATCCCAAGTGGAAAGGTCGGGATGGTCGTTGTCAAGGAAACTCGTCACCAAGACCCCGCAGGCTCCGCCACGATTCGGCGACGCGCATCGAGTTTTGGGCCTATATGCCCTCAAACTCGATGCGCGTCACGGTCCCGCTTGGTCAGAGGTGGAAGCGGCGGTGGTGGTTGTGATGCTGCAATGCCCTCGGGGGAGGCGTTCCGGCCACCGAGGGATCTGGCCCGGGAGGATCGGGGTCGCGCACGAAGGTCCAGGTGAGTCCCGTGCCGAAAGCGCAGAGCACGACCAGGATCCAGGTCGAGCCGGCGATGCCGGCCGAGAAGGAGCCACCGCCATCCTCGATTGCGTGAAAGGCAGCCCCAGTCGCGGCCAGCGCAATCGTCCCCGCCATCACCCGGTCCATCGCCAGCACCCCGGAGGCGATGCCGACCTTCTCGGCCGGCATCGCCGCCATCGCCGCGGCCGACATCGGCGCGTAGACGAGACCCAGGGCGATCCCGAAGAGCAGGTAGCCGACCAGCAACAGGCCGTAGCCGCTGCCCGCCTCCAGCTGGGTCAGCACGATCAGCCCGACGGTCCCACAGGACATTCCGGCCGTCATCAGTCGCCGAGCGCCGAAGCGGGGGATGAGGCGCCCCGAGAGTGGCGATATGACAACCATCGGAGCCGTGATCGGCAGGATCATCAGCCCGCTGAGAACAGCCGAGTGGCCGCGCACGTCCTGCAGGTACTGGGGCTGGAAGAACATCACCGCCCAGTAGGCCCCTACCAGCCCGAAAGCCGCGGCGCTGGCCCCGAAGTACGGCCCGTTGCGGAACAGGCTGAAGTCGACGATCGGCTCGCGCACCCGGTGCTCCAGCTTCCAGAAGGCAAAGAGCGAGGCAAGGCCGGCCACGGCGAGAGCCGCAGTGGCCTCGCCACTCCAGGCTCTGCTTTGAACGAGGGCCAGCACGACCGCCGCGAGGCCGGCGCCCAGCGCAACCAGGCCGAGGACGTCGACCCGCCGCCCGGACCCCGGGTCGGTCGACTCCGGGGCTGCCTTGGCCGTGATCGCCACCCCGACCAGGGCCACGGGCAGGTTGATCCAAAAGATTGCCCGCCAGTCGATTTCGACCAGCGCGCCACCCGCGAGCGGGCCGATCGCAAGCGCCAGCGCCGAGACGCCCGCCCAGATCCCGAGCGCACGGGCCTGGCCCGACGCCGGGAAGACGTTGCAAATGATCGCCAGGGAGAGCGGCAGCATCGGCGCCGCCCCGACTCCCTGCAGGATTCGGCCGGCGATCAGGACCTCCTGGTCCCCGGCGCTGCCGGAGAGGACGGAGCCGAGGGCGAAGACGGTCATGCCGGCGAGGAAGAGCCGCTTGCGCCCGAACATGTCGCCGAGCCTGCCGGCGGTGACGACGAAGACGGCAATCGCCAGCAGGTAGCCATTCATCACCCATTGCAGCCCAGTGGAAGTAGCTCCGACGTCGTGACGAATGCTGGGCAGCGCCAATGCCACAACCGTCGAGTCGAGCATCAACAGGAAGAGCCCGGCGCAGGTACCGGCAAGGGTCCACCAGGGCCTGCTGCGCTCGTCGATCCGGAACATCGCGGCGCGACGCTACCGGCGCGCACGGATGACGAACTGCATCTACTCCTCCCCCTGCCAGTGGTTGAAGTTGATGCAGTTCGGGAGGGTCAGGCGTGGGTGAGGTCGCGGGCGGGGTCGATGCCCCAGCGGCCGCCGACCTCGGCGAGCTCGTCGCTGAGCGGCCAACGGTCCGGGCGCTCCCCGCCCTCGTGCTCGGGGCTGGCGCCCTTCAGCGCCATGCAACCGGTGTTGTCGCCGATCGATCGAATCGCGGCAATGTCCTCGGTGTCGAGCTTCTGCTCGGCAGGCAGGGCGGCCAGCTCGGCTCGCTTGTCCTCGATCGCTCGGGCGTCCGGCCCGGCCTCCTGGATCAAGGTCGGCACGACGCACTCGACCGCCGGGTGGGCCAGGTTCCACTGGCAGGCGAGGTGCATCGGACTGAGACCGGAGCTCTCGCGAAACGGCGCCAGCCGCTCCAGCTTCTCCAGCCCGGCCTCGATCCAGCCCTCGGGACGGAAGGCGCGGTGATCGCCCTTGGCCAGCTCCATCCCCGGCCGAAGGTCATCCCAGAAAAGGCCGCCGTAGTCGACGACCCGGGTGATCACCTTGACGCCGTGCCGCTCGGCAGCGTCAAGGCAAAGCTCGCCCGGCCAGGGCTCAAACGGGTTGAGGATGATCATCGCCCAATCGATCTGCTCGCCAAAGCGCTCCAGGCAAGAGATCAGGTCAAGCGTAAAGCCGTTAGCCGGGCCGGGGGCGACCCCGATCTGCGAGGCCAACCCCGCCTCGCGCAGCGCCGACATCCCGTCCCAGACCGCTTCGCTCGAGTAGCCGATCCGATCCGGGTTGTGGAGAAGCAGAAGATCGAACGAGTCGACCCCGAGCCGCTCGAGACTGCGCTCGGCCGCCATCCGCAGGTACCCCGCATACTCGCCCTCGCCTCGCAATCGCGGATCGGTGAAGCGGGGAAAGCCACGCGGACCATCGCGTTCGCCCTCGTAGAAATCATGGCCTATGGCCCCAACGAGGGAGTAAGCACGTCGGGGAACGTCGACCAGCGTCCTGCCCAACAGCGCGTCCGCCTCCCCTTGCCCGTAGGTGTCCGCAGTAAGCACCGTGTCGATCCCGCCGCCGGGGCGAAGCAACGCTTCAAGCCTCTCCTCCGCAACGGCTTCGCCGAAACGCAGGTATCTCCCCCCGCTCCAGGTGCCAACGGCAATACGACCAAGCTCACGCATGCCCTGAACCATAAAGCCGCATCTCGCGCGGGTGGCGTCGGGGTGGGGGTGTCCGGGCGGCAGCGGCGTCCTATTTTTCGCCCCAACCCGACCTCGAATGGCCAGTAGCGTTCCTGGCGAAAAACCCAGCAGAGCCCGGACACCCCCTCCCCGGCGACAGGACCCGCGCGCCAACAGCTATTGGCTAATCAGCCTCGGGCTTCGAATCGCCAGCAGCATCGTCCGGCCCCTGTTCGTCGCCGCCCTCGATGCCCGCGTCCTTCTTGGCGCCGACACCGACCTTCTCCGGCTCCGGCTTCGCTTTCTTCGAGCGCGCCGGTTTCTTCGGCTTGACGATCGTCAGGCTGAGCGGGTGATCCTCCTCGTCGCCGGAGGGATCGCGCTTGACCATCACGGTGGAGCCGGGTGTCATCGGGCCCCGGCGCAGGACTTCGTCGGCGAGTGGGTCCTCGATGTAGCGCTGGATCGCACGGCGCAGCGGCCGGGCTCCCATCGAGGGATCCCAGCCTTTCTCGACCAGCAGGTCCTTGGCCTCGTCGGTGAGCTCCAGCTGCAGCTCGTGCTCGGCCACCTGGACGCGGACCCGGTTGATCATCAGGTCGATGATCTCCTTGACCTCTGTCTTGGCCAGCTTGTGGAAGACGATCACCTCGTCGATCCGGTTGAGGAACTCGGGCCGGAAGACTTTTTTCAGGTCGCTCATGATCCGGTTCTTCATGTCGTCGTAGGACATGCCGGTCTCATCGGCCACGGTGAAGCCGATCGAGGTGTTCTTGGCGATCTCCGAGGCGCCGATGTTCGAGGTCATGATCACGATCGTGTTGCGGAAGTCGACCGTGCGCCCCTGGGCGTCGGTCAGCCGCCCGTCCTCGAGAATCTGCAAGAGGATGTTGAAGACGTCCGGGTGCGCCTTCTCGATCTCGTCGAGCAGCAGCACGCTGTAGGGCTTGCGCCTCACAGCCTCGGTCAGCTGGCCGCCCTCGTCATAGCCGATGTAGCCCGGCGGCGAGCCGACCAGGCGGCTGACCGCGTGCTTCTCCATGTACTCGGACATGTCGATGCGGATCATCGACTCCTCGTCACCGAAGAGGAACTCGGCCAGGGTGCGGGCGAGCTCGGTCTTGCCGACCCCCGAAGGTCCGAGAAAGATGAACGAGCCGGCCGGGCGCTTGGGGTCCTTGATCCCGGCGCGCGAGCGGCGGATCGCCTTGGAGACGGCGGTGATCGCGACCTCCTGGCCGATCACCCGCTTGTGCAGCTCCTCCTCCATGCGGATCAGCTTCTTGGTCTCGGCCTCGGTCAGTTTGAAGACCGGGATCCCGGTCCACATCGAGACGATGTCGGCGATCTCTTCTTCGCCCACGTCGGGCCGCTCGCCGTCCTCGCCTTCGGACCACTCGTCCTCGAGTTGGCGCTTGCGGGTGGTGAGCTGGCGCTCGGTGTCGCGCAGGTTGGCCGCTTTCTCGAACTCCTGCGCTTCGATCGCGGCCTCCTTGTCACGCCGCGTCGTCTCGATTTCCTCCTCGAGGTCGCGGTAGACCGGCGGCGAGCTCATCGACTTGATCCGCATCCGCGATGCCGCCTCGTCGATCAGGTCGATCGCCTTGTCGGGCAGGAAGCGGTCGGAGATGTAGCGGTCGGCGAGCTCGGCGGCCGCGGACAGCGCGTCGTCGGTGATGTTGACGCGGTGGTGCTGCTCGTAGCGCTCGCGCAGCCCTTCGAGGATCTTCACCGTGTCCTCGACCGAGGGCTGATCGACCTTGATCTGGGCGAAGCGTCGCTCCAGCGCCGAGTCGCGCTCGAGGTACTTGCGGTACTCGTCGAGCGTCGTCGCGCCGATCGTCTGCAGCTCGCCGCGAGCGAGGGCCGGCTTGAGGATCGAGGCGGCGTCGATCGCGCCCTCGGCGGCGCCGGCGCCGACCAGGTTGTGGAGCTCGTCGATGAAGAGGATGATGTCGCCGCGCTGGGTGATCTCCTTCATTACCTTCTTCAGCCGCTCCTCGAACTCGCCGCGGTACTTCGAGCCGGCAACCAGGGCAGCCAGGTCGAGCGTGTAGATCTGCTTGTTCTTGAGCAGCTCGGGGACCTCGCCCTTGTTGATGCGGGCGGCCAGCCCCTCGACCACGGCTGTCTTGCCAACGCCGGGCTCGCCCAGCAGCACCGGGTTGTTCTTGGTGCGGCGCGCGAGGATCTGCAGCACGCGTTCGATCTCGTTCTTGCGTCCGATGACGGGGTCAAGCTTGCCTTCGCGCGCGAGCTCGGTCAGGTCGCGGC
>JBJMKO010000009.1:0-1955 GCA_045805805.1 Solirubrobacterales bacterium | reverse complement strand
CGAGTAGATGTCCGCAGAGGACCCGACTTTCTCCCCCCGCCACTGCTCGGGCGCCATGTACTCGACCGTGCCAACGACCGAAGCGCTGCTGGCGTCGCCCGTCCCTTCAATCGCCTTGGCCAGGCCGAAGTCGGAGAGGTAGGCGCGGTCGCCCTCGACCAGAATGTTGTGCGGCTTGACGTCGCGGTGGACGATGCCCGCCGTGTGGGCGGCGTCGAGCGCATCGGCGACCTGGCTCAGCAACCTAATCGCGCGCGCCGGGGGGAGCGGGCCCTCGCGCTGAATTAGCTGGCGGAGGTCGCCGCCCTCGACCAGGCGCATAGCGACGATCAGCTCGCCGTCCTCCTCGCGAGCGTCATAGACGGGTACGACGCTCGGGTGGTCAAGCCGGGCGGCCAGGCGCGACTCGCGTAGAAAGCGCTCGCGGAAGCCCTCCTTGTCGGCCAGCTCCCGCGCGATCACCTTGAGGGCGACGGGACGCTCAAGCGCCAGCTGGGTCGCCCGGTAGACGACCCCCATGCCACCGCGGGCGATCAGAGCGTCGAGCCTGTACCCGGCGAGGGTGGAGCCGATCGAAGGTTCTCCCACCCGGCGGTTATATCGCCGCGGTACGACGAAGGGCCCCTCCGGCAGGAGGGGCCCTTCGAGCTGGAGCCGGGGGGAGTCCTAGCGCCGCACCGGCTGCCAGGCGATGACCGGGCCGATGGTCCTGGTTTCTTGGCTGTTGGAGAAACCGGAGACCCCGGTGTACCCACTGCGCCCGGTCGCGACGTCGATTACCGAGAGCGACTCTTCCTCGCCCTTGGCCGTGAAGACTGCGACCTTGCGGCCGTCGGAGGAGAAGACCCCGTTGGTGCGGGACTGGTCGGGGAGCTCGGCGAGCATGCGGCCTTTGCCGCCGACCCGCTTCACCCAGAGGCTCTGGTCACGCCGGAAGAGCAGCGTGCGACCCTCGTCGGTGGCGTCCTCGACGAAGGAGGAGCCGGCCCCCGCGATCACCTTGTGGATTTTCTTACCGTCCTCGTTCATCGCGTAGATGTCCGCGAAGGCGCTCGGCCCTTCGCTGCTCTCGCCACGGCTGAAGACTATCGTCTCGTCGAGGTCGCGCGGGGCGAACTCGTCGACCAGCGCGGTGCGGGTGAGGCGGGCGAGGCGAATGCCCGAAGGCCGCACCGTGTAGATGTCGTCCGCCGTACCGCCGCCAGTTTCGGCCGTGCTGCGCACGAAAGCAATTGTGCGGCCGCCGGGCGAGAACGACGCTTCGTGGTCGTCATCGGGAGAGGCGGTGAGCGCGTGGCCGCTGCCGCCGGCCACCCTGACCGTGTAGAGGTCGCGCGGAGCACCGACCGTGGCGCGACGCTCGAAGAGGACGTACTTGCCGTTGGGCGAGACCAGCGGCCGTGCGTCGACCTCGGGCCCACTGGTCAAATGCCGCTGGCCGGTGCCGTCGGCCCGCATCACGTATACGTCGCCGGCGCGGACGAAGGCGATCGTGTGCCCATCGGCGGAGAACGCCGGTTCACCGTCGGCCGGGTTTTCGGTCAGCTGGTTGAGCCGCCGGTCGCGGACCGCGTAGATGCCGCCTTCCGGTGCTTTCGGATCGACTTTTTTTCCTTCGACTTCGGCGACGCGGTGGTCTTCGCTGACCATCGAGAAGACGATCGCCCCGGTTCGCGCCGGCGCCGCGGATGCGGGCGCCGGAATCAAGGTGGCGATGGTGAGTAGAAAAGCAGTGATGATCGTTCGATTGAGCATTTTGGACTCCCCTTTTCAGGTGGATTGCATTTGCACAACCGATGCTCGGCCCTGGCGGCGTACGCGAAAACGACAACAGCTTCCCCAACCGAGCCACCTCTGACCCGGACCGAGCCAAGCCCGAGGCGTGGGGCGCCTCTCGAACTGGCGGATACTCAAAACGGCGCCCTCATTAGGGCGCCGTTTGTCAGAGCGAGAGG
>JBJMKO010000008.1:0-1692 GCA_045805805.1 Solirubrobacterales bacterium | reverse complement strand
GACGGCCCGGGGGTGAAGCCCGCCGCCCCGAACGAGTCGAGCAGCCGGTTGACGAGGCTCGCGTAGCCGGTCTTGAGTCGATTCGTGTCCGTGCCGTCGGACGTCCCGGGCCCCATGAGGCCGGGCGCGCTGCCGTACGGCGCCGTGATCGCCGCGGCGGTCTGGAACATGCGGACGACGACGTCGTGGACGACGATCCTGCCCTGCGCGTAGGGATCGCCGGTCGTGCTCGGCGCCTGCTGGGGCCACCACTGCAGGTTGGGCTCGTTGCAGAGCTCGAGGAAGTCGATCACGGCGCGAGAGTTGGGGCGCGTACGGCTGTTGGCGCTGTAGCGCGCGACCAGCAGCGCGATCCACTGCCCCCACGCGCTCGGCGCAGAGACGTCGTCGGGGTAGCGGAACAGCAGCGTCTTGGCCTTCGTGTCGGACTCGGTCGAGGTGCGGCGGTCAGGCATCGTCGCCGCGAGCTGGGCGTCGGTGAGCCTGTCGGTGCCGTTGGCCCAGGTGGGGAACCGGTAGCTCGTGAGGATCACCTTCAGGCCGTCGGCCTTGGCCTGCGCGATCTGCGCGTCGAGCGCGGCGATGCGCGCCGCGTCGAGCTGGCCGGGGCTCGGCATGAGCGTGGGCCAGTCCGCCCACAGGCGGATCCACTTGGTCTTGGTGTCCTTGACGAAGGCGCGGTTGCTCGCTGAGCGGTAGTCCTGGGCGGAGCCCGGATAGATCGTGCCCGCGGGGCCGAGGACGACGAGGCGGCGGAGATTGGAAGCCATGGTTCAGACGGTGATGGGGGCGGGGATGGACTCGTCGGCCGGGCCGACGGTGACGGCGACCAGCGTGAGCGCGTCCTGGGCGAGCTCGAGGCGCTGGCGCTCGGCTGGCTGCGGGTCGGGCGTGGTGGGCCGGCCGAGCTCTTGCAGCTTGGCGTGGCGGTTGTCGCGGTCCTCCTTGGAGAATCCCCGGCTGGTCGAGCGCTCGACGGCGTCGAGGACCTTGTCGGCGCCGCGCTGCAGGTCGGCGGGCCAGCCGGCGTAGACGGCGGCGAACTCGTCGGCCGCGCCCTGCGCGAGCGACGGATCGACGCGCATGCTCGGGTCGGCGAGGACCGCCTCGGCCAGCGACACGTAGGTGGCGCGCCGGTCGCCCGCCAGCGCGGTGCCCGAGGGCGCCGCCGAGGAGATCGGCACGCGCAGCGCGAGTGCGACCGCGGCCACGCCCGTGGACATGAGGAAGCGCCGGCGATCAATGCCGGCCGAGGTGGGGAACAAGAGGAGGCTGGACCTTCTGCTAGGGGACTGGCGTCACCATAGAAATCGGCCGAAACCTCTTCAAGCCTTAGTTCTGCGCGCCGCCGATCCCCAGCCGCCGGTCGGTGAACTCGCTCGGGTTGTCCACGATCTGGCTGAAGCGCACGACGGTGACGATGTCGTCGGCCGCGACGGACCGTCCGTAGATCTGTTCGAGGAAGTGCTGCATCTCGTCGTGGCGGCGGAACTCGGGGTTGTCGTGCTCGATGTCGCGCGGCGAGAGGTCCTTGAAACGCTTGACCTCGACCTGATCGATGACCGCCTCGAAGATCTTCTCTCGCGGCGAGTGCTGGTAGCCGATCGTCACCAGCACGGCCTGGTTCTTCTTGTACTTGTGGGACTTGTCGCCGAGCCGGATCGTGGCCGTCTTGCGGCCGCGCTTGAGCTG
>JBJMKO010000007.1:0-6563 GCA_045805805.1 Solirubrobacterales bacterium | reverse complement strand
GCTCGGTGCTGGACGAGCTCGACCGGATCGACGGCGAGGGCCTCGACGAGGTCGAGCGCACGGCGCTGGTGCAGACGCTGGCGCGGGCCGCCCTGATGGGCGCGCGCGGCAACTCCGGCGTGATCCTGTCCCAGATCGTCCGCGGCGCCGCCGAGGAGCTCGCCTCGCGCCCGGGGGAGCTGGTCGACCCGCTGCTGGTCGCGGCGGCCTTCGCCTCCGCCGCCGACGCCGCCTACGACTCGGTGCGCGAGCCTGCGGAGGGGACGATGCTGACCGTCTTCCGCGAGATGGCGCACTCGATCGCCCGCCAGCTCTCTCGCTTGGAGGCGGAGAAGCAGCGGCTCGACCGCGGTGTTGCCGAAGAGGAGCAGGACGCGATCCTCGCCGAGGTGCTGGAGCGGGCGATCGCCGACGGCCAGCGCGCGGTCGAGCGCACCCCCGAGCAGCTCGACGTGCTGCGCGAGTCCGGCGTCGTCGATGCCGGCGGCTACGGCCTGGTGCTGATCCTCGCCGGGGTTGTCGCGGGCCTGCGCGGTGACGGGGCCGCGGTGCCTGAGATCTCCCATCACGAAGCGCCGCGGCTCAGCCGGCCGCACCACGAGGACAGTCGCTTCCGCTACTGCACCAACTTCATCGTCTCCGGGGCAGGTCTGAGCGGGCGCGACTTCCTGCCACGGCTGGAGGGCCTCGGCGACTCGGTTCTGGTCGTCGGCGACGAGGTGACGCTGAAGGTCCACGTCCACACCGACGAGCCAGAGGCCGCGGTCGCCCTCTTCGAGGACGCCGGCAAGGTGACCAACCTCGACGTCGCCGACATGCGCGAGCAGATCGCCGAGCGTCACGCCCGGCTCAACGGCGGCCGGACCGGCGCCCTCGCGGTGGCGGCCGGCGAGGGGCTGGAGCGCCTCTTCGTCGAGCTGGGCGCCCACGTCGTCCACGGCGGCGAAACCCTCAACCCGTCGACCTACGAGCTGCTCGCGGGCATCCACGAGGTGCCAGCCGAGGAAGTGCTGGTCTTCCCCAGCTCCTCCAACGTGGTGATGGCGGCGGAGCGGGCCTGCGAGCTCTCCGAGAAGCCGGCGCGGGTGGTGCCGGCGACCTCGCTGCAGGAAAGCCTGCTCACCCTGGTCGAGCTCGACCAGGCGGCGACGGCGGAGGAGAACGCCGGGCGGCTGGAGGAGGCGCTTGCCGACATCGCCATCGGCGGCGTCGCTCCCGCTGGCCGCGATGACGCCCAGGGCCGCTTCCGCCAGGGCGATGCGGTCGGCTTCGTCGAGGGCGAGATAGTCGCTTGGGGCGGGGCGGGGTCGACCCTGGCCGAGACGATCGAGAGGCTCGCGGCCGGGGCCGAGATCGTCACCGTGATCGCCGGCGCCGCGGCTCCGATCGCGCTCGACGAGCTCGACACCCACGTCCCCGCCGGCGTCGAGATCGAGACCCACGAAGGCGGCCAGCCGAGCTGGTGGTGGCTGCTGGCAGCCCAGTAGTGCGCGTCTTTGCCAGTACTGCCGAACTGACCCCTACCCAGCTGCGCGACGCCCCGGTCCACTGGCCGCGGCAGAGTGTTCTCGACGTTTCGCTGCAGGCGCTGGAGGGGGTGGGGCCGAAGACGGCCGAGGCCGCGGCGAGTGCCGGGATCGTCACCGTCGGCGACCTGCTCCTGCGCTTTCCACACAGGCACCGCGACCGCACGGTGGTCCCGATAGCCAGTTTGGAGGACAAGCAGCAGGCGACGATTCAGGTCGAGGTCCTCGGCAACACGCCACGACCGTTCCGGCGTCGCGGGTTGAGCATCGTCGGGGTCAAAGTCGGGGACGATTCGGGCTCGGTTCGGGCGACCTGGTTCAACCAGCCGTGGGTTGCGGCCAAGCTTGTGCCGGGGACGCAGCTGCTGCTCAGCGGGACCATGGGCAAGCGCGGATTTGTGGTGGCGGAATACGAGTTCATCGAGGTGGCTGGCCCGTGGGTCCTGTCGGAGGGTGAGGGGGGCGCTGCGGGCAGTCCACGGGCTGTCCTCGACCCCCCTCACCCTCCGCCACCCGCGGGAGAGGCGGGGCTGGTTCCCGTGCATCCGCTGACCGAGGGGTTGCGGGCGAAGCAGGTGCGGGGGTGGTTGGAGCAGGCGATTGAGTTGGTGCCAAACCTGATCGACGGGGTGCCGGCGGCAGTGCGGGTGCGGCGCGAGCTCGCCGGCGTTGCGGATGCGGTCAAGGCGATGCATTTCCCCAAGACGGCCGAGGAAGCGGAAGCGGCGCGCGAGCGGTTGCGGTTCGAAGAGCTCTTCCTCTACCAGGCAATTTTGGCCAGCAGGAAGCGCGCTCATCGAACGGCCCGGCCGGCGCCGCGACTCGGGAAGCCCGGGGAGCAGGTCGGGCGCTGGGTCGAATCGCTGCCGTTCGAGCCAACGGGGGATCAGCTGAAGGCCTTCGACGAGATCGACGCTGACCTCGACTCCGGCGAGCCGATGCAGCGGCTGCTGATGGGGGAGGTGGGAAGCGGCAAGACCGTGGTCGCCGTGTACTCGATGCTGCGGGCGCTGGAAGCGGGCTTCCAGGCGGTCCTGATGGCGCCGACCGAGACGCTGGCCGAGCAGCACGCGGCGACACTGGGGAGCCTGCTGGCGGAAGAGGCGACGCCGTTCGCGCTGCTGACGGGGTCGACTCCGGCGGCGCGGCGCAGGGAGGCGCTGGAGCGGCTGGCCACCGGCGAGCTCGGCCTGATCGTCGGCACCCACGCACTGATCGAGCCGACTGTCCGGTTCGCCCGGCTCGGGGCCTGCGTCGTCGACGAGCAGCACCGGTTCGGCGTGGGCCAGCGCAGGGCGCTGGACTCCAAGGGCGTGGAGGGGATGGCTCCGCACGTGCTGCACATGACGGCGACGCCGATTCCCCGCACGCTCTCGCTGACCGCCTACGGGGACCTCGACACCACCGCGCTGCACGAGCTGCCCTCGGGTCGCAAGCCGGTGGCGACCAGGATCGTCGAGGAGACCGACCGCGCCGGCGCCTACGAGTTCATCCGCGGCCAGCTGCGCGCGGGTCGCCAGGCCTACGTCGTCTGCCCGCTGGTCGTGGAGTCCGAGAAATTGCAGGGGCGGGCGGCGGAGGCCGAGGCCGAGCGGCTCGCATCCGGCGAGCTGCGCGACTTCGGTGTCGGCGTCATCCACGGCCAGATGCGCTCGGCGGAGAAGGCGGAGGCGATGGAGGCGTTCGCCTCCGGCGCCACCGACGTCCTCGTCGCGACCACGGTGATCGAGGTTGGGATCGACGTAGCCAACGCGACCGTGATCGTGATCGAGGGTGCCGAGCGCTTCGGCGTCTCCCAGCTGCACCAGCTGCGCGGGCGGGTCGGCCGCGGCGAGCACGAGTCGGTCTGCCTGCTCTTCCCCGAAGAGGCTGGCGAGACGGCGCGCCGGCGTCTCAAGGCGGTCGAGCGCGAGAGCGACGGCTTCAGGCTCGCCGAGGTCGACCTCCAGCTGCGGGGAGAGGGGGAGGTCCTGGGGACGCGCCAGAGCGGCCTGCCGCGCTTCGCCGTCGCCGAGCTGCCCGAGGACGGCGACGTCCTCCTCGCCGCCCGCAAGGAGGTGCTCGCGCTGATGCAGCGCTACGGCTCTCTCGACGTCCCCGAGCTGGGCCCCCTGCTCGAAGCCGCTCGCCGCCGCTTCGGCACAGGCGCCGCCGACCCGATACCACTGTGACGTGCGCGTGATCGCCGGAGAGCTGGGGGGGCGGAGGCTGGTGGCGCCGCGCGGCTGGAAGGTGCGGCCGACGTCGGACCGGGCGCGCGAGGCGATCTTCTCCGTCCTCGGCGACAGGGTCGAGGGAGCGGCCGTGCTCGACCTGTATTGCGGGACCGGTGCGCTGGCGATCGAGGCGCTCTCGCGCGGCGCCGCAAGCGCCACTCTGGTCGACCGCGATACCCGGGCCGCTCTCGGCAACATCGAGAATCTCGGTCTCACCGAACGGGTGGAGCTGGTCCGTTCCGACGCCTCACGCTGGTTGGCCGGCCTGCCCGAGGGCGAGGGCAGCCCATGCTTCGACCTCGTCTTCGTCGACGCCCCCTATAAACTCGCCGACCGCGTGGGGCAGCAACTGGATACTCATCTCCCTCGCCTTCTCAATCCGGGAGGGCGGGCGATCGTCGAGAGCGGCGCGCGCCGGCCGTTGCGCATCGAGTCTCTGCCGCGGCTGCGCCGGCGCCGCTACGGTGCCGCCGACGTCTCCATCTACGGGGAGGACGGCTGATGGCCGACCGCGACGGCACGGTCGTCTGCCCGGGGAGCTATGACCCGGTCACGAACGGCCACCTCGACATCATCACCCGCACCGCCGCGGTCTTCGAGCGCGTCGTGGTCGGCGTCGTCAACAACCCGATCCGCAAGGAGAAGACGCTTTTCACAGCCGAGGAGCGCCAGGCCTTCATCGTCGACGCGACCTCGCACCTCGCCAACGTCGAGGTCAAGACCTTCTCCAACCTGCTGGTCGAGTTCGCCCGCGAACTCGGGGCCAAAGCGGTGATCAAGGGCCTGCGGGCGATCTCGGACTTCGAGTACGAGTTCGAGATGGCCCAGCTCAACCGCAAGCTCGACCCGGGGATCGAGAGCATGTACGTGATCGCCTCGGCCCACTACAGCTTCCTCTCCTCCACCGGCGTCAAGGAAATGGCGACGTTCGGGGGCGACGTATCCGACCTCGTTCCCGGCCCCGTCGCGGCCGCGATGGCAGAGCGGCTCGGCGACAGGTAGGCTTTTTCCGGTGAGGGAAGTGGGCGAGGGCTTGCAAAAAGACGAGGAAATAACGGCTTCCTCACCGAAAATGCCTCTTACACGTAGGCTTACGATCTGCTGATGGACGTTCTCGTTCTCATAGACAAGCTCGACGATGTGGTCCATAACGCGCGCCCGGTGCCGCTGACGGACCAGGTGCGTGTCGATCGCGAGGAGATCTACGACCTGCTCGACCAGATGCGGGCGACGATCCCCGAGGAGATCAAGCAGGCGCGCTGGATCGTCAAGGAGCGCCAGGAGATGCTGGCCGAGGCCAAGCGCGAGGCCGAGCGGATCGTCCGCGAGGCACGCGAGCAGCAGGCCCGCCTGATCTCCGACGAGGAGGTCACCAAGCAGGCCGAGCGGGCCGCCGACGAGATCGTCGAGGATGCCCGCACGCGCGAGCGCGAGATCCGTCTCGGCGCCGAGGACTACGCCGACGAGATCCTCAACACGCTCGAGGTAAACCTGCAGAAGTTCCTCGCGGCGGTGCAGCGCGGTCGCGATCGCTTGGCTGGACGGGACGAAGAGCAGCCCGTCGCCGAGTTGGACGAGCAGCAGTAGCGAGCGGGTTGCGGGGAGGGTGACCCTCCCCAAAACAGCGCTTCGCGCTTGAGTGTTTTGAGGAGGGTCACCCTCCCCGCTGCTCAGTACGTTGCTGCTACTACGGCCAAGTTGTCGGCTTGCCAGGTGATCTGGCCGCCCGACCAGGCGAGTAGGTCTTTGAGCTTGTCTGGTTCGAAGACGTCGCCTATGACGAGGGCGCGGGATTGCTCGCTGACTCGGCGGCATAGGGCTTGGGTCTGTTCGTCGTCTAGCTGGTTGATCGAGAGGACGGAGATGACGAGGTCCCAGGGGCCGTCGGGGAGGGGGTCCTCCATCCGGGCCAGCTGGACGTCGTCGTAGGACTGGCGGGCGCGGAAGACCATGTCAGGGCTGGCGTCGAGGCCGATCACCCAGGCGTCCGGATGGGCCTCGATCAGCCGGCGGGTGGTCTCGCCGGTTCCCATCCCGAGCTCGAGTACTCGCTCGGGCGGGAACGGGATCGCCGCGATCGCCTGCTCCTGCAGCTCGTCGTAGCGCGGGATCTGCGAGCGGATCCGCTCCAGGTAGACCTCTGGTGTCCAGTCGAATTGACCCATTCCGTAATCTCGTCTGAGGCTGCCATCGTATGACTCTCAGCCGGCCGAAGCGGAGGAGCGCCAATGTCCCAATCGACCACGATCATCGATCTCGCGCGACTTTCCCTGTCCCACGGCGAGGGACGCCGGGTCGACCTGCCGGTTCGCCTGGAACCGCTGCATCTGGCCGGGCAGGACTATGCCGTCTCGCCGGACGTCGTCGAGACCCGCATCGACGTCTCCCGCCCCAGCGGCGGCTATGCCTTTCGCCTTCGCTTTCCCCTCCGGATCGAGGGGCCCTGCGTGCGCTGCTTGGAGGGGGCAGCCTTCGAAACGGGGGTCGACGCCCGCGAGGTCGCCCAGGAAGACACCGAGGACGAGGAGCTGCTCAGCCCCTACGTCGAGGACGAGGAGCTGGACCTCGGCCGCTGGGCCCACGACGCGGCCGTCCTTGCGATCCCGGCCCGGTTTCTCTGTCGCGAGGACTGCGCCGGGCTCTGTCCAGCCTGCGGAGAGTCGCTCAACGACGCCGACCCTGCCGACCACGAACACGAGACAGCTTTCGATCCAAGATGGGCAAAGCTCAGGGAGCTGAAGCTGGACTAGCTGCCAGCTGGCGAACGAGGGGAGGCGGCACCCCTCCCAAAACGCGCGGCAGGAGCCTCGCTTGAGTGTTT
>JBJMKO010000006.1:0-3255 GCA_045805805.1 Solirubrobacterales bacterium | reverse complement strand
CGTGGCAAAGGCGTTCCCCTCCAGGACGCTGGTGCTGTTCAGCGTGCTGCGGGTGAACGCGCGCGTGAAGGAGATGTTGCCGCCGGAGTTGTTGTAGTTCTCGTTGTAGACGTTGGTCCAGCGGATGTCGAGACCGCTGCGGATTTTGTGGTCGCCGCGGGACTGCGATATGTTGGGCTGGAGGTTGTAGTTCCGGTTGGGGTTCGGCGAGGAACCGCGCGACAGGGTGACGTAGTCCTCCATGTTGACGACCGGGAAGATCCCGTTGATCGCCTGGCTGGGCAGCTGCGAGACGAGGTTGGAGGGCCAGAACTCGCTAGAGTTGAACCCGAGCGAGTCCTGCGAGTAGCTCCACTCGAGGAAGTAGGTGTAGCTGCTCCGCAGGTTGAAGACGGTGCCCGCGCCGAAGACGTGGACCCAGTCAGCGACCAGCGCCCGGTTCGCCCGCCAGAGCGGCAGCTGGCCGTTCTGGGCCGGACCGCTGCGGATCGCGGTGGTGTTGCGTATCTCGTTCCGCTTGTTCTCGCCCCAGCGGAAGAACACGCGGTCGTTGGAGCTGAAGTTGTGGTCGACCTTGCCGACCCAGTTCCAGAAGACGTCCTTGTTGAAGTGCTCGGGATAGTCGAGGTTGTCCACGGCGATTCGCCACATCTCGCGTTCGAGCACGTGCATGCGACGTTCCTCGTTGTCGGAGACGGGGACGATCCGCCGCTCGACCCGGATTCGCCGCCCGCGGGACCGCCGGACCGGACCGATCACGATCGCGCCGCCGCGGTAGACATCGCGGTCGAGCAGGCTGTGCAGGGTGACGATCGCCTCATCGTGGGTCGTCGCCGGGTGGACGAAGTCGATCACCAGACCGGCCTCCTTACCCGGCGCTCGCCGGGTTACGTGGCCGACACGCTGCTGGTAAATGCGGCGCGACGCGGTCGGCGCCAGGTGCATGCAGAGCGTCGCCCGGGGTGAGTTCCAACCCTCAGCGAGCAGCATCGCGTTGCAGAGCACGTCGATCTCACCCCGCTCGAAGCCGGCAAGGATCTCGGCCAGTTCGCGCTTCGGCGTCTCACCGGAGACCGCACGGGCGGCGACGCCGGCGCTCTGCAGCGCCCGCGCCACGTTCTTCGCATGCTGCACGCCGGCCGTGTACAGGACGCCGGGCATGCCGTCGAAGCGGGTCTTATAGAGGTCAGCGATCGCCACGTTGAAGGGCTCCTGGTCGAGCAGCGCGGCCAGCTCCTCCTGGTCGAAGTCCTGGTCGACCTCGCCCTTTCGCAGGGGCACTTTGGCGATCGTCCGTACACCCGGGCCGGGCGGTATCCGCATGCAGCGCAGCGGCGAGATCACGCCGCGGCGGGCGGCCTGGATTAGGTCGAAACGCGAGGTCTGGGTCGGGAAGAGATCAGCGACGTGGCGGGCGATCAGCGCCCCCGTCGCGGTCATGCCGATGAAGACGGGCCCAACCCAAGCGCGGATACAGGCGCTGGTCTTCTCGCCCAGGGCCGTGTGCGCCTCGTCGCAGATCACGATCGAGTAGGCGTCAGAGATTTTCTTGTGGTTGCGCACAAACCACTGGTAGGTCTCGACCGTAACCGGACCGTCAGGATCGTCGCGGCCGTCGAGCAACGGCGGACGCAGCCGCTCCTTGTAACCGCGCTCAGAGATCTCGCCGATGAACTGGTCAACGAGGTTGCGGCGGTGAGTGAGGATCAGCACGCCCCCGGCCCGCGAGGCGTCGATAAAGCCGACCGCGGCGACGGTCTTACCGGCGCCGGTGGCGTGCTCGAACCAGAAGCGCCGCTCTGCACCGGGATCCTCGGGTGCCTCCTCGATCGTCTCCTCGTCGTCGGCTGACGCCTCCTCCCAATCCTGGGGCTCCTCGTCGGGGGCCAGATCCTCGTCCTCAAGCTCGGCCTCGCCGTTGGCCTCTGCTCCGTCCTCACTTGGCTCCTCAGCCGTCGGGTCCGGGTCCGCCGTCTCAGCTACCTCCGCTGCACCTTTGCCATTGGCCTCGCCCTCGATCGCGATCTGCTGCTCAGCCATCAGCTCGGTCAGCGTCCCGGAGAGCGCGTCGACCTGGTGTGGATTGAGTTCTGCTCCGTCGCGCAGCTTCGGTGGTTCATCGGCGAGCAGCCGCTCCAGGCCGAGCAGCAGTGAGAAGTCGCGCCGCCACTGGATCGACGGATCCTCCACTCCCGCGTCGATCTCCCTCAGGGCGGCATCCAGCGCCCGGCGTCGCGCCGTGCCCGGGGCGAGCGCCTCCGGCCCCTCGCCGTCAAGCAGGAAGGGCTCGCGGACGAACTTCGCGGCCCGCTCTATGTCGGCACTCGATGGAACTGCCGCCGGCGCGGCAACGTCGCTGGTCTTGGCCATGAAGGCTTTCGGGTTCGTCCCCGCCGCAACAAATTACGTGGGTGGGGCACTAGGGCGAGGATGCCGGGGGTCTACCTTTTCCGTCCCCCAACCTCTCAGTGGTTTGCATCGCTGATGCGAACCGAACGTACGTATTGTACCCATCGAAGCCAGATGAATGATTCCCACGGCCCCTCTTGGCGATGATGCGAGCACCTCGACGGCAGATCGTTCATCTCGCTTCGCTGGTCTTGATCGCCTCGGCGGCGGCAGGATGTGGCAGCGGCGCAGGCGGCGACTACAACGGAAAGCACCCCGACTACGCGACGGCGCTGGCCGGTTCACCGGCCCCGCTCACCGCCCTGCACCGACAGGCGGACCGACTCCTTCCTGGCGGGACAGACGCATACCAGCGCCGCATCGCCTCGCTCTCCGGCTACCCCGTCGTGGTCAACGTCTGGGCCTCCTGGTGCGGCCCCTGCCGCTACGAGTTCCCCACCCTGCAGAAGCTCTCCGCCGCCTACGGCAAACGGGTCGCCTTCCTCGGCATCAACTACGAAGACTCCGAAAGCAATGCTTCCGAATTCCTCGCCGAAGCCCCGGTCCCCTACCCCAGCTACAGCGACCCGAACAAGGACATCGCCCGCGAGATCGGCGCCAGCGGTGGCGTGCCCGACACCGCCTTCTACGACCGGGCCGGGCAGCTCTGCTACCTCAAGCTGGGCCCTTACACGAAGGCCGCCGACCTCGAAGCGGACGTTCGGGGCTACGCGCTCGCCGAAGAATGCGAAGGGGGATAATCGGGGTATGGACGCAGCCGTAGTCGTCGCCCTGATCGGAATCGCGCTGCTTGTCGGCGAGCTGCTGCTCTCTACCGGCGGCGTGTTGGCGGCGCTCGGCGCACTT
>JBJMKO010000005.1:0-23483 GCA_045805805.1 Solirubrobacterales bacterium | reverse complement strand
GGTGACCGAGTCGCCGGTGTGTACGCCCATCGGGTCGACGTTCTCGATCGAGCAGATGATCACCACGTTGTCGTTGTGATCGCGCATGACCTCGAGCTCGAACTCGCCCCAGCCGATCACCGACTCCTCGACCAGGACCTGGTTGATCGGGCTGGCGGCGAGGCCCTCGGAGACGACCTGGCGCAGCTCGGTCTCGGTCCTGCCGACACCGCCGCCCTGGCCCCCCATCGTGAAGGCCGGGCGAACGATCGCCGGCAGCGTGATGCGGCCGCCGGCCAGGGCCGCGTCCACCTCTCCGAGGCCCTCGACCGTCATCGACCAGGGGATCCGCAGCCCCGCCTCGGTCATCGTGCGGCGGAACTCCTCGCGGTCCTCGGCGCGGCGAATCGCGGCCTGGTCGGCGCCGATCAGCTCGACGCCGAAGCGCTCCAGGGTGCCGTCCTCGTGCAGCGCCATCGCCAGGTTGAGCGCGGTCTGCCCGCCGAGGGTCGGCAGCAGGGCGTCGGGGCGCTCCTTCTCGATGATCCGCGTCACCGGGCCGGGCAGCAGCGGCTCGATGTAGGTCGAGGTGGCGAACTCGGGGTCGGTCATGATCGTCGCCGGGTTCGAGTTGACGAGAACGACCTCGTAGCCCTCCTCGAGCAGCACCTTGCAGGCCTGCACACCGGAGTAGTCGAACTCGGCGGCCTGGCCGATCACGATCGGGCCGGAGCCGATCAGCAGGATCTTCTCGATGTCGGTGCGCTTAGGCAAGGGCCAGCTCGAGGAAGGAGTCGAAGAGGTGGCGGGCGTCGTGAGGACCGGGTCCGGCCTCGGGGTGGTACTGGACAGTCGCCGCGGCGACGTCCTTGAGCATCAGGCCCTCGACCGTGCGGTCGTAGAGGTTGAGGTGGGAAAGCTCGGCGACGCCGAAGTCGGTCTCCCAGCGGACCGGCTCGTCGGCCTCGATCCGCGCCTCTCCGCCCGGTCCCTGAACCGCGAAGCCGTGGTTCTGCGAGGTGATGTCGATCCGCCCCGTCGCCAGCTCCTTGACCGGGTGATTGGCGCCGCGGTGGCCGAAGGGCAGCTTGAAGGTCTCCAGGCCGACCGCGCGGCAGAGCAGCTGGTGGCCGAGGCAGATGCCGAAGACGGGGCGCTTGCCGACGAGCTCGCGGACCGTCTCGACGACGTAGCCGAGGGCAGCGGGGTCGCCTGGCCCGTTGGCGAGGAAGACGAGGTCCGGGTCCTCGGCGAGGACCTCTTCGGCTGTGCCGGCACAGGGAAGCAGCGTTACCCGGCAGCCCCGCTCGCGCAGCTGGCGCACGATGTTCAGCTTCACCCCGGTGTCGATCCCGACGACGTGCGGGCCGTCTCCCTCGAAGCGGACAGGTTCCGGTGGGGTCACGGTGCGGGCCAGGTCGGCGCCATCCATCGAGGGCTCGGCCGCGACCCGCTCGCGCGCCTCGGCCTCCTCTGTGCCCGCCGGGAAGATACCCCCGCGCATCGCGCCGCGGTCGCGGATGTGGCGGACGACGGCGCGGGTATCGACGCCGCCGATCCCGGGCACCCCGCAGTCGGCGAGCCAGTCGAGCCAGCCGCCCTCGGCGGTGGCAACGTCCTCACCGTTCTTCGGGTCGCGCATGACCACGCCGCGGGCGTGGATCCGGTCGGACTCCATCGCCGCCGCCGAGACCCCGTAGTTGCCGATCAGGGGATAGGTGAAGACGATGATCTGCCCGGCATAGGAGGGATCGGTGACCGACTCCTGATAGCCGGTCATCGCGGTGTTGAAGACGACCTCGCCGGTGACCGGTCTGGAGTGGCCGCACGGCACGCCGTCGAAACGCGCCCCGTCCTCGAGCAAGAGAAAGCCGTCGCTCATTCCGGTGCGCCTTTTGAACCTATGGGGTGCATAAAGCGCACCGGAAGGGCCGTCGAGGTCATGCGGCGACTCCGAGGCTGAAGGAGCGCAGGCGGTATGCGACCTGGCCTCCGGCGAGCGTCATCAGCACCCGGCCGGTCAGCTCCTGTCCGGCGCACCAGGAGTTCGAGGAGCGGCTCTCGTAGCCCTCCTCGCCGACGGTCCACTTCGCGCTCAGATCGCAGAGGGCGATGTTGGCCTCGCTTCCCGGGGTCAGCGAGGAGCGCTCGATGCCGAACGGCTCGGCGCCGCCGCTCATCCGCTCGACCAGCAGGCCCAGCTCGATCGTCCCCGGCAGGACGAGGTGCGTGTGCAGCGCGGCGAAGGCCGTCTCCAGCCCCGTGACCCCCATCGCCGCCTCCTCGAACGGGACTTCCTTTTCCTCGGCCGCATGCGGGGCATGGTCCGTGGCGACGCAATCGATCGTGCCGTCGCGCAGCCCCTCGATCAGTGCCAGGCGGTCTGTCTCGGTGCGCAGCGGCGGGTTCATCTTGAAGCGGTGAGGATCGAGGCTGCGCACCTCCTCGTCGGTGAGGCAGAGGTGGTGCGGCGAGGCCTCGCAGCTGATCTGCGCTCCCGCTGCCTTGGCGGTGCGGACGGCGTCCACGGACTCGGCTGCGGAGAGGTGTTGAACGTGGATGCGACCGCCCTCGTAGCCGGCCAGCGCCGCGTCGCGGGCGATCGTCGTCGACTCCGAGACCGAGGGGATGCCCTCCAGGCCCAGTGCCGCCGAGACGGCCCCTTCGTGCATGACGCCATCCCCGGAGAGCTCGGGGTCCTCCTCGTGCAGCGCGATCGTGCCGCCGCAGAGGCGCTGGTACTGGAGGGCGCGGCGCAGCAGCCGGGCGCTTCGGATCGGCAGCCCGTCGTCGCTGAAGCCGATCGCGCCGGCCTCGCGCAGGGAGGCCATCTCGGTCAGCTCCTCGCCCTCCATCCCGCGCGTCACGGTGGCGAGGAAGCCGGTGCGGACCGAGGCGGCGGCGCGGGCAGCCTCGCGCAGCGACTCGACGTCGGCAGGCGTCGAGACGGGCGGCTCGGTGTTGGCCATCGCGAGCACGCCGCAGAAGCCTCCCGCGGCCGCGGCGCGCGTCCCGGTCTCGATGTCCTCCTTGTGCTCGTGCCCCGGCACGCGCAGGTGGACGTGGGGGTCGAAGAAGGCGGGAAGGGCGTGCAGGCCGGCCGCCTCGACCTGCTCGAGGCCGTCGGCCGAAGCCGCGCCGGGCGAGGCCAGCTCGGCGATCCGGCCGTCGCGGACGATCAGGTCGTGCTGGGAATCGATCCCGGCGAGGGGATCGAGCACCGCGACGCCGCGCAGGACGAGGTCCGCGCGCTTTCCGGCGCGCATGTCGAGCTGGGCCAGGCTCATGCCGGCTGCCCGATCGGGGTGGGTTGGACGGTGTCATCGCCTGTCGCCGGGACCGGCGTCTCATCGCCGGCGGCAAGCAGCTCGTAGAGGATCGCCATCCGCACCACCAGCCCGGAGGCGACCTGCTCGGAGATCAGCGACTGGGGCGAGTCGATCACCTCGCCGGAGAGCTCGACGCCCCGGTTGACCGGGCCCGGGTGCATCAGCAGCTGCCGCCGTCCGAGACGCCGCGAGTCGATCTGGAAGTGGGTCGCGTACTCACGGATCGAGGGAATGAAGCTCTCCCGCATCCGCTCGCGCTGTAGGCGCAGCGCGTAGACAACGTCTGCCTCGCCGAGGCGGTCGAGCGAGTACTCGACCTCACAGCCGAGATCCTCCAGCCCCCGCGGGACCAGGGCCGGCGGCCCGCAGACGGTCAGCTCGGCGCCCATCGCCTTGAAGGCGATCAAGTTGGAGCGGGCGACGCGGCTGTGCAGGACGTCGCCGACGATCCAGATTCGCTTGCCCTCCAGGCTGCCGAGCCGGCGGCGCAGCGTGTAGACGTCGAGCAGCGCCTGGCTGGGGTGCTCGTGCTTGCCGTCGCCGGCGTTGACCACGGCCGCGTCGGCCCAGCCGGCGACCAACTGAGCGGCGCCCGCGTGCGGGTGGCGGATCACTATCGCTGCCGGTTCGTAGGCGGAGAGGGTGGCGACCGTGTCCTTCAGCGACTCGCCCTTGTCGACGGACGATCCCGCCGCCTTGACCGAGACGAGATCGGCGGAGAGCCGCTTTGCCGCCAGCTCGAAGGAGGAGCTGGTGCGGGTGCTCGACTCGTAGAAGAGGGTGACGACGGTGCGCCCGCGCAGGGTCGGCACCTTCTTGATGTCGCGGCGGCCGACCTCGGCGAAGCTCTCGGCCCGATCGAGGATCGCCTCCATCTCCGCTTTGGAGAGGTCGCCGATCGAGAGCAGGTGCTTCACGCGCTCACCTCGACCAGCTCGGAGATCGTTACCTCGTCGACCTCGTCGACCTCCTCCAGCCTCACATTGACCCGCTCCTCGCGCGCGGTCGGCAGGTTCTTGCCGACGTAGTCGGGCCGGATCGGCAGCTCGCGGTGGCCGCGGTCGCAGAGCACCGCGAGCTGCACCCGCTGCGGCCGTCCGTAGTCGAAGAGGGCGTCAATCGCGGCGCGCACAGTGCGGCCCGTGAAGAGCACGTCGTCGACGAGGACGACGGTCTTGCCGCTGATGTCGAAGTCGATGTGGGAGGCATGTACGACCGGCTGCGTCGCAGGCGACTTTGCGCCCACGTCGTCGCGGTAGAAGGAGATGTCGAGGTCGCCGATGGGCGCCTCGGCGCCGGTCAGCTCGCTGAGCGCGGCATGGAGTCGGCGGGCGAGCAACGCGCCGCGGGTGTGGATGCCGACGATCGCCAAAGCATCGGGAGCCGGGTTCTTCTCGGCGATCTCGTGGGCGATCCGCCGCAGCGTTCGCCTCAGGTCGTCGCGCGTCAGCACGACCTTGTCGCTCACTTCGTTCGCTTCCTTCCTGGCCTCACGGGACCTGGTTAAAGGACGGCCTCAGAGTAGCAGCGGTGGGTGACGGCGGCGGGAGGGCCTCGGGGAGTGCCTAAGCACCGCCTGCGGCGGTGCAGATGATCTGCCCCTTCGGGGCAAGAATCACTCCGCGGTGCCGAGGGGAGGCATCCCCGAGGCCCTCCCGCCGCCGTCTTCAGCCTCGACTAGCTCTTCGGCAGGAAGCTTGTGGCTCTCGCGGGCGCCGTTCGGGGCCAGGACTGGTTCCCCGCGCTCGGGGAAGGGGATCTCTATGACGTCGAAGTCTCGGGGGGCGACGGTGGGCTCGAAGACGTCTCGGGCCTCTTCCAGGACCGTTCCCACGTGGTAGCGGGAGGAGATGTGGACCAGGGCGAGCATCTTTACGTGGGCCTCTCTGGCCACGGCGGCGGCCTGGCCCACGGTCGAGTGGCCGGTGTCGGCGGCTCGCTGGGCCTCCTCCTCGGAGAAGCTTGCGTCATGGATGAGGAGGTCGGCGTCGGCCGCTGCCGAGACGGTCGAGTGACAGGGTGCGGTGTCGCCGGTCAGGGCGACCGTGCGGCCCTGTCGCGACTCGCCCATCACGTCCTCGGGGCGAACCGGGCCAGAGCTGCCTTCTACCTCCTCCCCGCGTTGCAGGGCAGCGAAGGCGGGGCCTTCGGCCACTCCGAGGCTCTTGGCGGCGTCCGGGTCGAAGCGTCCGGGCCGCGCCTTCTCGACCAGGGCGTAGCCGTTCGCACGAACGCTGTGCTCGACCGCGAAGGCCTGCACCTGGGCACCGTCGTGGGGAACCGTGTCCCCCGGGTCGAGTTCGACCAGGTCGATGTCGTAATCGGTGCGGCCGATCAGTCTTCCCAGGGCCTTGAAGAGGTCCTGGAGCCCGCGCGGGCCATGGATCGTCAGCGGCTCCTCTCGGGCCGTCAGGTCATAGGTCTTCAGCAGACCCGGCAGGCCGAGGATGTGGTCGGCGTGGAAGTGGGTGAGGAAGATCTCGTCGACCTGCGCCAGGCCGACCGAGCGCTGCAGCTGACGCTGGGTGCCTTCGCCGCAGTCGAACATCATCCGACGGCCGCCCCGCACCAGCAGCACGCTGGCGGTCGAGCGCCGCGCCGAGGGTACCGATCCGCCGGTGCCGAGAAAGATCGCCGAGAGATCCATGCGGCCTGCGAGCCTACGCGAAGGGGCGCACCGGCCACCCAAAGCTAGACTGGCCCTTGAGCGCCCGTAGCTCAGCTGGATAGAGCGCCACCCTCCGGAGGTGGAAGTCGCAGGTTCGAATCCTGCCGGGCGCGTTTCGGTCGGCTCAGGCGGTCTTTTTGAGCCTGGCCAGCCACTCCTCGCGATCGAAGCTCGCCGGACCGTTCTCGGCCAGAAAGCGTTCGAGGACGGCGATGAAGCGGTCCGGCTGCTCCAGCTGGAGCATGTGGCCGGCGCCCTCGAAGATCTCCAGCCGGCTGCCGGGAAGGGCGCGGTGGGCATCTTCGCCGTGCCGGGCGGGGATGATCGGGTCGCGGGCACCCCAGAGGATCAGCACCGGGACCGCCTCGGCGAGGTAGAGCCGGTCCGCGGCTGAGATCTGCTGCCCCTCGGTCCCGATCACCGAACGGAGGGTCGCGAGGAAGGCCTTGCGGCGTCGAGGCTCGGCGAGCGATGCGTAACCGCGGGCGACCTCGGACACGTCGGGGCCGGGCTTCAGGCCGAGCGTCGACAGGCCCCGGCCGATGACGCCGCCGGTCGTCTGGCCTGCCCGAGCCGTCGCCGCGATGAAGAGGTCGGCGCCGGGAAGCGCCGCCGCGCGCAGGATCGGGCTCACCTCGGGCCCCAGGCCTCCGCTCGAGACCAGGACCAGGCGCTCGACCATCTCCGGGAACTGGTAGGCGAACTGCATCGCGATGCCGCCGCCGAGCGAGTGTCCGACCAGCGTTGCGCGCTCGCGGCCCAGCGTGAGCAGCAAGTCGCGGAGGCCGGTCGCGAGGCTGCCCAGCGAGTAGTCGCCCCGGCCGCCTGCCGAGTCGCCGTGGCCCGGCAGGTCGGGAGCGATGACGGTGTGGCGGTGGGCGAGCGGCTCGAGCACTCCCCGCCAGTTGTCGGAGGTGCCCGCCATCCCATGGATCAGCAGCAGGACCGGGCCCTCGCCGCCGCCGAGGTAGCTGACGGTGCGCCCGTGCAGATCGGTTGTCTTCGTGCTCACGTCCGTCCGATGAGACGGCTCCGCGCGATCGGCCACACCCCAAAGGTAGCTGCCGCCGCAGACCGGCAGAAGCCCGCGATTCCGCTGCCGCGTCCAATACTGTCGCGGCGATGGCCGACGAGAAGCAGAACCGCCCGCCCCGGGGAGCCCTGGCCGTGATCGCCGTGGGGCTCCTCGCCACTGTCTTTGCCGCCCTGCTCAGCACCGACGAGCCAATCGGGGCGGCGACGCTCGAATGGGTGGAAAAGACCCCGATGCCCGACTCCAAGGCGATTCCAATCCCCGGCGGTGGACGGATGCAGCTCACCGAAGCCGGCATTCGTGCGACCGAAGCCAACATCAGCGACTACACGCTCTACCGCGTCTCCGCGGTCCTGACGATCGGCACGGGCTCGGCCGTCGGGCAGGGCCGGCTGCGCTGCTCGGTCCACGTGCCGCACGGGGGGGAAGCCGCGAAAACCCAGAAAAGCCGCGCCGCCTATCCACGTTCCAGCGAAGACTTGGCCAAACAGGATGCGTCCGAAACTTCCCTGGTCGAATTCAGCTCGCACAGCGCGGAACTGGCTTCGGTCGAGATCGGGGACGTGCTGGGCAAGCGCTACACCGACGAGCCCGGGATCGTCGTCGAGTGGGGGCCCTATAGAGAAAGCAAGCAGGTCTGGCAGCTGGGACTGCCGGCTGGGCAGCCCGAGGCACCACTGCGCCTCCCCCTCGTCTCGATCTGGCGGACCACCGTCACCCCGGCGGCGCGCATGGCCTGCACGATCGAGACGGCGGCTGGCTCAGCCACCGTCCGCACCGCCGGGGCCCTGCCCGCCGGCGCGCAGCCCTGATCAGGGAGCGACGAGGAGCTCCGGGCCCTCGATCCCTTTGCCCACCTTGTTGAGCTTGGGGTTGGCGGGGGCGCTGTCCATGCGCGAGGCGGGCAGCGTCGCGCACATCGCCACCGCCTCCTCGAGCTCCAGGTCGGGACGCAGCCAAGCCGCCTCGGCCTCGGGCCCCGGCAGGATCGCCGGCATCCGGTCGTGGACCTTGGCGACCAGCTCGTTCGGCGTCGTGGTGACGATCGTGCAGCTGTAGAGCCAGCCGCCGTCGAAGCCCCGGTCCTCCTCGTCCTCCCACTCCTTGCGTGTGCAGATCCCGGCGAAGGCGAAGGGCTCGCCGCCGTCGACCGTGAAGCGCCAGGGCTGACGGGGCTGCTTGGGGTCCTCGGCCACCATCCACTCGTAGAAGCCGTCGGCGACGATCAGGCAGCGGTGGCGGAACTTGCCGATCAGGGGCGAGTAGGCGCGGCTGGAAGTGAGGTTCTCGGCCTTCGCGTTGATCATCCGGTAGCCGACTTTGAGATCCTTGGCCCAGCGCGGCACCAGGCCCCAGCGCATCAGCCGCGCCTCCCGCTCGCCCTCTGCCGCCTCGTCGGGATCGGGCGAAGAGCGAATCGTCAGCACCTCCTGGGTGGGCGCCACGTTGAACCGTCCCAGTCCCGTTTCGATCTCTTTCACCCGCTCCGCTCGCGGGGGCGGCGCGTTGCCTGCCGAGTTTCGCTCCAGAGCCTTCTCGAGCTCGACCTGGAAGCGGTCCGCGACCTTCTTCGCGTTCTTGGCCGTGACCGTGAAGCGTCCGCACATGGCTATATCCCGACCTTTGCGGGTCGGGCCTCCGGGTGGGCGGCATACCACTCGAGGGTGAGGCGCAGGCCGGTTCGCAGGTCGACCTTCGGGCGCCACCCCGTCAGCTGCCGCAGCTTGGCCGAGTCGACGTACTGGCGGTCTATCTCGCCATCGGGGGTGCCCGTGCCAAGGTATTCCGGCTCGATGCCCGCGCCTGAGGCCTCCGCGATCAGGTCGACGACCTCGCGCACGGAGTGCGGGCTCTCTCCGCCGGCATTGAAGGCCTCGCCCCTCCCCCCCTTGCCTTCAAGAGCCCTCTCGATCGCCAGGTAGGCGGAAACGGCATCGTCAACATGGAGGAAGTCGCGCTCGGGTCTGCCGTCGGAGCGAATCACGGGTGGGCGGCCGTCGAGAACGGCGATCGCGGTCTCGGGGATCAGGCGGGAGAAGTTGAGGTCGCCTCCCCCGTAGATATTGGCGAAGCGGGTCACCGCAAGCGGCACCCCGTAGGCGTGCGCGTAGCTGCGGGCAACGATGTCGGCCGCGGCCTTGCTGGCGTCATAGGGATACGAGGCGCGCAGGGGGAGGTCCTCCCGGTACGGGAGCTCGGGGCTCGTGCCGTATGCCTTGTCGGAGGAGGCGAAGACGACCCGGGCCGTGCCGTGCTCGCGGCATGCCTCGAAGACGTTCCAGGCGCCGCGCACGTTGACCTCGAACGTCTCAGCGGGCGCGTCGCGGGCAACGCCGACGATCGTCTGCGCGGCCAGGTGGAAGACCGAATCGCAGCCCGCGACGGCTGCGCTCACGGCCTCGGCGTCGCGCAGGTCACCCTCGGCCAGCTCGACCTCTCCACGCAGTTCGAGTAGGTCGAGGCCGGAGCGGCGCGGCCCGCCGACGTCGGCGATACGTGGATCGGGCCGGTCGAGTACTCGCACGTCGTCGCCCCGCTCCAGCAGTGCCTGCGTCAGGTGCGAGGCAACGAAGCCGTGCGCGCCCGTGACCAGAGAGCGTGTCAAAGCGCCTCGGTTCGCTCCGCTGTCCATGCGGTCCAGGGCGGCGTCCCGCTTTCCCACTGATCATTCAGCTCGACTGCGTCCTTGTAGGTGTCCATGCAGTCCCAAAACCCCTCGTGGCGGTGTGCCCTTAGCTCGCCGTCCGCGGCGAGGCGCTCCAGCGCCTCGCGCTCCAGAACGCTGTCCTCATCCAGGTAGCCAAGCGCACCGGGCTCGAAGCAAAAGAAGCCGCCATTGATCCAGTGCTCGCTGCGCGGCTTCTCGACGAAGCCCACGACCCGATCGTCGGCGAGCTCGGCGATGCCCCACTGCAGCCGGGGCTGCACGACGGTGACGGTCGCGAGCGCACGGTGTTCATGATGAAATTCGAGCAGAGCTCCGAGATCGACATCGGCGACGCCATCGGCATAAGTGGCGCAAAAGGTCTCATCCCCCAGACGCTCGCCCAACCGCGCGATCCGTCCCCCCGTTGGCGTGTCGGTGCCGGTGTCCACGCAATTGATCTCGATTCCCCCCGGCCAAGCCTCCGCAGTGACGAAGCCCTCGACCATCTCGCCCAAGTAGCCCGTCGCGAGCAAAAAGCGCTCGAATCCCTGCGCGGCGTAGATCCCGATTACGTGCCAGAGAATCGGCCGCCCCCCTATCTCAACGAGTGCCTTGGGCACTGTCTCGGTGCGCTCCCGAAGTCTGGTTCCACGACCTCCGCAGAGAATCGCGACCGTTGGCTTAGCGGTCATCCCGGCAGGGGTGGAGCGTCTTGTACTTTTTCGCCCTCAACCTCGGTGCGCCAGCAGTCCAACGCTCCACCGAAAAAGTTAAGCGGAACCCCTGCCGGGATGACCGCTCAACCACCAGCGACAGCCGGCAATATCGTGACCTCGGCTCCGTCGTCGATCTGCGTCGCCAGTCCCTCCTGGAAGCGGATGTCCTCGCCGCTGACGTAGACGTTGACGAAACGGCGCAGGTCGCCGTCCTGGGTGATCCGCTCGCGCAGGCTGCCATGGGCCTCGAAGACCGCATCGAGAACCTCGCCGACGGTGGAGCCCGCAACTTCCAGCTCCGCCTCCCCCCCGGTCGCGGCGCGCAGCTGGGTTGGGATCTTCACGGTGACTGGCATCAGACGGTTACCTCCTGGCGGAACTCGGCCTCGAAGCTGTCGAGGTCGGGGTCGATCTCGTGCATGCGGAACCTATCGCGAGTCGCGTCGAGGGTCTTCAGACCCTCGCCGGTGATGTAGACGACGACGCGCTCGCCGGCGGCGATGTCGCCACGTTCGGCAAGCTTGGCCAGCACGCCGATCGTGACGCCGCCCGCCGTCTCGGTGAAGATCCCGGTCGTCTCGGCCAACAGGCTGATCCCGTCGCGGATCTCGTCGTCGCCGACCGAGTCGATGGTGCCCTTGGTGCGTCGCGCCTGCTCGACCGCGTAGGGCCCGTCGGCGGGGTCGCCGATCGCCAGGCTCTTGGCGATCGTCTCCGGTCTCTGCGGCTTGCAGACGTCCCAGCCTTCGGCGAAGGCGGTGGCGACCGGACTGCAGCCCTCCGCCTGGGCGCCGTTGAAGATCGGCTGCTCTCCCTCGAGCAGACCCAGGTCGAGCCACTCCTGGAAGCCGCGGCCGACCTTGGTGAAGAGCGAGCCCGAGGCGATCGGGCAGACCACCCTGTCGGGCAGCTCCCAGCCGAGCTGCTCGGCCGTCTCGTAGGCGAGGGTCTTGGAGCCCTCCGCGTAGTAAGGGCGCAGGTTGACGTTGACGAAGGCCCAGGGACGGGTTTCGGCAAGCTGCGTGCAGAGGCGATTGACGTCGTCGTAGTTGCCGCGGACCCCGACCAGGTTAGTGCCGTAGATCCCGGTGGCGAGGAGCTTCTGCTCCTCGAGGTTGGCGGGGACGAAGTCGTAAGAGCGCAGGCCGGCGGCGGCGGCGTGCGCCGCGACCGCGTTGGCGAGGTTGCCGGTCGAGGCGCAGGCGACGGTGTCGAAGCCCAGCTCTTGCGCCTTGGCGACGGCGACCGCGACGACGCGGTCCTTGAAGGAGTGTGTCGGGTTGGCGGCGTCGTTCTTGATCCATATCTCGGCATCGACCCCGAGCCGTTCGGCAAGGCGGTCGGCGCGCAGCAGCGGTGTCAGCCCGGGCTCGAGCGGGTCGCCCGGGCGACCCTCGAAGGGAAGGAAATCGGCGTAGCGCCAGATCCCCTGTGAGCCGGCCTGGATCTTCCGCTTGGTCTCCAGCGGGTCCAGCGAAGAGTGGTCATATGCCACCTCCAGCGGGCCGAAGCAGTTCTCGCAGGCGAAATGAGCCTCCAACGAGTAGCTCGCTCCGCACTCCTTGCACTTCAGGCTTTCTACTGCCATCCGATCCTTCTTTCCGTAGCCAAAAGAAAAAACCTCCGCCTTTTGTGGGGCAGAGGTCCGATCGGACTTTCCCCACATCTTCCAGGCCTTTCGCATGACCTGCTGGAGTTGGCACCTCCCCCCGGACCGATGGTCCGAGGTGGTTGCCGGGGCTTCACTGGGCCAGTCCCTCCACCCCTCTAGATGTGGCGCTTATGTTGGGAAGAACCATACCAGGGGGCCCCCGGTCCGGTCCAAAGGCGGCTTGGCGACTAACCTTGTGCGCACCATGCCTGACGAGACGATGAGCGTGAACGATGCCGAACCTTCCGAAGCCGAGGCTGCGCCGCGTCGGCCGGCGCGGCGAGCTCATCCCCGCGGCGCCCCCTGCTGAGCCGCAGGCGCCGAGCGTCGAGCAGATCGATTCTTCCGGCCTGCGCTGGGTCAACATCGAGTGCCCGGGTGCGCTGGAGCGCGCCTGGCTCGAGGAGAACTTCGACTTCCACGCCCTCGACCTCGAGGACGTGCTCTCGCGCAACCAGCGGCCGAAGATCGACGTCTACGACGACTACCTCTTCATCGTCCTGCACTTCCCCGTCTTCGACCCCGCCGCCGGGCGGCTGGGCACCGGCGAGCTCGACCTCTTCGTCGGGCCCGGCTATCTGGTGACGATTCCCAACCAGCCGCTGCAGCCGGTCGAGTACCTCTTCGAGCGCTGCCGCGCCAAGGAGGAGCTGCGCGAGCAGCTCTTCTCGCGCGGCTCCGGCTACCTGCTCTACCGGCTCGTCGACGACAGCTTCGACTACTGCTTTCCGATGTTGCGCAAGATCGGCAACAAGCTCGACGCGCTCGAGGACGACATCTTCGAGGGGCGCTCGGAGGAGGTCGTGCGCGACATCTCCAACGTCAAGCAGGAGATCATCAACTTCCGCAAGGTGATCCGCCCGCAGCGGCCGGTCCTGCGCGACCTGGAGAAGGTCAAGCAGCGCTACCTCGCCACCGACCTCGACCTGGAGATCTACTTCGACGACATCGTCGACGCCCACGAGCGGATCTGGGACATGCTCGAAAACTACAAGGAGGTCGTCGACTCGCTGGCCGAGACCAACGAGTCGGTGATCTCCCACCGCGTCAACGACATCCTCCGCGTGCTCACCTCGATCAGCGTCATCGTCCTGCCGCTGACCCTGATCGCGAGCATCTGGGGAATGAACTCGGGTGTGCCCGGCGAGCAGAACCTGGCCGCCTTCTGGGCGATCGTCGGCGTGATGCTCGCCCTGCTCGTCGGCATGGTCGCCTACTTCCGTCGTCGTGGCTGGCTGTAGCCTGCCGCCGTGGCAAATTTCCGCATCTGGGCGCCGTGGCGCCTTGCCTACGTAAAGGACGCCTCGAAGGACGTCGAGGAGGAGTGCATCTTCTGCGCCAAGCCGGCAGCGGATGACGATGAGGCAAACCTGATCGTCCACCGCGGCGAGCGCTGCTTCGTCATCCTCAACCTCTTCCCATACACGAATGGGCACCTGATGGTCGCCCCCTACGACCACATCGGCCGGATCCAGGAGCTGCCGGCCGCGACCGTGACGGAGATGATGGGGCTGGCCCAGCGGGCGATGAGCCGGCTGGAGGACGTATACGACCCGCACGGCTACAACGTCGGCTTCAACCAGGGCCGCGTCGCCGGGGCCGGGGTCGAGCACCACATCCACATGCACGTCGTGCCACGCTGGGGCGGCGACACGAACTTCATGCCGGTGATCGCCGACACCAAAGTGATGCCGCAGACGCTCGAGCAGAGCTATGAGGCGCTGAGAGGGGCGTTTTGAGCGAGCAACCGATCCTGGCGCCGCCGGGAATCTTCAAGGCTTACGACATCCGCGGCCTGCATGGCGAGGAGATGGACGAGACGACCGCGCACGCGATCGGGCGCGCGTTTGCGCGGGTGTTGGGCAGGCTGCGCGGCAAGCAGCCGAGCGACCTGCGCATCGGCCTCGGCCGCGACATGCGCCTCACCGCGCCGGCGATGGCGGCGGAGCTGCGCGACGGCCTGATCTTCGAGGGCGCGACCGTGCTGGACGCGGGGATGGTCCCCACCGAGATGCTCTATTTCCTCGTCGGCTCGCGTGAGCTCGATGGCGGCGCGATGGTCACCGCCTCGCACAACCCCAAGGCCTACACCGGGGTCAAGCTGGTCCGCGAGGGGGCGCTTGCGCTCTCCGGCGATGCTGGCATCGGAGACGTTCGGCGCGAGATCGAAGCCGGCCTCGGCCACGCCCCCGGCGGGGGGTCGCTGGAAGAGGTCGACGTCTGGGAGGAATTCCGGGCCCATGTGCTGTCGTTCATCGACCCGGCGAAGGTGAAGCCGATGAAGGCAGTCGTCGACGGGGGCAACGGGATGGGCGGCCCGATGGTCGGCCCGATCCTGGACGGGCTGGGCCTCGAGCTGGATGAGATGTACTTCAAGCCCGACGGCGAGTTTCCCGATCACGAGCCCAACCCGCTGCTGCCAGAGAACCGGCGGATGATCATCGACCGCGTTCGGGCGTCCGGCGCCGACCTCGGCATCGCCTGGGACGGCGACGCCGACCGCTGTTTCTTCATCGACGGCGACGGTGAGTTCTGCGACGGCGACTTCGTCTGCGCCCTCCTCGCCCGCGCCGCGCTGGCCAAGAACCCGGGTGCCACGATCCTCTATGACCCACGGTCCAGCCGCGCCGTTCCCGACTTGGTCGCCGCCGAGGGAGGTCGCGCCGGTCTCTCCCGCGTCGGCCACGCCTTCTTCAAGATTCGCATGCGCGAGGAGGGCGCGGCCTTCGGCGGCGAGGTCTCCGGCCACTACTACTTCCGTGACTTCTGGTCCGCCGACTCGGGCACGATCCCGGCCCTGCTGATGCTGGAGCTGCTCTCGGTCGAGGGCCGGTCTCTGTCGGAGCTGATGGCCGAGTTCCGCTCGCGCTACTTCATCTCCGGTGAGATCAACTCCGAAGTCGACGATCCGGCGGCAAAGATGGCCGAGATCGCCGAGCGCTACTCGGACGGCGAGCAGACGGGCCTCGACGGGATCTCGGTCGACTACCCGGACTGGCACTTCAACGTCCGTCCCTCCAACACCGAGCCGCTGCTGCGCCTCAACCTCGAGTCGCTGGTCTCGCCTGAGGACATGGAGGGAAAGAGGGAAGAAGTCCTAGCGCTCATCCGCGCATGAGCCTGAGTCCCGAGCAGGCGCTCGAGCAGGCTGCGCGGATCGGGATCCATTGCCTGCGCATCCCGACGCCGTTCGCGGTCGGGCGGGTCAACTGCTACCTGATCGAGGACGAGCCGCTGACCCTGGTCGACACCGGCCCCAACTCGGGCAAGGCCCTGGACGAGCTGGAATCCCAGCTGGCGGAGCGCGGACACTCGATCGACGAGCTCGAGCTGCTCGTGATCACCCACCAGCACATCGATCACCTCGGCCTTGCCGAGATCGTCGTCCAGCGCTCCGGGGCCGAGGTGGCGGCTCTCGGCATCGCCAAGGAGCGGCTGGCGAACTTCGACGAGGACGCCGAGGCCGAGGACCGCTTCGCCGTCGAGCTGATGCTGCGAAACGGCATCCCCGAGGAGGTGACCGCGGCGCTGCGCAGCGTCTCACGCAGCTTCCGCGGCTGGGGCTCGCACGTGACGGTGACGAAACCGCTCGCGGACGGCGAGTCGCTTGCCCTCCGCGACCGCACCCTGCAGGCCATCCACCGCCCCGGTCACAGTCCCTCCGACACGGTCTTCTGGGACGAGGAGCGCAAGATCCTGATCGCCGCCGACCACCTGATCGCCCACATCTCCTCCAACCCGCTGATAAGTAGGCCGCTCGACGGCTCGGACAAGCGACCGCAGGCCCTCGTCACCTACATCGAGTCGCTGCGGAAAACCCGCGAGATGCCGGCCGAGATCGTCCTATCCGGCCACGGCGAGCCGATCGTCGACCACGCGGCCCTGATCGACGACCGCATCGCCAAGCACGACCGCCGCAAGGAGAAGATCTACAAGCTGATCGCCGAGCAGCCCCGCAGCGGTTACGAGCTGGCCCAGGCGATCTGGGGCAACGTCGCCGTAACCCAGGCCTTCCTGACCCTCTCCGAGGTGATCGGCCACGCCGACCTCTTGGTCAACGAGGGTCGGGTGCGCGAAATCGAGGACGGGGATGTTGTCCGCTACGAATTAGTGGAATAGCAGTAACCAACTTCTTTGCGGCGGTCGAAATAGTAAGTGTTAGATCTGAAACTGCCTGCTGTGGAAGTCAGTTCGTTATGCCTATGAGAACTGGCGTGTGGCGGGGTCTGGGCCGGCCCAGGCGTTACGCTGCCGCCGCCGCTCAAATGAGCGGCTCTCTGCCATGACCAGCCGAATTCGCTCCAGAAGCCTGCGCAGACCCGCCAAGAAGCGAATGCTGCTGATCGTCAACCCGTACGCGACGACAGTTTCGAATCGGCTGCGGAATCTCGTGGTCTACGCGTTGCAGGGGCGCTACGAGGTCGAGACGGTGGACACGGAGGCGCAGAACCATGCGACCGAGATCGGCCGCGAGGTTCGTGACCACGGCTACGACGTGGTCATTGCCTTTGGCGGTGACGGGACGCTGAACGAGGTCGCCAATGGGCTCGCGGGGACCGATGTGCCGGTCTCGGTGCTGCCGGGAGGTTCGACCAACGTCGTCTGCCGCACGCTCGGGATTCCCAACGACGTGGTCGACGCGACCGAGCACCTGCTGGCGCTGGTCGACGACTGGCAGCCTCGCAAGATCGACCTCGGCATGGCCGACGGTCGCCACTTTGTCTTTTCCTGCGGGGTAGGCATCGACGCGACCGTGGTGAAGCGGGTCGACGCCCACCCGCGCTTGAAGTCGCGGGCCGGTCCTTACTACTACACCTGGGCGACCGTCTCCGCGTTCTACCGCTCCTACCTGGTCAACGCGGTGCGGCTCAGGGTTGAGACCAGCAGCGGGGATTCCGCCGAGGGCGTCACCGCGTTGGCGCAGAACTCCGACCCCTTCACCTACTTCGCCAATAGCCCGATCCGGGTCTGCGAGGACGTCGCGATCGACGACGGGACGCTAGCCCTCGGGGTGCTCAAGCGTGCCGCGGCGCGCGATATGCCGACCCTGATTGCGCGTCTCTTCGGCGAGCGTGGCCCAGCCGCTCACCACCGTCAGATCGAGCACTTCGCCGGTATCTCAGCGGCAACCGTGACCTCGGTCTCCGAGAGTAAGGACGGGGTCACTCGCCCCTTCCCGGTCCAGGTCGACGGCGACTACATCGGCGAGAAGACCGAACTCGAGCTCAAGGTCGATCCCGGCGCGCTCACAATCGTCTCCTGAGGTTTCAGGTCGCCCCGCTACCCCCCGGCGATCGAGATTCCGGAGGTGACGAAATCGGGGCCGGCCGAGCAATCATGGTCGTCCGGCCACACGACGCGAGCCACAAGGAACGAAGTCACGTTCGGGGGTATCTTGATCATCCCCTGCCAAGCTTTTATCGTCCCGGCGACAGGGATGGGCATGAGGTGGTGAAGCGGGAGCGTACTCAAGGCCGTTGAGGGGTCGATATTCGGATCGGCAGCCCAGCGCCGTACGGTCACCGACGCCGGCCTTCGCCGATCGGAGAAGCGCATCCAAACTTGACGGTAACCCCTCGCAATGGGAATGGGCCCCCGGAATCGACGGGGGTCATGCCGTTCCCGCACGAAACACGCATCCCCCGCAGGGCCGGGGCGGCGTGGAGAGCCGAAGTTCGCCTCGAACGCGTTTCCTGCGTACGCGTTCGTTCCCTGGGCGCCGGCCATAAAGACGATCTTAGGCCGCCCCTTCACCGCATCCGATGCCATCGCCTGGCCTCCAAGAATCGCGAAGAGCCAACTCAGACTGACAGCGAAAAGTGTCGGCGCGAACCGGAGCTTGATCGCCAAGGTCACACCCCATACCGAGCACGCAGGCCGAGCACATCCCCTCGCCCAAGCCAGTACTCCTGATCAGAGCATGGCCCGATGACTTCGCTCATCGTAAGGTTGCCGTGGGTGCCCTCCCCTACGTGGGCAATGCCGAAAGTATGGCCTCGCTCATGGGCCGCAACGGAGCGAATCACATAGCGCCCTCCGCAGGTTCCCGAGCCGTCGGGCATCCAATCAAACAGACTGTCGTTGAACCTGGTGTCTGATGACCCTGCGGTTCCAGGACTGTTCTCCCACGTACAAGTTTGGGCGAGTACGCCGCCAGGGCCCCCAGCGAAATCGGTGAGGTTTACGCCATCCGAGGCCAGACACCCAGAAAGATTTATGTTTGCCCATGTGGTGGTGCTGCCTCCATATTGCTGCGTAGCCGGAATGTTGTCCGCCATTCCGCAGGTATTTCGAGCTCCGGTAATGGACTGAGTGGCACTTTCCAGGGCGGATGCGACGTTTGCCCCCGATAGCCCTTCGGGTGTCGTGTCCTGCTTGAAATACCAAAGGTAGGTCCAGTACCACCGCCATCCATGGAGGCTATATGCCGTGTCCGAGCACTCCCCGAGAGCTGAAATGGAAGCAGTTTGTCTATGCGTGCGACTGACCGTCGATGTCGGTTCAGCTTGTTCGCTTTGGATTTCGTCGGGACCGCAGTTTTCAACGACGACAGAGCCATCTTGTTCGGTTCGGACGGTCAGAGAGTCACTGCCGTTCTCCAGCAAGACATCTGAGGTGACCGAGCTCCCGGGCTTCTGAACCATTGCAGCCGAGCCGCCATCCTCCACGAAGTCGCCAACCTTCAAAGCCTCTTCGATGGACATGTTCGCCACGTCAGTGCAGTTCACGGTCCGCATCGAATCCGTTGGCTGATCTGCGACTGCTTGCCCTGAGGAGATAAATGCTGCAGAAGCGACCAGCAGAACAATTCCCCGCACCTTCATGAGAGCCCCTTGGAAGTAGGTTAAAGAAGTTCTCTCAAAGATACTTGATTAATAAAAAGATTGCGACAACCATGTCCTCGAGTTTACCCCGAGACTTGTTGTCTGAAAGTTAGCAGCTTTCATCGCGCCATGGGCCGAAGGATGTCCGGCTTCCGACCCCTCAGGATCCGGCCGGCGTCATGCGGTAGGCGTCGAAGACTCCCTCGACGTTGCGCAGGCGGGCAATGCACTGTTTGAGCTGCTCGGTGTCGCCGACCTCGATCACGAACTTGTTTTTCACCATCGGGTGGTTGGTCATGCAGCTGGCGCCGAGGATGTTGATTCCCGCCTCGGAAAAGGTCCGCGAGAGATCCTCCAGGAGGCGGGTGCGGTCATAGGCGTCGATCTGCAGCTCGACCCGGTATGAGGACTCGTTCTCGCCGTCCCAGTTCACCTCTACGAATCTTTCCGGCGCCCTCTTAAGCGCCTTCATGTTCTTGCAGTCGCTGCGATGGATGGTGATCCCGCGGCCCAGTGAGACGTAGCCGGCGATCTCGTCGCCGGGCACCGGGCGGCAGCACTTCGCCAGGCGCACGGCGACGTTGGCCGCGCCCTTGACGCTGATCCCGAAGTTGGATGCGTCCTTGGTGCGGCGCGCCTTGTCCTCGCGGTGGCCTCCGGCGATTCCGAGGGGGTCGCTGTCCTCGACCGCCTCCCCCGCCTTCAGGCGTTGCATCAGCTTGTTGGCGACCGCCTTGGTGGAGATCTTGCCCTGGCCGAGGGCGATGTAGAACTCGGTCGCCTTGCGGAAGCCCATCTCGCGGATCACGTCGACGAGCAGCGGCGAGGCGGCGACCTTCTGCATCGGCAGGCCATGCTTTCGGAGCGCCGCCTCCAGGCCCTCGCGACCCTTGCGCTCAGCGTCCTCGCGGCTCTCCTCCTTGAAGAAGGCGCGGATCTTGTTGCGGGCCCGACTGGTCCGGACCAGCTTCAGCCAGTCACGCGAAGGGCCGCGCTTCTGCTTTGCGGTAAGCACCTCGACGATGTCGCCGGAGCGCAGCTGGTAGTGCAGCGGCACGATCGAGCTGTTGACCTTGGCGCCGACGCAGGCATGGCCGACGTCGGTGTGGACGGCGTAGGCGAAGTCGAGCGGAGTCGAGCCGGCCGAGAGATTCTTCACTTCGCCCTTCGGCGTGAAGACGAAGACTTCGTCCTCGAAGAGGTCGACCTTGAGCGACTCCAGGAACTCGGCCGGGTCCTGCTCTCCCTCGGCCTCGACCAGCTGGCGCAGCCAGGTCATCTTCTCCCGCCGCGGATCCTCGACGCCTCCCTCCTTGTAGGCGACGTGGGCGGCGATCCCGTACTCGGCCAGCTTGTGCATCTCCTCGGTGCGGATCTGGATCTCCAGCGGCTTGCCCTCGGGCCCGATCACGGTGGTATGGAGCGCCTGGTACATGTTGGCCTTCGGCATCGCTACGAAGTCCTTGAAGCGTCCCGGCAGCGGCTTCCAGAGCGAGTGAATGACGCCGATCGCGCCGTAGCAGTCCTTGACCGAGCCGACGATCACCCGCATCGCGGTGAGGTCGAAGATCTCGTTGAACTCGCGCCCCTTCTTGGTCATCTTCGTGTAGATCGAGTAGAAGTGCTTGGCGCGGCCGGAGATCTCGGCCTCGATTCCGACCTGGCCCAGCTCGCCGGACAGGAAGCTGCCGGCGTCGGCGACGTAGGTCTCGCGCTCGTTGCGCTGCTGGGCTACGAGCTGCTTGATCTCGGCGTACTTACGTGGGTGCAGGGTGGCGAAGGCAAGGTCCTCGAGCTCCCACTTGATCGCGTGGATCCCCAGCCGGTGAGCGAGTGGGGCGTAGATCTCCAGCGTCTCCCGTGCCTTCGAGAGCTGCTTCTGCTTCGGTAGAGCACCGAGCGTGCGCATGTTGTGGAGACGGTCGGCCAGCTTGATCAGGATCACCCTGACGTCGGTGGCCATCGCCACCATCATCTTGCGGTAGTTCTCGGCCTGCCTCTCGTCCCGGCTCTTGAAGGTGATCCCGGTGAGCTTTGTGACGCCGTCGACCAGCTGGGCGATCTCGTCGCTGAAGTCGTCGCGCACCTGGTCGAGGCTTGCGCTGGTGTCCTCCACCGTGTCGTGCAGGAGCGCGGCGCAGAGCGTCGCCGTGTCGAGCCGGAGACCCGCGCAGATCCGCGCCACTCCGAGCGGGTGGGTGATGAAGTCCTCGCCGGACTTTCGCTCCTGGCCCGCGTGGCTCTCGCAGGCGAAGGCGAAGGCGCGCTCGATCTCCTGGCGGTCGATCGGCTCCGCGGCGTCTGCCTTGTGCTCCTCGATCACGGCGAAGAGGTCGCCGAGCAGGGCCCGCTGATCGGGGGTCAGCTCGCGGGTGATGGAGTCGGCGCGGGGCGTGCGCGAGCGGCCGGCGGGCTCGCCGACGCGGGTGTGCCCGCGGCGCTCGACCTCACGGGTCTCGAGACCGTCGGAGAGGGTCCCGTCCTTGCGGGTGCTGGCTAGGTCTGTTGTGCTCGGCTTCGCAGAAATCGGTTGGTCTCCTGGTGCCTGGCGAGACAGGCCGCGTGGGCCCGCGAACGCCCCAAATCGGTCCTCTCCGAGGATAAAACCCGCAGCAGGTGGGCGGCGCCACCGGCTGGCCATTCGCACAGGCCCAGTTCTTCGAGGACCCGCACGCACCGGGCGGCCACCTCGGCCGTGCGCGGGTACTGCGACGAGCCCTCGAGCACCGATCGCAGGCGGGCTCCGTCGGCCTCTCCCCCGGTCTCGTCGAGCGCTCGCCAGATCTCGCCGATCGCCCCGTGCAGGTTCCATTCCCTGGCGAGTAGCCGCTCGGCGAGCTCCAGCTCGGCAGGGCCCCAGGCGAGGTGGAGGTATCCCCCGGTCGCGGGCCGGGCCCGGGCAAGCCCCTCGAGCGCCTCGCTGGGGGGAGGATCGATCACGACCACGTGGCGGAAGCGCCCGGGAGCGTCGGGGCGAAGCGCGACCGAGGTCCAGTCGGCGAGCACCAGTCCGGCCGGCGGCGGCTCCCCCAGGGCCCGGTCGAGGGCGTCGGCCCCACAGCGACAGCAGGCGATTCGCGGCAGGGCGGCTCCGAACCGTCGCGGGTCAGCAGCCGAGGACGCAAGCTTCGCCCGCCTCGCTGCGTCGGCGCAGATCGCCAGCACGGGCTCGCCGCTGGAGATCAGCTCCGCAAGCGACGCGACAGCGGCGCCGCCGCGCCGATCGACCAGCTCGCGACGCGCGCCGTCCGCGGCCCTGACGTCGAGCAGGGGCCCCGGCCGCCCCTCGGTGAGCCTCGCCATCTCGCGCTCGAGCCGATTCCACCATTCGGCATCCGGGGCAGGACAGCCCTCGCCGCAGCGGCTCGGCTGCCCATCCCCTTCGCCGACCGGCTCGAGCGGGTAGAGCTCGCGGACGACCACCCGCGGCTGCTCCGCTCCGTTCCAGCGGTCGACCTCCAGCTCCACGGACAGATCGAGGGGCTGGTCTTCGCGCCTCGAGATCTCACCGTTCATCCCGAAGGCCACCCCCGCGGCCCGACCGACGCCGCTCTCCAGCTGGAAGCGGGAGTGCTTGCCCTCCTCGCCCAGGTCCCGCACCTCGCGGAGGCGGCCGGAGGGGACCAGCAGCCGCGGGCCGGGGTTGCCCATCCCGAACGGGCCGAGGCTCTCGAGTTGCCGGGCGAGATCCATCCCGATCCCCTCTCGGCCGACGCCGACCAGCGCGTCGAGCCGGTCCATCCGGATCAGGTCCGCGGGGTCGATCTCCGATGCGGCGTGCTCGATGAAGGCCTCGCGGAAGACGTCCAGCCGGTTCGCCTCGAGCTCGAGCCCGGCCGCCGCGCGGTGGCCCCCGTAGCGGACCAGGTGCTCCTCGCATGCGCTGAGGGCGGCCACCAGGTCGAAGCCCGGGATGCTCCGCGCCGAGCCCTTCGCTCGAGGACCGTTGACCGAGAGCAGGACCGTGGGTCGGAAGTGGCGCTCCACAATCCGCGAGGCCGCGATCCCGACAACACCGGGATGCCAGCCCTCGCCCGCCAGGACGAGCGCCGGAGCATCGGCCTGCGACGAGGGCAGCGCCGCGCGGGCCCGCTCGGCCGCGTCCACGACCTTCTGCTCCGCCCACCGTCGCTCCGCGTTCGCCCGGTCGAGCTCCGCGGCGATCGCGGCGGCGCGGTCGGGGTCATCGGTGAGCATCAGCTCGACCCCGGCATCGGCGCGGTACAGGCGCCCGGCGGCGTTGATCCGCGGGCCGAGTCGAAATCCGAGGGCGCCGGCGTCGACCGTCTGCGGATCGACGCCGGACGCGGCCATCAGCGCCCGCAATCCGACCCTGGGGGCATCTCGCAGCACGCGTAGTCCCTCCCGCACGAGCCGGCGGTTCTCGCCCACCAGCGGGACCATGTCGGCGACCGTGGCGAGGGCGACCAGGTCCAGGTCGCGGTCGCAGGGATGGCGTCGACCGCCGACGGTCTCCACCGCTCCCCTCCCTGCCGCGTCACAGAGTGCGATGGCGAGCTTGTGCGCGACCCCCGCGGCGCAGAGTCCCTCGAACGGGTAGTCGGAGACGACCGGGTGGATGATCGGGCAGTCGGGGAGGCGCTCCCCGGGCAGATGGTGGTCGGTGACGACGACC
>JBJMKO010000004.1:0-2326 GCA_045805805.1 Solirubrobacterales bacterium | reverse complement strand
GTTCGCGACCCTCGACGACGTCGAGGGCCAGGTCGAGATGCTGGTCTTCAAGGCCGATCAGGCCGAGAGCGCCGAGATCATCCAGCCGGACTCGATCGTCCTCGTCCGCGGCCGCCTCGACCACAAGGACCGCGGCGAGACCAAGCTTGTGGTCCAGGAGGCGCAGCGTTTCGAGCCCGACGAGGCGGAGATCGCCAAGGCGGCGCGGCTGGCGCCCGCCCCGGCGGCGACTCCGGCGGGACCGTTCGAGGTTTCGATCGACCTCGGGCGCTGGAGCGACGAGCTCTGCGACGAACTGAAGGCGATCTTCGAACACCACAAGGGCGACCAGGAGGTCCATCTCCTGGTCGGCAATCGCCGCTTCAAGGTGGGGGAGGGTTTCCGCGTCAAGCCGTCGGGCATGCTGCGCTCCGAGCTAGACCACCTGCTGAGCGCCCAGGCCCTGGCCGCGTGAAAACCTGCGCATCTCTGCGTCCTCGGTCGCTTGTGTGCAGAGCACACTGCGCTCCCTGCGTCCTTGACCTGCTTGGTTTTGACGCGGCCAGACTTGCTTAAACTTCCTCAATGACCGCTACGCGCACCGAGGTCGGCGAGTGTCGCCAGTGCCGTTCCTTCTGCGACAAGATGGTCGAGCCGCGGGGCTGCATCGAGCTCGGCTGCCGCTACCTCTACAGCTATGTGGACCGTTTCACCGGCGCCCAGTACGTCGGCTGCATGCAGGAGGTCTACGCGGCCGAGGTGGAGCTCGCGGCGGTGCTCGAGGCCGGCGGCTTCGGCGGCGTGAAGATGACCGGCCAGCCGCTGCCCCACTGCCAGTTCTCGGTCGAGCGCGCCTACGAGGGAAGCGGCGAGTCCTACGGGTGCGTCAACCGCCGCTTCTTCGACTGCTCCGACGAGGGCAGCGAGGGGCTGCGGGCGTTCGACCTTCGCGACGTTTGATTCGACACCGTTCGGTGTAGACTTCGGGGCCATGGCTGATTCCTCCGTCGCCGACGTCGACGCCAACGCGCTGCTCGACGAGGCCAACTCCGCGACCGACGCTCCGGGCGAACCGCAGTTCACCCTCGAGCTGAACCAGGACCAGAAGGACATCCGCGACTGGGTCCACGGCTTCGCCGAGGGGGTCGTCCGGCCCGCCGCCGAGGAGTGGGACGAGCGCGAGGAAACTCCGTGGCCGGTGATTCAGGAGGCCGCCAAGATCGGCCTCTACAGCTTCGAAGCGATGGGCCAGTTCTGGGCCGACCCGACCGGCCTGACGCTGCCGGTCGCCAACGAGGAGCTGTTCTGGGGCGACGCCGGCATCGGCATGGCGATCATGGGCACGACCCTCGCCGTCGCCGCGATCTTCGGGCAGGGAACCTCGGAGCAGATGGGCGAGTGGATCCCGCAGTGCTTCGGCGATGCGGACGACGTCAAGCTCGCCGCCTTCTGTGCCTCCGAGCCAGACGCCGGCTCCGACGTCTCGGGCATCCGCACCAGCGCCAAGTACGACGAGGCGACCGACGAGTGGATCCTCAACGGCCAGAAGGCCTGGGCTACGAACGGTGGCATCGCCAACATCCACGTCGTGATCGCCTCGGTCGACCGCGAGCTCGGCTCGCGCGGCCACGCCGCCTTCGTCATCCCGCCCGACACCAAGGGCTGCGAGCAAGGCGCCAAGGTGAAGAAGCACGGGCTTCGCGCCTCCCACACCGCCGACGTCCACCTCGACGACTGTCGCGTCCCGGGCTCCTGCCTGCTGGGCGGCAAAGAGAAGCTCGACGAACGGCTGGCCCGCGTCCGCGAGGGCAAAAAGGCCAAATCGCAGGCGGCGATGCAGACCTTCGAGGCGTCCCGGCCGACGGTCGGCGCCCAGGCGCTGGGCATCGCCCGCGCCGCCTACGAGTACTCGCTCGACTACGCCAAAGAGCGCGAACAGTTCGGCAAGAAGATCGTCGAGAACCAGTCGATCGCCTTCGACCTGGCCAACATGAAGCTCGAGATCGACGCCGCCCGCCTGCTCGTCTGGCGCGCCGCCTGGATGGGCCGCAACGACAAGCCGTTCGACAACGCCGAGGGCTCGATGTCCAAGCTCAAGGCCGGCGAGGTCGCCGTGTGGGCCACCGAGCGCGCGATCCAGATCCTGGGCGGCAACGGCTACACCCGCGAGTTCCCCGTCGAGCGCTGGCACCGTGACTCCAAGATCTACACCATCTTCGAGGGCACCAGCGAGATGCAGCAGCTGGTCATCGCGCGGGCCATCTCCGGCCTGCGGATCGCCTAGCGGGCGGTGGCCGTGACCCGTGTGCGCGCGGCGCATCTGGGCCCCGAGCTGCGCCGGCCGCTC
>JBJMKO010000003.1:0-1755 GCA_045805805.1 Solirubrobacterales bacterium | reverse complement strand
CGGTAGGCGTCTGGCTCGGGGTAGATCTCCGGGTCGTGGTGGATCAGGTAGCCGTTGAGGACGAGGCTGCACCCCGCGGGGTAGGACCAGCCGCCGATCTCGATCGGCTTGGCGACGAGGCGCGGCGCCGCATTCGGCAGTACCGGCCTGGTCCGCAGCGTCTCCTGGATCGTCGCCGTGATGTAGGCGTCGTCGTCGCCCTCGATCTCTTCGACCAGCCTCGACAGCACCCGCGGCTCGCGGGTCAGTCGCTCGAAGGCCCAGGCGAGGGTGGTCGCCGTCGTCTCGTGGCCGGCGACCAGAAGCGTTAGCAGCTCGTCGCGGATCTCCTGCTCGTCCATCGGCGAGCCGTCCTCGTGACGGGCTTCGAGCAGCATCGCCAGCACGTCGCTTCGCTCGGCGCCCTCGCCCTCTGCCCGGCGCTCGGCGATCAGCTCGAAGAGCAGCTCGTCGACTTCGGCCTGGGTGCGGACGAAGCGGGCAAACGGGCCGACCCGTTCGAGGACTTTCGCCAAGACGCTGTCTTTCGGCGGCGGCATCAGGCTGATCGGCCGGTCGCCGAAGACGAGCATCTCCTGCAGCCTTTGGCGAAGGGCCTCAAAGCGCGGGCCGGGTTCGAGGCCGAAGACGGCGCGCAGGACGATCTTCAGCGTCAGGTCCTGCATCCGCGGGTGTAGCTCGACCGGCACGTCCCGCGGCAGAGCCGCCAGCTCCTCGACCGTAACCTCCTCCATCAGGCCCGCGAGCCGCTCCATACGCTCACCGTGGAAGGCCGGCAGCATCAGCTTGCGCTGCGCCATGTGCGCGGCTTCGTCGAGCAAGATCACCGAGTTGGTGCCGACTACGGGCTCGAGCACCCGGGCCCCCTCTCCCGGCCGCAGGACGTCGGGGGGCGCGGTGAAGACCTCCTTCACCTCGGCTGGGTCGGTCAGCATTACGAAGGGCGGCGAGCCCGGCAGCCTGATCGTGAAGCGCTTGCCGTAGCGCTCGCGGCACTGGCGCAGGAAGGCAAAGGGGCGCGTCCAGAACCCGACGGCTTGGAGTGCAGCGGGGTAGGGGGGACCGGGAGGCAGGCCTGCGGGTTCCATCTCTCGTTGCTGAGTATTCCAGGTAACGAATGCTCAAGTTCGCTCTGTACGCTCCCACTTGCGAGCGCGGCCGGTATGGGGTTAGGCTTGACCGATGGCAGTCAAGCTTCATCGTTGTTCGACGATGTGGGTCAAGATCGACGCCCATCCCTGTTGGCGGGTCCAGAAGGCGCTCGACGAGCAGGGCATCGAGTATGAGGTGGTCAAGGGGCCGCTACGCCCGGGCAAGCGAGACGATCTAGACCAGCTGTCGGGGCAGCGCAAGTACCCGGCGATCGAGTTCGAGGACGGCCGCGTCTACCGCGATGAATCCAAGGACATGGCGCAGCGGATCCGCGCCGGCGAGCTCTTCGAGGAGCCCGGCGAATCCGCTGCCGCGGCGCAGTGAGCAGGCTCCGCTTCCAAATCTCGGTCTCCCTCGACGGCTTTGTTGCCGGACCGAACCCGAGCGAGGAGCATCCGTTGGGGGAAGGCGGGGAGCAGCTGCACGAGTGGGTGGTCAAGCTGGCTGTCTGGCGCGGGCCGCACGGGCGCGAGGGCGGCGAGACAAACGCAAGCAGCGCCGTGATCGAGGCGTCGCTCGACAACGTCGGGGCGACGATCATGGGCCGCAAGATGTTCGGCGGTGGCCCCGGGCCCTGGGGCGAGGAACCCTGGGAGGGCTGGT
>JBJMKO010000002.1:0-3541 GCA_045805805.1 Solirubrobacterales bacterium | reverse complement strand
TAGAGGTCGTTGAGGTCGGAGGTCGCGAAGCGGCCACCGTCGAGCTGGACCATCGGCCGCAGCTCCGGTGGGATCACGGGCACGCTGTCGAGGATCATCCAGTCGGGCTGGTTCTCCGAGTTGAGGAAGGCGGAGGCGACCTTCAGTCGCTTCACCGCACGGGCCTGTTTCTGGCCTTTGGAGCTGTTGATGATCAGCTCCAGTTCCTCGCAGTCGGCCGCGAGGTCGACCTGTTCGAGCAGGTCACGCACGGCCTCGGCGCCCATGCTGCCGCGGAAGTACTCGCCCCAGCCGAACGGCGAGCCGAAGCGGTCCTTGAGCTCACGGAAGACGGTCTCGTCGTTGACGACGTCCTTCGGCTTCATCTCGGTGAAGATCTTCCAGACTTCGGCCATCCGCTCGATCGCCTCGTCGATGTAGGCCTCGGTATCGGAGATCTCGGCCTCGAAGGCTTTGCGCAGCTCTTTGATCATTTTCGAGCGCTCGTCGTCCTTCAGCTTGCGCAGCTGCGCCGCGGTCAGCTTCAACGAGTCGGCCCAGATGTGGTCGTCGTCGTCGAACTTGGCCTGGGTGCCGTCCTCGAGGTACTTGACCCGGCGCTCCAGCGACTCGCTCAGCTCCTGGGTCCGTTTCTGCCTTTCGGCCTCGTAGGAGTCGGTGACCTTTTTGACCTCTTTCTCGAGCTCGCCGAGATCCTTGTCGCGGGCCTCGACGTCGACCCAGGTGATCATCGACGCGGCGAAGTAGAGGACCTTCTCCAGCTCCTTGGGAGCCATGTCGATCAGGTATCCGATCCGGCTCGGCACGCCCTTGAAGAACCAGATGTGGGAGACCGGCGCGGCAAGGTCGACGTGGCCCATGCGCTCGCGGCGCACCTTCGAACGGGTCACCTCGACGCCGCAGCGCTCGCAGACGATGCCCTTGTAGCGGACGCGCTTGTACTTGCCGCAGTAGCACTCCCAGTCCTTGGTCGGGCCGAAGATGCGCTCGCAGAAGAGCCCGTCTTTCTCGGGCTTCAGGGTCCGGTAGTTGATCGTCTCCGGCTTGGTGACCTCGCCCCAGCTCCAGGAGCGGATCTTCTTCGACGACGCGAGGCCGATCTCAATTGCGTCGAAGTTGTTGATGTCGATCATCAGTCCTCCACCTTTGCCTCTTCGGCCTCTTTGGGTTGCTCGGCCTCGCCGGCCCCGTCGGTACCGCCCTCGCCCTCGGCGACCACCTGCTCCTCCTGCTCGTCGGCGGCCGTGCTCGCCCCGTTGGGGGAGTCGGCGCGCACGCCGGTCAGGTCCATGCCCAACTCCTCCGCGGCTTTGAGCAGGTCATCGTCCTCCTCGGCGATCTCCACGTCGCCCCCTTCGGAGACGACGTTGGCGTCCAGCGAGAGGCTCTGGATCTCCTTCAGCAGCACTTTGAAGGACTCCGGGATCGACGGCTCGGGGATGTTCTCCCCCTTGACGATCGCCTCGTAGGCCTTGACCCGCCCGACGGTGTCGTCGGACTTGACCGTGAGCATCTCCTGCAGCGTGTAGGCAGCGCCGTAGGCCTCCAGGGCCCAGACCTCCATCTCGCCGAAGCGCTGGCCGCCGAACTGCGCCTTGCCGCCCAGCGGCTGCTGGGTGACGAGCGAGTAGGGGCCGGTCGAGCGAGCGTGGATCTTGTCGTCGACGAGGTGCAGCAGCTTGAGGATGTACATGTAGCCGACCGTGACTTTGCCCTCGTAGGGCTCGCCGGTGCGGCCGTTGTAGAGCTGGGCGCTGCCGTCGGCACGGGCGCCGGGGCGCTCGCGCATGTCGATGCCGAGGTCGATGCCGCGCTCGGCGTTCTCCTCCTGCCACTTGCAGAGGGCCTCGTCGACGTCCTCGACGGTTGCCCCGTCGAAGACCGAGGTCGCCACGTAGACGCGACCGTCGCCTTCCTCGGAGTGGGCCTGCTTGTAGGCCTCGGAGCCGTCGTCGTACCAGCCGTTGCCGGCGACCCAACCGAGGTGCGTCTCGAGGATCTGGCCGATGTTCATCCGGCTCGGCACGCCGAGCGGGTTGAGGATGACGTCGACCGGGGTTCCGTCGGCGAGGTGGGGCATGTCCTCCTCGGGCACGATCTTGGAGATCACACCCTTGTTCCCGTGACGGCCGGCGAGCTTGTCGCCCTCGGCGATCTTTCGCTTGGTCGCGACGAAGACGCGGACCAGATCGTTGACGCCGGCGGCGAGGTCGTCGCCGTCGTCGCGGCTGAAGGTCAGCACCTCGGTGACGACGCCGCCCTCGCCGTGCGGAACCTTCAGCGAGGTGTCGCGAACCTCGCGCGCCTTCTCCTTGAAGATCGCGCGGATCAGCTTCTCCTCCGCGGTCAGCTCGGTCTCGCCCTTGGGCGTCACCTTGCCGACCAGGAGGTCGCCGGAGACGACCTCGGCGCCGACGCGGACGATGCCGCGCTCGTCGAGGTTGCGCAGGCTCTCCTCGGAGCGGTTGGGGATGTCGCGGGTGATCTCCTCGTCGCCGAGCTTGGTCGTCCGGGCGTCGATCTCGTACTCCTCGATGTGGATCGAGGTGAGCTCGTCGTCCTTGACCAGGCGCTCGGAGAGGATGATCGCGTCCTCGAAGTTGTAGCCCTCCCAGGACATGAAGGCGACCAGGCAGTTCTTGCCCAGGGCGATCTCGCCACCACCGGTCGAGGAGCCGTCGGCGAGCACGTCGCCCTTCTTGACCTGCTGGCCGGAGTTGACGATCGGGCGCTGGTGGATGATCGTTCCCTGGTTGGACCGCATGAACTTGTGCAGCGGGTACTCGTCCTTCTTGGCTCCGTGGCTGATCACGATCCGCTCGGAATCGACGTGGCTGACCTCGCCGTCGTTGGCGGCCAGGACGACGTCGCCGGTGTCGACCGCGGCGCGGCGCTCCATGCCGGTGCCGATCAGCGGCGGGTCGGGCTTCAGCAGCGGCACCGCCTGGCGCTGCATGTTGGAGCCCATCAGCGCCCGGTTGGCGTCGTCGTGCTCGAGGAAGGGGATCAGTGCCGTCGCCACCGACCAGATCTGGGTCGGGGAGACGTCCATCAGGTCGACTTCCTTGGGCGTGGCGGCCGCGTACTCGTCCTCGCCGGAACGCACCAGGACCGTCGGGCCTTTCAGCTTCTGGGTTTTCTCGTCGAGCTCGGCGTTCGCCTGGGCGATCACCTTGTCTTCCTCCTGCGTCGCGTCCATGTGGACGATCTCCTTGGTGACGACGCCGTCCTTGACCACCCGGTAAGGGGTGGTGACGAAGCCGTGCTCGGAGACCTGCGCGTAGGAGGAGAGCGAGCCGATCAGGCCGATGTTCGGCCCCTCCGGCGTCTCGATCGGGCACATCCGGCCGTAGTGGGTCGGGTGCACGTCGCGGACCTCGATCGGGGCACGCTCACGGGTCAGGCCGCCCGCGCCGAGCGCCGAGAGGCGGCGCCGGTGCGTCAGCCCGGCCAGCGAGTTGGTCTGGTCCATGAACTGCGAGAGCTGCGAGGAGCCGAAGAGCTCCTTCATCGCGGCCACCACGGGGCGGATGTTGATGAT
>JBJMKO010000001.1:0-4691 GCA_045805805.1 Solirubrobacterales bacterium | reverse complement strand
GTCGCCGAAGGCGGCGGAAATGCAATCCGATGCCTGCGCGGGCGTAGCCCGCGCACCTCATCTCGTCGCTACGCGCCATAGGCGCGGGCGACGTCAATTCCCGCAGAGGCACACCCGCCAGGGCTCCTCAACCCACCGGAAATCTCGTCTAGCTGCGTTTACGCGGCAAAGTCCGGAAGATGACATCCCAGACCGGTGAGGAGACGCCGTATCCGTAGCGGTGGTCCTGGAAGTGGTGGCGCATGTGCTGCTCGCGGATCTGCTTGCCAAGCTTCGTCTTCGGCGTGTGGTGATGGACGTGGTAGTGCATGTAGTCGTAGCCCAGATAACCGGAGATGAAACCGGCGAACAGCGGGTAGGCGGCGGGTGTGCCGAACAGCAGCGTGAAGGCGAAGAAGAAGAGCGCCGCCAGCGGGATCGCCACCGCGGGAGGCATCACCAGCCGCAGCTTGTCGTTGGGGTGGTCGTGGTGGATGCCGTGGATGATGAAGTGCATGCGGCGCCCGAAGGGATTGTCGGGCTGCCAGTGGAAGACCAGCCGGTGCAGCCAGTACTCGGTCAGGGTCCAGATGCCGATTCCGCCGAGGCTGAGCAGGATCAGCTGCCAAGGGCCATAGCCGCGGTCGGCGCCCAGCCACTCCATCGCGACGATCACGGGCACGAAGACGATCGCCGGGATCGAGGGATGCACCCGCGAGAAGAAATCGAAGAAGCCGTTCTCGAACAGCTGCGGGGACGCCGCGAGCTTGTCGGTCCTGCTGGGGGAGTCCATCCAGGGCAATGGTAGCGACGGCCGGACCCGGCTTCCGCAAGACGCGGGGAACCTGTGACGAGACTGTGTCAAAGATGTGGCGCTTTGCGGAAATGGGACTCACAAAAGCGTCACGTCGGTGCCAATATCGCCGCGATGCCGCGCAAACCGAAGCCGCCGAGCTGCGACGACTGCTATTTCCGCAAGAACCTCCTCTGCGCGCTCGAGCTGGAGGAGCCCTGCACGACTTTCCGGCCGAACCGGCCGGAGGGGCTGGTTCCGCCGAAGCAGCCCGTGCTGCTGATGCGGCCGCCGCGCTGGGCATCGCAGCCTCAGCCCGCTTGACGTCTTAGGCGCGGCGGGTCCTGTCGCGGATTTGGTCCCACCACCCGCTGCGGGGCGGCTTCGCCGCCTCCTCGGGGTGGTCCCCCAAATCCACGCCACCCCCCACGAGGGGCCGGGCTGGCTAATGTTTTGCCCCGAATGCCGGAGCGAGACCTATATGCGTGGGGGCGGACCACATACGTCTCTCGCAGGAGCAGAGGTTTTACGCCCAACGTCGATGTGTATTACTGCGGCGAGCCTCAGCAAGCCGTGGTCAAGGTCGATCTGGCCGGGGTTGAGCTTTCGGCCGTAGGCATTGAGGTAAGCGGCCGGCAGCTGGCGATCGTCGGGGAACGGCCGGTGCAGGAGACGGAGGGGCGGGTCTACCAGCAGGTCGAGATTCCTTCGGGCTCGTTCCGGCGGATCGTCGAGCTGCAGGTCGACGTCGACGCCGAGCGGGCGAAGGCGACCTACGAAGACGGCGTGCTGCGGATCGAGCTGCCACTGCGCGATCCGGCGGAGAACACGCGCCGGGTCCCGATCGGGAGGGACTAGTGCCGAGCGACGAGAGGCGCTGCTGATGGAGGGGAGCCCGGTTCTCGAGGTGGTCGAGGCACCGCTCGACGCCGAGGACGCGATTCGCGCCTCGGAGCCCTTGCCGGATGCGCTTCCGGTCCTGCCGCTGCGTGAGACCGTCACTTTTCCTGAGACCCTGACCCCGCTCGCGGTTGGCCAGGAGCGCTCGATCAAGCTGGTCAACGACGTGCTCGGCGCCAACCGGATGCTGGCGATGGTCGCCGCCCGCGACCCCGAGAACGAGGAGCCCGGCCCCAGCGGCCTCTACGAGATCGGCGTCGTCGGCGTCGTCGCCCGCATGCTCAAGGTCCCCGACGGATCCCTTCGCATCCTCGTCCAGGGCACCCAGCGGGTTCGCCTCGGCCCCTACGTCGCCGAGGAGCCCTACCTGGTGGCGCGGATCGCCGAGCTGCCCGACGTGGTCGAGGACGGCCCTGAGCTGGAGGCGCTGACCCGCAACGTGCAGCGCACCTTCTCGGAGATCATCGAGCAGATCCCCTACCTGCCCGAGGAGCTGCAGATGGCAGTCGCCAACCTCGACGACCCGGCGGCGCTCGCCCACCTGATCGCCGGCGCCCTGCGCATCTCCACCGAGGAGAAGCAGAAGCTGCTCGAGGAGGTCGAGGTGGTCGGCCGGCTCCGCCACCTCTCCCAGATCCTCGCCCGCGAGCTCGAGGTCGTCCAGCTCGGCACCCAGATCCAGTCGCAGGTGGAGTCGGAGATCGACAAGGGGCAGCGCGAGTTCTTCCTGCGCCAGCAGCTGAAAGCGATCCAGGACGAGCTCGGCGAGGGCGACGAGCAGCAGGCCGAAGTCAACGAGCTGCGCGAGAAAATCGAGGCGGCGAAACTGCCTGAGCACGCGCAGAAGGCCGCCGACCGCGAGCTCTCGCGGCTGGAGAAACTGCCGCCGGCGGCGGCTGAGCACGGCGTCATCCGCACCTACCTGGAGTGGCTGACCGAGCTGCCCTGGTCGGTGCAGACCGAGGACGACCTCGGCATCCCCCACGCCCGCGAGGTGCTCGACGCCGATCACTACGACTTGGAGAAGGTCAAGGACCGCATCCTCGAGTACCTGGCGGTGCGCAAGCTGAAGCCGGACTCGCCCGGTCCGATCCTCTGCTTCGTCGGCCCGCCGGGCGTCGGCAAGACCAGCCTCGGCCGCTCGATCGCCAAAGCGCTGGGCCGCGAGTTCGAGCGGATCTCGGTCGGCGGTGTCCGTGACGAGGCCGAGATCCGCGGCCACCGCCGCACCTACATCGGCGCCATGCCGGGGACGATCGTCCGCGCCCTGCGCGACGCCGGCTCGCGCAACCCCGTCTTCATGATCGACGAGATCGACAAGATGGGCGCCGACTTCCGCGGCGACCCCGCCTCGGCGATGCTCGAGGTGCTCGACCCCGCCCAGAACGACTCCTTCCGCGACCACTACCTCGACCTCGAGTTCGACCTCTCCGAGGTGATGTTCATCGCCACCGCCAACGTGCTCGACACGATCCCCGGCCCGCTGCAGGACCGGATGGAGACGATCGAGCTGGCCGGCTACACCCTGGAGGAGAAGAAGCACATCGCTCGCCGCTATCTGGTCCCGCGCCAGATCGAGGCCAACGGCCTCAAGTCCTCCCAGATCGAGTTTGCCGATCCGGCCCTGATCGCGATCGTCGAGGAGTACACCCGTGAGGCCGGCGTGCGCAACCTCGAGCGCCAGATCGGCACGATCTGTCGCAAAGTCGCGCGTGAAGTCGCCGAGGGCAAGGGCAACGGCAAGGTCAAGGTCTCGGCCAAGCGCGCCCGCGAGCTGCTTGGCCGCCGCCGCGTCTTCGCCGAGCAGCGGCGACGCACCAAGGTCCCCGGTGTCGCGACCGGCCTGGCCTGGACCCCCACCGGCGGCGACGTCCTCTTCATCGAGGCGACCTCGATGCCGGGGGCCGGCAAGCTGACGATCACAGGCCAGCTTGGCGACGTGATGAAGGAGTCGGCGCAGGCGGCGCTCTCCTACGTGCGCGGCCACTGGAGCGAGGCGGCACCGGACCTCGGCGAGGAGTGGTTTGCCGAGCACGACATCCACATCCACGTGCCCGCCGGCGCCGTGCCCAAGGATGGGCCCTCGGCGGGGGTGGCGATGACCGTGGCGCTGGCCTCCCTGATCAGCGGCCGGCCCGTTCGCAACGATGTCGCAATGACCGGCGAGGTGACCCTGACCGGCCAGGTGCTGCCGATCGGCGGGCTGAAGGAGAAGTCGCTGGCAGCGCAGCGGGCCGGGATCAAACTCGTGCTGGTGCCGGAGCGAAACGAGGGCGACGTGGCAGAGATGCCTGAGCGGGAGCGCAGCGAGCTGGAGTTCGTCTACTTGGACGAGGTCTCCAAGGCGATCGAAGCGGCGCTCGCCTAACCGTATGGAGGCCGCGGAAGCCCTGGGCAGGAGCAGCCTGTCGACTTATCGGGAGGCGATCGGGCAGATGGTGCGGGCCCGCTCACGCACCTTCTGGATCGTCGCCGGGCTGACGGCGTGCGGCGCCGTGCTGCGCTTCGTCACGCTAGGCATCCAGAGCTACCACCACGACGAGATCGTCACCGCCACCCGGATCCTGCCCGGCGACTTCTGGCAGGCGATGGAAGCGGTCGGCTCCAGCGAGTCGGCGCCGCCGCTCTACTACGCCCTCGCCTGGCTCTGGACCCAGGTGACGGGCACCGGAGAGTTCGGCCTGCGCTCCATCTCGGCCCTGGCAGGCATAGCCACCATCCCAGTCGCCTACCTACTAGCCACCGCCCTCGCAACCCCGCCGACGGGCCTAAAACCGGCGCCCGGCTCCGGTTTTAGGCCCGTCGGCCGCGGTGCCGCCGGGATTGTGGCCGCGGCGTTGGTTGCTGTTAATCCGATGTTGGTTTGGTACTCGCAGGAGGCTCGGGGTTATGCGCTGTTCGCTCTGCTCACAGCGCTCTCGGCTATCTACTTCGTGCGGGCGCTGGATCGCGGCGCGCGCCGCGACTTCGTCCTCTGGGGGGTCTTCTCGGCCCTGGCCCTTGCCACCCACTACTTCGC